>JAKPCH010000034.1 GCA_029553375.1 Deltaproteobacteria bacterium | reverse complement strand
AATCTTCGCACCCCCTCCCCCGGGCGGGGAGGTTCGGCTATCCCGCCTGTATGACGCCCCCGGCCGGCCCGGCGGGAGTGACCGGAGGGACGTTAGCCGTCTTACGCGGCTAAGGCGTATTCGTAGTCGTTGGCGACTATCGTTTTCCTACCTGTTTAACGAGGCCTGTAGGAACCTCGACACGCTGCTGCAGCTTCAACTATCCCCGTCGAAACCGTTTCGCCCCCTATTTTCCTGAAAAAGAACGCTTCGTGATTTAACTTAAATCGAGGGAGACCAAATGTCAAGGCCCATGTCGCCCTCAGCGCCCCTTCGGCCACAGGTCCCTCTCCATGGCCCGCCGCTCGTCCCGGCGCCTGATCTCCTGACGCTTGTCGTAGAGCTTCTTCCCCCGGGCGACGCCGATCTCCACCTTGACGCGGCCGTTCTTGAAATAGAGCCGCAGGGGGACCAGGGTGAACCCCTTCTCCCGGGACTTGCCGTAGAGGCGCTTTATCTCCCTCTTGTGGAGGAGGAGTTTCCGGACCCGCAGGGGGTCGTGGTTGTACCTGTTGCCGTGGCTGTAGGGACTGATGTGGAGGTCGTGGAGGAAGGCCTCCCCGTCCCGGATGGAGGCGTAACTGTCCTTGAGGTTCGCCCGGCCCTCCCGAAGGGACTTGACCTCCGTGCCGACGAGGACGATCCCCGCCTCGTAGGTCTCGTCGATGAAATAGTTGAGGCGGGCCGTCTTGTTCTGGGCGATGACCTTTTCGCCCCCCTCCCTCTTTTTGGCCGTCATCCTAACCCTCCCTCCGCACCCCGAAGGGCAGATAATCGGCCTTCACGTGGGAGAGGGCCGTCCAGATGTTATGGCGCAACAGGGGGTTTTCCTCCTCGAGGCGCCCGATGAGATCCTTGATGTAGGCCCGCCGCGAGGTCCTGCTCGTCGGGCAGGGGTTCTCCGTGACGGGGAGGGCGCACTCCCGGGCGTACTTCTTGATCAGTTCTTCCTTGATATAGAAAAGGGGCCTCACGATGGCCATCTCCCCGGCGAAGATGGTCTGCCTGGGGAGCATGGTGCTGATCTCCCGGCCGTAGAAGAGATTGATCAGGAGGGTCTCGATGACGTCGTCCCAGTGATGGGCCAGGGCCACGACCCGGCAGCCCCTCTCGGCGGCGATCTCGAAGAGACGGCGCCGGCGGAGACGGGAACAGAGGAAACAGGGGTTCTTCCTGTTCTCCCGGCTGTGGGCCAGGGGGCCGTAATCGGTCCTCTCCAGGACGAAATCGTAACCCCCCTCGGCAAGGTGACGCTCCAGGACCCGCCCCGCACCGCCGTCGCCTTCGAAACCGAGGTCGATATGGGCCGCCACGATCTCGAAGGGGGGCGTGAAGACCATGGGACTGGCCAGGAGCCTCAGGAGGACGAGGCTGTCCGCCCCGCCCGAAACGGCCACCAAAACCCGCTCGCCCGCGCCGATCATGGAGAAATCCTGAATCGCCTTCTCCAGCCACTTCTTGAGGTGACGGTGGAGCCTCGTCTCCCCTTCCCTGCCCGGGGCCGCGGCGACGCCCTTCTCTTCGCGGATGTTCCGGACCAAGACCATCTCAGAGGAAACGGAACAGGCGGCGCCGCAGGGGCTCGATGACCTTTCGGTCGTCTCTTATGGAGTAGACCTTCGCCTCCCGGCGATCCTTCTTCTCCGGCACCTCCCTGACGTCGATGGCCCCCTCGTCCGTGAGGAAGGAGACGGCGTTGAGGTAGTTGGCCTGGGAGAGGGCCTCGGCCCGGCGGATCTCACCCTTCCTGAACATGAGGGACCCCAGCTTGTGGAGATGGCGCAGCCACTCCCGCTCCGAGCGCGGCTCCTTCCTCAGATAGGACAGGCCCCTCACGACGACCCAGTAGGACTCGATGTAGTTGGCGATGAGGCCCGCGAAGGCCCGCAGGTTAGTCCTCCCCCTCCCCTTGATCTCGAGCCAGGCCCCCTGGTCCACCTTCTGCAGGACGACCATCTTTCGGTCGTGGAGGTAGGCGAGGGTCTCGTTCACCTCCAGGACGTCGTCCACGCGGTCGTCAAAGATGAACTCCTTCCAGAAGAGGCGCTTGAAGAAACGGTAATCCTCGATGATCCCCTCCAGGGGTATGACGTCGTCCGGGCGGGACAGCATGGAGGTGGCGACGAAACAGAGGGGGATGAAGTAATGGAGGATGTTGTTCTTGTAGTACTCGAGATTCATCCGCTTGTCGTCCTCGAGGGAATAGACCGTCTCCTCCAGTTCCCCTTCCTCCTCTTCCTCCCGGCCGAGGCGGGTGATGAACCCCGCCTCGACGAAGAGATCCAGGGCCTCCCTGACGGCCTTCTCCCGCTGGGCGAAGGTCACGGCGAGGCTGATTCTTCTTGCGAGGAGATACTGATGGTATTCCTCCAAAACGACCATGAGGTCGTCATGACCGATCCCCCGGCGGTCGTGGCTCAAGAGACCCGCCGACACGAGGGCGAAGGGGGTCACGACGGAGACGCGGTTGATGGAGAGGACCACCTCGTAACCGATCTTGCGGTAGAGACGCTGACGCTCCTCCGTGGTCATCTCGGCCACGGGCTTTTCCTGGGAGGAAAGGTAGGACTTGAGATAGATGGCCTCGCCGATGTTCACGTAGACGCGGCCGTAGCGTTTCCTCAAAACCCGGGAGCTCTTGATGACGTCCGTCGTCCTTTCCGGCTTTTTCTGGCCTCCCCCCAGCTCCTCGAGGTAGGACTTTTCCTCGATCACCCGGTCGTAGCCGATATAGACGGGAATGAGGGCCACGTCGTCCGTCACTCCCTCGAGATAGGCGGAGATGATCATGGAAAGGAGACCGTACCTGGGCATGACCATCTTGCCCGTCCGGCTCCTCCCCCCCTCGATGAAGAACTCGATGGGCAGGCCCTCTTTCAGCATGGTCTTGAGGTACCTCGCGAAGACCTCGCCGTAGAGGGGGTTGCCCCGGAAGCTGCGGCGGATGAAGAAGGCCCCCGACTTGCGGAAGATGTGGCCGAAGGGGCCGAAGGCCATGTTCGTCCCCGCGGCGATGAAGGGGAGCTGGACGTGGTGCTCGTAGAAAACATAGGACAAGAGGAGGTAATCGACGTGGCTGCGGTGACAGGGGATGACGACGAAGGGCATCTTCTTGGCGATGTTGCGAATCCGCACCATCCCCTCGGAATCGACCACCACCCCGTCGTAGATATTGTTCCACAGCCAGGAGAGGACCCGGTACCAGAACTCGATGTAGAGATCGTCGTAATCAGCCGCGATCTCGTCTATGTAGCGCCGGGCGTCCTTCATCAGGTCGGGGACGTTCTTCTTGCCCCCCACGGCCGCCATCTCCTCCACCTTCTTCAGCAGCAGGGGGTCCTCGAGGACCATCCTCATCATCTCTTTCCGGGATTTGAGAACCGGTCCCTGGAGGGCCTCCCGCTCCTCGTCGATGCGGGAGATGACCTCGCTCCTCAGCTCCCTGATGACCTCCTCCTCGGGGAGCCCTTCCCTCTCCCCCAGGAAGGAGGCCACCTCGACGGCCGCCAGGGGGAAGACCACGATCTGGCCGGAATACCTCAGGAAGGTGACGGCCCGGCGCACGAAACCCGTGTTCTCGCTCTGGCCGAAGAGGATGTTGACCAGTTTCTCCTTCTCCCGTTCCCGGCGCCGCCCGTAGACGAGGAGGACCGGGACGAGGTAGACGGGCCGCGCCCGCCGGGCGGCCCGACAGATCTCCTTGAGGGCCCCCTCGGCGACGGGGTCACGGGTGAACTCGGAACCGCCCATGGGGACGACGAAGGTCCCCCCCCTCAAGATCATCTCCTCCAGGGCCTCCCCGCCGGGGCCCCCACCGTCGGGCGACGGGGAATGTCTTTTGGCCAGGGACCAGTAAAGGGTCCCCAGGGCCCTGGCGGGCCGCTGCCAGAGGAGCATGTTGACGCCGGCGCTGAATTCGGGCCGGGGGATGCCCGTGCGGCGGGCCAGGGCGTAGAGGACCATGGTGTTGATCTGGCTCCGGTCCTTCAGGGCGTAGATGACCGTCCCTTTTTCCTTCAGGTCCTTGAGGTAGGAAACGGACTCCCCGTCGAAGGGGATGCGGTCCATCACCCCCTTGATGAGGCCGTAGAGAGGGCCTTCTTCCTTCTCGATGCCGCCTATGGCACCGTTACGGCAGGAGTTCAGCCAGTCCTTGATCCGCGCGCAGGGGCCCATCCTATTGACCGTTGGCGCCGAATTCTGCGGGGAAAAGGCGGGACATGGTGTCTTCGACGGCCCGGCGGATCTCGACGCCCGAGGACATGGACATGATTTCCTCAAGAAGGCCCTTACAGTCCGCCATGGTCGTCTCCCTGATGACGGCCTTTACCTTGGGGATGGCCATGGGGTTCATGCTGAGCTCATCGAGATCGAGACCGAGGAGGACCATGGTGTAGAGGGGGTCCCCGGCCATCTCGCCGCACATGGCCACGGGGATCCCGGCGGCATGGCCGGCCTCGACGGTATGGCGGATCATGCGCAGCACGGCGGGGTGAAGGGGCTCGTAGAGATAGCTGACCCGCTCGTTTATCCGGTCGATGGCCAAGACGTACTGGATCAGGTCATTGGTGCCGATGCTGAAATAGTCCACCTCCCGGGCGAGGGCCTCGGCGATCATGACGGCCGACGGGACCTCGATCATGGCCCCCACCTCTATCCTGTCCCCGAGGGGCACGCCTTCACCCTCCAGCTCGACCCTGACCTCCTCCAAAATCTCCTTCGCCCGCCTGATCTCTTCCACCCCCGAGATCATGGGGAAGAGGATCCGCGTCCTCCCCAGGGCGCTGGCCCGCAGGATGGCCCGGAGCTGTACCTTGAAAAGATCAATCTCTTTGAGGCAGAAACGGATGGCCCGCAGTCCCATCTGGGGGTTCATCTCCTTGGCCAGCTTGGGGTTGGAGAAGAACTTGTCGCCGCCGAGATCGAAGGTCCTGACGGTGGCCCAGGAAAGGCCTTCCGCCCCGATGACGCGGCTGTAGTTACTGAGATGATCCTCCTCCGTCGGCAGCTGTTCCCTGTTGACGTAGATGAACTCCGTCCGGTACAGGCCGATCCCCTCGGCCCCGTAGGTCAGGGCCGACGGGATCTCCTCGACGAACTCGATGTTGCCCCCTATCGCCACCTGGCGACCGTCCCTGGTCACGGCGGGGAGACAGGCATAGCGGAGGCACTCCGCCCGGGCGTCCTGGGCGAGGCGTCTCTTCTCCTCGTAGCGGAGTATCACCTCCGGCTCGGGGTTGACGATGACCAGGCCCGCGGAGCCGTCCACGATGACGGTGTCGTTGGTCCTGACGACGCGGGTGATCTTCTCCAGGCCCACCACGGCCGGTATCTCGAGGGATCGGGCCACGATGGCCGTGTGGGACGTGCGGCTCCCGATATCCGTGGCGAAACCCAACACCCGGTCGATCATCATCTGGGCCGTGTCGGCGGGGGAAAGATCGGCGGCGATGACGATGACGTCGCCGCCGGCCCCGGCGATGGACCCCTGTTCACCGCCGGCGAGATTGCGGAGGATCATCTGGGCGGCGTAACGGATATCGTTGAACCGTTCCCTGAGATAATCGTCCTCGATCTTTTCGAACACCTCCCGGTACTTATCCACGGCGAGACGAACCGCCCATTCGGCGTTGACGTTCAGCTCCCGGATCCGGTCGATCATGGTCGACAAAAAGACCCGGTCCCTCAGGAGCATGAGGTGGACGTCGATGATATAGACGGGTTTTACCCCCTCGACCTCACCGAGACGCCTCTTCAGAGTCTTGAGCTGTTCCTCCGAGGCCTTGACGGCCGCCCGGAGCCGTTTTATCTCCCGGGCGACCAAGGCGGGTTTTTCGAGTCTGTAGAACGAGATCTGGGCGTCGAGGCGGTCGAACACGTAGGCCTTGCCCGTGGCCACCCCGGGGGAGACCCCCGTTCCCCTCAGCACTATCGTACGGTCGTCCTCTTCCAAAGTTCAGTCTTCTCCGAATTTATCTGCAAAAAGCCTCTCCAGGGCCAAGGCGGCCTTATCCGCGTCCGGTCCCTCGATGCGCGCCTCGATCCGTCCCCCGTAAGGACAGCCGAGGGTCAGGATGTCGAGGAGGCTCTTGCCGTCCACCTCCTGACCTCCGTATTCCAGGGACACGGAGGAGCGGAACCCCGCGGCCGTTTCGACCAGTTTCGCCGCCGCCCGGGCGTGCATCCCCAGGCGGTTTCTCACCTCGAAGGACCGCCGGATGATCATATCATAAAGAGACAAGATAAAAAACCGCCGCTGTCCCGTACAGGAGGATCTCGGCGGGGATCTTGCGCTTCAGGGCGGCGAAAAAGACGACGACGGCGGCCCAGACGAGGGCCCCTGTCGTGACCGTCCGTAAATCCAACCCCCCCGGACCGACCAGCCCCCGGGACCACCACGCAAGGGCCGTGCCCGCGATCACCAGGGCGGCATACTGGAGATACGGCGATTTCCCGGTCAGATCCAGGCCCTTGATGAAAGCGAAAGCCCGATCGGCGCCCCCATAACCCTCAACGAAACCGCGCAGGCGCAGCCAGACCTGAAAGGGGGTATAGATGAGGATGAAGAGAAAAGGACCGGCCACGAGGCCCACGAGGGTCGTCATCGCCGCCGCCGCCGAGGCCAAGGGTCTCAAGCCCCGCCAGAAAAAACCGTCGCCAACGGCGGCGAAAGGACCGGCCAGGGTGTCGCGCAGCTGAGCCGCCCGGTCATCTCCCCCCGCCGCCGAAGAGTCTTCCTCGACCCGGGCGACGACGCCCAAGACGGCGGGGAGCAAATTGTTATTGGTGCTGAAATAGCGCAGGTGCCTCTTGAGCAGGGCCGCCCGCTCGTCGGCGGTACGTCCCTTCGCGACGATGAGGGGCAGCAGGGCGTAGGTGAAACCGATGTTTTGCATCCTCCGGAAGTTCAGGGAAGGGAGGACGAGGAGGGATCGAAACCAGATCTGAGCTGCTGTTTTTCTCTTCAAGAGGCTTCCTCGGTCGGTGAAGATTGATCCCCGGCAACGCCGCTTGGCCTATCACGATAAATTGTTTAAGTCAATGACTCGTTCCAGGATTTTCCTTGACTTGAAAACGCTTTTTTGTTAGCTGACCTTTTTTCAAGAATCCAAGAGGAGAGGACCATGATCTGTCAGACCATCAAGGCAGGGACCTACTGCGGGTTTATGACGAAGAAGGGCTGCAGTTTCACCGACGGGAGCTTCAGGACCGTCGTGGAGCAGTGCGAGGGCTGCGGGCGCATCGTCGAGGTGGAAAGCGGCCGCTATTGCAAGGTTTACGCGGACCCGGGCAGCAAGTGGATCATCGGCAAATGCCCGTCGGCGACCCACGTGAAATTCGAGATCAAGGACACCACCCAGAAGATCAACCCCCTGAAGGCCTCCAAGAGGGCCAGCCGGGCCAAGAAAAAGAAGTAGGGAGGTTCCGTCTCCCCTTTCGACAGGGGGACGGCGGGACTCAAAGACCAAAAAAGCCGACCCTTCCACGGAGGGGTCGGCTTTTCACGACAACAGCTCCCGTATCTCTAAAAGGGTCCTCTTGACTTTCTTGAGGATGTCCTCCTCGGCACCGGTCTTTATCCGCCTGGCCAGTTCCCTCTTCGCCCCCCGGATGGTGAAGCAGTCCCGATAGAGGAGCTCTTTGATGAGCAGGAGGGCCTCGAGATCCTTGCGCCGGTATAGCCTCTGAGAGGAAGAGGTCCTCAGGGGCCTCACTTCCCTGAATTCCGACTCCCAGTACCGGACCACGTAGGGTTCGACGCCCAAGATCCGGCTCACCTCACCGATGCGATAATAGGTCTTCTCGGGAATCTCGTCTTCCATTGACAGACCCTCCCAACAAGACCTTGGGGTCTGAATCTCAGGCGTTGAGGGCCTTTCTCAGCACTTGAGAAGATTTGAAGGTCAAAACCCGCCGGGCCGAGATCTGGATCTCCTCACCCGTCTGGGGGTTGCGGCCGCGCCGGGGTTTCTTCTCCTTCACCACGAAGTTGCCGAAACCGGATATCTTGATCTTCTCCCCCTTGGCCAGATTGTCCTTCATGATCTCGAAGACCGACTCGACAACCTGCGCCGATTCCCTCTTCGTCAATCCCAGTTTCTCGTAAACATCCTGGATGATATCGATCTTGGTCATTCCCGCCTCCTCGAAAAAGCCGATGGAATCATGTCCGGATGGTTGCCGCGGAGGCCTCCATTACGGCCTTCACGATCCTCTCGTGGACTTCGTTGATCTCCTCATCCGTCAGGGTACGGGCGAGGGAGCGATAAACGAACCTCACGCCGATACTCCTTTTACCCACCGGTATGTTAGGGCCCCTGTATACATCGAAAACCGAAACTTGCTCAAGTATTTCTTCACCTTGTCCCAAGGCCGCCTCGATGAGGACGCGGGCCTCCACCCCCTCATCGACGACGAAGGCGACGTCCCGGGAACTGGCGGGGAAACGGGATACCTCCCTAAAACCGATCTCCCCTTCCCCCCAGAGGGCCGCCAGGGCATCCACGTCCAGTTCCCCCAGGACCACCTTGCGGCGCAGGTCGAAACGGGCCGCCACCCGGGGATGGATCTCGCCGATGAAACCTATGTCCTTTCCCCGCACCAGGACCCGGGCGCCGCGTCCCGGGTGCAGGAAGGGCAGGGACGAGTCGGCCTCATACCTGGCTTCGCCGATCCCGAGGTGCCTGAGAAGATTCTCGCACAAGCCCTTGAGGTCGTAATAATCGACCTGGAGATCCCCGTGGTGCCAGGACTGGTCGTAACGGCAGCCGGCGGCCAGGAGGCCCAGCCTGTTCTTTTCTTCCGGGAGGACACCCGCGCCGCGGGAGAAATAGACCCGCCCCAGCTCGAAAATCTTCAGGTCCCCGATACCGGCGCGGGTGTTGCCGGCCAGGGCGTCCAGGAGGCTGTAGACGAGGGTGGTCCTCATGACGCCCTGCTCTTCCGTGAGGGGATTGCGGATCTTGACGATTTTCGGCCCTTCCTCTTCCTCCCTCAGGCCGAGGCGGCGGGCGAAATCGGAGGGTATGAAGCTGTAGGTGATCACCTCCGAGTAGCCGCCGCCCCTCAGGATGGGCACGATCCTTTCCCGGAGGGCCTGTCCCTTGGCGGGCGCCTCGGGGACGCCCGTCGGTACGGGCATGGTCACGGGGACCTTCTCGAACCCGTGGACGCGGGCGATCTCCTCGATCAGGTCGATCTCCCGGGATATGTCGACGCGAAAAGTGGGGGGGACGACGAGGTAGGTCCCCGGATCTCCCGGTCGAACCTTCATCTCCAGGCGGGAGAGGATCGAGGCCATCTCCTCCCCCGGTATAGCCGTGCCCAGGACCTCATTCACCCTGTCGATTCGCAGGGGGATCTCCCCCACGGGGTTGATGGGATGGGGATAGGCGTCGATGTGACCCCTGACGACATAACCCTCCCCCAATTCGGCCATCAGGGAGGCGGCGCGGTCCAGGGCCCGCACGACGCCCTCGGGGTCGATGCCGCGCTCGAACCGGAAGGCCGCGTCCGTCCCCATGCCCAACCACCGGGCCGACTTCCTTATGGAGGCGGGGTTGAAGTAGGCGCTTTCCAGAAGGACGGTCTCGGTGTCGTCCTTGACCTCCGAGTTCAGCCCCCCCATGATCCCCGCGATCGCCACGGGTTTCACGCCGTCGCAGATCATGAGGGTGTCGGCCCTCAGGGTCCTCTCCTTCTCGTCCAGGGACACGAAGGTCTCCCCCTCGTGGGAACGGCGGACGACGATCCTCCCCTCTTCCAGGAAACGGTAATCAAAGGCGTGGAGGGGCTGCCCCAGTTCCATCATGACGAAGTTCGTTATGTCGACGATGTTGTTGATGGCCCTCAGGCCCACGGCCTCGAGCCTTCTCCTCATCCAGGGGGGGGAGGGCTTGATCTTCACGTTCTTTATGACCCGGGCCGTATAGCGAGGGCACAGATCGGGATCCAAGATGGTGACGGAGGTGATGTCCCTTATGTCCTCGCCGGATTCCTCGACCGCCGCCTCGGGGTAACGGAGGGTCTTGCCCGTGAGGGCCGCCACTTCCCGGGCGATCCCGATGATACTGAGACAGTCGGCCCTATTCGGGGTCACGCCGATATCGAGGACCGTGTCCATGAGGTCGAGGGCCTTGCGGAGGTCCATGCCCAAGGGCAGATCGGGGGGGAGGATCATGATGCCCCGGTTGTCTTCGCCGATCCCCAGCTCTTCCTCGGAACAGAGCATCCCCTCCGAGACCTCGCCGCGGATGCGGCTGCTCTTGATGACATAGCCTCCCGGTATGGCGGCCCCCACGGTGGCGAGGGCCACCGTCGCCCCCGCGGCGGTGTTGGGGGCGCCGCAGACGATGGGCAAGACCCTGTCGCCCGTCGTTACCTCGCAGAGGTGGAGTTTCTCGGAAGCGGGGTGGGGGCGGACGGAAAGGATCCTGGCCACGACGACGCCGTTGAAATCCGGCCCGGCCTCCTCTACGGCCTCCACCTCCAGGCCCGCCATGGTGAGGATCCCGGCCAGCTCCTCGGCAGGCATATCCACGTCGACGTAATCTTTAAGCCAGCGGAGACTTACCTTCATAAGCTCAGAATTGATCGAGAAAACGGCGGTCGTTTTCGAAAAACTGGCGGATGTCGGAGATACCGTACTTCAGCATGGCGATCCTCTCTATCCCCAGGCCGAAGGCAAAGCCCGTCACCTCTTCGGGATCGTAGCCGACATTGGCGAACACGGCCGGGTCCACCATCCCCGAGCCGAGGACCTCGAGCCAGCCGCTCTGTCCGCAGACCCGGCAACCGCCGCCGCCGCACATGACGCAGCGGATGTCCACCTCGGCGCTCGGTTCCGTGAAGGGGAAGAAACTGGGACGAAAGCGCAGGTCGATACCTTCGCCGAAGACCCGGCGCAGGAAATACGTCAGGATCCCCTTGAGATCCCCGAAGGTCACACCTTTGTCCACCATCAGTCCCTCGATCTGGTGAAACATGGGGGTGTGGGAGACGTCCGAGTCGGGCCGGTAGACCCTCCCCGGGGACAGGATCCTCACGGGGGGTTTCATCCTCTCCATGGTCCTTATCTGGACGGGGGAGGTATGGGTCCTCAGGCAGATGTTGTCCTCGATATAGAAGGTGTCCTGCATGTCCCGGGCCGGATGGTCCTTGGGGATGTTGAGGGCCTCGAAGTTGTAATAGTCCGTCTCCACCTCGGGGCCCTCGACGACGGTGAAGCCCAGGCGGGAGAAGATGGCGCAGATCTCGTCGCAGACCTGGGTGATGGGATGGAGGCGCCCGAAGGGCAGGGGACGGCCGGGAAGGGTCACGTCGATCCGCTCGCTCCGGAGACGCGCCTCTTCGGCCGCCGCGGAAAGGGACGCAAGGGCCGCCTCGATCCTTCCCGTCAGTATCTCCTTGATCTCGTTACCCCTTTTACCGAAAAGGGGCCTTTCCCCGGGCGGGACTTGACCGATATTTCGCAGGAGGGTCGTCAGGAGGCCTTTGCGGCCCAGGTACCTGGTCCTCAGCTCCGCCAGCCCCTCCGCCGTGGAGACGTGGCGCAGCTCCTCCTCGGCTCTCCGGAGGAGCTCCTCAAGGGCGTCCCTCATGACGAGGCTTCACCCTTGGCGAGCTGGACGATCCTGGAAAAGGCGGCGGGATCGTGGACGGCGATATCGGCGAGGATCTTCCTGTCAAGGTCCACGTGGGCCTTCTTGATCCCGTCGATGAGTTTGCTGTAGGTCATCCCGTTGAGACGGGCGGCGGCGTTGATGCGGGCGATCCACAACTTGCGGAAATCCCGTTTCCTCACCCGCCGGTCCCGGTAGGCGTATTTGAGGGACCGGTCCACGGCCTCCGTGGCCGTCCTCAACAGGCGGCTGCGGGCCCCGAAGAAGCCCTTCGCCATCTTCAGGATCTTCCTTCTCTTCTTTTTGGCTGTCAGCGCTCTCTTTACTCTCGGCATCTCAATCTCCCGCGATCTTACAGATATGGGACCAGTCGCTTGATGGCCCGCTCGTTGGTCTTGTCCACCAGGGACGATTTCCTGAGCCTCCTCTTCCGCTTCGGCGTCTTCGTTGAGAGGATGTGGTTGGCGAAGGCCCGGGCCCTCTTAACCCGCCCCGACCCCGTCAGGGAAAACCGTTTCGCCGCCCCACGGTGCGTCTTCACTTTGGGCATTACACTCGTCTCCTTGATCGATTTTAATTCAACCTATTTCTTCGGCGACATGATCATGATCATGTTCCGGCCCTCGAGCCGCGGCGGTTGGTCCACGACCCCCACGTCGCTCAGGGCGTCACGGATCTCGGCCATAACCCTGACGCCTATCTCCGTGTAGGTGATATCCCGGCCGCGGAACATCATCGTCACCTTCACCTTGTCCCGCTGTTCCAAAAATTTCCTGATGGCCCTTATCTTGACCTGAAGGTCGTGTTCCTCCGTCTTGGGGCGGAGCCTGATCTCCTTCAGCTGGACGCTCGTCTGGCTCTTCCTGGCGTCCTGGAGCTTCTTGCTCTGCTGGTAGCGGTACTTGCCGTAATCCATGATGCGGCAGACGGGCGGCGTCGCCGCCGGCGCCACCTCCACCAGATCCAGACCCGCCCGCGCCGCCCGCGCCAGGGCCTCGTCGAGGGTCATGATACCGAGCTGTTTCCCCTCTTCGACCACCCTGACGGAAGGGGCCGTTATATCCTCATTGATGCGTAGATCCTTAAGTATACTTCACCTCCGCGACGTTGATTCTCGGCGTTTCGATTCCTTTTATTGATAGAGACGGTTCTTCTCCCCGATGAGTTCTATGAAGGCCTCCACGTCCATGGCCCCCAGATTGCTGCCGTCCCGGAAACGGGGCGACACCTTCCCCTCGGCCACCTCCCGGTCCCCGATGACGAGCATGTAGGGGATCTTCTGCAACTGGGCCTCCCTGATCTTGTAACCCAGCTTCTCGTTGGAGAAGACCTTTTCCGCCCTCACCCCCGCCTCTGTCAGCCGCTCGTAGACCTTCTCGCCGTAAGGGATCTGTTTCTCCGTCACCGTGAGGAGGGCGGCCTGCACGGGGGAAAGCCAGACGGGGAAGGCGCCGGCGTAGTGCTCGATCAAGACCCCCATGAAACGCTCGATGGCCCCGAGGATCACCCGGTGGAGCATCACCGGCCGGTGCCGCTCGCCGTCGGGCCCCACATACCACAAGTCGAAACGTTCCGGGAGGGTAAAATCGCACTGGATGGTGGCGCACTGCCATTTTCTCTTCAGGGCGTCCTTGAGCTTGAAGTCGATCTTGGGGCCATAGAAGGCGCCGTCACCCTCGTTGATGTCGTAGGGGAGGTGGGTGTCCTTCAGGGCCTGCTCCAGGGCCGAGGTGGCCAGCTCCCAATCGGCGTCGGAACCGATGGATTTCTCGGGTCTCGTCGAGAGCTCGACCTCGTATTCGAACCCGAATATCTTCATGGCGTAGGCCACGAAATCGGCGATGGCCTTGATCTCACCGTTCAGCTGGTCGGGCGTGCAGAGGATGTGGGCGTCGTCCTGGGTGAACTGACGGGCCCTCATCAAACCGTGGAGGACACCCGTCTTCTCGTGGCGGTGCACCGTGCCGAGCTCGAAGTAGCGCAGGGGCAGGTCCCGATAACTCCTGATCTTGGACTTGTAGATGAGCATGTGGGACAGGCAGTTCATGGGCTTGATGCCGTAGCCCTGCCCCTCCACCTCGGTGAAGTACATGTTCTCCCGGTAGTGGTCAAAATGGCCGGAACGCTTCCACATGTCCTCCTTCAGGATCTGGGGTCCCATGACCATGTCGTAGCCCCTCTTGAGGTGCTCCCGGCGTTCCCACTCCTCGATGATATAACGCAGCATCATCCCCTTCGGGTGGAAGATGATGAGTCCAGGACCCACCTCGTCGTTCATCTGGAAGAGGTCCAGTTCCCGGCCGAGGCGGCGGTGATCCCTCTTCCTCGCCTCCTCCAGGGCCTTGAGGTGCTCCGACAGCTCCTTCTCCGTGGCGAAGGCGGTTCCGTAGATCCTCTGGAGCATGCGGTTCCTCTCGTCCCCCCGCCAGTAAGCCCCCGCCACGTTCAGGAGCTTGAAGGCCCCGATCATCCCCGTGGAGGGCACATGAGGTCCCCGGCAGAGATCCAGATACCCACCCTGGCTGTAGAGACTGACGGTCTTCACGTCCGGCGGCAGATCGTTGAGGAGTTCCACCTTGTAGGTCTCGCCCATGGCGCCGAACCGGGAGACGGCCTCCTCCCTCGCTACCTCCTCGCGCTGAAAGGGGTGGTCGGCGGCGACGATCTCTCTCATCCGCGCCTCGATCCGCTCCAGGTCTTCGGGGCCGAAGGTCTTATCGTAGTCGAAATCGTAGTAGAATCCATCCTCTATGGAGGGACCGATGCTGACCTTGGCCCCGGGGAAGATGTCCTGCACGGCCTGGGCCATGACGTGGGAGGTGCTGTGACGAAGGATCGCCAGACCCTCCCGGGACGTGACGTCAACGGCCTCGAGGGACCCGTCGGCGTCCAGGAGATGGGAGAGATCCACCAGGACGCCGTTGAGACGGGCCGCGACGGCCGTCTTGACCTTCTCCGGGTCCCACTGCGAAAGGGCATCCCTCACGGACGTCCCCGAAGGGAACGACCCTTCGGTACCGTCGGGCCACGATATCCTGATCTCCTTCACGGCGCCTCCCCTCCCCTTCATTAAAGAAGGGCATCACCATTCGGTAGGCTGATGCCCTTCAATCCAAAAATGGTAGGCACGCAGGGATTTGAACCCTGGACATCCACCGCGTCAGGATGGCGCTCTCCCCCTGAGCTACGTGCCTGAACATGTTTTTTTGAACGGCCGTTTTATTAACAGGAACAATTTCGTATGTCAAGGCAAAAATCACTTCCTTTTCCACTCAAAGAAGGGCCTCCGGTCCCTGGGAGCCCTACACGGCCCTGTTCATGAGGCGTATGCCCCTGAAGATGTAGTCCAGACCCGAGGCGGCGGTGAAAACGGCGGTGGCGAGGAACAGGGTCCAGACCACGCCGTCCCTGGGAAAGGGAAGGGCCACGGCCTTAAAGAGGAGGACCGCGAAAACGGTCACCAGCTGCAGAACCGTCGTTATTTTGCTCATCAGGGAGGGCCTGATCTCCAGGGGGGCGGACATGATGGCGAGGACGGAGATCCCGACGAGGATGATGCAGTCCCGGCTGATGACGATGACGGTCAACCAGCCGGGGATGATCTGCTTCACCGAGAGGGTCACGAAACAGCTCATGAGGAGCGCCTTGTCGGCGATGGGGTCGAGATAGGCACCCAGGAGCGTTTTCTGGTCGAGGACCCGGGCCAAGAAACCGTCCAGACCGTCCGTGACCCCCGAGATCACGATCAGGATCAAGGCCTTCATAAAGGCCCCCTGCATGAGAAAGATGACGATGACCGGCACCAAGATGATCCTCAGGACCGTCAGGGTATTGGGGATGTTCACCCGGCCTCACCCCCCGGGAACCCTTTTTCCATGAAGACCCGCGGCGCCGTGACGGCCCTCATGGATTCCTGTCCCGCTCTCTGTTCCAGTCCACCCACTCGTCCCGGTCTTCCTCCTCCGTAAAGCCCCGGGGGGGCTCCGCCGATCCATCCTTCCGGATGGCCACCTGCTGCATGGACCGCAGAAGGATCGTCCATTCCTCCATGGTAATCCTGGTCGGACCGGCGATGCGGGTCGGGCCGGCGATCCGGGTGGGTTTCTTGCCGAAGATCTGTTCCGACCGGTCCGCCTCCAGGGGTTTGACGGCCCCCGAGACGGCCACCTCGCCGTCGTAAACCCGGACGAGGGCCGATTGGTCGTCGTTGACGTTCATCCTGTAAACCGTGCCGCGGACACCGGCGATGGCGTTGTCGCAGGCGATCTCGAATCTCCTTTTGACCCCCACCGCCTTAGATACGTTGGCCCAGGCCCTGCCGACGGTGACGTGGACGCGCACGTCCGACGTCCCGTCGGCCACTTGGAGGACCTTGAACCTCGTGTCCTCGGCGAACCGGAGGCGGGAGGCATCCGCCAGGACCAGTTCCAGGCGGGATTTCTTGCCGACCTGGATCTCGTCACCCCCCCTGACGGCCACCCCCTGGACGAGTTCCCGCCATTGGTTCGTCCCGGCCGGCAGGACGCGGGCCGTCCCCTCCAGGTACCCGACCGTGGCCTGCCCCGCGCCGATCTTGACCTTCATGGGTACCGCCGCCTCACTATCGACACCGGCGAAAAGGAAAAGACAGGCGATCGTCAGGATAAAAACTCTTCTCATAGGCACCTCCGTAATGGGTCTTGCCGTCGTATCCGGCGTGAACCCCTAAAGATCGGGACCGTCCGGGATGGTCGCCGCCACCTTTTCCACGATGTGGTCCATGACCGGTTCATAGACCTGGCAGGATTTCATCTTCAGACGATCCGGGGTGATATCCATGATTCTATCCGTGGCCTCGTAGCGGGTGGACCACAGGGTGTCCCCCGTGCGGGCGCTTACCAGCTCGAGCCTCACGGCCATGTGGGTCGTGGCATAGAGGTAGAAAAAGGAGGTGGAACAATCCTCGATGACCGTGTAGAGAACGGCGTCCACCCCCAGCATGTTTCCCAGGTCCCTCGCCGACGCCCGGTCTTTCAGGGGCGCCTCGCCGTCCGGGAAGGCCGCGCGGAGCTTCTCGTCGATGACCGCCGTGGGTATCTTCGGATAACCCTTGAAATAGAGGGCGTCTAAAAGCCGGGCCCGGAAAAAACCCGGGATCTCCTTGACACTGCCTTTATACACGATGGGCAGAACGGCGACCAACCTCACCCCCCTCTTGTCGTAGTCGGGCACCACCTGGTGAGGGATCTTGCCGGCGCAGGCCGACAGGAGGAAGACAAGGACGGCCAGGACAGGGAGGAATTTTCTCATCTCGCCTTCAGTTTCTCGATTTCTTCCCGCAATATCCGCTCCACGATATCGGGTATCATCTCCCGGGCCACGCGTTCCGTGACCTCCGTTACCTTCGCGGCGATCTCTTCCTTGAGGTTGGGGGTCACCACGGCGACCTTCGCCTTCCTGGGGCTCGCGGCGCCTTCAGGATCCCCCTCTTCCACCACATCCACGAGGTCGTAGACAACCTCATCCGGTCCCGGCATGGGTCCTTCCATCTCCCTCCCCCTAACGATGCGTATAGTCCAAGGTTTTCAACGGCTATCACACCTGCGATGGGTCTTTCAAGGGAAATCACCTTCCAGGGCGAGTCGGTAGACGAGACTACGGGGTATCCCCGTCTCCCGGGCCACCTGTCTCACCAGCTCCCGGCGGGAGACGACCCCCTCGGCCGCCAGCTCCCGGAGGCGCCTTCTTATGTCTTCCTCCCGGATCTCTCTCCCCTTCCCTTCGCCGCCGGCGACGATGACCGTCACCTCCCCCTTGATCGTCCTTCCCCCCACGAGGGCGCAGACCTCTTCGAGGCTACCCCTCATGAATTCCTCGTGGATCTTGGTCAGTTCCCGGGCGACGACGACGTGGCGGTTGCCCAGGATGGACAGGCAATCGTGGAGACAGGCGGCGAGGCGCCGCGGCGACTCGTAGAAGATCAAAGTACGCCTCTCGTCTCGCAGGGTCCTCAACGCCTCTCGTCGGCGGCTGGGGTGGGAGGGTAAAAAGGCCAAAAAAACGAAGGCGCCCTCGCCCACGCCCGAGGCCGAAAGGGCCGTGATCAGGGCCGACGGGCCCGGCAGGGGGACGACCCGCAAGCCCGCCTCGACGACGCGGCGCACCGTCATGGTCCCGGGGTCGGAAACGCCCGGGGTGCCGGCGTCGCAGCAGTAGGCGATCGTCGAACCCCTCCTGAGCTTCTCTATGAGAAACGAGGCCTTCTTCGCCTCGTTGTGCTCGTGGAGGCTCGTGATGGGCGTCTTGATCCCGTAGGCCTCCGTCAGGATCCTGGTTCGGCGCGTGTCTTCCGCCGCGATGAGATCCGCCTCCCTCAGGATCCTGACGGCCCGGTAGGTGATATCCTCCAGGTTGCCGATCGGCGTCGCCACGACATACAGAACACCCTTCTCCACCCCGTGACCTCCCCCGGGAATCTCTCTTGACACGGCCATCCTCATCCTCTATAGCCCAAACCTCGGAGAAATATCAAAGGTCGATCATGAAGAGGATCCTCATCACGGGGGGGGCCGGTTTTCTCGGCTCCCATTTGTGCGACCGCCTGATCGCGGAAGGTCACGACGTCCTGTGCCTCGACAACCTCTTCACGGGCAGCAAGAACAACATACGCCACCTCCTGGGGCATCGGCGCTTCGAGTTCATCCGCCACGACATCATCAACCCCATCTACCTGGAGATCGACGAGATCTACAACCTCGCCTGTCCGGCCTCGCCCGTCCATTACCAGTACAACCCCATCAAGACCATGAAGACGAGCGTCATGGGGGCCATCAACACCCTCGGTCTGGCCAAGCGGGTCAAGGCCAAGATCCTCCAGGCCTCCACCTCCGAGGTTTACGGCGACCCGGAGGTCCACCCCCAGAGGGAGGACTACTGGGGGAAGGTCAATCCCATCGGCATCAGGAGTTGTTACGACGAGGGGAAAAGGGCCGCCGAGTGTCTGATGATGGATTACCATCGTCAAAACGGCGTGAGGATAAAGATCGTCAGGATCTTCAACACCTACGGCCCGAGGATGGCCCTGGACGACGGCCGGGTGGTGAGCAATTTCATCGTCCAGGCCTTGCGGGGCGAGGACATCACCGTCTACGGCGACGGCTCCCAGACCCGTTCCTTCTGCTACGTCGACGATCTCGTGGAGGGGATGACGCGCATGATGGCCACCCCCGACGAGTGCATCGGCCCCGTGAATCTGGGAAACCCCTCCGAGACGACGGTTTTGGATCTGGCCCGCACGGTCGTCGACTTGACGGGAAGTACCTCCCGGATCGTCTTCCGACCCCTTCCCAACGATGACCCCGTCCAGAGGCAGCCGGACATCAGCCTCGCCAGACGGCTGTTGGGTTGGGAACCCCGGGTTCCCCTCGTGGAGGGCCTCAAGGAGACGATCGCCTATTTCCGAAGAGTCCTTTCAAACTGACAGACCCAAAGGAACTGAGACCATGAACAAGAAAAACATCCTCTGCATCGGGGCCGGCTACGTGGGCGGTCCGACCATGGCCGTCATCGCCAAGAAATGCCCCGATTACCGGGTCACCGTCGTGGACATCAACCCGGAGAGGATCTCCGCCTGGAACTCGTCCCGCCTGCCCATCTACGAACCGGGCCTGGACGAGATCGTCGCCGAGACGAGGGGGAAAAATCTCTTTTTCTCGACGGATATCGAAGGGGCCATCAGGGACAACGACATCATCTTCGTCAGCGTCAACACCCCCACCAAGGCCTTCGGCATCGGGGCGGGGATGGCGGCGGATCTCCGATACTGGGAAAAGACGGCCCGCCAGATCCTGGAAAACGCCCGCTCGCCCAAGATCGTCATCGAGAAGAGCACCCTCCCCGTGAAAACGGCCCTGGCCATGGAGCGGATTCTCGCCTCGGCCGAGGGCGGTGTGGAATTCGAGGTCCTCTCCAACCCCGAATTCCTCGCCGAGGGATCGGCCATCAGGGACCTGGAATACCCCGACCGGGTCCTCATCGGTTCCAGGGACACGGACAGGGGGCGCCGGGCGCGGGATACCCTGGTGGAGATCTACAGCCGCTGGGTCCCGAGGGAGAAGATCATCACCACCAACATCTGGAGCAGCGAGCTGTCGAAACTGGTGGCCAACGCCTTTCTCGCCCAGCGCGTCTCGTCCATCAACGCCGTCTCCGCCCTCTGCGAGAAGACGGAGGCGGACGTCACGGAGGTCGCCCGGGCCGTGGGCCTGGACAGCCGCATCGGCGGGCGGTTCCTCAACGCCAGCGTCGGTTTCGGCGGGTCCTGCTTCAAGAAGGACATCCTGAACCTCGTTTACCTTTGCCGATTCTACGGTCTCGACGAGGTGGCCGATTACTGGGAACGGGTGGTCAAGATCAACGTCTACCAACAGGAACGTTTCATCGAGAAGATGCTCTCGGCCATGTTCAACACCCTGGCGGGGAAGCGGATATGCCTCTTCGGCTTCGCCTTCAAGGCCGACACGGGCGACACGAGGGAGAGTCCCGCCATCTACATCGCCAAGCGCCTCCTGGAGGAACAGGCCGAGGTGGTCGTCACGGACCCCCGGGCCCTGGAGAACGCCCGGGCCGACCTGGCCGGTGTCGGCGGCTCCGTCCAGTTCGTGGAGGATCCTTACGAGGCGGCGGTCGGCGCCCATGCCGTCTGCGTCATGACGGAGTGGGATCTCTACCGCCGACTCGATTACGGAAGGATCTGGGAAGAGATGGTAAAGCCGGCCTTTCTCTTCGACGGGCGCAACATCCTCGACCACCGGCGCTGCTTCGAGATGGGCTTCAATGTCTACGCCATCGGCAAGCCCCCCCTCACCCATTTCTGAAACACCGTGACGGAACTTGACACCATCGTCATCGGGGCGGGCGTCGTCGGCCTGGCCGTGGCGGCCCGTCTCGCCGACGGCGGAAGAAGGATCGCCATCCTGGAGAAGAACGATCGTTTCGGCCGGGAGACAAGCTCGCGCAACAGCGAGGTCATCCATGCCGGCATCTACAACCCCCCTTCCTTCCTGAAGACCCGCCTGTGCGTCACGGGCAGTTGGCTCCTCTATCGGTGGTGTGAAGAACACGGCGTGTCCCACCGGCGCACGGGTAAGCTGATCGTCGCCCAAAACGAGAAGGAAGAGGAGGAGCTCCTCGCCCTCTACCAAAAGGGCCTCACCAACGGTGTCGAGGGCCTGCGCCTGGTGGGGAGGAAGGAAATCGCGGCCCTGGAGCCTTCCGTGCGGGCCACCGCCGCCCTCCTCTCCGCCCGGACGGGGATCGTCGATTCCCACGGCCTCATGCGCTCCCTCCTCCTGGAGGCCGAGGGCCGGGGGGCGATCCTGTCCTGCCGCAGCGAGGTGACGGCCGTCTCCTTCGACGGCGGGTCTTACCTGGTGGAGGTCAACGACGGGGATTACCGCCTCCGAGCACGGACCATCGTGAACAGCGGCGGCCTCAGGGCCGACGCGATCGCCGCCATGGCGGGCCTGGACGTCGATAAGAAAGGATACCGCCTGCGCTACTGCCGGGGAAACTACTTCACCGCCTCACCCTCCCCCGCCCTGAGGCATCTCGTCTACCCCGTCCCGCCGCCGGAGGCCGTCGGTCTCGGCATCCACGCCACCATCGACCTGGCCGGGAGGGTGCGTTTCGGCCCCGACCATCATTACATCGACTCCCCCGACTACCGCGTGGACGAGGACCGGGCGCCCCTCTTTCGCGAGGCCGCAAGCCGATACCTGCCCCACCTCGCGGCCGCCGACTTCCACCCCGACATGTGCGGGATCCGTCCCAAACTGCAAGGGCCGGGCGAGGCACCGAGGGATTTCGTCATCCGGGAAGAGACGGAGGCGGGCCTGCCGGGCTTCGTGAACCTTGTCGGCATCGAGTCGCCGGGCCTGACGGCGTCCCTGGCCATCGCCGCCTACGTGGGGGATCTCCTTCGGGGCGTTTAAGGCGCGCCTCCGTCCCGCACCCCGGAAAGGTAACCAGGATCCGCCGGCAGATCCCGACCCATGGCCGCCTGACGGGAGAGGGCGTCGCACCTCTCGTTCTCCTTGTCCCCCCCGTGGCCCTTTACCCAGACGAAGGATACCCGATGGCGTTCACAGAGCCCCCAGAGCCTTTCCCACAGGTCGGCGTTGAGTGCCCGCTCGCGCCGGTTCCTCATCCAGTTCCGGGAGCGCCAGCGGCGCAGCCAGCCTTTCGTCACGGCGTCGGTTACGTAACGCGAATCGGTGAAGACGGTCACGGAACAGGGTTCCTTGAGGGCCTCCAGACCAGCGATCACGGCCCTCAGTTCCATACGGTTGTTGGTGGTGAGGCTGTATCCCCCCTGGAGCTCCCGGCGCCGCCCCCCGTAAAGGAGAACCACCCCGTAGCCCCCGGGGCCGGGATTGCCCAGACAGGCTCCGTCGGCGTACATCGTCACCTCCTTCACGGACCACCTCCATAGGTAATGCGTAAACGCCGGAACCCATACCGTAAAAGATCTCGCGACGGCAACAAGAAACCCAAAGCATCGGCGGGTCGCTTTTCCTTTTGGAAGAGGCCGCCCGATTGTGCTATCGTCGCGGACCTGGAAAAAAGTTGCGTCAAGTGTGAAAAGGAGTCGGCATGGATTATTTCTTCAAACCCCGCGGTGTCGCCGTCATCGGGGCGACGACCAATCCCTTCAAAGGCGGAAACGCCATCGTCAAGAATCTCATCGCCGGTTTCAAGGGTCCCGTCTACCCCGTCAATCCCCGTTATGACACCATCGAGGGCCTTCGTTCCTATGGGTCCGTGACCGAGGTGGAAGGACCCGTCGATTTGGCCATCGTCTTCGTCCCCGCCCCCGAGGTCCCATCGGCCGTGTCCTCATGTATCGAAAAGGGTATCCGTGGGGTGATGATCGAGTCCGGGGGCTTCGCGGAGACGGGCCCGGAAGGTCAGGCCCTCCAGGAGCGCCTTGTCTCCCTCGCCCGCGAGGGGGGCGTCCGTCTCTGGGGGCCGAACTGCATGGGGCTCGTGGACGCCGTCAACGGTCATGTCTTTTCCTTCATGGATCCGGCGGCCTTCCAGAAGGGTCTCCTCCAGCCGGGGAGGGTCTCCCTGGTCGTGCAGAGCGGCATGCTCTCGGCGGGATTCCTCGTCGATATCATGACCCATGGGGTCATGGGCATCAGCAAGGTCTGTTCCGTGGGCAACAAGATCGACGTGGACGAATGCGACCTCCTGCCCTGGCTCCTGGAAGACGAGGACACGGCCGTGGTGGGGCTCTATTTGGAATCCGTCGTCAAGGGGCGCCTGTTCCTCGATATCATGAGGCAGGCCCGCAAACCCATCGTGGTCCTCACGGGGGGGAGAAGCCGCGCGGGGGCCAAGGCGGCCATGAGCCACACGGCAAGCCTGGCGGGAAACTCCGCCATCATTTCCGGCGCCCTCAAGCAGGCCGGGGCCGTGGAGGCGAGGGATTTCCACGAGATGATGGACCTCTGCCGCACCCTCGCCCTGAAGGAACGCATCCCGCCGCCCCGGGGGGGCCGGATCGCCGTCCTCACCTTCAGCGGCGGGGCCGGCATCGTTTCCTCGGATTTCATAGAAGAAAGGGGCCTGGGGATCGCGGACCTCTCGGAACAGACCAAGGCCGCCCTCAAGACCCTGTTTCCCGAATGGATGCCCGTCAACAATCCCGTGGACCTCTGGCCGGCCATGGAACGCCACGCCTCGGGGAAGATCAACGTCCTCGCCCGGGCCCTCGAGATGGTTTTCGCCGACCCGGGGGTGGACGGGGCCTTCATGCACTGCTTCGTCGGCAATTTCCGCATCCACGTGGACCTGGAGGAGATGGCGAAACTATGCCGACAATACAAAAAACCCCTCTTCATCTGGCTCCTGGGAAGGAGGGAAGACGCCTACCGCTTCCAGTGCGAGGCCCGGGAACATGGGATCGGCGTCTACCGTGAGATCGGTCGCGCCGTGGCATGCATGGAGGCCTTCTTCAGGAGCGGATATCGATGACGGTAATCTCGGGCGGCGACCAGAGGCGGACGGGGGGGCCCCAGGTGCCCGTCCCCCGGCTGACGTGGATGGTCATCCCCTCGGGGGTGACATAATCGCCCCGGTGATACGGGAACAGGAGGGAAGTGAGGAGGGAGAAGGGGAAGATCTGGCCGCCGTGGGTGTGACCGGACAACTGGAGGTCGAAGGCCTTCGCGGCGCCCCGAATGGGGACAGGGCGGTGTTTCAGAAGGATTCGAAAGGCCCCGTCGGGGGCCTCTTTCAATAGCTCCCCCCCTCCCTTCCCGCGGCCGAGGCCGGCCTGCCAAAGGGTCTCGTCGTCGATCCCCGCCAGATAGAGACCCGGGGCCGCCATTCGACCCTCGCCCCGGAGGGTGACGAAACCGCACCGGCGGGTGAATTCCAAGGCCTGCGCGAGGCCCGCATAGTATTCGTGGTTGCCCGTCACGGCGTATTTCCCGTAAGGGGCCTTGATCCCGGCCAAGATTTTAACGGCACCCTTAAGATTGTCGATCTGGCCGTCGACGAGGTCACCCGTAGAGACGAGCAGATCCGGTTTCTCCTCCTCGATGGCCGCCGCTATCCTTTCCAGACGTTCATCCCGGACGATCATCCCCACGTGGAGATCCGATACCTGGACGACGCGGAAGCGACCCTTCCCGGCGACGGGAAATCTCGAGAAGGCCTCCAGGCGCTCTTTTCTGACCTCCCCGGCCTCGAGGTAACCGTAAGAGACAAGGCAGAGGGACAGAAAGAGGGGAAGGAGAAACATCGCCCTGGCCGAGGGAAAGGCCTTCGACGGGGTTTTCCGCACCCCCAGGCGCGACAGGACGGCGGCGGACCACTTGACAACCTCCATGACGAGACCGCCGAAGGAGAAAAGGAAGATGAAGCCCATCCACAGATAGGCTACGTAAGAAAGGAAGAGGGCCGTCGCCTCGTAACCGCCCTTCTCGATCGGGCGGAGGGCCAACGGGGCCGCCACGAGGAACACAAGCCAAATTGTCAGAAGGGTCCTCGAAAACCGGCTCGTTTCAAAGGCCCCGCGCCAGCGGTGAAAAAAATACAGGTGGAGGGAAGAGTAGACGAACAGATACAGGAGAAGAAAAAGGGCCATCCTTCGCAATCATCGATCAAAAAGTCCAAAGGGAGGCCGAAGAGCCGAAACCAAGGATCAGGGCCTTTGATAACCCGCCTTTTCGCCCCTCTGCCACCCCCGGCATGACGGAGAACCTACAGGGAGACGGGGGGGAAGTCAACACATCAAAGCCCTTCCACCCCGGACCCTTGTCCTATCCCTTCCTCGGTGGTATAGGGACGCCATGGAGCGGGATTTCGACATACTGATAAAAGGAGGGACGATCTACGACGGCCTGGGCAATCCCGGGAAGGCCCTCGATGTCGCCGTCCGAAACGACAAGATCAAGGCCCTCGCCGCGGACATAGATCCCGCCAAGGCGTCCCGGGTCATCGACGCCCGGGGGATGGCCGTGGCCCCGGGCTTCATCGATCCCCACAGTCACACCGATATCGAGCTCCTCGTGAACCCCCGGGGGGAGAGCAAGATCCGTCAGGGCGTCACGACGGAGATCGGGGGAAACTGCGGCTTTACCCTCTTCCCCGTCTCGTACCGCAATTGGGAGGAAAAGCGGGGTTACTGCGACAAGAAGTACGGGGTCCCCCTGACCTGGCGCACCATGTCGGAGTTCCTGGAACATCTCGAATACCGGGGCATATCCCTCAACTACGCCACCCTCATCGGCCACAGTACCGTGCGGGAGTGCGTCTTCGGCCTCCAGGACCGCCCGCCGACACCCGAGGAGATGGCGGCGATGAAAAACTTGGTCAGGGAAGACATGGAAAAAGGCGCCCTCGGCATCTCCTCGGGCCTTATCTACATCCCCGGTTGTTACGCCGACCGCAACGAGCTGATCGAGCTCTGCCGCGTGGCCGCGGCCTACGGAGGGGTTTACACGACCCACATGCGCAACGAGGCGGACCAACTCGCCGAGGCCGTCGAGGAGGCCATCACCATCGCCTCCGAGGCCCGCATCAGTCTCCAGATCTCCCACCTGAAACTCGCCTATCCCCGCAACTGGTCCAAAATCCACTGGGTCCTCTCCCGGATCTCGGAGGTCAAGGCCCAGGGCATGGAAATACTGGCGGACCGTTACCCTTACACCGCCACCTCCACGGTTTTGAGCGCCTTCCTGCCGCCCTGGATCCAGGAGGGGACGACGTCGGAATTCCTGAACCGCCTTCTCGACCCCGCCCTGGAGGGCAAGATCAGGGAATACATCAAGGCCCAGGAAGAAAAGGTCGGCTCGTGGGACAACGTCTTCATCTCCTCCGTCCTGGGCAAGGAAAACGAGCGCCTCGTGGGGAAAAGCATCCGCGAGGCGTCCGAGGAGGCGCGAAAGGAGCCTTATCTCTTCATCCGGGACCTCCTGGTGGCGGAGGAGAATCAGGTCTGGATGATCAACTTCTCCCTGAACGAGGACAATTTCAAGAGGATCATCCAGCATCCCCTCGTCGTCATCGGTTCCGACGGCTGGGCGAGGGCCCCCTACGGACCCCTGGGCAGGGACAAACCCCACCCCCGTTCCTACGGCACCTTCCCCAGGATGCTGGGTCGCTACGTCCGGGAGGAAAAGATCATGACCCTCGAGCAGGCCATCGCGAAGATGACCTCCTTGACGGCCAGGAAATTCGGCCTCTACGGTCGCGGTATCCTCAGGGAAGGTTTCTTCGCCGACTGCGTCGTCTTCGACCCCGACAGGGTCATAGACCGCGCCACTTGGACGGAACCCCACCGCTACCCGGAGGGTATCCCCTACGTCCTCGTCAACGGCGTCTTGGTCGTTTTCGAGGGGGAACACACGGGGGCCACGCCGGGAAGAATCCTGCGGAAAAACCACGGCCTCAGCATCTGAGGCCTAAAGGACCTTCACCACCATCAGGGTGATGTCGTCGAACTGGGGCTCCTTGCCGGCATAGTCCATGACGGCCTTTTCGATGGCGGCGACGATTTCGCCGGCCCGGCGCTGACGGTTCTCCATGACGATCTCAATGAGCCTCTCCGTGCCGAAGGGTTCGTGGTCGGCGTTGATCGCCTCCGTCACGCCGTCGGTGAAGCACACGAGGATGTCGCCGCCCTCCAGGGTCAGTTCCCGCTCTTCCAGGTCGATGAAGTGAATCACCCCCAGGGCGATGCCCCGCGCCTTGAGGGCCATGGGCTCGGAATTGCCCCGGCGGATGAGGAGGGGGGGGTTGTGACCGGCGTTGACGTACCGCAGGAGCCGTCTCTTGGTCTCATAGACGCCGTAGAAAAGGGTGACGAACATGCCCGACGTGGAGTCCCGGCAGATGAGCTCGTTGGCCTGCCTGATGGCGGCGGCGGCGGAAGGGTTGTCCGTCGTGCTGGCGCGCACGAGGGTGCGGGACAATCCCATGAAGATCGCCGCCGGCATGCCCTTCCCGGAGACATCGGCGATGACGAACCCCCAGGCATCGAGGGAGACGGGGATGAAGTCGAAGAAATCCCCCCCGATCTCCCGGGCGGGGAGGTTGCTCGCGGCGACATCGATGCCTTCGATCTCCGGGGCGTGCTGGGGCAGAAGGCGCTGCTGGATACCCCGGGCTATTTCCAGCTCCTTCTGGAGGCGCTCCTTTTCCGCCGTGGTGCACTGGAGGTCCTCCATGTGCCATTTCAGGTCGGAGGCCATCTTGTTGAACGAGTCGGCCAGATCCTCCAGTTCGTCACCCGTCCTGACGACCACCTTATACTCCATCTCGGCCCGGCCGATGGCCTTGGCCCCCTTGATCAAGGCCAGGATGGGCATGGTGATGGCCCGGGACATGACGAAAGACACGTAAACGACCAGCAGGACGATGAGGAACATGATGGCGGTGAAATTCCCCTGGATCCCGTTGATCGCCCTGTTCACCTCTTCCTTGATCTTCTCCGTGGCCGCGGCGATGCGCAACCTGGTCTCTTCCACGGGCCGGGAGAATTCGTCGATGTAGGTGGTGGCGGCGACCATGTACGGCGTCCCCTCCACGGGGGCCATGTACATGTACTTCCTCCTTATGACCTGATCCGAGTCTTTCCAGTTATAGAACCCGCCGCCCGTCGAGCCGTCGAGGGTCTTCTCGAAGAGGTTCCAAAACTCGGGCAGCATGTCCCGCCAGCGATGCATGTCGAAATTGACGATCTCCCGGTTGGGGTGGAACCTCATAATCCCCGTGCGTCTCTCGTAGACGATGGTGTAACCCGTCTTGCCGACGGACTGGACGGCGATCTTTTGAAACTGCTGGTTCCGCTGCAGGTCGGCGAGGGTGAGGTGGGGGTGGGAGCTGATGAAAATCCGGCACTGGAGGGCCACATCCTGGGCCTTCTGCTTTATGATCTCCGTGCCCAAATGCTCGAGGGCCGCGGCGCTGTCGGCGGCGGCGCTTTGACCCAGGGAGTTGCTGGCCTCGATGGTGTAACGGCTGATGGATACGATGTCTTCCTGGGCGATGTAGGCAAAGACGATGAGGGGGATGAGGGATATCCCCAGGAGGACGAAGAGCAGCTTCGTCTGGATCCTCAACCGGGGCTTCTTCAACAGACGAGATCCCGCCATGCCTTGTCCCGGTCGAGACGATAAAAGGCCCGCCGCCTGCCGCCTTCCTCTTTGTGGAGGACGAAATCGGTGACGATGTAACCCCTGGCCAGGTAGTGCATAAACAGGGCCCGGCATCTGTCCCTCAGGGCCTGGGCCCTTTGGCGGTCCGTCTTGAGGAGGAGGTCCTGGGCATAGGGTATCTCGACGAACAGGGGGGTGTCGTCCCGGTTGAACAGGCTCTTATCCCCGGGGCCCTCCAGGCCGTCCGCCTCGATGACGATCTCATTGACCTTTCTATCCTCCTTGAGGTCCCGGGCGTCGAAGGGCGGGATGCGGCCCTCCTCCATCCGCTCCCGGACCCGGGCGGAGTTGATGTACCACTCGACGACGAACCGATCCGTCGAGATGCCCCGGTTGAAGTGGTCGTTGGTGAAGACGGCGCTGTAGTAGTTGAAACCGATCTCCCGCACCAGGCCCCCCAGCCTCCGCAGGTAGATGTAGCCGTTGCGTGACTGGAGGGGGTCGTAGGTCCAGCGGATACGCGGGATCCTCCTTTCCTTCGCGCAGTCGTAGATGTGGGCCAGCAGGGCCTCTCCGACATTCTTGTCCCGGTATCGCTCGTCCACGCCCATCCTGGCGCCGTACCAAAAGGGGCCGTGGTCGTCGAAATCGGCGAAGAGGGCGGCGAAGGCGATGGGCCGGTCACCCTCGTACCATGGGTCTTCCCGGGCCATGGAGGCCTTCTCGGACGGCGTGTAGAGGCCCTCGTCGAAGGCGGTGAGGACGAGGCCGTTCGTCAGGTAGGCGAGCTCGAAGTAGAGCATCGGCGCGTTCACCTCCCGGTACCCCTCCCGGCGCCAGACCCTCTTCTCCAACTCCACGACGTCGTTCAGGACGGTGGCCCGCAGGTACCTTTCGACACGCACCTTCTCGACGGGGGATTTCATCTCGCCTGAGCCATCTTGTCCTTGAAAGGTGTCACACCCGGGTCTTTATCCCTCACGACGAGGGTGAGGACGTTGCTGTCCCCCTCCCGGCGGTACCTTATTTCGTCCGTCATCTTCTTGATGAAAAATACGCCCAGTCCCCCGATCTTTCTGTCGGTGATCGTGCAGGACAGGTCGGGGGCGGGGGCCGTACAGATGTCGAAAGGCACGCCCTGGTCGATGATCTCGATCAGGAACAGGCCGTCCTCGGTCTTTCGGCCCCTGAGCAAGACCATGCCCGAGCCCTTTCCGTAGGCGTAACGGAAGACGTTGACCAGGGCCTCCTCCACCGCCAGTTGAACCCTCTTGATACAATCCGGCCTCATGCCGCCGTCGGCGAGCCAGCGGGACAGGCCTTGGATGAAGAACTCGAGATTCTCCAGGACGGCGGGGCGGGCGATCTCGAGGGAGGTCATGGAGGGCCTCAGGATTCCTGGAGGGCCGCCGCCGGGGAATCGAAGATGTGGAAGATGGAGGTGAAGCCCGAGATGTCGAAGACCTCGAAGACGGGTCCCTGGAGGGCGGCGAGGTCGATCCTGCCCCCCTCCGGCTCCAGACGCTTGGCCGCCGCCAGGATGCTCTGGAGACCGGCGCTGCTGATATACTCCAGGTCCTTGAGGTCGACGACGATCCTCCTCTCGCCCCGGGCGATGAGGTCGTCCATGACCCGGTCGAACTTGGGGGCCGTCACGGCGTCCATGCGACCCGCAAGGGCAATGACGACACCGTCCGGGACTTT
>JAKPCH010000004.1 GCA_029553375.1 Deltaproteobacteria bacterium | reverse complement strand
CAGCACCATGTGGTGTCAAATGCTTCCTGCACCACCAACTGCCTGGCCCCGGTAGCTAAAGTGCTCCATGAAAATTTTGGAATCGAAAAAGGGCTGATGACCACCGTCCACGCCTATACCAACGACCAGCAACTTCTGGATATGCCCCACCGGGATATGCGCAGGTCCAGGGCAGCCAACCTGAACATTATTCCCACCACCACCGGGGCAGCCAAGTCAGTGGCCCTGGTGCTCCCGGAGCTGAAAGGAAAACTTAACGGATTTGCCATGCGGGTTCCGACGCCCAATGTTTCCGTGGTGGACCTTGTGGTGGAATTGAGTAAACCCGTTACTGTAGAAGAGATTAACCGGGCCTTCCAAGAGGCCGCGGCAGGTCCCTTAAAGGGGATCCTGGATTATTGTGAACTACCCCTGGTTTCCATAGATTTTAACGGCAACCCCCATTCGGCGATTATCGACGCCCTCTCCACCATGGTGATCGGCGGCAATATGGCCAAAGTGGTCGCCTGGTACGACAACGAGTGGGGTTATTCCTGCCGGGTGGCGGACATGGCGGCCCATATGGCCGCGGGGGGGATCTGAGCTTCCATGGCGGCGCGCGTTCTCGTCCTCGACGACGATGCCGTGGCCTGTGAGTTCCTCCACGACGCCTTGGCCGTAGAGGGCCACGAGGTCCGGACCTTCACCTCCGCCGAGGAGGCCCTGAAGGAGGAGCTGGACCATTTCGATCTCCTCCTGTCGGATATCCGCATGCCCGGCATGGACGGGCTCCAGTTCCTCAAGCGGGTCCACGAGAAGTGGCCCGACCTGCCCGTGATCCTCATGACGGCCTACGGTTCCCTCGAAACGACCATGGAGGCCCTCCGCTACGGGGCCTGGGACTACATCAGCAAACCCTTCACCCCCGAGGCCATCCGGGAGATGGTGAAAAAGGTCCTCGACGTCCGGGAGCTGCGCCGCCGGCGCCGGGGGGACCGGGAAAAGGTGAGGGACGACGGCCAGTTTATCGGCTCCTCCGCCGTGATGGTGAATTTCTACAAGCAGGTGGCCCGGGTGGCCGATTCCGAGGCCAGCGTCCTCATCGAGGGGGAGAGCGGCACGGGTAAGGAGTTGGCGGCCCGTTCCCTCCACCAGTTGAGCATCAGGAGGGACAAACCCTTCGTCGTCGTCCACTGCGGCGCCATTCCCGACACCCTCCTCGAGTCGGAGCTCTTCGGCTACGAGAAGGGGGCCTTCACGGGGGCCGACCACCCCCACCAGGGACTGATCGAGAGCGCCCAGGGGGGGACCATTTTCCTCGACGAGGTCACGGAGATGTCCACGAACCTCCAGGCCAAGCTCCTGAGGTTCATGCAGAACGGCGAGGTCCGCCGTCTCGGGGGCCACGCCGTGCGCCACGTGGCGGTGAGGGTGGTGGCGGCCGCCAATCGCAACGTGGACGAGGAGGTCCAGAAGGGGCGGTTCCGGGCGGACCTCCTCTACCGTTTCATCGTCCGCCTCCACATACCGCCCCTGCGGGAGCACAAGGGCGACCTGCCCCAACTGGTGGAATCCCTCCTCAAGAAACTCGGCTACTCGACCGTCCGCCTCTCCGACGAGGTCATGGAACTCTTCATGGCCTACGACTGGCCCGGGAACGTCCGGGAGCTCCAGAACGTCCTCCAGCAGATCGTCCTCCTGTCGCCCTACAACCTCATCCTCCCCGAGCATCTGCCCCCCCGGTTTCGGGTGAAGAAAGATCTCACCCCCCTGGAGGTGGTGGAGAGGGGCAGGATCCTCGAGGTCCTCAATTCCGAAGGGTGGAACCAGAGCCGTGCCGCCTCCGTCCTGGGGATCGACCGCAAGACCCTGCGTTCCAAGATCAAGCGTTACGGTTTGGCGAGGGGGGATCTTTCTTCTTCGTTGACGGGCGCCGTCTGAGGCGGCCGGATAGGGAAGAGGAGTTTCACCTCGGTGCCCTCCCTGGGGGAGCTCTCGATAAGGAGCTCACCCCCGTGGACCTTCATGATGTCCCGGACGATGGCCAGTCCGAGACCACGGATGCCCGTCTCGGCGCGGGTGCTGAAAAAGGGTTCGCAGATCCTCTCCATGAGTTCGGGGGGGATGCCGGGGCCGTTGTCGCGGACACGGATCACGGCGTAATCTCCCCCCTCGGAAAGGGAGGCCTGGACGACGATCTCCCCCTTGCCGGCGAGGGCCTCCACGGAATTCTGGATGAGGTTCAAAAGGGCCGTCTGGACCCGCGACCGGTCCAGGTAGAGGGGCGGGATGCCCTCCCCCACCGTCACCTTGAGGTTGACGCCCCCTTTCTGGAGCTGCGGTTCCACGAGGGGGAGGGTCTCGCTGAGGATCTCCTCCACCGTCGTGACCTCGAAATGGGGCTCCGGGGGCCTCGTCATCCTCTTGATATCCCTGACGGCCGCGTCGAGACGCTGGGCCTGCTGTTCGATCAGCTCCAGTTTCCTCTTCACGTCGGGGGGCCAACCCTCCTTCTCCAGAAGCAGCCTGGCGAAGCCCTTGATGGAGTGGATGGGGGTCCCGATGTCGTGGGCCAGGTTGGCCGTCAGGTGACCCATGGCGGCCAGGCGCTGCAGCTGGTTCACCTCCTGTTGGAGACCCGCCACCTTGAGGGTCTCTTCCTGAACCCGCTCTTGGAGGCTGAGGGTCAACTCGCGGTTCCGGGCCATGGCCTCCTCGACGGCCGCCGCCATGGCGTTGAAGTGTTCGGCGAGGCGTCCCAGTTCGTCGGGTCGCTCAACGGTCATCCGGCGGGAGTAGTCGCCCCGGCGGAACTCGCCGATCGTCGCCATGATCCCTGCCAGGGGACGTCCGATGAGGTTCTCGAAGGCGAAGAAAATGAGGGCGACGATGATCAAGAGGAGGATGAGGCTGCTGGCCAGAAGGATCAACTTCGCCCGGGAGACGACCTCGAGGCGGGGTTGGGATAGGGTCACCACGCCCACGACATGGATGCTCCCGTCTCGTTCGTAGATGTTGGGAGACAGGAGCCCCAGGGCCGGTCCGATGTCCGTTTCGAGATTGAAGTAGCGGGGTTTCATGCTCTCCGCGACGGAGGTCACGTTCTCTTCCGACCATTCGAAGGAGGTCCGACCGGCCCCCGCCACCAAGACCATGATCCCCCTCTGGAGGCTGAAGACGTCTATCCTGGCGAGGCGTGTGTCCGACTGGACATGGTCTTTGAGGGTCAGATCGAGGGCGCCGAGGCCCCGAACGGTGGGGAAGTGTTCGTAGTAGGTGTGAATCGTGTCGGCCAGCTCGTCGAGGCGCCGCTGTTGTTGCTGGAGGAGGATGTTATCGAGGGCCTCGAACTGCATCCAGCCCCAGACGGCCATGGTAATGGCCATGGCGGCCGTCGTGACGAGGAGGAGACGTGTCCTGACCGTCATGGCCTTCCATGATCAGGGGAAGTCACCGGCGCGGGGCCGGCGCGGGGACAGCGGGAGAGGTGGGGGCGGTTTTGACCTGCTTGGGGGTCGGTGACTCCTTGCGGACCCTCTTGGCGATGTTCTGTCCCTCCTTGATAATATAGCTGATCACCACCCGGTCTCCCACGGCGACGTTCGTGACGGGCCTCTCGAGGATGAACTCCATGGATTCCGCCGTGATGTTCCTCTCGATGCGGAGTTTGGGACCCTCCAGCTCCCGCACGACGCCACTGACCCGCAGACGTGTCTCCCGGGGCGGGGGTTTCGGTGCAACGGGCTTTTGGACCGACGGCCGGACGGGCTGAACCTTAGGGGTCGCCGGGTCGGAGGGGGCGGGCCCGCCGACGGCGGCCGTGAGGAACATAAACAGGCTGGCGAAGATAATACCCTGCAGAAGCTTCATGGACCCCGATTAACCCCATCCCTCAAAAAGCATATTTTATGCCACAGAGGCTTCGATGGCCCCGTCTCGCCTTCCCGGCGGGACATCAAGATAAATGATCTCCCCTTCCTTGGCAAGGGTTCCGTGCGGCAGGTCTCGGCAAGGGGAAAATACTCCCACCTCTTGAGGAAATATTCATCAGACGCCCGGCGCCTCCCGCCTTGACGGGAAGGGTGAGGTGTGATAGCGCCGCCCCATGGAGAATCGCCTTTATCGTTACTACGATCTCATCACGGCCGTCTTCGTGACGGTCCTCATCGTGAGCAACATCCTTTCGTCAGCGAAGATCGTCGATTGGCGGGTGAGCCTCTGGGGAATACCCCTGGCCTTCGATGCCGGCACCCTCCTCTTCCCCGTCAGCTACATCTTCGGCGACATCCTCACGGAGGTCTACGGGTACCGCCGCTCCCGCCGGGTGATCTGGACCGGCTTCTTCTGTCTGGCCTTCTCGAGTCTCCTCTTCTGGGCAGTCAAGAATCTCCCCGGCGAGCCCCTGTGGGAGAAGACGGTGGGGCAGGGGGCCTATGACGCCGTCCTCGGGGGGATGACCACGGGGGGGATCGTCCTCGCCAGCCTGACGGCATACTGGGCCGGTGAGTTCTCCAACTCCTACGTCCTGGCGAAGATGAAGGTGTGGAGCCGCGGCCGCTGGCTGTGGACCCGGACCGTCGGCAGCACCCTCGTCGGCGAAGGGGTGGACACGGCCCTGTTTATCGTCATCGCCACCCTCTGGGGTGTCTTCCCCCCGGAGCTCATGGTCAGCCTCATCGTCACCAACTACCTCTTCAAGGTCTTCGTGGAGGCCGTCATGACCCCGGCGACTTACGCCGTCGTGGCCTTTCTGAAAAGGACGGAGGGGGTCGATCATTACGACATAGGGACGAATTTCAACCCCTTCCGCTTCGGGTCGGCGTAAGGGTTCCCCGTTTGGGATGACCGTCGTCCGCAGGAGGATCGTCGTGGTGGGGGGAGGCGCGAGCGGCCTCCTGGCGGCGGCGAGGGCGGCCCAGCGGGGGGGCGGGGTCGTCCTTTTGGAGAAGATGCCCTCCTGCGGCCTCAAGATCCTCGTCAGCGGCAAATCCCGTTGCAATCTGACCAACATCCGCGATCTCGAGGCCTTTCTGCCCATGTACGGACCCCAGGGGGTCTTTTTGCGGCAGGCCTTCCATCGCTTTTTCCGGGAGGACCTTCTGGCCCTCTTGGGCCGCTTCGGCGTGGCGACGAAGGTGGAGAGGGGCGGGAGGGTCTTCCCCGTCTCCGATGACGCCGGCGATGTCCTCGCCGCCCTGTTGCGCTTCGCCTCGACGAGCGGCGTGATCATCCGGACGGGCGTCCGGGTGGAGGGGATACGTCGCCGGGGGGACGAGGTGGCGGGGGTGGAGACCGCCGAGGGATTCGTGGCCGCCGACAGGGTCATCATCGCCACGGGCGGGGCCTCCTGGCCCGGGACGGGGTCTTCGGGCGACGGCTACGCCATGGCGGCGGCCCTGGGGCACCGGATCGTGGCCCTCCGTCCCGCCCTGGTGCCCCTCGTCGTCGAAGAACAGCAGCTGGCGGCGGCCATGCAGGGGCTGAGCCTGAAGAACGTCCGTCTCACCTCCTTCCGGGGCCGGAAGGGGGATTTCGACCCCCTCTTGACGCCGGGGAGGGATTACGGCCGCGGCTTCCCGGGCCGGCCGCCGGCCCCCGTCATCGAGAGCAGGTTCGGGGAGATGCTCTTCACCCACTTCGGGATCGGGGGCCCCGTGACGCTCCTCATGAGCCTCGCCGTCGCCGACGCCCTCCGGGATGGTCCCGTGGGCGTCTCCATCGACCTGAAACCCGCCCTGGATCCATCCACCCTCGACGAACGCCTGAGGCGCGACCTCGACCGTTACGGGAGGCGCCTCTTCAGGACCGTCCTGGCCGGTCTCGTCCCCGCCGCCATGGTATCGCCCCTGGCGGCCCTTTGCGACGTGCCCCTCGCCAAGCGGTCGTCGGAGATCACGCGGGGGGAAAGGGAGAGGGTCGTCCACACCCTCAAGTCCCTGCGTTTCACCGTCAAGGCCACCTTGCCCCTGGAGAGGGCCATGGTCACGGCGGGGGGGGTGTCCCTCGACGAGGTCGATCCGCGCACCATGGCCTCGCGCCTGGTAAGGGGACTTCATCTCTGCGGCGAGGTGTTGGACCTCGACGCCGACACGGGGGGCTACAACCTCCAGGCCGCCTTCTCGACGGGCTGGGTGGCCGGTGAGGCCGCGGCGGGGGGGGGCGGATGAGTCTGGCCCGGCGGGAAAAGACCTCGGAAGGGCCGGCAGGGGGTCAAGGGGGGGCCGCGTCCCCCCCGTACCGGTGGGCCGCCCGGTAGGAACTCCGGACCAGGGGGCCCGCCTCGACATGCTCCATGCCCAAAGACAGGGCCAGTTCCTTCAGCCCCGCGAACTCCTCGGGGGTATAGTACCGCCGGACGGGCCAGTGGCGGCGCGAGGGCTGGAGATACTGGCCGATGGTCACCTGGCGGCAGCCCGCCCGGTGCAGATCGACAAGGAGGCCCTCGATGTCTCTCCACCCCTCCCCGAGTCCCACCATGAAACCCGACTTGGGCGGCCGCCCGTGACGGTCGGCGACGGCGGCGAGGAGGGCGAGGGACCTTTGGTAGTCGCCCTGGGGACGAAGGGCCCCGAAGAGGGCCGCGACGGTTTCCATGTTGTGGCCGATCAGGTAGGGGTCGGCGGCGATCACCTCGTCCCAAGAGGCGCGACGGCCGCGAAAATCGGGGATGAGGACCTCGATGCGACTGGACGGGATGGCCGTCCTTACGGCCTCGATGCACCTTGCGAAGTGTCCCGCTCCGCCGTCGGGGAGGTCGTCCCTCGTGACGGAGGTGATGACGACGTAGGAAAGTCCCAGGTCCTTCACCCCCGCCGCCAACCGTTGTGCCTCCGTTTCGTCCGGTTCCTGGGGGATGCCCGTTCCTATGTTGCAATAGGCGCACCTCCGGGTGCAGACGTTGCCCAGGATGAGGAAGGTGGCCGTCTTCGCACGAAAACATTCGGCCCTGTTGGGGCAGAGGGCCTCTTGGCAGACCGAATGGAGGCGGCGGCGGGCGAGGATCCCCTTGACCTCGCGGCATGATTCCGACAGGGGGGGGCGGACCTTCAGCCAGGAAGGTTTCCTCATCGTGCCGCCCGAGGCCTCCTTCATCCTTCAGTCCCGGGGACGGGAAGGGATGACGAGCCACATGGCCAGATAGGCCAAAACGCCGAAACCGAAAGAGAAGAGGATGAGGAGGATGAAGAGGATCCTGAAGAGGGTCGGATCCTTGTCGAAGAACTCGCCCAGGCCGCCGCAGACGCCGGCGATCTTTTTGTCCGTCGTCGACAGGTAAAGTTTTTCCATAGGCTCAGAAGTAGTACCAGATGGTGCTGTAGTCGGCGATGTTTTCCCCGTCTGTCGCCAGGCGCTTGAGGTAACCGTAGATGGGGACGTCGGTGTGCAGATAGTCCCGGGAGGTGACGAGGCGCACCTCCCAGGAGTAGAACCTGTAGACCCTCCGGCCGTCCGGCGTGATCATGATCACCTCGTGATCCTGCCAGGCCTGGAGCTGGGACTTCCCGAGACGGGGCACGTTGAAGACGGGTTCGTCGGTGCGGACGAGTCCCGGCAGGAGACGGGCCTCTTCCGCCCTCTCCTGGAGGATCCGGGCGATGGGGACCCGGAAGTCTTCCGTCTCTTCCTTCCCCTTGGTGCTGAAGGAGTAATAGGGATCGATCCCCGCCAGCTTCAGGACCCTGCGGAGCTGACAGGTCTCGAACCTCCGGCTGTTGTAATAGGTGAAAACCTGCTGATTATAGATGTTTAACCCGGCATCCTTGATCTTTCGCACCGCCTCTTGGGCGTCGGGGGTCATCTCGGCGGCATGCTCGAAGTGGGTCACTAGGGCGATCTCCCTCTCGCCCCAGCGGTGGTATTTCTTGAGGATGGAGATCAATTCGTCGTTGAAGCGGTAGGGGAGGGTGACGGGCGTCCTGGTGCCGATGCGGATCCTCTCCACGTGGTCGATCTTGGCGATCTCGCCCAGGAGCCAATCGATGTAGTCGTTGGGCATCGTCAGGGGGTCCCCGCCCGTCACCAGGACCTCGTTGATCCCCCCGTGTTCCCTGATCCAGTCGATGGCCTCACGGACCTTCTTCCGGCTCATGAGGACCTTCTCGTCCATGGCCTTGACCTCCCAGTTCCGCTGGCAGTAGACGCAGATCTGGGGGCAGGAGTTGTAGGGCTTGAGGATCAGGATCTCGGGGTAGCGCCGGGTGATGCCGTCGATGGGGCTCGTGGACCTCTCGCCCATGAAATCGAGGTCGATCCCCCTTTCTCGGCTCTCCGCCACCCTCCGGCAGTAACGGACGCTCGGCAGGACCTGGGCGCGGATCTGACGGTCGGCGTCGCACCGGCCCTCCCTGTTGAAGAGGGAGAGGTAATAGGGGGTGATCTCGAAGGGGATACCGTATTCCTTGGCCGCCTCCAGGCCCTCCACCTCGTCGGCCTCGAGGGTCACGAGCTCCCTGAGGACCTTGAGGTCCCTGATGACGTGCTTGAGGTGCCAGAGGTAGTTTCTCCAGTCCTCTTCGCCGGCCCCGAAGTAGGCCAGGATCCTTTCCCTGAGGGCGTTGTGCTGCTTGACGGCGCTGCGGTCCATGCCGGACCGGTAACGTCTCATGTATCGCCGGATCATGGAGGCGTAATTGTCGAGTTGTTGGGAACGGATGAGGGCCGCCTCCCGGCCCTCCGTCATCTGGAACAGGTCCTGGCTTTTTGAGTGCTTGCCCGCCTTGCCCGTGATGCCCTGGAAGAGAAAAACGTATTCGCTCAGGAAGGCCTCGCTGACCTCCTCGAGGGCCCCCGGTTTCCCCTGGGCGAGGTCGAAGAGGTGGGTCAGGGGGGAGAACCCCGTCAGATACTCGTTCTCCGTCCGCACGGTGTTGGAGAAGACGCGGATGCACTCCCGGGCGTTGCGCTTCTCGGTAATGTTCATGTTCGAGTAGTAGGTGTCGGGCTTCATGTTGAACATGGAGCGGTTCAGGTAGTTGAAATAGTCGAAGAGGAGGTGCCTCGCCTCCTCCACGTGCTTGGAGTTCTTGAGGATCTTCTTGATCTGGGGATCGGCCTGCCACAGCTTCTCCACCAGCTCCCCTTTCGTCATGGCGATGACGCTCTTCATCCTTATCTACTCACCTCCAGCAGACATCAGGTTCCCGCGCCGCCCGGACCTCGTCGAGACGTCCGACGGGGGTCGTGTGGGGGGCCTCTTTGACCAGGGACGGATCTTCCCTCGCCTCCCGGGCGATGGCGATCATGGCCTCGCAGAAGGCGTCGAGGGTCTCGAGGCTCTCCGTCTCCGTGGGCTCGATCATGATCGCCTCGGGGACGATGAGGGGGAAATAGATCGTCGGGGGATGGAATTGGTAGTCCAGGAGCCTCTTGGCGATGTCGGCCGTGTGGACCCCCGACTCCCTCGCCTGCCGGGCGCCGGTGAAGACGCACTCGTGCATGCAGCGCCTTTGGTAAGGCCGGTCGTAGTAGTCCTTTAGTCTCTCCATGACGTAATTGGCGCTCAGGACGGCATCCTCCGCCACCCTCGTCAGACCCTCGGCCCCGAGGGCCCTTATGTAGGCGTAGGCCTTCACGAGGACGAGAAAGTTCCCCCAGAAACTCCGGACCGCCCCGACGGTGTCGGGGGCCTCGAAAGAGAGGCGATACCGGGGTCTGCCCGACGTGTCTTCCTTGACGACCCGGGGCACGGGCAGATAGCCCCTCAGCTCGGGCCCCACTCCCACGGGCCCGCTGCCCGGACCCCCGCAGCCGTGGGGGGTCGAAAAGGTCTTGTGGAGGTTTAGCTGGATCACGTCGAATCCCAGGTCGCCCGGCCGTGTCTTGCCCAGGAAGGCGTTGGCGTTGGCCCCGTCTCCGTAGAGGAGCCCCCCCCTTTCGTGGACGATCCGGGCGATGGTGAGGATGTTCTTCTCGAAGAGGCCCAGGGTGTTGGGGTTGGTCAGCATGAGGGCCGCCGTGGCGGTGTCCATGAGGCGGTCGAGGGCCGCCGTGTCCACCCCACCCTCGCCGTCCGTGGGGACGGTGACGACGCGGTAACCGCAGAGGGCCCCCGAGGCGGGGTTCGTCCCGTGGGCGGCGTCGGGGATGAGGATCTTTTCCCTCCTTTCCCCTCGTTTTTCGAAATGTTTCTTGATGATCATCACCCCCGTCAGTTCTCCGTGGGCGCCGGCGGCGGGCTGGAGGGAGAATTCCGCCATGCCGAAGATCTCCGCAAGGTACAGACCCAGCTCGTGCATCAGGCGGAGATTGCCCTGTATCCGGTCCATGGGGGCAAAGGGGTGGATATCCGTGAAACCTCGGTGTCCCGCCGCCTCTTCGTTGATCTTCGGGTTGTACTTCATCGTACAGGAACCGAGGGGATAGAAGCCCACATCCACACCGAAGTTGCGCCGCGAAAGGGCCGTGTAGTGGCGGACGATGTCCACCTCCGCCACCTCGGGCAGGTCGATCCCGGATCTCAACAACCGGCCCTCGATCAGCTCCTCCGGGGGCCTCTCGGGCACGTCACAGCTCGGTGGCACCGTGGCCCTTCTGCCGGGCCGACTCTTCTCGAAGATCAATTCCATCTCGCACCCCACCTGATGATCAAGGCGTCAGCGATAGTCGTCCCGCACGGGGTAGAAGACGTCGAGGATGTAGCAATCCGTCAAGGCCCGACCTCCGTGTTCGGCGTTTTGGGGGATCACGACGGTCATTCCGGGCACGGCCGTTTGGGTCTCCCCCGCCACGGTCATCTCGAAGCGACCGGAGAGGACGTTCGTGACCTGCTCGTGGGCATGGCGGTGGCTGGGGAGAACGGAACCGGCGGCGACGCGCCAGAAGGAGATGGTGACGTTGGGCGTGTGGACGAACCTGGCCCTGAAACCGGGGGCGATCTCCCTCTCCTCCAAGGTTTCCAGATCGACGAAGGCCATGTCTACCTCCTTTCCCGAAGCCCTCGACGGCCTCAGCTTATCAGAGACGAGAGGAAATGCCTGCGCATCCTCTCCAGGTCAGGCAGCCTCTCCACCCTCTTCAGGGTGATTCCCGCCTTGTCCGTCACGGGTTTGAGGACGTCGTGGGCCCTGCCCGTCATCACCCTTATCTCCCGCGGCCTCACGCCCGCCCCTTCCATGGCGGCGATCAGGAGATCCCGGGCCTCCTTGACGTAACCCTCGAGGGGCAGGATCTCCAGCCGGACGAGGAGGCCCTTCTTTTTTTCCACCACGGCGAAGGTCAGAGGGAAGTAGGGGCGATTTTTGCCCTCCCGGACGGGGTTGGGGTAATGGAAGATCTCCGCCTCCCAGACATCTTTCCCCTGGGGGGTCTTTTTGAGGATCCGTTGCAGGCCGACCTCATCGAAGGGCCCGTCATCGGGGATGGTGAAATGGAAAGGGGCGGGTTCCTGGTAGGTGTCGTGCCATACTATCCCCCTCTCCTCGAAAACGGGTTTCCTCACGAGGAAGACCTCGTCCTCTCCCGTCTCGATGAGGGACTTGTCCTCCCGGCACCGCAGGACCACGTCGAGGGCCTGTTCCAGGGCCACGGTGAGGAAGTAGATGTCCTTCTCCTCGATAAACCAAGGGAAATATCCCGGCCGATAATCCTGGAACTTGGGCCAGGCGTTTCTCCCGCGGAATCTGAGCCCCAGGGCCTTGATGATCTCCAGCTCCTCCTTGGCGAGCCACTGCCGATCGTCGAAGGAGGCCATGAGGCAATTCTGGTAAAAGAGCACCTCATGCCGGTTTTCCGCCTCCGGCCCTTCTTCTTGACCGACGCTCTGCATGACGAAGTGACCGAAGAGGCCCTCCGTGCCGCGGTTGACGTTGAGGGCATAGACCTGCTTGAAGTGGCCCAGGACGGAGCAATAGCCTATCTCCCCCGTCTGGGGGTTTGCGACCCCGAAGATCTCGTGATCGTACATCCACTCCCAGGGCCGGTGGTTCTTGAAATTGATGGCCGCCTCGTAGAGGGGAGCCCAAGCCGCGAGTTCTGTCTTGTTCACTTCCATCTCCTCTTCGATTTTTTTACAGTTTCTTCAATATGGAGACCGCCTTGTCCAGATCCTGCCGGGTGGCCGTCTCGGTGACGCAAAGGAGGATCCCGCCCCTGAGTTCGGGATAGTCATCTTCCAAGATGTATCCTCCCACGATGCCCTCCTCCTCGAGGAGGGCGTTGGCCCCCGCCGGGTCGGGACAGCGGAGGGCGAACTCGTTGTAGAAGGGAGCCGGGAAAAGCCCTTCCCAGCCGGGCAGTCCCACCAGGAGATCCCTCAGGTAGCGGGCCTTGTGGAGGTTGATTTCGGCCAGACGCCGCAGGTTCTTCCCGAGGCAGGCGAGGTAGACGGCGGCGGCCAGGGCGCAGAGGGCCTCGTTGGAACAGATGTTGGAGGTGGCGCGCTCCCTCCTTATGTGCTGTTCCCTCGTCTGGAGGGTCAGGACGAAACCCCGTCTCCCCTCCCTGTCCACCGTGGCCCCCGCCAGGCGGCCCGGTATCTTCCGGAGGAAGCGGCTCTTGGCGGCGAAGATGCCGAGATGGGGGCCGCCGAAGCCGATGGGGTTGCCGAAGGCCTGGCCTTCCCCCGTGACGATGTCGGCACCGGCCTGTCCCGGCGGTTTCAACAGGCCGAGGGAGGTGGCCTCGGTGAAGGAGGAGATCAAAAGGGCGCCTGCCTCGTGGACCGGGGGCGCCAGGGCCTCCAAATCCTCGATGACGCCGAAGAAGTTGGGACTCTGGATGAGGACGGCGGCCGTCTCCGGGTTCAGGGCCTCCCCCAGGGCCGATGGATCCGTTCTGCCCGTGTCGTCGTAAGGTATCTCCACCGTCTCGTATCCGTTGGCCCAGGCGTAGGTTGCGACGACCCGCCGGTAACGGGGGTGAACGGCACGGCCGACGACGATGCGGCTACGGTTGAGGGTCTTGGCGGCGAGGACCGCCCCTTCCGCCAGGGAAGAGGCCCCGTCGTACATGGAGGCGTTGGCCACGTCCGTCCCCGTCAGGCGGGCGACCATCGTTTGATACTCGTAGATGGCCTGGAGGATGCCCTGGCTTATTTCGGCCTGATAGGGTGTGTAGGCGGTGTAGAATTCCGACCTGGCGACGACGTGGCGGACCACGGCCGGAATGTAGTGATGGTAGGCCCCGGCCCCCAAAAGGCAGAGGCGGGGGAGACGGTTTTCGGCGGCGATCCCCTCCATGAGGGCGGCCAGTTCCTGTTCCGAGAGGGGTGGGGGCAGCCTGAGATCACCGTTGATGCGGCACCCGGGGGGGATATCGGCGAAGAGTTCGTCGATGGAGGCGACGCCCACGACTCCCATCATCAGGGACCGTTCACGATCCGTGTGGGGGGTGTAATCCATTTCCTGACCCTCTTTTAGTGGGACTCTTGGGCGATCATGGCTTCATATCCCTCGGCGTCCATGAGGGAGGCCAGTTCCGAGGGGTCTTCCATGGCAATCTTCGCTATCCAACCCTGACCGTAGGGATCGTTGTTGATCAGTTCCGGGTGTTCCTCCAGTCTCCCGTTCACGTCGACGACCCGCCCACCCACGGGGGCGTAGACGTCGGAGACGGATTTCACCGATTCCACCACCGCCAACGTCTCCATCTGGGCCACCACCTTGCCCTTCTCGGGGAGCTCGACGAAGACGATGTCCGTCAAGAGCTCCTGGGCGTGATCGGTGATGCCCACCGTGACGGTCCCGTCGCCGTTGTCGAGGGCCCATTCGTGTTCCTTCGTGTAAAATCGGTCTTTCGGGGTGATCCTGGCCATGTTTGAGGGTCTCCTTGGCTGCCTAGATGAAAAGATTAAAGAAGTAGTACTGCCGTTTTCGTCGATAGAAGGGTAGATCCACGACCTGGGCGGGTATGACGTTCTGACGGACCACGATATCCAGGACCGTCCCCGAGACGGCGAGGCCCGGGGGGACGAAGGCGAGGCCGATGGCCTTTCCCAGGGTGGGGGAGTAGGTCCCGGAGGTCACCACCCCCACCTCTCGGCCGTCCTTCATGACCCCGTGGCCCTTGCGGGCGATTCCCCTCCCCCGGCAGATGAATCCCGCCAGCTTTCTCTCCACCCCTTTCTCGTAACGTCTCCTCAGGGCGTCCCTGCCCACGAAATCCTTCTCCAGGTTCGTTATCCATCCGTAGACCACCTCGAAGGGGATGACATCCTCGTCGAGCTCGTTGCCGTAGAGCATCAGGCCCGCCTCGAGGCGGAGGGTGTCCCGGGCCCCGAGACCGGCCGCCTTGAGACCGTAATCGCCTCCTACCTGGAGCAGTCGGTCCCATACCCTCCCGATCCCCTCGGCGGGCACGTAGATCTCGAAACCGTCCTCTCCGGTGTAACCGCTGCGGGAGACGAGGGCGGGCATCCCCAGGATCGTCGTCTCCAGGAAATGATAAAATTTAAGGGTGTGGAGATAATGGGGCACCAGGACCTGGAGGATCTCTTCCGCCTTCGGCCCCTGGAGATCGACCTTGCCCGTCGTCGCCGTCACGTCCTCGATGACCACATCCCCGAAGCCTCCCTCGTCTCGGATCTTCAGGAGCCACTGCAGGTCTTTGTCTTTCGTGGCCGCGTTGGTGACGATCAAATAGCGGTCCCCCGAGAGCATGTAGACCGTCAGGTCGTCGAGGATCCCCCCCCTTTCGTTCGTCATGAGGCTCAGTCTCATCTGGCCGGGCCGCTGGTCCGCCAGGTCACGGGTGAGGACCCTTTGGAGAAAGGAGAACGCGCCCTCCCCCCGGATCTCCACCTCCCCCATGTGGCAGGTGTCGAAGAGACCGGCGGCTTGCCTGGTGCGCTCATGTTCCGCCATGACGGTGTCGTACTGGACCGGCATCGCCCAACCGCCGAAATCGATGATACGTCCTCCCAGGGCGATATGCCTTTCATAGAGAGGGGTTTTTTTCATCAAGGCCGGTCCGTTGACAAGGCTTATCCCCGGGTCCGGGGCGTCGGGCCGCCCCCCGTCGCCGAGGAAAAATCGTAGAAGTTTTCCATAATTAATCTGAAATGTACAATAGGGTGTCCGATAATGCAAGGCAAAAAGTCCACCCGTCGATGGGGACGTGCGAAGGGATCAACGGGATGGGTCCGATCCTCCTGAGCCGAGGAGGGTAGGTCACGTCCTCGCCAGGAGGCTTTCGAAGAGGTTTCGCTTTTTCTTGGGGACCAGGACGGCGCCTTCGTAGTCGACGATCAGCTTGCCGTCGAGGTGATCCATCTCGTGTTGGACGATCCTGGCCACGTAGTCGAAGTAGCGGCGGCTGACCTTCTGGCCGAACATGTCGTAGCCCCGGACCTTGATCTCGGGGAAGCGGGCGATCTGGACCCTCACGTCGGGACAGGAGAGACAGCCTTCGGAGAGGACCACCAGGTCCCCCCTCGTCTGGGTGATGCGGGGGTTCACGAGGATCTCGACGTCCTTTTTCGACCAGGTGCCGTCCACGGCGCCGTCGCTCGTGAAACCGCGGTTGCGGAAGGCTATGATCCGCTTGGAAATGCCGATCTGGGGCGCCGCGAGGCCCGAGGCGTCATCCCTGCCGAGGAAGGCCTCCCGCAGGGCCCGCACGGCCTCCCGGGCGGCCGCGTCGAAGGGGATGGGCAGCTCTTCACATCTCCGCCTGAGGACGGCGGCATCGTCCTCATTGACGACGCCGTCATTCCAGAGGGTCAAGACACGGGTCTCGTTCATCGCGTTCCCATTTGCTTTAGTCGGTGATCCGTTAACATTGCCGGGGGGATATGTCAAGACGCCGGCAGGTATCTCTTGCCCCTTCCTGCGGGATCTGCTACGGGGTGAGGCCACAGGTGGGAGAGAAAAGATCCATGTCCCTCGTCAACAACGCCATCGCCGCCGCCGCGCGGCGCGAATTTCAACGTTCCCTCCGCTTTACCGGCGAGAAACCCACGATCCCCGAGGTGGGGGCGAAAAAGGAGCGGCTCCTCTATCTCCACGTCCCCTTCTGCGAACGCCTGTGTCCCTACTGCTCCTTCAACCGCGTCCTCTTCCAGGAGGATCTCTGCCGCCGTTACTTCCGGTCCCTCCGGGCCGAGATGGCCCTCTACGGGGAACGGGGCTACGATTTCCAGGGCGTCTACGTCGGGGGCGGCACCCCCACGGTGATCGCGGAGGAGCTGGCCCTGACCCTCGCCGAGGCGAGGAGACTGTTCTCCATCCGGGAGATATCCGTGGAGACGAACCCGAACCACCTCGTCCCCGCCGTCTTGACGGCCCTGAGGGATGGGGGGGTGGACCGGCTCTCCGTGGGTGTCCAGAGTTTCGACGACGGGCTCCTGAGGGACATGGGCCGCCTCGAGAAGTACGGGCGCGGGACGGAGATCGCCGCGCGTCTGTCCTCCGTCCGGGGCCTCTTCCCCACCCTCAACGCCGACATGATCTTCAACTTCCCCTCCCAGACCGCGGAGATCCTGAGGAGGGACCTCGACACCTTGACCGCCCTCGATCTCGATCAGATCACCTATTATCCCCTGATGGTCTCCGATTCGACGCGGCTGGCCGTAAAGAGGTCCCTGGGGGAAGTCGACTACGCCCGGGAGGAGGGCTTTTACCGCATAATCAGCGAAAGGCTCCAGCCCGCCTACAGGTTTTCCTCGGCCTGGTGCTTCTCCCGGGGGGAGGCGATGATCGACGAGTACATCGTCGACTACGAGGAATACGCCGGTCTGGGGAGCGGTTCCATCGGGTTCCTCAACGGTTCCTGCTACGCCAACACCTTTCATATCGAAGGCTACATCGCCGCCGTGGAGAGGGGCGACCTCCCCCTCATGGCCTCCCGCCTCTTTTCCACGAGGGACCTGATGCGCTATGATTTTCTCATGAAGCTCTTCGCAACCCGCCTGGATTTGACCCATTTCCGGAGAAAGTACCACCGGAGCCCCTGGCTCTACCTCTGGCCGGAGTTTGTGGCCTTCACCCTGGCGGGGTGCCTCAAGTGGCGGACCCCGATGGCGCTTTTGACCCCCCGGGGCCGCTACGCCTGGGTGATCCTCATGAGGGAGTTCTTCATCGCCGTGAACAATTTCCGTGACTTCTGCCGGGCTATGGCCCATTGACCAAGCCCGCGGCGCCGCGGTACCCGAGGATGGAGGAGGCAAGGTTATGGACGATCTGAAGAGGACAATGCTGGCCAATCTCCCCGGGATCGACACCCTCCTGTTGAAACTGGACAAGGAGGGGCGAATGAAGCCGGCCCCCCGGGAACTTGTAAAGTCCTTCTGCCGGGAGGCGGTGGAGGAGTTGCGGCGCCACATCCTGGCGGGTTCCCTGACCGTGGACCCCGCGCCGGAGAGCCTCGCCGAGCTAACCGCCGTCGCCGTGGCTCAGAAGATCGCCGACCTGCACCGCTTGAGGCTGAGGAAGGTCGTGAACGCCACGGGCGTGGTCCTCCACACGAATCTCGGCCGGGCCCCCCTCTGCCGCGAGGCCGTCGCGAGGGTCCGCCTGGTGAGCGAGGGTTATTCCAATCTCGAGTACGATCTGGAGAGGGGAAACAGGGGCCTCCGGTACGATCACGTCCACCGTCTCCTGTGCGCCCTCACGGGGGCCGAGGACGCGTTGGTGGTGAACAACAACGCCGCCGCCGTCCTCCTCGTCCTCGATACCCTGGCACGGGGGAGGGAGGTGGTGGTCTCCCGGGGGGAACTGGTGGAAATCGGGGGCGAGTTCCGCGTCCCCGACGTGATGGCGAAAAGCGGGGCCCGCCTGAGGGAGGTGGGGACCACCAACCGGACCCGCCTCGCCGATTACGAGGGGGCCATAGGGCCGGAGACGGCCCTGCTGATGAAGGTGCACACGAGCAACTACCGGATCGTCGGCTTCACGGAGGAGGTCGCCCTGGGGGATCTCGTCCGGCTCGGGAGGAGGCACGCCGTTTCCGTCATGGTCGATCTGGGGAGCGGTTGCCTGATCGATCTCGGCAGGTACGGCCTCGCGAAGGAGCCCCTCGTGCAGGAGGTCGTGGCGGCGGGCGCGGACGTCGTGACCTTCAGCGGCGACAAGCTCCTCGGTGGTCCCCAGGCCGGGGTGATCCTGGGCAGGGCGGAGATCCTGGCGCGGGTCAAGAAGAATTCCTTGAATCGGGCCCTGCGCATCGACAAAATGACCCTCGCCGCCCTGGAGGGCACCCTCGTCCACTATCTCGATCCCGAGGGGGCCGTCAGGGACCTGAGGGTCCTGAGGTCCCTCACCGAGGCCCCGGAGGAGGTGGCGAAGAGGGCCCGCCGTTTACTTAGGATCCTCAGGAGGGCGAAACCGGAGGGGATGACGATGGTCCTCAGGAAGGATTTCTCCATGGCCGGGGGCGGGTCCCTGCCGGGCGAGGCGATCCCCACGACGGTCATCGCTGTGCGGTCCCTGAAGATGACGCCCGCCCGACTCGCCGAGGCCCTCCGTCGCCTCGAGACGCCCGTCATCGTCCGGGTGGCCGACGAGCATATCATCATCGATCTCAGGACCCTGGTCGAGGATGAGTACGCCCTTGTCAGGGACGCCCTCGTGGAGGCGGGGTCCGGGCGGTGACCTTCGGTAGGGTTAAGGAAAGGGTCCCGGGCGGGCGGGCCGACGGTGAGGCGCCCCGACCAGAGGCGGGGGAAGCCGTCGCCGTGGAGGTCGCCGCGGGCGAGGCGGGGTCTCGTCTCGACGTTTTTTTGAGCCGCGCCGCGGGCATCTCCCGCAGTCAGGCCGCCAAGGCCGTGACGGCGGGGGGGGTGACGGTCAACGACGGCCCGGCGAAGGCCTCCTACCGCCTGCGGGAAGGGGACCGGGTCGTCTTTCGGAAGCCCCGGCCCGCGCCCTGCGAGGTCGTGCCCGAGGACATACCCCTGCGGGTCCTCTACGAGGACCCCCACCTGATCGTGATCGACAAACCGGCGGGGATGGTCGTCCACCCGGCGGCGGGGAACTACCGCGGGACCCTCGTCAACGCCCTTCTGCACCACTGCGGGGACCTGACGGGGATCGGCGCCGTCCTCAGGCCGGGGATCGTCCATCGCCTCGACAAGGGCACCTCGGGGGTCCTGGTGGCAGCCAAGACGGAGGAGGCCCACGAGGGCCTGGCAAGGCAGTTCAGGGACAGGAGGGTCAAGAAGGTCTATCTGGCCCTCTGCCACGGCGATCCCCGACAGGAGGAAGGGATCGTATCCCTGCCCGTGGGGCGGCACCCCGTGGAGAGAAAGAAGATGTCCGTCCGCAGCCGCCGGGGCAAGGAGGCCGTGACCCGGTGGCGGGTCAGGGAACGCCTCGGTGATTTCGCCCTCCTCGAGGTCGTCATCGAGACGGGGCGGACCCATCAGATCAGGGTCCATCTCAACGCCGTCGGCCATCCCGTCGTGGGGGACGCCGTCTACGGCCGCAAGGGGTTTTGGCGGACCCTGCCCCAGGGTGATCTCAGGCGCCTGATCCAGACCTTGGGCCGTCAGGCCCTTCACGCCTGGTCATTGACCTTTTCCCACCCCTGGGACGGGCGTCCTTTGACCTTCACCGCCCCCCTGCCCGCCGATATAGAGGACCTCCTTAACTTTCTGAGGGGCCGCGCCCATGGGGGATAGGGTGACGGGGGGGTTTGAGATCTCGAGAAAAGGGGGAGTCGCCCTCGTGGAGGCGGAAAGCCTCGCCTCTCTCCCCTTCGTCCTCCACGCCTTCCTCTGCCGCGAGGGGGGGGTGAGCGCCGGGGCGTTTTCGAGTCTCAACACGAGTGCCAAAGAGGGGGACCGCGGGGAAAACATCGATCGTAACTGGGACATCATCGCCTCCTCCCTGCGGGTGGACCGCGAGGCCCTCGTCATCCCCCGGCAGGTTCACGGCGACGGGATCGTCGTCATCGAGGACACGGACGTGAAGGGTCCCGCGACCGTGACGGGGGACGCCCTCGTCACCGCCGTCTTCGGTGTCGCCCTCTGCATCCGGACGGCGGACTGTGTGCCCCTGTTCATCGTCGATCCCGATCACGGCGTCATCGCCAACGTCCACGCCGGGTGGCGGGGGACGGCCCGGGAAATCGCCCGCCGGGTCGTGTCGGTCATGGAGGACCGTTTCGGGAGCCGTCCTTCCCGCCTCCTGGCGGCCATCGGGCCGGCCATCGGCGGGTGCTGCTACGAGGTGGATGAGGATGTGGCCGCGGCGATGGGGCCCTGGCTTGATAGCGGCGTCCTGAGGCCGTCGCCCCGGGAGGGTCGCTGGATGCTCGATCTGGCGGAAACGAATCGTCTCCAGCTCACGGCGGGGGGACTGGAAGCAAGGAACGTAACCGTCGTCCGTCTCTGCACGGCCTGCCGGAGGGACCTGTTTTTTTCCCACCGCCGCGACGGGGGACGGACGGGGAGGCAGGCCAATATCCTGATGCTAAGAAATTCCTTGACACGGGAGGATCTTTGATATAGCTGGGAATCGTTCTGATAGAAGGCGATTGTAAATCCTACCTTTCAGTCAGCCCGTAAGAACAACCCTTATGCAATCCCGTTTCAGCCGGTAATCTTAAGGAAAAAATTATCGCCCCGTTGAGAATTACACGATGAGAAAGAAGGCCTCAGAAGCAGCGGCAGTACCGCCCATGCCCCCGGAGGACGCGGGGGCCGTCCCGCAGGAACCTCCCCCCATAGGGAACAGACCGTTTCTGAACATCGAGGAGATCAAGAGGCTCCCCATCAGCGAGCTCGCCAACCTCGCCAAGGAGCTGAACGTCCCCGGCGCCGGGGGCATGAGGCGCCAGGACCTCATCTACGCGATCCTCCAGACCCAGGCGGAGAAGAACGGTGCCATCGCCGCCACGGGGGTCCTGGAGATCCTCCCCGACGGTTTCGGTTTTCTCAGGGCGGTGGACTACAACTATCTCCCCAGCCCTGACGACATCTACATCTCCCCGTCCCAGATCCGCCGTTTCAACCTCCGGACGGGAGACACCATCTCCGGGGAGGTGAGACCCCCGAAAGAGGGGGAGAAGTACTTCGCCCTCCTCAAGGTGGACACGGTGAATTTCGAGCCCCCCGACGTGGCGAGGGACAAGATCCTCTTCGACAACCTGACCCCCCTCTACCCGGAGGAGAAGATCAAGCTCGAATCGGACCCGGAGAACCTCTCCACCCGCATCATGGATCTCTTCACCCCCATCGGCAAGGGGCAGCGGGCCCTGATCGTGTCCCCCCCCCGGGCGGGCAAGACCATGCTGCTCCAGGACATCGCCCGCAGCATCTCCGTCAATCATCCCGAGATCATCCTCATCGTCCTCCTCATCGACGAGCGTCCCGAGGAGGTGACGGACATGCAGCGGAGCGTCAAGGGGGAGGTGGTGTCCTCCACCTTCGACGAACCGGCGACGCGCCACGTCCAGGTGGCGGAGATGGTGATCGAGAAGGCCAAGCGCCTCGTGGAGCACAAGCGGGATGTGGTCATCCTCCTCGACAGCATCACGCGCCTCGCCCGGGCGTACAACACCGTCGTTCCCCCGAGCGGCAAGGTCCTCTCCGGCGGCGTGGACTCCAACGCCCTCCACAAGCCGAAGCGGTTTTTCGGCGCCGCCCGGAACATCGAGAACGGCGGCAGCCTCACCATCGTCTCCACGGCCCTCATCGACACGGGGAGCCGCATGGACGAGGTGATCTTCGAGGAGTTCAAGGGCACGGGTAACATGGAACTCCACCTCGACCGCCGCATCGCCGACCGGCGCATCTTCCCCGCCTTCGACCTGATCCGTTCCGGCACGCGGAAGGAGGAGCTCCTCATCCCCAAGGCCAACCTCAATCGGGTGTGGATCCTCAGGAGGCTCCTCCAGGAGATGAACCCCATCGACGCCATGGAGTTCATCATCGACAAGATCAGGAAGACGGAGACCAATCAGATCTTCCTCGACTCCATGAACCAATGAGGACAGAAATCCCTTGAAATTCTCCTTTTTGTGTCTATAATGCTCCCCCTGTTCCCCCGCGGGGGATTTACAAACGAGGCTCGGTAGGAGGCGAATCTGGCCATGAAGAAAGGCATACACCCGGAATACAAGGAGACGACCATCACCTGCGTCTGCGGCAACGTCATCGAGACGAGGTCCACGAAACAGGACATCAAGATCGAGATCTGCTCCCAGTGTCATCCCTTCATGACGGGAAAGCAGAAGATCATCGACACCGCCGGGAGGGTGGAGCGTTTCAAGAAGAAATACGCCAAGAAGGGCGAAGCGTGAAGACTACTTACCCCCGCCCCTGGGATTTCCGTACTTTCACCACCCCCTGCCGCCGCGGGCAGGGGGACCCCCTCCGTCCGTCCGTCCGGTCATAGGAAATTTCCGTCATACCTTCATAAGGAGGTTGATACCCGATGTTCGGGCGTCTGAAAGAGATAGAACATCGTTACGCTGAGCTCGAGAACCTCCTCGGCGATCCCGAGGTGGTTTCCAGGCCCGCCGTTTACCAGCGTTACGCCAAGGAGCACGCCGACCTGACGGATCTGGTCCATACCTTCCGGGACTACGAGAAGACCCGGCGGCAGATCGAGGAGACCCAGAGGATCCTGAGGGAGAACGACGAGGAACTGAAGGAGATGGCCCGGGAGGAGCTCTCCGAACTCAGGGACGACCTCGCCGCCCTCGAAAAGAGGCTCAAGATCCTCCTCCTTCCGAAGGACCCCAACGACGAGCGCAACGTCCTCTTGGAGATCCGCGCCGGGACGGGGGGTGACGAGGCCGGTCTCTTCGCCGGCGATCTCTTTCGCATGTACGCCCGCTACGCCGAGAAGATGGGCTGGCGGGTGGAGGTGATCAGCTCCTCACCGGCGGGGGGTGTGGGCGGTTTCAAGGAGATCATCGCCTCCATCGAGGGCCGGGGAGCATACAGCCGCTTGAAATTCGAAAGCGGCGTGCACCGCGTCCAGCGCGTCCCCGTGACGGAGTCCCAGGGGAGGATACACACCTCCGCCGTAACGGTGGCCATCCTGCCCGAGGCGGAGGAGGTGGAGGTCAACATCGACCCCAACGACCTGCGCATCGACGTCTTCCACTCCAGCGGCCACGGCGGGCAGAGCGTCAACACGACGGATTCCGCCGTGAGGATAACCCATCTGCCCACGGGTCTCGTCGTCTCCTGTCAGGACGAGAAGTCCCAATTGAAGAACAAGGCCAAGGCGATGAAGGTCCTGCGGGCCCGCCTCCTCGACCGGATGGTCAGGAAGCAGAACGAGGAGATCGCCCAGGCCCGGAAAAGCCAGGTGGGCAGCGGCGACCGGAGCGAACGCATCAGGACCTACAACTTCCCCCAGGGTAGGGTGACGGACCATCGCATCGGTCTCACCCTCTACAGCCTGGACCAGTTCCTCGACGGCGAGATCGAGGCGATGATCGACGCCCTCATCGCCCACTTTCAGGCCGAGGCCTTGAAGTCCGCCGCCGCCTGAGACGGATTGTCTCCGCATGTCCCCCGTCGTTGAAAGGCCGCTGGTTTCCTTTCCCGGTGGGGGGACGACGATCGGCCTTTTCCTCAAAGAGGCCTCCGCCGCCTTAGCCCGGGCGGGTCTGCCTTCCCCGCGCCTCGACGCGGAGGTGCTCCTGGCGCGCCGCCTGGGGAGGGAGAGGGCCTACCTCTTCGCCCACGGTGACGAGGCCATCGGCGGGGACACGGCGGCTTCCCTTTGGTCGTGGGTGGAGAGGCGCCTCCGGGGGGAGCCCGTCGCCTACATCGTCGGGCGCAAGGACTTCTGGACCTTTTCCCTGTCCGTCGACCCCCGGGTGCTCATACCGAGGCCGGAGACGGAACTCCTGGTGGAGGAGGCCTTGAAGATCCTGTCCCGATCTGCTACCGTCCATCCCCGGATCGTGGATGTCGGCACGGGTTCCGGCGCCATCGCCCTGGCCTTGGCGAAAGAACGCCCCGACGCCTTCGTTGTGGCCACGGACATCTCGCCGCCCGCCGTGGAGCTGGCCCGCCGCAACGCCTCCGCGGCCGGTCTGGGGGGGCGGGTCTCCTTCGTCGTGGGCGATCTCCTGAGTTGTCTGGGGGGGGAGTTCGACTTGGTGATCTCGAACCCGCCCTACATCGGCGATGAGGAGTACCGGTCCCTGCCTCCCGGCGTCAGGGATTTCGAGCCCCCCGTGGCCCTGTGCGCCCCGGGGGACGGGACGTTCTTCCATCGCCTCCTGATAGGGGAGTGCCCGGGAATCCTCGCCCAGGGCGGCTGGCTGGTCATGGAGGTGGGGGACGGGCAGGGGGAGGCCGTCTTGGCCCTCATCGAGGAGGCGGACGCCTTTGGGGAGTCCTATCTGAAAAGGGATTACGCCGGCCGGGAGAGACTCGTGGCGGCCAGGAGGAAAGAGGCATGGACAAGATCGTGATCGAGGGCGGCACCCCCCTGCGGGGGGAGGTGCACAACAGCGGGGCCAAGAACGCCGCCCTGCCCATCTTGACGGCGTCCCTTCTGACCTCCGGTTGTAACTTCTTCCGCCGCGTCCCGGACCTGGTGGACATCAGGACGATCAAGAAACTCCTCGGGGGCCTGGGGGTGCGGTTCGTGGAGGGCGAGGCCCTCGGGGTGGACGCGACGGACCTCACGGGCATCGAGGCCTCCTACGATCTCGTCAGGACGATGAGGGCGTCGATCCTCGTCCTGGGCCCCCTCTTGGCCAGGACGGGTGAGGCCCGGGTCTCCCTGCCGGGGGGCTGCGCCATCGGCGCCCGCCCCGTGAACCTCCATATCCGGGCCCTCCAGGAGATGGGCGCCGAGGTCAACCTCAAGGACGGCTACATCGAGGCCAAGGCGGCACGTCTGAAAGGCGCCACCATCTACTTCGACCTCCCCACGGTCACGGGGACGGAGAACATCATGATGGCCGCCTGCCTCGCCGACGGCACCACCCTCCTCAAGAACGCCGCCCGGGAACCGGAGGTGTCGAACCTCGCCGAGGTCCTGCGGGGGATGGGGGCGAGGATCACGGGCGACGGGACGGACGTGATCCGCATCGACGGTTGCCCCTCCCTCCACCCGACGGAGGGGGAGATCATCCCGGACCGTATCGAGGCGGGCACCTTCATGATCGCCGCCGGGATCACGGGCGGGGACGTGACGGTCGTCGACGCCGACCCGGGCCACCACGACGCCCTCATCGCCAAGCTGCGGGACGCGGGCATGACCATCGAGATCCGGGATAAGGCCATCAGGGCCGCCGGCGGGAGGATCGTCAGCGTCGACGTCAAGACCCTGCCCTATCCCGGTTTCCCCACGGACCTCCAGGCCCAGATGATGGCCATGATGGCCGTGGGTCCCGGCCTGAGCGTGATCACCGAGACGGTTTTCGAGAACCGGTTCATGCACGTCGGCGAGCTCATCCGCATGGGGGCCGATATCGTGATCCAGGGCAACAGCGCCGTCGTGCGCGGGGTTCCTCGCCTGCGGGGGGCGCCCGTCATGGCCACGGACCTGAGGGCCTCGGCCTGCCTCATCCTCGCCGGTTTGGCCGCGGAGGGCAAGACGGTCCTGTCGCGGGTCTATCACCTCGATCGGGGGTACGAGAAGATCGAGAAGAAATTCGCCGCCCTGGGGGCGAGGATGGAGAGGGTCAAAGGTTGAGGTTCATCAAGACGACGGACGAGAACTTCGAGGCCTCTTTCCGGGGTTTGCTGGAGAGGGGGGAGGTCTTCAGCCCCGAGGTGTGGCGCCTGGTGGAGGAGATCGTCGGGGCCGTGGCCTCCCGGGGCGACGAGGCCCTCTTCCACTACACCCGCCGTTTCGACGGCGTTGAGATGACGCCCGGGGCCGTCCGCTGCACGGACGACGAGATCGAAGAGGCGGCGGCGGAGGTGCCGGAGGGGGATCGTTCGCTCCTCGAGAGGGCGGCCCGTCGCATCGAGGCCTTCCACCGCCGCCAGGTCCCCGGCGGGTGGATGGAGGACGAAGGCGGGGGGACGATCCTCGGCCAGATCACCGTCCCCCTGGGACGGGTGGGCGTCTACACGCCCGGCGGCCTCGCCGCCTACCCCTCGACGGTCCTCATGGCCGCCATCCCGGCCCGGGTGGCCGGCGTGGGGGAGGTCATCCTCTGTTCCCCCCTGAGGGAGGGACGCCTCAACCCCCTGGTGGCGGCGGCGGCCCGGATCGCGGGCGTGGACGGGATTTACAAGGTCGGGGGCGCCCAGGCCGTCGCGGCCATGGCCTTCGGGACGGAATCGGTGCCCCGGGTGGACAAGATCGTGGGGCCGGGGAACGCCTACGTGGCGGCGGCGAAAAAGGCCGTCTTCGGCCATGCGGCCATCGACATGGTCGCCGGGCCCAGCGAGGTCCTCGTCATCGGTGACGGGACGGTGCCGCCCGTCTTCGCGGCGGCCGATCTCCTGGCCCAGGCGGAACACGACGAGCGGGCCAGCGCCGTTCTCCTGACCCCCGACGAGTCTTACGGACGGGCGGTCATGGGGGAGGTGGAGAGGCTCCTGGGTGTGATGGCCAGAAGGGAGATCGCCCACCGTTCCCTGGCGAGCTACGGGGCCGTCATCGTCACCCGGGACCTGAGGGAGGCCGTGGAGCTGGCGAATCGCTTCGCCCCGGAACACCTGGAGCTGCAAACCGCCGCGCCGGAGGCCCTCCTGCCCGCCGTGAGGAACGCCGGGGCCGTCTTTTTGGGGCCCTACACACCCGAGACCTTGGGTGACTATCTCGCCGGGCCCAACCACATCCTCCCCACCTCGGGGACGGCCCGCTTTTTCTCCGCCCTGGGGGTCTACGACTTCGTCAAGAGGATCAGCGTCCTGTCCTTCTCCGAGGCTTCTTTCGAGCGCCACGGCCCCGACGCGGAGAGGTTCGCCGTCCTCGAGGGTCTTGAGGGCCACGCCGCGGCCGTCAGGGTGCGCCGGGAGGCGAAAAATACCTTGACAAAAAGACCCGCTTGAATATGATCCGGCCGTGAGCTTGGCTTTCGGGCGGGCGTAATTCAGCGGTAGAATGCCAGCTTCCCAAGCTGGACGTCGTGGGTTCGATTCCCATCGCCCGCTCCATTTTTTGCCTGGTAGAGGCTAATTTCCCCTTGCAAATCCCCTGTCCGTGTGCTACGGCTCAGGGGCGAGTCAGGGCTGGTTTCTGAGGAAGTGGGCTGCCGCCCACTTTTTTTTTCCCGGCAGGGTTTCGGGAGGTGGGGTGAAGGGTTACCAAGAAGAGATCGGGGCCCTCCTGGCCCCCGTCGTGGAGGCCCAGGGGATGGAGCTCATCCTGGTGGAATGTCTCAGGATGAAGACCCGCTGGCTCGTGAGGCTCTATATCGACCGGGAGGAAGGGGGAGTGGATCTCGACGACTGTTGCGCCGTCAGCGACCTGGTGGGCGACATCCTCGACGTCCATGACCTGCCCCCCGGGCCCTATACCCTGGAGGTGTCCTCCCCCGGCCTGGAGAGGCCCCTGGCGAGGGATAAGGATTTCCTCCGCTTTCGGGGCCGGAGGGTCCGGGTGAAGACGGACAGGCCCATTGGTGGCGCCAGGAACTTCTGTGGGGAATTGAGGGACTACCGGAGCGGGGGGGACGGGATGGTCCTGGTCCTCCAGGTGGGGGACAGGACTTACGAGGTCCCCCGCGAGGCGGTCCTGAAGGCCAACCTTGAATACGTCGGCGAGGGGGAACCCGAGAGGAAATCGCCGCGACATCGGCCCGGAGGTAAGAGAAACCCCGCCTTCCCGGGCCGCGCGAAGGAATAGGGGAGGGTTTGTCAATGTTTCCGGAACTCAAGAGACTGATTGACCAACTGGGTAAGGATCGGGGGATCGACCGGGCGGTGATCATTGAGGCCCTCGAGGCGGCCATGCTGAGGGCGGCGCGGCAGAAGCTGGGTCCCAGGGTGGAGATCGAGGCCCACTATAACGACGAGCTCGGGGAGATCGAGGTCTTTCAGTTCAAGACGGTGGAGGTCAAGGTGACGGATCCGGAGGTGCAGATCTCCCTCGCCGAGGCCCGCGAGTTGGACGAGGAGGCCGAGCCGGGGGACGAGCTCGGGATCAAGGTGGACACCAGCACCTTCGGGAGGATCGCCGTCCAGGCGGCCAAGCAGATCATCATCCAAAAGGTCAAGGACGCGGAACGGGACACGGTCTACGAGGAGTACAAGGACAGGAAGGGGACGTTGGTGAGCGGTTTCATCCAGCGGTTCGAGGGGGGGAACATCGTCGTCAACCTGGGCCGGGCCGAGGGGGTCATCCCCGCGGCGGAGCAGATCCATCGGGAGGGTTACAGGAGGGGCGAAAGGATCAGGGCCTTCATCTTCGACGTGAAGGACAAGACCGCCAAGGGGCCCCAGATACTTCTGTCCCGCACCCATCCGGGGTTTCTCAAGGCCCTGTTTGAGATGGAGGTCCCCGAGATATCGGAGGGGCTCATCGAGATCGTCAGCGTGGCCAGGGAACCGGGTAAGAGGGCCAAGATCGCCGTCCGCAGCAAGGACCGGGACATCGATCCCGTGGGGGCCTGCGTCGGCATGAGGGGATCGCGGGTCCAGGGGGTCGTCCAGGAGCTGCGGGGGGAGAAGATCGATGTCGTCCCCTATAGCGAAGATCCCGCCAAGTATGTCTGTGCCGCCCTTTCCCCCGCCAAGGTCGACCGGGTGTTGATCGACGAGGAGAGTAGGGCGATGGAGGTGATCGTCCCCGACGACCAGCTCTCCCTCGCCATCGGGAAGAACGGCCTGAACGTCCAGCTCGCCGTGCGGCTGACGGGTTGGAAGATCGACGTGAAGGGCGAGTCGGCCACGAAGGAGGAAGAGGACGCCCGGGCGGCCCTCATGAAGATCCCCGGGATGACGGAGGAAGACGCCGAGATCCTCGTCAAGGGCGGCATCAAAGACCCGGCCCAGGTGGCGGCGACGCAGAAGGAGGTGCTGGCGGACATCACGGGCGCCGAGGAGGACAGGATCGAGGCTTGGATAGCCGCTGCGGCGGTATTGACGGCGGATGAAAACAGCAAAAGGGTGTCGTGAGGCCCCGTGGAGGTCGGGAGGTCGGTCATGTCGGCGAAGAAAAGGGTCTATGAACTGGCGAAGGAGCTGGGGATCGACAACAAGGAACTCATCGCCCGTTTGGCGGGCATGGGGATCGTCGTGAAGACCCACTCCAGTACCCTCGAGGACAGCGAGGTGGAGAGGGTGAAGAGGGAATTCCTGGCCTCCCAGCCCCACGAGCTCGTCGAGAAGAGGGTCAAGGCGACGGTGATCCGCCGGCGGGCCGTACGCGTCGCCGAAGAACAGGCGGCACCCGCCGGGGCCCAGACGGCCCCCGCGGAGGCGGCCCCCGCGCCGCCGGCCGAGGAAGAGCCGCCGGCCGAGGTCAAGGTCCCGGAGCCTCCCGTAACGCCGCCGCCGGTGAAAAAGGCCGTGCCCGAGGCACCGCCGCCGGTCAAGGGGGCCGCGCCGACTCCCAGACCCGCCCCCCAGGAACCCCCGCCGCCCGTGCGGCAGAAACTGATCGAGCCCGTATTGAAGATCGTACCGACGCCGCCCTTGCCGGAAAAGAAGGTCCCGCCCCCGGCGGCGCCCCCCCGGCGGGAGGAGACCGCCGCCGGCCCGGAGCCCGTGAGGGAGAAGGAACCGGCAAAGGAGAAGGTCCCCACCCCGCCGGCCGTGGAGGTCACCCCCCCGCCGGCCCGGAAGGAGACGGTGGCGAAGGTCGCCGCCGAGGCGCCCGTGACGGCCCCGAAGCGCCCCCCCAAGGCGCCGGAGCTGAAGGTGGTAAAGGAGGTGACCCCCGCCCCGGCCAAGAAACCTACCCGCTGGGAGATCGAGAGGGAGAAACGCAAGGGGAAGAAACCCGTCGAGGTCGTCATCGCCGAGCCCGGCCCGGCGAAGAAGAAGCTGCTGGTAAAGAAGGTCCTCGAGAAGAAGGACCGGATCGAGGACCTGGAGCGGGAGGACAGGCCTTCCCGGTGGCGGGAGGAGAAGAAGGCCGCCAAGATGCTCAAGACCCTCATCACCACCCCCAAGGCGATCAAGCGCCGGATAAAGGTGGGTGAGACCATCACGGTCGGCGACCTGGCGAAGAAGATGGGGGTGAAGGCCGGCGAGGTCATCAACAAGCTCATGGGCCTGGGTCTCATGGTCACCATCAACCAGTCCGTGGACTACGACACGGCGAGCCTCATCGCCGCCGATTTCGGCTATCAGGTGGAGCAGGCGGACTTCGAGCTGGAAGAGACCCTCCTCCAGGCCGACACGGCCCCGCGCAACCTCCGTCCCCGGGCCCCCGTCGTGACCGTCATGGGTCACGTCGATCACGGCAAGACCTCCCTCCTCGACGCCATCCGCCGGACCAACGTCATAGACGGCGAGGCGGGGGGCATCACCCAGGCCATCGGGGCCTACCACGTACGGATCAACGAGCGGGACATCGTCTTTCTGGACACGCCCGGTCATGAGGCCTTCACGGCCATGCGGGCCCGGGGTGCCCAGGTGACGGACATCGTCGTCCTCGTCGTCGCCGCCGACGACGGGGTCATGGACCAGACCGTGGAGGCCATAAACCACGCCCGGGCGGCGGGGGTGCCCATCATGGTGGCGATCAACAAGATCGACAAGCCGAACGCCGACCCCGAGCGGATCAAGCAGGCCCTGACGGAATACAACCTCGTCCCCGAGGAATGGGGGGGCGACACGATATTCTGCGAGGTCTCGGCGAAGCAGAAGATCAACATCGAGGAGCTCCTCGAGCTGATCCTCCTCCAGGCCGACGTCTTGGAGCTGAAGGCCGATCCCGACCGCCCCGCCCGGGGGGTGGTGATCGAGGCCAAGCTCGACAAGGGCAGGGGCCCCGTGGCGACGGTCCTCATCCAGGAGGGGACCCTCAAGGAGGGGGACACCTTTGTCTGCAAGACGGAATACGGCCGGGTGCGGGCCATGATCGACGACAAGGGCCGGAGGGTCAAAACGGCGGGACCGTCCATGCCCGTGGAGGTCATCGGTTTCTCCCGGGTGCCCCAGGTCAGCGCCGAGTTCCTGGCCGTCGAGGACGAGAAAAAGGCGAGGAACATCGCCGATTACTGGGTGAGGAAGGAGAGGGAGAAGGAGCTGTCCGCCACCTCCAAGATCACCCTCGAGCAGCTCTACGCCCGGATCAAGGAGGGGGTCAAGGACTTCAACGTCATCATCAAGGGTGACGTCCAGGGTTCCATCGAGGCCATCACGGAGGCCCTGAACAAGCTCAGCACCTCCGACGTCCGCCTCAAGATCATCCACAGCTCCACGGGGACGGTGACGGAGACGGACGTCATGCTGGCCTCGTCCGCCAACGCCATCATCATCGGTTTCAACGTCCGCCCCGAGGGGCGGGTCGTGGAACTGGCCCAGCAGGAGGGGGTGGAGATCAAGCTCTACGATATCATCTACAACGTCGTCGCCGACGTGAAGGCGGCCATGGAGGGTCTCCTCGAGCCGGAGTACAAAGAGGTGGTCCAGGGCCGGGCGGAGGTGAGACAGCTCTTCAGGGTCCCGAAGGTGGGGACCGTGGCCGGCTGCTATGTCACGGACGGCAAGATCCCCCGGGGGGCGAACCTGAAGCTCGTCCGCGACGGCGTGGTGGTCCACGACGGGCGCATCGCCTCCCTCAAGCGCCTCAAGGACGACGTGCGGGAGGTGGCCGCCGGTTTCGAGTGCGGTATCGGGATCGAGAATTTCAACGATATCCGCGAGGGGGACGTCATCGAGGCGTACGTGAAGGAAAGGGTGGAGAGGAAGCTCCAGTGAGACTAGGCGGTGACCGATGGTGGTAGGGCACGGCATCGTCGTCCTCTTGATCCCCGAGGTGAGGTCCCTCAAGGAGAAGAGGGGTGTCCTCAGGAAGATCCTGAAGAGGACGCAGAACGAGTTCAACATCTCCATCGCCGAGGTGGGGGACCAGGACCTCTGGGGGAAGGCCGAGGTCGGTTTCTCCCTCGTGGGTAACGACCGCCGCCTGATCGATGCCAAGATGGATCACGTCTTCAGGTTCATCGAGGACCTCCACCTGGCGGAGGTCATGGTCGCCCACCGGGAGATCGTCAATCTCACGGGGGCCCTGGGCGGAGACGTCACGGGCGAGGCGGGACGCTACATGGCGGGAAAGTACGGTGACGAGGCCTATGACGACCTTCAAGAGGGCCGATAGGGTCGCAGACCGCATCCGGGAAGAGATGGCGGAGATCCTCCATCGGGAGATGGGGGACGTCCGGGTTTCCATGGTCACCGTCACGGGCGTGAAGGTGAGCGAAGACCTGCGCCACGCGAAGATCTACTTCGTGGAAATGGGCCAGGAGACATGCCGGCCCGAGACGGAGTCGGCCCTCCGGGGGGCGACGGGTTTCCTGCGCCGCGAGTTGGGCCGCCGCCTCCGGCTCCGGTACGTGCCGGAGATCGTCTTCGTCGTGGACGGGTCCTTCGCGTACGGCAGCCGCATAGACCGCATCATCACGGAATTGCAGGCCCAGGAAAGGGAAAGGGATGAAGGAGATCATTGAGGCCATAAAAAACAAAAGGAGGTTTCTCATCACCTCCCATCTGAAGCTCGACGGCGACGCCCTGGGCTCGGAACTGGCCCTCTTTCATCTCCTGAGGGATATGGGGAAGGAGGCCTCCATCTACAACGAGGACCCGACCCCCGGCAATTACGCCTTCCTCCCCGGGGCGGAGAGGATCGTCAGGGACCTTCCCCCCCTGGACGGTTTCGACGCCGCCTTCGTCCTGGACTGCAGCGAACTGGACCGTGTGGGCTCCCAGGCGGCCCGCATCGCCGCCGTCAGACCCCTCATCAACATCGATCACCACGTGAGCAACGGCGGTTTCACCCCCCTCGCCCTCGTGGACCCCCGGGCGAGTTCCACGGGCGAACTCGTCCTGAGACTCATCGAGGCCCTGGGGGCCCCCGTGACGGGCGAGATCGCCACGGCCCTCTACACGGCCATCCTCACCGACACGGGCGGGTTTCGCTACAGCAACACCACCCCCGAGGCCCTCGTCGCCGCCGGCCGCCTCGTGGAGCACGGGGCGGACCCCCAGGGGATCTCCCAGCACGTCTATGAGGACAACCCCCCCGCCAAGGTCCGCCTCCTCGCCCGGGCCATCCAGAGCCTCACCTTCGAGAGGGACGGGCGGGTCGGCTACCTGGTGGTGCTCCAGAGGGACTTCGCCGAGACCCAGGCCCTGGCCGAGCACACGGAGGGGTTCGTCGACATCCCCCGGTCCGTGAAGGGGGTGGTCGTGTCCGTCCTTTTCACGGAGATGCCGGACGGGGTCTTCAAGGTCAGCCTCCGTTCCAAGAACGCCTACAACGTCGAGCGGGTGGCCCGGGCGTTCGGGGGAGGCGGTCACATGAACGCGGCGGCCTGCCGGATCGGGGGCGGTTTCGCCGAGGTCCGGCGGAGGCTGATGGAAGAGATAGGGAAGATCATCGCCCGATGAACGGTGTGGTCGTGGTGGACAAACCCGCCGGTCTCACCTCCCATGACGTCGTGACGATGGTCAAGAGGGCCCTGGAGGTGCGGAAGGCGGGTCACGTGGGGACCCTGGATCCCCTGGCGACGGGGGTCCTCGTCGTCTGCCTCGACGAGGGGACGAAGCTGTCGCCCTTCCTCTCCGGCCAGGCCAAGACCTACCGGGCGACGATGCTCTTGGGCGTCGAGACGGACACCCTCGACATCGAGGGGCGGGTCGTGAGGACGGCGGAGGCGCGGGTCCGGGAGGAGGAGGTGCGGCAGGTCCTGGCCCGTTTCCGGGGGCGGATCAGCCAGCGGCCGCCCCTGTACTCGGCGGTCAAGCACCGCGGCCGGGCCCTCTACAGTTGGGCGAGGAAGGGTGTAGCCGTCGAGGCCCCCCCGAGGGAGGTGGAGATCTTCTCCCTCGAGGTGGAGGAGGTGAAGCCGCCCCACGTCACCTTTTCCGTCACCTGTTCCGCCGGCACGTACGTCCGTTCCCTCTGCGCCGAGGCGGGAGGGATGCTGGGGTGCGGGGCCTGTCTGTACGCCCTGCGCCGGACGGCCAGCGGCCCCTTCGACGAGACGAGGGCCGTGAGGCCGGAAGACCGGGAGGCCCTGCGGGCGGGGGTGATCCCCATGGCCGAGGCCCTCTCCCACGTCCCTTCCCTGTACCTCGACGAGGGGGCGGCGGAGGGGATCCGCAGGGGCATCGCCCCCCGGGCGGAGATCCTGGGGGACCGTGATCACCCTTTATTTGCCGAGGGGGATATGGTAAAATTCCTCACTCCGACCGGCCATTTGGCCGCCGTCGCCGCCCTGGAGGGGAGGGGAGGCGCGGACGGGCGGACCCCGGGGGCCTGCGGTTTCCGTTTGTTGAGGGTCTTCAAGGACCCCTGATTTTCCTTGCGAACATAACCCATCATTGGAAAAGGATATAGAGATAGGAGGAATAAGGTCGTGTTGGATGCAGAGAAGAGGAAAGGGATCATCTCCGGTTACCGGCTCCACGAAACGGACACGGGGTCGCCGGAGGTCCAGATCGCCCTGTTGAGCGCCAGGATCGAGTACCTGACGGAGCATTTCAAGATGCACAAGAAGGACCACCATTCCCGGCGGGGATTGCTGAAGCTGGTCAGCCAGAGGCGCCGTCTCCTCGACTATCTGAAGAAGAAGGATATCGAGCGGTACCGATCCATCATCAACCGCCTCGGCCTGAGGAAGTGAAGGCCCGGGAGAGATTTCCCTGCGCCCATGGCGGCAAGGATTAATTGCGGCAGAGACGTCCCGATCCGGGCGGTGACCCGGGGAGGCGTGTCTCTGCCCGTCGAGAGCAGAAAGGTATAAGGAAAAACCTATGAGTAACAACGTACATTCTTGTGATTTTGCAGGCCGGGAGGTGACCCTGAAGACCTCCTACATGGCGGGTCAGGCCGACGGCGCCGTTTTTGTCCGCTATGGGGACACGGTGGTCCTCGTCACGGCCGTCTCCCTGAAGACCGCCCGGGAGGGGCTCGATTTTCTGCCCCTCACCGTCGATTATCAGGAGATGACCTTCGCGGCGGGTAAGATCCCCGGCGGGTTCTTCAAGCGGGAGGGGCGTCCCAACGAGCGGGAGATCCTGACCTCCCGCCTCATCGACCGGTCCATCCGCCCCCTCATCCCCAAGGGTTATCACTTCGAGACCCAGGTGATCGCCACGGTCCTGTCCGTGGACAACGACAACGACCCGGGCGTGGCGGCCATGCTGGGGGCCTCGGCGGCCCTGGGGATATCCGACATCCCCTTCCACGGCCCCATCGCGGGCATCCGGGTCGGCCTCCTCGAGGGCCGGTACATAGCGAACCCCTCCCTCGACGAGCAGGAGGAGGGGGAGATCAACATCTTCCTCACGGGGCGGAAGGTCCCGCCCACGAAGGAGGGCGAGGAGTTCGGCGTCAATCTGGTCATGGTGGAGGGGGAGGCGAAGGAGGCCTCGGAGGAGCAGATCCTGGGGGCCATCGAGTTCGGCCTGGAACACCTCCGTCCCGTCATCGCCCTGCAGGACCGCCTCCGCGCCGCCGTGGGAAAGGAGAAGAGGCCCGTGGCGGCGCCGGCCGTCGACGAGGACCTCCTGGCGGCGGTGAGCCGTTTCGCCCTGGAAGGCCTCAAGGCCGCCTATTCCACGCCGGGGAAGAGGGAGCGCTACGCCGCCCTCGACGACCTGCGCCGCCGGACCCTCCAGGAGTTCGCCGCGGAGGACCCGTCGCGGGCCTCGGCGGTGGCGGGGATCTTCGAGCAGCTGGAGAGGAAGACCCTGCGGGAGATGATCCTCAAAGAGGGGAAGAGGTGCGACGGCCGGGCGCCGGACGAGATCCGGCCCATCAGCTGCGAGGTGGGGCTCCTGCCCCGGGCCCACGGTTCGGCCCTCTTCACGAGGGGGGAGACCCAGGCCATGGTCGCCCTGACCCTGGGGACCTCCTCGGACGAGCAGCGGATAGACTTCATCACGGGGGAGGAGATGCGTTCCTTCATCCTCCACTACAACTTCCCCCCCTACTGTGTCGGTGAGGCCAGACCCCTCAGGAGCCCGGGACGGAGGGAGATCGGCCACGGCAACCTGGCCCGCCGGGCCCTCCTGCCCGTCCTCCCGTCCCAGGAACGGTTCCCCTACACCATCCGCATCGTCTCGGAGATCCTTTCCTCCAACGGCTCGTCGTCCATGGCGACGGTCTGCGGCGGCAGCCTCTCCCTCATGGACGGGGGCGTCCCCGTGAAGGACACGGTGGCCGGCATCGCCATGGGCCTCCTCAAGGAGGGCGACGACGTCGTGATCCTCTCCGACATCCTCGGCGACGAGGACCACGCGGGGGACATGGATTTCAAGGTCTGCGGCACCAAGAAGGGCATCACGGCCATGCAGATGGATATCAAGATCGACGGCCTCACGGCCGACATCCTGGCCCGGGCCCTCGATCAGGCCCGCCGCGGGCGGCTGTTCATCATCGACCGCCTCCGGGAGACCATCAGCGAGCCGCGGCCCGACATCTCCGTCTACGCCCCGCGGATCACGACCATCAAGGTCAAGCCCGAGAGGGTGAGGGACGTCATCGGATCGGGCGGGAAGAACATCCGTCAGATCATCAGCGAGACGGGCGTCACCATCGACGTCGAAGACGACGGGACGGTGACCATCGCCTCCAGCGACGCCGAGGCGGCGGCCCGGGCCGTGGCCATGGTGAGGTGGCTCACGGAGGAGGCGGAGATCGGCAAGATCTACAAGGGGACGGTCAAGAAGGTCGTCGATTTCGGCGCCTTCGTCGAGATCCTCCCCGGGACGGAGGGTCTCGTCCACATCTCCCAGCTCTCCAAGAAGCGGGTCAACAAGGTGACGGACGTCCTCAACGAGGGTGACGAGGTGATGGTGAAGGTCCTGGAGATCGACAAGCAGGGCAAGATCAGGCTGAGCCGTCGGGAGGCCCTGGAGGGCAATGATTGAGACCGTCACCCTGGCCAGCGGCCTGAGGGTGGTCACGGAGGAGTTGGACCACGTCCGGTCCGTGTCCATCGGCATCTGGGTCAAGGCGGGGTCGTGCTGCGAGAGCGAGGAGACCAACGGCACCGCCCATTTCCTCGAACACATGCTCTTCAAGGGGACCGAGAGGCGGTCGGCCTTCGACATCGCCTCGGCCATCGATTCCGTGGGGGGCGTGATGAACGCCTACACGGGCAAGGAGCTGACCTCCTTTTTCGTCAAGGTCCCCGATTACCACCTGCCGACGGCCGTCGATCTCCTCGGCGATATCTTTCTCCACTCCCGCTTCGACCCGGCGGAGATGGAGAAGGAGAAGCAGGTCATCCTCCAGGAGATCAGCATGCTCGAGGACGCCCCGGACGACTACATCCACGACCTCTTCGAGGCGGCCTTCTGGGACGGCCACTGCCTGGGCCTGCCCGTCCTCGGCCGGCGTCACAACATCGAGGCCCTAACGCGCGAGGGCCTCGTCTCCTTCTTCAGGCGCCACTACCACGGGGCGAACACGGTCCTGGCGGCGGCGGGCCGTCTGCGCCACGAGACCTTTGCGGCCCTGGCCCAGGAGGCCTTCGCCTCTTTGAACGGGGGCGGCGCCGAGGTGAAGAGGGAGGCGGCGCGGCCCGCGCCGCGGGTCCGGGCCCTGGAGAAGGACCTGGAACAGATCCACATGATCGTGGGGACCCTGGCCCCCTCGGCGGTGGACGAGGACCGCTACGCCGGTTTCGTCCTCAACTCCGTCCTCGGGGGCAGCATGAGTTCCCGCCTCTTCCAGGAGATCAGGGAGCGGCGGGGCCTGGCCTACGATGTCCATTCCTTCATCGTCCCCTACCTGGAGGCGGGTCTCTTCGGCGTCTACGTGGGCGTGGGCAGGGGGCAGTGCCGGGAGGTCCTCGGCCTGATCCTCGACGAGATGCGCCGCATGACCCATGAGCCCCTGGGGGAGCGGGAGCTGGCGGCGGCCAAGGAATTGATCAAGGGCCATCTCCTCTTGGGCATGGAGAGCACGGACAACCGCATGACCCGCCTGGCGAAGAACGAGATCTGTTTCGGGCGCCAGGTCCCCACGGAGGAGGTCATCGCGGGGATCGACGCCGTGACGGCCGACGGGGTCCGGGACCTGGCGGCGAGGATGTTCGACCCCGGCGTCATCTCCGTCTCCGCCCTGGGACCCGTGACGGAGCAGGAGCTGACCCTCCACATCCTGAGCGTTTAGGGGGTGGGAAACGACGTGCCGGGACCCCTCCGGGTGAAGGTCAAGAGACTGCCGGGCCACGAGGACCTGGATCTACCCCGCTACCTGACGCCCCAGGCGGCGGGGATGGACCTGCGTGCCGCCGTGGCCGGGGAGGTCGTGATACCCCCGGGGGAGTGGCGCGTCATCCCCACGGGGATCGCCGTCGCCCTCCCCGAGGGTTTCGAGGGCCAGGTCAGGCCCCGCAGCGGCCTGGCGGCAAGAGAGGGTGTCGGGATCCTCAACGCCCCCGGCACGGTGGACGCCGACTACCGGGGGGAGATCAAGGTCGTCCTCGTCAATTTCGGCCCCCGTCCCTTCACGGTCCGCCGGGGCGAGAGGGTGGCCCAGTTGGTCGTCCAGAGGGCATGGCGGGTCCAGTGGGACCCCGTGGCGGAACTGCCCGGCTCCCCGCGGGGTGACGGGGGCTTCGGATCCACGGATTGGCAGGGGTGAGATCATGAAGAGACACAAGGTCCACAAGAGTTACGCCGAGATCAACGAGCGGATCCGCCAGGGCAAGGCGGTGGTCGTCACGGCGGAGGAGATGATCGACATCGTGGAGCGACACGGCGAGGTGGAGGCCGCCCGGCGCGTCGACGTGGTGACGACGGGGACCTTCAGCCCCATGTGTTCCTCCGGCGCCTTCATCAACTTCGGACACTCCTCCCCCCGGATCAAGGCCCACCGCGTCTGGCTGAACGACGTCCCCGCCTACGCGGGCCTCGCGGCCGTGGACTGTTACATCGGGGCCACGGAGGTCGCCGAGGGGGATCCCCTCAACAGCGTCTATCCCGGGGAGTTCAACTACGGCGGCGGCCACGTCATCGAGGACCTCGTGGCGGGCAACGTCATCCGCCTCCGGGCGGAGGGCTACGGGACGGACTGCTACCCCGCCCGCAAGGTGGAGAAGAACATCACCATCCAGGACCTGCGCGACGCCGTCCTCTTCAACCCCAGGAACTGCTACCAGAACTACAGCTGCGCCGTGAACATGTCCGACAAGACCATCTACACCTACATGGGCATGCTGAGGCCGCGGATGGGCAACGCCAACTACGCCACCTCCGGCCAGCTGAGCCCCCTCTTCAACGACCCCTATTACCGGACCATCGGCGTGGGCACGAGGGTCTTCCTCGGCGGGGCCCAGGGTTTCGTGGCCTGGCCGGGGACGCAGCACAACCCCAACGTCAAGAGGGGCAAGAACGGTGTGCCCCGGGAGGGGGCGGGCACCCTGGCCCTCATCGGCAACCTCAAGGAGATGTCCCCCCAGTGGCTGGTGGGGGCCAGCATGCTCGGTTACGGCGTCTCCCTCTACGTGGGGGTGGGGATCCCCATACCCATCCTCGACGAGGAGATGGCCCGCTACACCGCCGTGAAGGACGAGGACATCTACACCCAGATCTACGATTACGGTATGGACTATCCCAAGGGCACCGCGCGGAGCCTGGGGGAGGTGAGCTACAAGGAGCTCAGGAGCGGGCAGATCGTCCTCAACGGGAAGAAGATCTACACGGCGCCCCTGTCGAGTTACTACAAGGCCCGTGAGATCGCCCATCTCCTCAAGGAATGGATCGAGGAGGGGAAGTTTGTCCTGGGGGAGCCCCAGATGCCCCTTCCCGGCCCGACACCTTGAGGGACGGGGGGGTGTTTGCCCCTTGCGGCACGGGGTTTTTTGTGTTACCGCCATGACATAACAAGGGAAGTGGTGGGCGGTGAAGATCGGTAGGATCCTCCTGGTCGTGGTGCTGATCGTGCTGACGGGGACCGTCTTCGGCGAGAGGGGTTTGAGGGACAACTACGCCCTGCGCGACAAGCTGACGGCCGTCAAGAGGGCCAACGAGGAACTCCGGAGGGAGAACGAGGAACTCCGCCGGACGGCCCGGCTCCTGAGGGAGGACCTGGCGGCCGTGGAGAAGGTGGCCAGGAACGAGCTGGGCCTGGTCAAGAAAGGGGACATCGTTTACCGGTTTGTCCGGTAGAAAGGGCGACGCCGATGGCCATCAAGGATCTCCTCACCCGCAGGAAAGCCCCTTCGGAAAAGACCCCCCCGGGCGGGGGCGAGAAGGCGCCCCCTCCCCCCAAGAAGAAGGCCTTCGCCGCCCTCGATCTCTCCTTCCTGTCCAAGTTCGACCTCAAGAATCTCATTTCGGGGCGCAAAGAGGTGGTGGGCCTCGACATCGGTTCCAGCTCCCTGAAACTGGCCGAGATCCTGGAGACGAAGGAGGGCTTCGTCCTCAACCGCTTCCTCCATGTCCCCCTCAAGCGGGGCGTGATCGTGGAGGGGGTGGTGACGGATATCGACGGCCTGGCGGAGGCGATCAAGGACCTCTTCAAGGGCTCGGGTTGTCAGAAGAAGGGGGTCGTGACCTCCCTCTCGGGCCACTCCGTCATCGTCAAGAAGGCCCAGTTCCCCGCGCGGCAGGAGGAGGGGGAGCTCAGGGAGCTGATCCGCGACGAGGCGGGCAAGTACCTCCCCTTCGACTCCATGGACGAGATCTACTTCGATTTCCAGGTCCTGGGCCGCAGCGGGGACAACCCCAACCAGAACGACGTCATGATCGTGGCGGCCAAGCGCGACATCGTCGACGCCTACGTCGAGGCCATCGCGGCGGCGGGCCTGACGGTGGTGGTCGTGGACGTGGATACCTTCGCCCTGGAGACCATGTACGAGCGGAATTACGAGTTCTCCGAGGAGGACGTCGTCGCCGTCGTCAACATCGGGGCGAGCATCACCAACATCAACGTCATGAAGGGCGGCGGCTCCATCTTCACCCGGGACTTCGGGATGGGGGGCGACGTGGTGACGGAGCAGATCCAGTCCTCCTACGGCGTTTCCTTCGAGGAGGCGGAACGGATGAAGATCTTCGGGATCGAGGGCGACGAGATGGCCAGGCAGAGTTTCCGCTACTCCCTCGTGGGCTTCGCCGACCCCGTCTGCTCCGAGATCGACCGTTCCATCGACTATTTCCGCTCCACCTACGGGGACATGGACATCAAGGAGGTCCTCCTGGCCGGGGGGGGCGCCTTGATACCGGGTCTCGGGGACGATCTCTCCGCCCGCCTCCGGATCCCGACGACCCTCGTCGATCCCTTCAAGAAGATCGCCCTGAAGGGGAAGAACATCGACCCGGAGGCGGTCATGCAGCAGGGTCCCGCCGCCGCCGTGGCCGTCGGCCTCGCCATGAGGAGACCGGGGGACAAGTAGGCCCGCCCCTTACCCGGGGCCGAGGACGGCCCCCGCAAACGCCGGGGATACGGGGGCGGAGGGACCGCCCCGGCCTTCCCAAAACAATCCATCAACAATATCAGCTATTTACCTGGCGCACCGGGCAAAACCACCACATGACGCCGAGGCCGCGGGGGGCCTTTTCGTGGTGGCAGGCGTCTTTCTCGCCCGTTTCTCCGGGGCGAAAAACGGCCCCTCTTAAGATACTTATGCGGGTATATTATTAGATCTTAGTGGGGGCAAAAAGGGACGCCGGAGCCCCGGCATAGGTTAACTATTCGAAATTATTGAGATATTTGCGAAGGACAAAAATTTTCCCCGCCGACTATCCTTCCCCCTTCCCAGTGCCTTTCCGACCCGGATGGGGGTCCCGACATCTCTGTCCCCCGGCGCCGGGCCCGGGGCCGCCCAGGGGCACGACGACGTGACCGTCACCTCGGAGGCGGTCCTATGTCTCGGGGATCTCCATCTCGAGGATGGCGGAGCTCAGGGACTTGCCGTGGATGTCCAGGGCGGTGGTGCGCGTCACGCCGCCGCCGAGGGCCCCGTGCATGACGAAGTTGAGGGCGCCGAGGTTAGGCAGGGTATAGCGGACCACCTCCCCCCGGACGATGTCGGCGAAGAACTCCTTCACCCGCGCGGCCGTCACGTGACGCTCCAGGAGGGGGTAGTGGGCCCCGTCGTAGGCGATGAGGGCGATGTTGACCGTGTCGCCCTTGTCCCCCGCCCGGGCGTGGGCGATCTCCCGCAGTTTCACCGCACCTCCTCGTAGTGGACGACACCGGGCGCCAAGGCGCGTGGGATCAGGGTCGAGGCCACGGACAGCACCTCCCGGACGGCCTTCACGGCGCCGGCGCCGCCCGCCGGGCCGTTGGTGTAAAGGGCCTCCACCTCGTTCCCGACGCGCGCGGCGTCCTTGAGGGTCCGCGCGCGTGCCGCCACCCGCAGCCGGACCTCGTAGGGGTCGTGCCCCGCGGCCAGGCGCCCGCCGTGGAGGGCGGAGACGCCGATGAGGTCCCCGCGGAGGTCTGCGAAGGCGATGCCCGTCTGTCTCAGGCGCGCCATGACGATCTCGAGGGCCAGGCGTCCCCGGGCCTCGGCCCCGGGTCCCCCGTAGCTGATCTGCCCCTCGCCCATGTAACCGTCCCGGTAGCCGATGGAGACCTTGAGGGTGTCCGTCCGCGGCCGGCCCCTGCCGCCCGTGACGAGGACCCGGTCCTTCCCGGTCTCCTCGATCCGGACGGCGGTGAAGTCCGCCACGACATCCGGGGTGACGTACCGGGCTGGGTCGTGGATCTCGTAGAGGAGCTGCTCCTTGCAGGTGGCCGCCGTGACCATGCCGCCCGCCTCGGGCACCTTGGTGACGACGAAGGAGCCGTCGGCCCTCACCTCCGCCAGGGGGAAGCCCAGGCGTTCCAGGCCCGGGACGTCCTTGTAACCGGGGTCGGCGAAATAGCCCCCCGTGACCTGCCCGGCGCACTCCAGGAGGTGGCCCATGACGGTGGCCTGACCCAGGAGGTCCCAGTCCTCCCAGGGCCAGCCGAACTCGTGGATCGCCGGGGCGACGAAGAGGGAGGGGTCCGCCACCCGCCCCGTGATGACCACGTCGGCGCCGTTTCGCAGGGCCTCCACGACCCGCTCCGCCCCGAGGTAGGCGTTCGCCGCGATCACCGCGTCCCCCAGGTCCGAGACCCGTCCCCCCGTCTCCGCGACGGGGTAGTCGCCCCGGCGGACGAGGTCCAGGACGTCGTCGCCGAGGACGGCGGCGATCTTCAGGCCCCCCACCCCGAGGCGGCGCGCCGTCGCCGCGATGACCCGGGCACCCTCCCGGGGGTTGGCGGCGCCCATGTTGGTGATGATCTTCACGTGGCGCCGGAGGCAGATGCCCAGGCAGGCCTCCATCCGCTCCGCCAGGAGGGGGTCGTATCCCGCCCGGGGGTCCCGCGCCCGGGCCTGCTGGGCCAACGCGATGGTCCGCTCGGCGAGGCACTCGAAGACGAGATAGTCCAGATCCCCCTCCCGGGCCAGCTCGACGGCGGGTTCGACACGGTCGCCGGCGTAACCCGCCCCGGCACCGATCCTGATGGTCTTCATGCCCTCCCTCGCCGCGACGGGTCTCCCCGCCGCGGGCCCGAGTATAGAAGACGGCCTCGCCGCCTGTCAAACAATTCCCCCCGCCGCCCCGCGGCCCACCCCGGGGTCCGCCTATCTCCGGAATATGACATAATACTGATATAATATTTCGCTTCAGGTGCGGAGAGGCCTGTCGAGAGGCGGCAATTATTAGTGACTAATCAAACTTATCACCTCGATATTATTGGGGAAAATGAAACAGTGCGGTAATCATTGCGATATTTTGCATCTTATCGAAATCACTTGCAATTCTTAAATATTCGGCGCTGATCTCCCCTCCGGGGAAAATCTCCAAAAATTATTAGTTTTGGCCTCCAATCTTCTCCCTACGACCTCTTTATTGTCCCGGCCCCTTCGGCCGCGAGGGGATGAGGGGGACGGCGAGGGCGATGCCCAGGATCGTCAGGGCCGTGCAGAGGAGGAAGGTGGCGGTGAAGCCGAAGGCGTCGGAGAGGGTCCCGCCCAGGGTGGGCCCGGCGATCCAGCCGAGGTTCCAGGTGGTGTTGTAGATCCCCATGGCCTTGCCCCGTTCCTCGACGGTGACGAGGTCGGCGATGAGGGCCGTCGCCGAGGTCCCCATGGACGCCCAGGCCAGGCCCTCGCAGACCTGGACGGCCAGGAGGGACAGGCGGGTCCGGCTCAGGGCGTAACCGAGGAAGACCAGGGCGAACAGGGTCATGGACGCCAGAAGGACCCTCTTGCGGCCCAGCCTGTCGGCCAGGGCCCCCACGAAGGGGGAACTGACGGCCCCGGCGACGGCCCCGGCGGTGTAGAGGGCGCCGATCTGGCTCTTCGTGAGGCCCAGCTCCGCCATGTAGAGGGAGATGACGGAGTAGACCATCCCCGTGCACACCATGAAGGGGAACACGGTCGCGCAGACGAGATAGAGGTCCCTTCTGTTCATTGCCTTACCCCCTTTGCCCGGGCCGGGTGTCTTCGCCGCGGCGCCCCCCCGCCGGGGAGGGCTGAAGGGACAAGGGCAGTCCCGGCGGCCGTCGTGAGCGGAAACACGAACCCCGGGGGGTCACCCCGGGGCCGCCTGTGAAATACCGTTTTTCCCCTCTTCGCCTCCGGGGGCGACCCGGAGGGGGAGATCAGATCTTCGCCTTGCCCTCGCCGCCGGCATCCATGATCCGGGGGGTGATGACCACCAGGAGCTCCCGCTTGATCTTTTGGACGCTCTGGTACTTGAAGAGCCAGCCGAGGACGGGGATCTTGGAGAGCCAGGGGACGCCCGACAGGGTCAACGAGTCGTCCGTCCTGACGATGCCGCCGATGACGAGGGTGTCGCCGTCCTTGACGAGGATGCGGGAATCCACCTTGCTCGTGAATACGGGGTAGTTCCCCGTGGTGACGTCCTTCTCCGCCCGGTTGGGCCGGTCGTTCTGGGCGACCACCGTCAAAAGGATCCGGTTGTCCGGCTTGATCTCGGGCGTCACCGTGAGGCGCAACACCGCCGGCTTGTAGGTCGTCGTCGGGGGGGTGGTGGAGGTCCCCGGCGTCGTCACGGGGATCTCCTCGCCCTGTTCGATGACGGCCTTCTGGGTGTCCTGGGTGACGACGCGGGGCGAGGAGAGGACCCGGCCCTTGTTCGTCGTCTCCAGGGCGGAGATCTGGGCGTTGAGGACGGCGTTGGCCCCCCCCATGATGACGCCCACCGTCGGGGTGAAGGCGGCCGTGGAGAGGTTGACGGCCATGGCGTTCTTCGTCAGGGAGATGCCGTTCGTCAGGGCGAGGGCCGGGGCCGTCTGGGTGGCCGACTGGTTCCAGAGGTAGGTGATGGGTCCCGTGCCCCCCACGAGGCCCAGGGAGTAGGCCCCGTCGTTGGAGAGGTTCCCCTGGAAACCGGCGCCCCACCGGACGCCGATATCACGGGTGAAGGTGTCGGAGACCTCGAGGATCTTGGCCTCGATGAGGATCTGGCGGAGCTTCCCCTTCTCCTGGCGGCTCTTGATCTCCGCCTCCTTGGCCGCCTCCTCCGCCTTCTTCCGCCGGTCCTCCGCGGCGATCCTCTCCTCCTCGTCCTTCTTCAGACGCTCGCGGGTGGCGACGATGATGGTGTTGCCCTCTTCCTTCTTCGTCAGGCCCTGGGCGTAGAGGATGGTGTCGAAGGCCTGGTCCCAGGGGACGTCCCGCAGGTCCATGGTGACGGTCCCCTTCTTGTCCTGGACCTCGGAGGTGAAGGCGATGTTCTTCCCCCCGATGCGGGCCAGCTGCTGGAGGACGCCGCGGAAATCGGCCTCCTGGAAGGACAGGCTGATCTTCTCGCCGCGGTATTTCTCCTTTTCCGACAGGCCCCCGGCGGCCACGGCCACGGGGGTGTAGGTCTCCTTGTCTGCGGGCGTCGCCTCGGCCTTGGCCAGGGCGGCCGTGTTGAACTCCACGAGGAGGTTGTTGGCCTCCTGGCGGACGGAGAAGGGCAGGGCCTCCTTGAGGTCGATGCGGACCGACGCCCGGGGCGAGGCCCCCAGGGCCTCCTGGGCGGGGACCGCCCTCAGGACGGCCGCCAACTTACCCTCCCCCTGGGGGCGGCGCAGTTCCTCGGGGATGAAGGTGTTGCTCAGGCGGATGACGAGGGGCGGCATTTTCTTGCTGTCCACCTCCGCCCCGGGCTGGCGGCTCAGGACCAGGATCACCCGCTCCCAGCCGGGTCCCTTCTCGAAGCGGACATCCTCGAGGTAGCCTGCCTGGGGGGCGGGACCCGCGGCCTCCGGGGCCGTCTGGGCCGCCGGCGTCCCCGTCCCCAGGACGACGGCGAGGAAACAGAGCCAGACCGTCCATGTCATGATTCTCTTCATGGCTTTTCCCCTTCTCCCCTACGGAGTTTCATCTCTATCTTCCTGGCGCGGGCACCCTTGCCGGCCGCCGGTTCCGCGACGATCACCCGGTCGGGGAGGATCGTCGCCACCCGGCCCTTCCTCGTGCCGATGGGGGTCCCCGCCTCGACGATGAAGTACTTGCCCGAGACGGGATCCTTCAGGAGGGCCGTCCTCTTCTTCTCCGAACCGGCGATGCCCTCGAGGCGGAAGGTCTCGACCTCCGAGCGCTGGAGGGGCGAGAGGGGCAGGTTCTTTATTCTCAGCTCCTCCGCCCTCTTGCGGGCGGCGATCTCCGCCTCGATGAAGGGCTTGAAGGGATCGGGCTTGCCGACGGGGTTGTAGGCGAATTCCTTCGCCGGCGCCGTCTCGGCCCCCGCCGCCCCCAGGGGGGCCGGCGCCGCCAGGAGGGCCGCCGCGGTCGCGGCGATCACTCTTATGGCCATCCGTCGCGCCTTCATGGCTTCTTCTCTTTGGTGGTCTTCTTCTCGGTGAACATGTAGGTCTTGATGAGACAGTTCGTCGTGATGACCCTTCCCCTGCCCTTGACGTCCTTGGCGTCCCCCATGGAGATCTCCTCGATATTGATGATCCGGGGGAGTTTCGCCACCTTGTCGAAGAAGAAGACGGTGTTGTTGAAACCGCCGCTCACCGTCACGGCCACGGGGATCTCGTCGTAGAAGCTCTGGGGCGCCTCGGCCTTCGCCGGCGGCTTCTTGCCCTCCGGGGGCTTCTGCTCCTGTTTCTGTTCCGCCCGCTGGTCCGAGGGTTTCAGACCGGCCCTCACCTCGGCCCCCTTGTCGGCCTTTTCCACCACCTTTTCCGGCGGCTTGGGCTCGAAGAGGACGAAGTTCACGCCGGCGCTGCGGCCCGCCGTCGCCACGGAGAGGAGGAGGCCGGGGATCTCCTTCTCGTCGGGGAGTTTCGTGAGGGCGAGCTGGAAGGCCTCTTTCAGGAGGGCCACCTCCTTGAGATAGCGGCCCTTCTGGGCGACGATCCGTTCCTTCTCCGCGATCTGGCCCTCCAGTTGACCCTTCTTCTCCAGGAGGGCGGACCGTTTGTCCCAGGCCGGCTGGAAGAGGAAGAACCAGTAGAAGTAACCTAAAAGACCCATGGCCGCCACGACGAGGATGATCTTGGTGCGCGGCGAGAGCTTCTTGAGGTCGTCGAGGGTCAGGGCCAAGGCGTCACTCCCTCCCCTTGAGGGTGCAGTTGAGGACGAAACGGTGGAGTTTCATCTGCTGGGTCTCGTACTCCTTCGTGGAGACGAGCTCCACGGACCGGAAGAACGGCGAGGCCTCCAGGTTCTTCATGAGGCGGACGACGGCGAAGTTGTCCCGGGCCGAGCCCTCGAGGGCCAGGCTTGTCCCCCGCTGGGTGAGCTTGTCCAGCCAGACGTCCTTCACGGGGACCTGGGCGGCCACGTCGGCGAGCATCCGCACGGGGTAGAGGCGGCCCTCCTCCAGCTTCTTGATGATGGCGAGCTTCTTCTCCAGGATCGCCTTTTCCTTCCTGATGTTGTCCACCTCGCCGATGAGGCGGTTGAGGGTGTTGACCCTCTCCTCCTTGGCCTTGACGTCCTTTTCCAGGCCCGAAAGGGAGCTCAGGAGGACGAAGTGGACGACCCCCAGGAGGACGAAGAAGAGGGCGAAGGCGCCGCCGATGACGAAGATCTGCTTTACCTTCGTCTCCTTGACGGCCAGCTCGTGGTACGGGAGGAGGTTGATGCGGATCATGCTTCTCTTCGGCCCTCGACTGCCTTCCCCTTTCCCGGGGTCACGAAAGCGATCCCCTTTGTTTCACCACGTTTAATTCCTGTACAGAAAAAAAATGTCCTTGGCAATAAAAAATTTCAATGATTCCATCCATCTAAAAAGGTGTCATGAGGCCCCTCGGCACCGTGTTCATGTTCGCAAATTTATCTATGGATATCGATACTTACGAATTATATGCCTCACCTCATGCACACGCTCAGGACCTCCATGAGGTCCGTCCGCCCCTGGAGGATCTTGCGGATCCCGTCCTGGAGGAGGGTGCGCATCCCCTCGTTGAGGGCCGTCCTCCGCAGGGAGGGGATGGATTTCTTGTTGATGATGTGGTGCTTGATCTGGTCCGTCACGACGAGGAGCTCGAAGAGTCCCATCCGTCCCCGGTAACCCGTGTGGTTGCACTCCGGGCAGCCCCGGGGGCGGAAGAGGCGCAAACGCTCGTCGTAGGCCACGTTGAGGGCGGCGAAGTATTTTTCGTCGTAGTGGCGCGCCAGCTCGTCGTATTCCTCCCGGGAGGGGTGGTACTCCTCCCGGCAGTGGACGCAGAGGGAGCGGACGAGACGCTGGGCCAGGACGCAGAGGAGGGAATCGGCGAAGGCGAAGGGGTCGATGCCCATGTCGAGGAGGCGGACGATCGTCTCGGGGGCGTTGTTGGTGTGGAGGGTGCTCAGGACGAGGTGCCCCGTCAGGGAGGCCTCGATCCCCATCTTGGCCGTCTCGTAGTCCCGCATCTCCCCCACCATGATGATGTCCGGGTCGGCCCGCAGGAAGGCCCTCATGGCCTGCTTGAAGTCGTAGCCGATCTTGTGGTGGACCTGGACCTGGCGGATCCCCTGCTGGGCGATCTCCACGGGGTCCTCGGCCGTCCAGATCTTCGTGTTGGGGCGGTTGAGGATGTGGAGGGCCGCGTGGGCCGTCGTCGTCTTGCCCGAGCCCGTGGGGCCCACGATGAGGATGAGGCCGTAGGGCTTCTTGAGGATGTTGAGGAAGCCCTCGTAGGTCTCGGGCTCCATGGCCAGCTCCTCGAGGGTCATGATCCGCCCCTTGGTGAGGATCCTCAGGACCACGTCCTCCACGTAGCCGTGGGTGGGGATGGTGGCCACCCGCAGCTCGATCTCCTCCCCGTCGGGGCGCCTAAAGGCGATCTTGCCGTCCTGGGGCAGCCTCCTCTCCGTGATGTCCAGATTGGACATGATCTTGATGCGGGAGACGACGGCGGATCGGTACTCGAAGGGCAGGACGTCCAGGGGGAGGCACTCGCCGTCGACGCGGATGCGCACCTTCACGTCCCGGTCCTTCACGTCCGGCTCGATGTGGATGTCCGAGGCCCGGCGGTCGTAGGCGTCGTTGATGATCCGGTTGACCAGGCGGACGATGACGCTGTCCGACTCCGTGGGCAGACGGGCGTCCCCCTCCGCCTCCGCCCTGGTCGCCTCCTGGCGGATGGCGCTGCCCATCTCCTCGCCGTCGAAGGCCCGGTCGATGAGCTGGAGGATCTCCTCGGGGGCGGCCCGGACGAAGCGGATCTCCTTGCCCTTGAGGATCTGGGCCACCGTGTCCCTCTTGGGCAGGTTGTCGGGGTCGGCGATGAGGACCGTCAAGACATCCCCCTCCCTCTTGAGGGGGAGCCAGAGCTCCCTCCGCAGGTACTCCCTCTTGAGACCCGCCAGGAGCCCCTCCTGGAGGTGGAAGAAGGGGCCGATCTCGAAGCGGGGGCGTGGTGAGGCCATGAACGACCCTGTCCCTCCTATTGGATGCGCCGGTCCTTCCAGTAGATCATGTTCGTCCGGTTGGCCACGCCGGGGGGGGTGATGTTGACCCGCTGGGTGCTCGCCGAGACCCCGCCGCCCCCGCTGGTGGTCACGTAGAGATCGGGGGTGCCCCCGCTTCCCGGCCCGAGGGAGAGGACGGGCGCCGAGGGGATCCCGGAGCCCACGCCCATGCGGCGCTCGCCGCTCGAGAGGGCGCCGCCGCCCGTCGTGTACTTCAGGGCGTAGAGATAGGCGTCACCCCCCTGCTCGCAGGGGTTGTTCCCCGCGGCGGGTACGTAGGTGGTGAAGTAGACCACCCCCCCGAAGACCGTGGGGTCCGCCAGGACCTTCTCGCCGCCGCCGGCGAGGTTGAGGGCCCAGCCCACGCCTCTGGCGGGGTTGTAGGTCTGGTTGGCCGAGGTGAGGTTGTCCATGTCGGAGAAGGTATAGGTGGAACTCCGGTCGTTGTCCTTGACGCCGAAGAAGCGCTCCTGGGCGTTGGCGGCCGTGGGGTCCGTCTTGTCCCCCGTCCCCCAGTAGACCCAGAGGTTGCCGCTGCTGTCCTTGGAGACGGCGGCGCTGGTGAAGATGGGGCGGATATTGCCCGAGGAAGCCCTGTAGAAGCGCCCGCCGGACCAGACCGTCCCGGCCCCCGAGCCGGGGATGCCGCAATCGGGCATCTCGCTGCTCAGGCAGAACTTGAACCGCCACATGCTGCCCCCGAGGTCCCCGATATAGACCGTGTCGATGAAGCCGTCGTTGTCCGTGTCCACGATGGCGGGCGGGGCGGCGATGCTGTAGTCCATGGTGGTGTCGTTGCCGCGGTTGTAGCTCCAGAGGATGTTGCCGTTGGCCAGGTCCACGACGTAGAAGCCCTTGCCCCGAAGTTCGCAGGAGCCGCCGCCGGCGCAGTCGGCGGCGTTGTAGCCGCCCCCCACGAAGCCGACCCATTTCTCGACCTCCTGTCCCCCCTCCTTGATCCTGACCCGCCCGGGCATCATCTTGCTCCAGGGGTCGCCGAGGTAGGGCGCCTGGGCGTCCCGGTTCGCCGCGCTCGTGAAGTTGAGGTGCCACAGGTAGGTCGGGTTGAGCTCGTCGCTGAGGTCCAGGGCGTGATAGCCGCAGTAGTACTGGTAAGTCGAGGAGTAGGTGGCGTTGATCCCCGCGTCGCAGTAGGCCGAGGAACTCCAGGAGTAGCTTGTGCCGCCCCGGCCGAGACCGAAGACGAGGAGGGTCTTCCACGACCCGGCGTCCTTGCCGGTCCCCGTCCCCGAACCCAGCCAGACGTCGGCCACCGTCACGGGGCCGTCGACGAAGTACTGGTGGCTCTGGGAGGTCGGGTGGGAGGTGTGGGTCATGTTCTTGAGCTTCGTCAGCAGGTTCGGGGGGATGAAGCTCCAGACCTCGTTCATGTCGGCGGTCCTGAAGGCGTGGAGCTGGCCGTCGTTGGCCCCGGCCACGATGAGGCGCTTCAGGTTCGCCGAGGCGCGGCAGTGGGTGCAGCGGTGATAACCGAAGGCGTTGACGGTGCGGGTCGTCGTCTGCCCGCAGCTGTCGCCCTCCGTGCAGGAGACGCTGTAGGAGCTCGTGTCTCGCATGTCCTCGTAAAATACCGACGGGGTCCCCACGGTGATGGGGGTGGAGCGGAAGACGTCCCCCAGTTTCCAGGGGTTGGTCCCCGCGCCCGTCGTCTCGGGGTTGTAGGCGGGGTCGCCGCGGATGTAGCCCACCACGTTGTTGCGGTAGGTGTTCTTTTCGCTGTCCGTGCCGGAGGTGATGCCCAGATCGGCGGGGGTGATGTTGTAGACGCACGTGGCGGTGATGAGGGCGTTGGAGAAGTCGTCGCAGTGGGGGTAGGTGGTGCAGCTCGCCACGAGGGGGGCGCAGCGGGTGAAGTGGACGAGGTTCCCCCCCTTGTAGGTCTTGATGTTCCGGACCTTGGCGCTCGTGTTCTGAAGGGCCTGGCCCCCGTCGGCCGAGGGCGAGGAGGCCACGGAGCCGTCGCTGTTGATGGCGTATTTCTTCAGGTAGCCCTTCCAGAAGGAATCGCTGTCGTCGGGGGTGAAGGATCCCTCGTAGATGTAGTTCTCGTCCGCCGTCCGGGAAGACTGGACGGAGGCCTGGGAAAAGGCGTAGTTGGCCTGGCGGATGATGTTCATGGCCGTCTTGAGGGACTCGGCGAGCTGGTCGGCGTCGGCGGCGAGGAAGGCGTAACCCGAGAGGGAGGCGTAACCGGGGTCGTTGCTGTTGGCCTTGAATTTGGATGGGGTGTGGGAGCCCGAGTAGTCGTAACAGGTGGCGCTCGCCACATCCGTGTCGGTGGCGCAGGTCCCCGCCGCCGGGGGGGTGACGGCCGAGGTGCTGCCGCTGTTGGGTGCGTTGGGGTTGTCCGTGCCGCCGTAGTAGGCCATCCAGTTGAGGGTGTTCTCCAGGTAATCGGGCATGGCGGCCCCGAAACCGACGACGAAGACCTTGTAGCCCGCGTCGGCGAGGGCCTTGGCCCGGGCCACGGCGTCGCGGCGGCGCTTGTACATGTGCTCCTGGCACTCCGCGCCGCTCCCCGAACAGGCGAAGGTGTCGGCGCCGTCCGTGACAAAGATGACGAACTTCTTGCGGCACGCCGCGGCGGAGTCCGCCGCCTTGTGGGCGTCGAGGTAGGTCTTGGCCTCCCGCAGGGCCGAGGCGAGGGGGGTCCCGCCCGAGGCGCTCTCGCCGTTGATGCAGTTGGAGGAGCTGGAGCCGCTGGTGATGGTGCAGCTCGTGTTGCTCGCGCAGTAGATGAGACTGTACTTGGAGCCGATGGCCCGCTTGAGGGAGATGCAGCCGCTGTTGTAGTCGTTGCCCGTGTCGTCGCTCGAGCAGTTGTAGAAGCGCATGTAACCGATCCGGACGTTGAGGCTCCCCTCGTCGGCGCTGTTGATGGTGTTGTCGTTGTTGTCGTCCAGGAGGCTGAAGAGGGACCGCTTGGCGATGGCGAGGCGGCTGCAGTTCGTGGCGCAGTTGGTCTTCGAGCTGGAGCAGAAACCGCCGCTGCACCCCGTGCCGGAACAGTAGGTGGTGTTGGCGGCGCAGTTGGACGCCCCGTAGGTCTCATCGCCCCCCGCGGGGTTCCAGTCCATGCTCCCCGAAAGGTCCAGGACGATGAGGGCGTCGGGGGCGACGGAGGAGGTGAAGAGGGCCTCCTCCCCCGCGGGCGGCTGGGTGGCCCCGGCGGGCGGGGACAGGGACAACCCCCAGGCCAGGACCAGGAGGGCCGTCAGATAGAGAAGATATTTGCGGGAACCTTTCCTCATGATCCTTGTCCCTCCCTTCATCTGGAGATGGTGGTGATCTCGATGGGCCCGTAGCCGACGCCGACTTCGATCTCCGTACGGGTGCCGTAGGCGGTGTTGCGTCCCGTCACCCGGGCCTCGTAGCGCTTCTGCCCCCAGGATTGACCCCCGCCGATGGAGTAGCCGGCCATGGGGAGGAAGGTGGGGCCCGCCGAGGGGGTGGAGGGGGTGGTGATGGAATAGAGGGTGTTGGGGTCCGTGGCGGCATCAACGGGTTGGTCCGTGACGGCGACGGCCGAGGGGTTGGCGGGGTCGAAGTTCTGGACGAGGCGGTGGATCCCCGTCTCGGCGGCGGCGGCGGACTTCTTGTCCCCTACGTACTGGCGGCTCGTCCGCAGGTCCGAGGTGGAGAGGTAGATGACGAGCATGGCCAGGGCGAAGAGGATGACGCAGGCCAAAATGGCCATGACGAGCGCCACTCCCCTCTCGTCCGATGTTCTCCTATTGACCGATGGCATGGTTCCTCACCAGGGCGCTCGTCGAGTAGATGAGGCGGCGGCGCTGGTTGGTCGTGGGATCGACCTCCTCCGTCTCCACGGCGAGGGTGATGTCGATCCTCCTGATGTTGGGTATCATAGTCTGATCGGCGGCGGTGGGGAAGATCTCCGTCCCCTGGCCGTCGAAATACCTGAAGACGGGGATGTTCAAGGCGTTGTTGATCACCAGGACCGTCCTGGGCCTCCCCGAGGCCGGGTCGTCGCCGAGGAAGGGCTGTTGGCCCCCGCAGTTCGTCTCCCGGGTGACGTAGGAATTGGCCGTGTCGTAGCGGTAGCGGATGATCTCGTTGGCCCCCGTCAGGACCCCGTCGTCGTTGAGGTCCATCTCCACGGCGATGGTCGTCGTCGTCGCCTCCTGGATGCCCTTGTATTCCTGGTTCGTCGCCGCGGCGGTGCAGGCCGTCGGGCTCCTCCAGAGGCCCGTGGCGGCCGTGGGGTTGTAGGAGGCCATCCCGATCTCGAGGGCCATGATGTCCAGGGCGGGCTTGACGTCCTGCTGGGCCGTCACCTTCCTCTCGATGCCCGTCGAGTGACTCTGGACGGCGTTGATGGCCATGTAGACGGCCCCCATGAGGATCACGGTGACCCCGAGGGTGATGATCATCTCCACCAGGGTGACGCCCCGCTCGTTCATGACCCGCCCCATCCTCCTCAACCCGCGCAACCCGCGGGGAAACGGTAACCCTCCTGGCGGGTCACGACGATGCTCTCCCTGATACCCTGGTTGTTGCCGGGCCAGGTGACCTGGACGGTCACCCGCCAGACGTTGGTGCCGATGCTGGTCGTCGTCGTCGTCACGCTGAAGGGTATATCACCCGGCTGCGCCGTCGTCATGCCGCTGGCATAGACCGTCGTGGGGCCCGTCGTCCCCGTCGTAACGCTGTTGCACGGGTTCATGATGAACAGTTCCGCTCTCTGGAGCTCCTCGTGGAGGATCCCCGCCGCCCGGCCCAGGAAGTCGGCCCTCGCCGCCGTCCGCCAGCCCGAGGGCTGAAGGGCGAAGACGGCCAGGACGGCCACGACGGTGAGAAAGACGGCGATCATCACCTCGACGAGACTGATGCCCCTGTCGTTACTGCATACTGAACTGGACATGGCTCTTCCCCGTCATGTTCACCGTGATGACGGCCCGGGACCCCCGGCCGTTCTTGAGGGTCAAGGTCCCGGGGGAGATGGTCCCGCGGGTGAAGAAGGAGATGGTGTTGCCCCCGGAGAAGTTGACGGCCTCCACGGCGAGGCCGGAACCCGCCCCGAACTCGTTGAGGGATCTCGTTGTCACGGCCGTGTAGGATCCCGCGGTGGCCTCTTTCTCGATCCGGTAATTGTTGTCGCCCGTGCTGACGACGATCCGGTAGGTGGCGGTCTCCGTAACGGCCCGGCTGCGGGTGTTGTTGATGTCCTGGACCAGCTCCCGGGCCGCCGTCTTGAGGTTGGTGTTGTCCACGTAGCGCTGCCAAGAGTAGGCGGCGATCCCCCCCAGGATCCCGATCAGGGCGATGACGATCAAAAGCTCCACGAGGGAGAACCCTCCTTCGGCCCTTCGGCTTCGGCGGCGATGGAGGCGGCTTGGCAACGCTGTCCCTCCCATAAATATATTTTTCTGAAGTAGAACACCTCCGATACGGAAAATCAAGCCTTTCCATGGGGTCCTGACGGCGGTTCCCCGCCGCGGTCGTTCAAGTAGAAGATTTCGTTTCATTCTTGACACACCCCGTGGGGTGTGTTAGCGTCTTGACTCTTCGTCGGCCTGTGGCGCAAGTTGCCGATAAGACTCGAAAAACGAGGTTTCATGGAGCGAGACGAGGTCATGGTCCGGGAGATCTTCCTTTCCACGGCGGAGGGTCTCCTCGCCGCGGGGAAATACTCCCTCGCCCTGAGACTGGCCCAGGAACGTCTCGACGCCTGCCCCGACGATCTCGACGCCCTGGCCGTCATCGGTCGCGCCTGGCTCGGCATGGGGGACCTGGCGAACGCCCGGGAGGCCGTCACCCAGCTGGAGCGGGCCCAGGTCTCTCTGGCGAGGCTCTACCGTGACCTCGGCGACCTCTATCTGAAGAGGGGTTTCCAGGCCGAGGCCCTGTCCTGCTTCCACAAGAGCATGACCCTCCTTCCCGATCCCTCCCTGGCCGCCTCCTGGTCGGAACAGCTCGACGCCCGTATCGGCCGCCTCGAGAGGGGACGGGACGTCGGGGGGAATGAAGAGGACGAGGAGGTGGGAGGGCCCGCGCCGGATTTTCAGACCCTCACCATGGCGGAGCTTTACATCGCCCAGGGACACCTGGAGACGGCCCGGCGGGTCCTGGAGGCCGTCCTGGCGAGGGAGCCGGGCAACGTCCAGGCCGCCGCCCGCCTGCGGGAGGTGCGCCGCCTCCTCGGCGGGGAGGAGGAGCGGGAGGCCCTCATCGCCGAGCTGTCCCGCTGGCTCGGCAACATCGGGAGGATCAGGCAGGCGTGAGGGGGGCCGCGGGGAGAAGGTCCCTGAGGGAGGACCTAGAGAGGTGGGGCGCGGGGGCCGTCCTGTTCCTGGACATGGCCAACATCCGCTACCTGACGGGCTTCTCGGGGAGCGACGGGGCCCTGGTCGTCTCCGGGACGGCGGACCTCCTCCTCGTGGACGGCCGCTACACCACCCAGGCCCGGGGCCAGGCGGACGGCCTGGAGGTAAGGGAGTATCGCGACAAGGTGGAGGGGATCGCCTCCGCCCTGTCGGAGGGGGGGTGGGGAAGCGTCGCCTTCGAGTCCTGGGGCATGACCTTCGAATTCTACGAGAAGCTGAGGGGGCGCCTCCCGGGGCTGGACCTGCGGCCTTTGGGGGACGACCTCAGGAGGCTGAGGGCCGTGAAGGACGATGAGGAGATCGCCTGCCTTAAGGAGGCGGCGAGGATCTCCCGCGAGGCCCTCCTCCAGACCCTGCCCCTCCTGCGTCCGGGCACGGAGGAACGGGTCCTGGCGGCGGAACTGGAGTACCGCCTGCGGCTCCTCGGGGCCGAGGACGTCTCCTTCCCCACCATCGTCGCCTCGGGGCCGAACGCCGCCCTCCCCCACGCCCGGCCGGGAGAAAGGAGGATCGGGGAGGGGGACGCGGTGATCGTGGACTACGGGGCCGTCGTCAAGGGATACCGGGCCGACGAGACCCGCACCTTTTTCGTGGGGGACGCGGGCCGGGAACTTAAGGACGTCTACGAGGTCGTCCGGGAGGCCCAGGAGACGGGGATCGCCGCCGTGAAGGCGGGGGTTTCGTGCCGTTACGTGGACGACGTGGTGAGGGAATACATCGTCAGCCGCGGCTGGGGGTCCTATTTCACCCACGGCACGGGCCACGGCGTGGGGCTGGAGGTCCACGAGTATCCCCGCCTCGGGCCCCTCTCGGAGGCCGTCCTCGAGGAGGGCATGGTGGTCACCGTCGAGCCGGGCGTCTATCTCCCCGGCCGGGGGGGCGTAAGGATCGAGGACATGGTCCTGGTGGGGAAAGACGGCGCCAGGATATTGACAAGGAGCCCCAAAGGGTGAGAGGAAGGCGAAAACTTCTTTAACGGGTGTCATCATATGAAAGTTTTTCCCGACGATCTGCTTTACAGCCGCGAACATGTTTGGGTGCGAGTGGAAGGGGACCTGGCGACGATCGGCATCACCGATTACGCCCAGGAGAGGCTCGGCGAGATCCTCTCCATCGAGCTCCCCGAGGTGGAGACGGAGGTGGAGAGGGACGAGGCCTTCGGGGTCATCGAGTCGGCCAAGGCCTCCATCGAGTTGATCAGCCCCGTCACGGGCGAGGTGATCAGCGTCAACGAGGACCTCACGGATGATATCGGCATCATCAACAGCGATCCCCACGACACGGGTTGGATGATCGTGGTGGAGATGAAGGACCAGAACGAGCTGGACGATCTCCTCGACGCCCGGGGGTATCAGGAGTTCATCGTCAACGAGATGGAGGCGGACTGACGAGGGACACGAGGTGGCGTGTCCTGCCCTGGCGGGTGGGCGACCCCTTCGAGAACATGGCCGTCGACGAGGCCCTCCTCCGCCTCTCCCGTGAAGGCCCCGCGGCGGTGACCCTGCGTCTCTACGCCTGGGCGAGACCGACGGTCTCCCTCGGGTACTTCCAGACCTACGACCTCACGGTGAACGACGAGGCCTGCCGCCGCCTCGGTGTGGCGGTGGTGCGGAGGCCGACGGGGGGCAAGGCGGTCTATCACGATCGGGAGGTCACCTACGCCCTGGTCGGCCGGGAAGACGCCGGTTTCTTTCCCCCCGACGTCCTCGGGACCTACCGGGCCGTGGGGGAGGGCCTGGTCCGCGCCCTCGGCCTCCTCGGCCTGGGGGCGGAGATGGCCCCCGAGGGACGGCCCGAACGAGGGGGGGGCAGGGACGCCTCGTGCTTCGCCGTCCCCTCGGCCTTCGAGATCCTCGTCCGGGGCCGGAAGGTGTGCGGGAGCGCCCAGGTGAGGTCGCGGGGGGCCTTCCTCCAGCACGGGTCCCTCCTGTTGAGCTTCGATGCCCGACGGACGGGGGAGGTCCTCGCCGCCCCCGCGGGCAGGATGGGGGCCGGGGACCTGGGGGAAGCGGCGGCGGGTGTCAACGACCTCCTCCCTGAGCCCGTCTCGCGGGAGGAAGTCTGCGAGGCCGTCCGCCGGGCCTTCGCGGAGGTCTTCGGCGTCGTCCTTGAAGAGGGGGGGCTGACCCGGGAGGAGGAGGCGATGAAGGAAGGGCTCCTGGCGGGGAAATACCTCACCGAGGGGTGGAACAGGCAGGGGGGAGGAAAGAGGTTGTGAGGATCGAGAGACTCATCCGGGAGGAGATCATCGGGCAGAGGGCCTACGACGTCGAGGACGTCTCCTGCCCCGTGAAGCTGGACGCGAACGAGAGCCCCTACGGCGTGCCGGCGGAGCTGGCCTCCGACCTGATGGAGCGCCTCGCCGCCGTCCCCCTCAACCGCTACCCCGAGGCGGGGTCGATGAGGCTGAGGGAGAGGTACGCCGCCTTCTTCGGCGTCCCCCCCGAGGGCCTGATCATCGGCAACGGCTCCGACGAGCTCATCGCCCTCCTCTGCGCCGCCCTGGCCACCCCCGGGTCCTCCGTCGTCGTGCCGGCGCCGACCTTCGTCATGTACCGCATCATCGCCCAAAACAGCGGTCAGCGGGTGATCGAGGTGCCCCTGGGACCCGATCACGACCTGGGGGAGGCGTTTTTGGCCGCCGTCGTCAGCAAGCGGCCCGCCCTCGTCTTTCTGAGCTACCCCAACAACCCCACGGGGAACTGCTTCGACAGGGATCGGATCATCGAGATCATCGAGGCGGCGGAAGGTCTCGTCGTCGTGGACGAGGCCTATTTCCCCTTCTGCGGCAAGACCTTCATCCCCCTCCTTGGGAGGTACGAGAACCTCGTCATCCTCAGGACCCTCTCCAAGCTCGGCCTGGCGGCGGCCCGCGTCGGTTTCCTCATGGGGTCGCCGTTGCTGGTCCGCGAGCTGGACAAGGTGCGTCTCCCCTACAACGTCAACGCCCTCTCCCAGGTCGTGGCGGCCTTCTATCTCGATCACGAGGCCGCCTTCCGGGAGGGGGCCCGGGCCGTCGTCGCCGCCCGGGGGGAGGTGTTCGGCGCCCTGGCGCAGACGAAGGGCGTCAGGCCCTTCCCCTCGGAGGCGAATTTCATTTTTTTTACTTGCGATTTCGACACGCATGGCTTATATAGACGCCTCATCGAGGGAGGTGTCCTCGTCAGGAGTTTCCATGCCGTGCCTTCCCTCAGGAACGCCATGCGCGTGACGATCGGGAGCCCGCAGGAAAACCGGCGGTTTATCGATGCATTTCAGGGAGAGTTGAACCCGTAAGGAGCGTGATTCTTCTATAAGGGACACAGAAGGGCGGACGACGGACCATCCGGGAACGAAAGGCGCCGTACTGCCCTTTTTTTGCGCCGTCGCCCCGCCGGGCGGGGAGAAATCGCAAAACATCTAAAATCAGAAAGGAAGGACAGCATTGGAGGTAAAGGTATTTGAGAACGACGTGGAGAAGGCCCTGAAGATCCTCAAGAACAAGCTCTCCAAGAGCGGGCTCTTCAAGGAGCTGAAGCTGCGCCGGGCCTACGAGAAACCGTCGGTGAAAAAGAAGAGAAAGGCCATCGAGGCGAGGAGACGTTTCGCCAAGGTTCAGCGCCGCCGCTCTTCCTGAGGGGCCGGGTTATCCGGGTCTTTCCCCTGCCGCGGGAGGCGGCCGTCGGGGGGAAAGGGGGAAATAGGGCGTGGAGAAGCAGTACCTAGTTGATGCCCTCAGCATCGAGGAGTCGTGGCGCATCTTCCGCATCATGGCGGAGTTCGTGGAGGCCATCGAGACCCTCTCCCACGTGGAAAGGGCCGTGACCATCTTCGGTTCCGCCCGCGTCGGGCCGGAGGACCCCTATTACGGGAAGGCGGAGGAGCTGGGCCGCAAGCTGGCCCAAAAGGGCTTCAGCGTCATCACGGGGGGCGGCCCGGGCATCATGGAGGCGGCCAACAAGGGAGCCGCCGAGGCGGGCGGCAAGTCCGTGGGGATGAACATCCGCCTCCCCTATGAGCAGAAGCCCAATCCTTACGCGAACATACACATAGACTACAAGTATTTCTTCATCCGCAAGGTCATGTTCGTCAAGTACGCCGTGGCCTACGTCATCATGCCCGGCGGTTTCGGGACCCTCGACGAGCTCTTCGAGGCCCTCACCCTCATTCAGACCAAGAGGATCAAGGCCTTCCCCGTCGTCCTCATGGGGAGCGAGTTCTGGAAGGGCCTCCTCGACTGGATCAAGAGGACCCTCGTCAAGGACGGCAAGATCAGCGCCGACGATCTCGACCTGATCCGCGTCCTGGACGATCCCGACGAGGTCGTCCGTCACATCCAGAGATTCGTCATCGTCTGACCGGTTTTCATGCTCCGGGGCGACAAAGAAGGCGGGGAGTCTCTGGAGCGGCTCCTGGGGGAGATCGCCGGGGGGCGGGTGAGGCCCTGTTACCTCATCTGGGGCGATGAGGACTTCCTCGTCAAAAAGGCTAAGGAGGCCCTGGTGGCGGCCCTCCTCGACGAATCAGACCGCGCGTTGAACCTCTTCGAGAGGGACGGCGAAAAGACGGACTTCGCCGCCCTCCAGGAGGACCTCCTCACCTCCCCCCTCCTGCCTTCCCGGAAGGTCGTCGTCCTGAGCAACACCCCCTTCCTCCTGGGGAAGGGAAACGCGGCGGACCTCATCACCGGGATCAAGGGGTCTCTGGACAGCGACCCCCCGCGGGCGGCCCGGGCCTTCTTGAGCCTCCTGGCCCTGATGGGCTGGCGGCTGGAAGACATGAGGGACGGGGGCTGGCAGAGGATCGACGACGCCGAGTGGGGGCGTCTCTCCCCGGGGTCGGGGGCGGACGACAGGGAGAAGTGGCTTCCCCGGGTCCTCCAGATCTGCCTGGACCACGGCCTCACGGAGACGCAGGGTGGTGACGGGGGGGACCGCCTGGCCTCCCTCCTCCTTGCGGGCCTCCCCGAGGGCCATGTCCTGATCCTCACCGCCCCGGCCGTGGATCGCCGCAAGAGGCTCTTCAAGGCCGTCTCCCAACTCGGGGCCGTCTTGAATTACACCCGGCCGAAGGGCGAGGAGAGACAGCGCTCCCGCCTCGCCCAGGAGGCCCGCCGGGTCCTGGAAGGGGCCGGCAAGACCATGACGGACGCCGCCTGGCTCGCCCTGGGACGAAAGACGGGGTTCGACCTGGCCGCCTCCCTCGCCGCCGTCGAGAAACTCGTCCTCTATACCGAGGGGCGGCCCCTCATCGACGAGGGGGACGTGGAGGAGGTGGTGGGGAAGACGAAGGAGGATCACGTCTTCGCGTTGATGGCCGCCCTGTCGGCCCGGGACCTCGATCGGGCCGTCCGCGTCGTGAACGATCTCTGCGACCGCGGGACGGCGCCCCTTTTGATCCTCTCCATGCTCGCCCGGGAGATCCGTCTCCTCCTCCACGGGAAGCTGATCCTCGAGAGCGGGGTCCTGGGGGACTACAACCCCGCCCTGGACTTCGCCGCCTTCCAAGCCCGCCTCTACGCGCGGATCAAGGCCCTGGGGACACCCGAGGGGGCGGGCGGCCCCCCCCTCGAGTTCGCCCTCCAGCACCCCTTCGTCATCTACAACGCCCTGAGGAACTCCGTCCGTTTCACGAAAGAGGACCTCCTACAGAGGCTTGAGGCCCTCTGCGCCATGGACGCCGCCATGAAGGGCGCCGCCGCCGACCCCCGCCTCCTCCTCGAGCGGTTCCTCATCCGTTTTTCATAGTTTCTCGAGTTTTTTCCTCAGTTCCCTCTCCCGCCGCGACGGGCGCCTCGCGGGTCCTTTCCGGGGGCGTTCCCGCTCATCGTCGTCCTCTTCCTTTTCCGGCGTTTCTGACCCTCCCGGCCGTCCTTCCCGCGGTCCCCGGCCCGGCGCGAGGAGTATCTCGGCGAATTGATCGGCCGAGACGACCGTCGCCCCCCGCCGTTCCACGAAGGAGGCGACGGCCCGGTCGGAGGTCACCACCACCGTCTCCCCGTCCCTCCTTTCGGCCAGGTCCCTGATGACCTCGTCGGCCGTCACCCCCCGGGGTGAGTAGAGGATGAGGATGTCCCCTTCCCGGTCCCGCCCCATCTGGGGGGCGCCGCCCACGTTGCCGTCGAAGACGAGGGTGATCCGGTGGGGCCGGAGGCGCCGGTAGATCGTGAGGGCCCGTATCAGGGCCCGCCGCCCCTCCTCGAGGGAGTGCCGCTCGTGCCTCCGCAGTTCCGGTGAGCGCCGGATCAGGTTGTAGCCGTCGATGATGATGTGCATGCCGGCCCCTCATTTCGATTGCCCCGGCAGGGGAAATGTGCTATCTACGTTTCGCTTTCATCCTACGATGGGCTCTTTCCTTCGACGATCAACGCGACACCCTATAACCGAGATGAAGAAGACCGTCAACATACCCTAAAAACCTAGCCAAGGAGGTGCTTATGGAGATCAGAGAGGTGTGTGTATTGGGGGCCGGTCTCATGGGCAGCGGTATCGCCCAGGTGTGTGCCCAGGCGGGTTACAATGTCCGTCTGCGGGACATCGAGCAGCGGTTCATCGACGGGGGGATGAAGACCATCACCAGGAATCTCTCCAAGGAGGTGGAGAAG
>JAKPCH010000065.1 GCA_029553375.1 Deltaproteobacteria bacterium | reverse complement strand
GTCGGCGTTGAGGAGGCAGTACCCCTTGAGACGGGCGTGGCGGCCCGTGATGGTGTAATCCCTGCCCCCCTCCTTCGCCGTGACGATGACGAAGACGTCGGGCACCCCCACGTACTTGGTGCTCATGTACTGATCGGGGGTCAGACCGCTCTTCTTGATGTCCTCGTCGAGGCGCCTCACCTCGGCGATGACCTTGTCCACCTTCTCCTGCCAGGCCTTCTCCTCCGGCGTCGCGACGCGGATCTTCGCCGTCGTGAGGAACCGCGACCTGCTCGTCGGTATGTTGGTGATGACGCCGTCCTCGGTGATGTAGAACTGATCGTCGATCCACTTACCCCCATCCCCGAGGAGCGACGTCGGCACGAAACAGAGCAGAAAGGCCGCCACTGCCGCCACTTTACCCATCTTCCCTCCCTCCCCGCCCGGGGTCAGGTCTTGAAAATTAGCGTTTTTCGGGACGGCAAACGGGGACATGTTCCTTGACGCATCATACCCCCTCCCACCTCACGTCCCCTACGTCGCCGGCCCGCCGCCCGGGGGTATAATACATCGACCACTCCGGGGACGCGATACTTTTGTACCGAATTTCCCCTCGGACATCTCGCGGCGTCGCGAATTAAGTACCATGTCCCGCCGTCAGGAGGGAAGGGTGAAATAGAAGGCCGCCCCTCGGTCTTTTTCCCCCTCCGCCCAGACGCGGCCGCCGTGGCGGGTGACGATCCTCTTCACGGTCGCCAGGCCTATCCCCGTCCCGGGGAATTCCTCGGCCCTGTGGAGACGCACAAAGGCGTTGAACAGTTTGTCCTTGTAAGCTGGATCGAAACCGACGCCGTTGTCCCGCACGAAGAGGACCCTCTCGCCCTCGCCGCCTATCGCCCCGAACTCGATACGGGCCGCGGCTCGAAGGGCGGTGAACTTCCAGGCGTTCTGGAGGAGATTCGTCACGGCGATGCCCAACAGGTGACGGTCGCCCCGGACCTTGATACCGTCGGCGACGAGAAACTCCACCTCCCGGGAGGGGTCGTCCTCCCGCAGCTGACCGGCGATCGCCTTAACGAGGCCGCTTAGGTCCACCGTCTCGTGGGTCAATTCCGCCCGACTCACCCGGGAGAGCCTGAGAAGGTCATCGATGAGCCTCCCCAAGTGTTTCGCCCCCCCCTGTATCCGCTCCAGGAGGCTCCGTCCCTCGTCGTCGAGGGTTGGGCCGTAGTCCTCCAGGAAGGCCTCTGCGAAGCCGTCGATAGTACGCAACGGCGCCCGGAGGTCGTGGGAGACGGAGTAGCTGAAGGCCTCGAGCTCCCGGTTAGCCGCCTCCAGTTCCTCCGTACGGCGCCGGACCCGTTCCTCCAGCTCCTCGTTGAGGCGGCAAAGCTCGATCTCGGCCTCCTTCCTCGCCGTCACGTCCTCGTAGACGGCCACCACCTCGCCGCTGGAGAGCTTGTAGACACGGTTCCGCCGCCACCCGGCGATCCTCTCATCGCGGTAAAAGGAATCCTCGTGGTCCTCGGGGACGCCCGTCCTCCAGACCCGCTGCAACACGGCGAAGAGGCCGAACTCCCGGACTCCGGGGAAGACCTCCGTCACCCTCTTTCCCAGGAGCTCCCGCCGGTCGATCTTCTCGATCCGCTCCGCCGCCCGGTTGAAATCGACGAAGACGAAATCCTCGCCGTCGTCCACGGCCTCGTAGACCGCCGCGGCGTCCCCCATGTGCTCGAAGAGGAGACGGAAACGCGTCTCGCTCTCCCGCAGGGCCTCCTCAACCCGGCGGCGCTCCGTGATGTCCCGGACGATGGCCTGGAAGAACCGCCTCCCCTCCACGGTGATCACCCGGGCGCTGACCTCGACGGGGAAGGTCGTCCCGTCTCTCCGGAGGTGGGTCGTCTCGTAGATGACCCCGCCCTCCTTCTCGATGCGCGCCGCCTGTTCAGTCATCCCCGGAATGGTCTCCGGCGGCCGGAGGACCGTCACCCTCTGTCCGACAAGATCCGCCGGGCTGTAATCGTAGAAGTCCCGGACCCGTTCGTTGGCCTCGACGATCCGCCACTGTTCGTCCATCATGAGGATCACGTCGTTGGCGTATTTGGTCAGGTACTCGAAATGCCTCGTGAGGGCCCGGCGCTCGAGTTCCCCTTCGTACTGCCGCCGGAAGAACTCCCGCTGCTGCCGCGACTGGAAGAGGCCGAGAGCCACCCCGACGGCGAGGATGAGGACCACCACGACGGCGGTCAGGAGGCCGGCCCGGGCACGGACGTCCCGAAAGACCTCTTCCCGGTCGATCTTGGCGACGAGACGCCAAGGGAAACCGGGCACCTCCCTGATGACGGCGAACACTTCTTCGCCCCGGTAATCCCGTCCCATGACATTTCCCGTCACGCCCCGCACGGCCATGGCGGCGGGGAGACTCTCTTCATCGACGGGGAAGCGGAGCCTCAGGGCCGTCCCCTTCCGGTGCCGCAGCTCGTTGAGGAAGACGCCCTCCCGATCCCCCGGCGCCACGAGAAGGCTTTCGGCGGTGGCACTCGGCGTGGGCCAACTCTGGATCAGGGGGTAGAGGAAATCGTGGGGGTCCGTCAGCAGGACGCAGACCCCAACCGCCCGGGTCTTCCGCCCGGTCCCAAGATAAAGGGGCGCGGCGATACCGATGTGGATCTCCCCGCCAGCCTCACCCGCGTGAAGGTCCGTAAAGACCGCCTTTCCCTCCCGCAAGGCCCGACGGGCGGCGGATAAAATCGGTTCGCAAACCGACCCCTTGAACCCCGCCAGGGAGAGAACGGGGCGCAGGGCCCCGTCCAGGACCAGGATCTCCCGATAGCCGTACTGCTGTCGGATCACCTCCAGGTCCCCGATAATTTCCACCCCCAGGTGCTTCGACATCCCCCCCGTCTTTAGGTACTCATGGAGCCGGCTGACAAAGAAAGGCCTCCTCATGATGACCTCGGCGTCACCCCGCCGCTCCTTGGCCCAGTGGACGATCTGACCCACCTTGAGGTCGGCGACGGCGGCCAGTTCCTGAAAGACCCTTTGGACGAGATCCTCCCTCTGCCGATCGTAGTAGAGGTACCCCAAGGAAACGATGACCCCCGCCAGGATCAAGAACAAGACCAGGAGACGCCAGGTCAGATTCCTGGGTGACGGTTGGTTGCCGTTTTGATTTGCGCCCATGGCGGCTCCGAAACCGGGGGTCGAAAACAAGCTCTATGGTAATTTTTCCAACAACATTCCGGAGGTTACGAATTAAGTGCTATGTCACCCTCCTTCGATCCTCGATGATGAAGGCCAAAAGCCTTTGGGCGAAGTCGGAGTAGAGGTGGATGCCGTCGTAGTCCGTGGGGC
>JAKPCH010000020.1 GCA_029553375.1 Deltaproteobacteria bacterium | reverse complement strand
TTCCTCTACATCGGTTTCAAGATCGACGAGTACTTCGGCACGGCCCCCAACTTCATGTTCGGCCTGTTCTTCCTGGCCCTCTTCCTCTCCATCGGCCGTCTCTACCAGGAGGCCTGGTCCAAGAGGAAGGAAGTCTGACGGCCCGTACAGGCCCGGAGAATCTCCCCCCACCCCCCGGCGGTGACCCCCGGGGGGTTCTTTTTCCCCATCGGGGGCCGTGACGGCACAGTTTCATGGGGCTGTTTGAAAGATGGGAAAGGGTTGTCGTGTCCCCGGATTCCCCCCCGACGGCGGCGGTGCGGCAAGATAGAAGGGGCGGGAACCCCCCGGGGACAACGCGACCCTCGCGGTCCCGGGGGGTTTTGGGGTTCTTACCGGCGCGCGGGCCTTTCACCGGGGCCCTTTGACGACGAGGCTTTCCCCTTCCCTGTCCGTCCCGGCCGCCTTCTCGGCGAGGCGGGTGATGTCCAGACCCGTGAGGCAACGCATCTGCTCGAAGAAGGAGTTGACGGAACCCGCCAGGTTTCCCACCAGGGAGGGCACTCCCCCGCCCCCGCCGTTGTCCAGGACCGTGATCCGCTCCACGTTCAGGTTGGCGGCGACGATCTTGGAGACGTGTTCCACCAGCTCCGGCATCATCTGGATGACGAAGAGGTCCCTCGTCTCCTCCCCCGCCCACTGTTCCTTGAGGCGCCTGAGGGCCTCCGCCTTGGCCCGGCCCTCCTCCAGGGTGAAGGCGGCCTCACCCACGGCCTTGAGGAGCTTGGCCTCCTTCTCCGCCTCGGCGGGGACGACGACCTCCGCCTGGTACTTCAGGCGGTTCGCCTCCAGGCGGCGTTCCTCCAGCAGGCGCGTCTCCTCCATCTTGGCGATCTCGCCGGCGAGCTTGGCCTTTTCCTCCGCCTGGTTCACGCCGGCCCGCCAGGAGGCCTGCCGGACCTTGAAGTCCAGATCGGCGGCCACGACGGCCTTTTTGGCCTCGATGTCGGCTATCTCCGCCACCTTCCGGCTCTCCGCCTCCCGGACGCCCGCCTCGGCGTTCGCCTCGGCCTCGACGATGCGGGCGTCACGATGGACCTCGGCGTTCTTCTTCCGGGCGATGGCCTCCAGGTAGCCCTTTTCGTCCTTGATCTCTTGCACCTTGAACATGTCCAGGACCAGGCCCATGCGCTGCATGTCCTCCCTCACCTCGGCGTAGATCCGCTTCGCCATGCCGATCCGGTCGGCGTTGGCCTCCTCCGGCTCCATCGTCGCCAGGACCCCCCGGAGGGCCCCCTCGAGGATCTCGCGGGCCGTGGCGGAGATGACCGCCGGGCTCTTGCCCAGGAAACGCTCGATGGCGTTGCCCAGGCCCTCGGCCATCGTCCCGGCGACCTTGACGTTGGCCATGGCCTTGACGTTGACGGGGATCGTCCCCCGGGTCAGGGCCCCGCGCACCTCGATCTCGATGGGGATGGTGTTGAGGGAGATGGTGCGGACCGTCTCGATGAAGGGTATCTTCATGGCCCGCCCCCCCTTGATGATCCGGTAGCCCGCCGCGCCGTCCCGATCCTTGGAGGTCCGGCCCGTGAAGATCATCACCTCGTTGGGCTCGCAGATCTTCATGTTGGCCTTGATGTAGACGACTACGGCCATCACGAAGAGGATCCCCAAAAATATCCCGATCATTTCCATATTTCCCAACATGGTCTCCACCTCCCGAAATTGATTCTATATGTCGAAATAAAGGGCGAATTCGTAAGGATGGGGCCGCAGGCGTATCTGGTCGTCCTCCCGCTTGCGCTTGTAGTCGATCCAGACGGAGATGAGGTCCTCGGTGAACACCCCCCCCTTGAGGAGATAGGCGTGATCCCGCTCCAGGTTGTCCAGGACCTCCGACAGGGACCCCGGCGTGGCCTTGATGTGTTTCTTCTCCTCCGGCGGCAGCTCGTAGATGTCCTCGTCGATGGGGGGCGGCGGCTCGATCTCGTTTTCGATCCCGTCGAGGCCCGCCATCAGCATGGCCGCCAGGGCCAGGTAAGGGTTGCAGGAGCAGTCGGGGCAGCGGAACTCGATACGCTTGGCCTTTTCGCTCGCCGAGTACATGGGTATCCGCACGCAGGCGCTCCGGTTCCGCTGGGAATAGACGAGGTTGATGGGGGCCTCGTAACCGGGGACGAGGCGCCTATAGGAGTTGGTCGTCGGCGAGGTGAAGGCCAACAGGGACGGCGCGTGATGGAGGAGCCCCCCGACGTAGAGGCGCCCGATGCGGCTCAGGCCGCCGTAACCGGAGGGGTCGTGGAAGAGGTTGCGCCCGGCCCGCCAGAGGCTCTGGTGGACGTGCATCCCCGAGCCGTTGTCCTGGAACAGGGGCTTGGGCATGAAGGTCACGGTCCGGCCGTTGGCCAGGGCCACGTTCTTCACGACGTACTTGTACTTCATGAGCATGTCGCCCGTGTTGACGAGGGTGTCCACCCGGACGCCGATCTCGCATTGCCCCGCCGTGGCCACCTCGTGGTGGTGGAGGAGGACGGGGATGCCCACCTCCTGCATGACCTTGCTCATCTTGGCCCTGAGGTTGTGGAGGCTGTCCGTGGGGGGGACGGGGAAATAACCCTCCTTGAAACGGGGCTTGTAACCGAGGTTCGGCCCCTCCTCCCGGGCGGTGTTCCAGAACCCCTCCCGGGAATCGATGTGATAGAAACCCGTGTTGTAGGACTGCTCGAAGCGGATGTCGTCGAAGACGTAGAACTCCGGCTCCGGCCCGAAGAAGGCCTGGTCGGCGATGCCGCAGACGGACAGGTAGCGTTCGGCCTTCTGGGCCACGTAGCGGGGGTCCCGGGAGTAAGGCGTCTGGGTCAAGGGGTCCTTGACGTTGCAGATCATGCTCAGGGTCGGGTCCGCCATGAAGGGATCCACAAAGGCCGTGGCCGGGTCCGGCTTGATGAGCATGTCGCTCTCGTTGATGGGCTGGAAGCCTCGGATGCTCGAGCCGTCGAAGCCGATGCCGGCCGTGAACAGGTCGTCGGCCAGCTCGGAGATGGGGATGGTGATGTGCTGCCACAGACCGGGGATGTCCGTGAACTTGAGGTCTATGTACTCGAGACGCCTTTCTTTGGCCAGTTTCTGCAATTCCTTGAGATTCATGACCACGCCCCCTTTCAACCGATGGCCCGGCCGCCCCGCTCGCCCGTGCGGATCCGGATCACTTCGTGCAGGTCGAGGATGAAGATCTTCCCGTCCCCCACCTCGCCCGTTCTGGCCCCGCCCACGATGGCGTCCACCGTGGCGTCCACGAAGTCCTCGTTGACGGCGATCTCCAGTTTCACCTTCTTCAGGAGGCTTCCCGCCTCCTTGGCGCCCCGGTAGATCTCCGTGACCCCCTTCTGGCGCCCCCTCCCCAGGACGTTGGAGACGGTGACGAGGTTTACCTGGCGGTCCTCGAGGGACTGGAGGACCTCATCGAGCTTGTGGGCTTGGATGACGGCGACGATGTATTTCATGGCGGACCTCCCTCATTCCACGACGGTGTAGGCGGCCTCGCTCTGCTGGGTCAAATCGAGACCGATGATCTCTTCGCTGCGCTCCACCCTCATCCCCAGGAGGGCGTCGACGAACCGGTAGAGGATCCAGGTCATGGCGGCGGCGAACAGGGGGGCCACGGCCACCATGGCGAGCTGGGCGAGGAAGAGGGAGTGCCCCCCGAAGAGGAGACCGTCGGCACCGGCGGCGTTCACGGCCTTCTCGGCGAAGAGACCCGTGGCCAGGGTCCCCCAGACCCCGCCGACCCCGTGGACACCGAAGGCGTCCAGGGCGTCGTCATAACCGAGGCGCGCCTTGACGACGGCGACGGCGATGTAACAGAAGACCGCCGCCAGGATACCGATGAACAGGGCGTTTACGGGATTGACGAAACCGCAGGCCGGGGTGATGGCCACCAGTCCCGCCACGGCCCCCGTGGTGGCCCCGAGGACCGTCGGGGCCCCATGTTGCTGCCACTCGAGGAGGGCCCAGGTGAGGCCCGCCGCCGCCGTGGCCGCCTGGGTCGTGATGAAGGCGTTGACGGCCGTCTCGTTGGCCCCCAGGGCGGACCCGGCGTTGAACCCGAACCAGCCGAACCACAGCAGGGCGCCGCCGAGGACCGTGAAGGGCAGGTTGTGGGGCCTGAAGGGCGCCCGGCTGTAACCGATGCGCCGGCCCAGCATGAGGGCGATGACGAGGGCCGAGACACCGGAGCTGGTGTGGACCACGATGCCCCCGGCGAAATCCAGGCCCCCCAGGTCGCGGAGCCACCCCCCCGTCCCCCAGACCCAGTGGGCCAGGGGGTCATAGACGAGGGTCGTCCAGAGGCAGGCGAAGAGGAGGAAGGCGCTGAAACGCATCCGCTCCGCGTAGGCCCCGCAGATCAGGGCCGGGGTGATGACGGCGAACATGCACTGGAAGATCATGAAGGCCCCGTGGGGGATCGTGGGGGCGTAGTCCGCATTGGGCTGTCCCCCCACCAGGTTCAGGCCCGCCCACTTGAGGTTTCCGATGACCCCCACCCCCGTGTCGGGCCCGAAGGAGAGGGAATACCCGAAGAGGACCCACTGGATGGTCACCACGCACATGATGATGAAACACTGCATCAGGACCGACAGGACGTTCTTGCGCCGCACCAGGCCGCCGTAGAAGAAGGCGAGGCCCGGCACGGTCATGGCGAATACCAACGCCGTCGAGATGAGGACCCACGCTGTGTCACCCGTGTTCATGGTCGGCACCTCCCAAGAAAGGATCGGTTTTGCCCCTTCCCAGAGCAAGGAAGGTGCCGTGGAAGATAAATCTTTGAATGAACAGGATATTCTCCGCCCAAGGCCCCATTTCTCCCCCTGCGGGCGAGACAATATTGTTCCATAAAGTAGGTTGCAGGCCTTTATTGTCCCAAAGATGGGGGGGAGGTGAGGCTCAATCCCTGAGGGGCGGAATTAACGGGTAAAATTTCGGGGTAAGGGGGGCGAGTGCCGCCTTCCCCTTAACCGCCGGCGCGGGCGCCCGGCGTCGGGATGACGTAGGGGTGCCGTCGCGGCGCCCGTCCCGGGCGGGCGGGGGTTACCCCCGCGTCCTTTCCTGGGGGGCCGTCTCCCGCCTGGCCGCGGCGATGAAGTTGGCGAGGACGGGCGAAGGGTTTCCTCTCAGCCAGGCCATCTCCAGGATCGTCGCGGCCCCGCCGGCGATCACCCGGAAGGTCACGCCGGGGAAGCGGGACCCCCGCATGGAGGCGGGGACGACGGCGACGCCCAGGCCCGCCGCCACCATGCCGATGACGGTGTGGAACTGGGAGGCCTCGAGGGCGATGCGGGGGCTGAAGCCCGCCTGGCGGCAGAGGGAGATGAGGTAGTCGAAATACCCCGGGCCCAGGTGCCGGGGGATCATGATGAAGGGCTCCGGCGCCAGGAGGGCGAGGTCCAGGGGCCCCCGGCCGGAGAGGGGGTGGGCGGCCGGGAGGGCCGCCACGAGGGGTTCCTCGAAGACGGCGAGGGTTTCGAGACCCTCCCTGTCCAGGCCGGGGGGCGGCCTCATGAAACCCACGTGGATCCTCCCCGCCCTGAGGGCCTCGAGCTGGTGGGCCGTGTTCAACTCCGCCAGGGAGATGTCCACCTCCGGGTAGGCCCGCCGGAAGGACCTGATGACCCGCGGCAGGACGCTGTAGTTGGCCGAGCCGATGAAACCCACGGCGAGACGGCCGCTCTCGCCCCGGTCCGCCCTCACGGCCCGCCCCTTCCCCTCCTCCACGGCGGCGAGGATGCGCCGCGCCTCGGCGAGGAAGACCTCCCCCGCCGCCGTCAGCCCCACCCGGCGCCGCGTCCGCGTAAAGAGGGTCACGCCCAGCTCCCCCTCGAGCTGGCGGATCTGCTGACTCAGGGGGGGTTGGGAGATGTTGAGGCGCCGCGCCGCCCGGCCGAAGTGGAGCTCCTCGGCCACGGCGACGAAGTAGGAGAGGTGTCTCAGTTCCATTGATTCAAAGAAAATATCGTTATGAGACGAATAATATATTTTACATTTTAGAATCCCTTAGCCTAAGGGGGAGGGGGAAGTCAAAGGAAAAGCGAAGGGGGTGGCGGCGATGATCAGGTGCCTGGGGGATTTCGAGAGGCTGGCGAGGGAGAAGGGCCCCAAGAGGATGGCCGTCCTCGCGCCCGAGGACGAGGAGTTCATGCTGGCCGTGAAGCGGAGCTGGGAGCTGGGCTACATCGAGCCCGTCCTCGTCGGCGACGGGGAGAGGATCGTCCGGGCGGCCGCGAAGGTGGGTTTCGACACCTCCCCCTTCACCCTCATCGCCGCCGAGGGCCATCAGGCCATCTCCGATCTGGGGATCGGGATGCTCTTCGACGGGGAGCTGCCCATCGCCGGCAAGGGTCAGATCCCCACCTCCTACATCTACCGGTCCATCATCCGCCGGGAGGCGAAGGCCGCCTCGGGGATGACGGTGAGCGTCGTCACCTTCTGGGAGATCCCCGGCCTGGACCATCTCGTCGTCATGACCGACACGGGCGTCAACATCAACCCGGACCTCAAGGCGAAGCGGGAGATCGTCAGGAACGCCGTCTTCGTCTATCACCTCCTGGGGTTCCCCAGGCCGAAAGTCGCCGTCCTCTCGGGCCGGCGGCCCGGGGGCGGCCCCATGGCCTCCTATGACGACTACCTGGCCCTCAGGGAGGCGGCCCAGGCGGGAGAGTTCGGCGACTGCGAGGTCGTGGAGGCCACCTCCTTCACGGAGATCTTCCTGGGGGGCCGCGGGGGGAGGGTGGTGAAGGAGGAGATAGACGACGGTCGCCTGCCCCACATCCTCCTCGTGCCCTGCCTGGATACGGGCAACATCATCTGCAAGCTCGACTTCTTCCTCGACGTGAACCGCAGCTCCCTCGTCGCCACCTCCCGGGGACCCGTGTGCATCCCCGCCCGGTCCGACTTCAGCGACAGCATCGTCCAGCAGATCGCCATGTGCGTCGTCCTCGCCGATCGCATGGGAAAGGAGGGGGAGTGACATGATCAGGAGTTTTGACGGTATCATCGCGGCGGCCGCCCAGGCCCCGCCCCGGACGGTGGTCTGTCCCGACCCGGGTCCCGGGGAGCTGGCCGTCCTCGCCGAGGCGGCCCGGAGGGGCATCGCCCGGCCCTGGTGCATCGGCGGCGCGGCGGCCCCTCCCGGGGCGCCCTTCCGTTTCGACCCGGAGGAAGACCCCCGGGCGGCGGTGCGCCGGGCCCTGGAGGCGGTGAAGGGGGGCGGGGCGGACGTCCTCATGGAGGGGCGGGGCCCCGGCGAGGCCTTCCTGGAGGCCCTGGGGGACCCCCGGGAGGGTCTCGGCGTCAAGGGGTCCGTCATGAGCCACGTCAGTGTCTACCCCCTCCTGAAGACGGAGCGCCTGATCCTCGTGACGGACACGTACATCAACAACCGCCCCGACTTGGCCCGGAAGCAGCAGATCCTCGCCAACGCCCTTTCCCTGGCCCGCCGCCTGGGCTGGGAGGTCCCCAAGGTCGCCGTCCTGGCCGCCATCGAGCAGGTCAACCCCGGCATCCCCTCCACCGTCGACGCCGCCGTCCTCTCCAAGATGGGCGAGCGGGGCCAGTTCGGCCGGGCCGTCGTGGAGGGCCCCATCGACATCGACTGCGCCCTGAGCGCCACGGCGGCCCAGCGCAAGGGCCTCAAGAGCGCCGTCACGGGCGACGTGGACATCTACGTCGTCCCCGACGGGGACACGGGCTGTCTCCTCGCCGAGGCCCTCGTCTTCTTCGGGAGGATGGAGACCATCGGCTGCGTCTTGGGGGGCGTCGCGCCCGCCGTCTTGAACCTCCCCTACGTGGAGGAGAAGAACCGCCTCGCCGCCGTCGCCCTGGCCTGTCTCGCCGCGGGGAAGGGAGGGGGAAATGGATAGACGACCCTTGATCCTCGTCCTGAACGTCGGGTCCACCTCGACGAAGGTGGCCGTTTTCGAGGGGGAGAAGGCGGCGGCCCTGAAGAACATCGCCTACGGGGCCGAGGACCTGGCCCCCTTCGCCACCCTCGCGGACCAGCTCCCCCTGAGGGAGAGGGACGTCCTGGGTTTCGTCGCCGAGGCGGGGGTCGCCATGGAGGATCTCGCCTTGGTGGTGAGCCGCGGCGGTCTGGGGAGGCCCGCCCCGGCCGGGGCCTACGGCGTCGACGAGGAGATGTGCCGGGACCTCATGGAGGGGCGGTACGGCAGGCACCCCTCCGCCCTGGGGCCCGCCATGGCCCTGGGCCTCGCCAGGCGTTTCGGCATGCCCGCCATCGTCATCGACGCCCCCAGCACGGACGAGTTCGAGCCCTTGGCCCGGATCTCGGGGATCCCCGAGATCGAGCGCAAAAGCGCCTTCCACGCCCTCAACCAGAAGGCCGCGGCCCGCCGGTGGGCCAGGGAGCGCTCCCGCCTCTACGAGGAGGTGAACCTCGTCGTGGCCCACCTAGGCGGCGGCATCACCGTGGGGGCCCATCGGCGGGGGCGGGTCATCGACTGCACCCACGGCCTTTCCGAGGGGCCCCTGACGCCCGAGCGGGCCGGTGCCCTCCCCACCCTCGACCTCCTCGAGGCGGCCTTCGCGGCGGGGGCGGACAGGAAGGAGCTCCAGGGGCGCCTCGTCGGCCGGGGGGGGCTGGCGGCCTACCTGGGGACCAACGACGCCCGGAGGGTGGAGGAGATGATCGCCGGGGGGGACGAGAAGGCCCGCCTCGTCTATGAAGCCATGGCCTACCAGACGGCCAAGGAGATCGGGGCCATGGCGACGGTCCTTCAGGGCGACCTCGACGGCATCGTCCTCACGGGGGGCCTGGCCCACTCCCGCCTCCTGACCTGTCAGATCGAGGACCGGGTGAGGTTCCTCGCCCCCGTGGCCGTCTATCCCGGGGAGGACGAGATGCAGGCCCTCGCCGAGGGGGGCCTGAGGGTCCTCAAGGGGGAGGAGGAGGTCAAGGGGTACCGCTGAGGGAGGGAAGGTCATGGAACTCGGATTCACGCCGGAGCAGGAGCTCCTGAGGCGCAACGCCCGGGAGTTCGCCGCCCGTCACGTCGCACCCCTGGCCGCCGCCGTCGACGAGGAGGCCCGCCACCCGGCGGAGGTCTTCGCGGGACTGGCCGAGGGGGGCTGGCTGGGGATCCCCATCCCCGTCGAGTACGGCGGGGCGGGCGCCGATTTCGTCAGCCACTGCATCGCCGTCGAGGAGATCTCCCGGGCCTGTTCGTCGACGGGCTTCACCCTATCCTTCCACGCCGGCATCATCGGCCTGGCCCTCCTCAACCACGGCACGGCCCGGCAGCGGGAGGAGTACCTCGTCCCCCTGGCCAAGGGGCGTCACCTGGGTGCCTTCTCCCTCACGGAACCCGGCGCCGGGACGGACGTCATGGCCATCGGCGCCACGGCCGTCCGGGACGGGGGGGACTACGTCCTCAACGGCGTCAAGACCTTCGTCTCCAACGGCCCTATCGCCGACACCTACATCTTCTTCGTCTGGACGGACCGGGCCGCCCGCGGCCGGGGGATGAGCGCCTTCATCGTCCCGCGGGGGACGCCGGGTCTTTACCCCCAGGAGGCCATGAAGAAGATGGGCCTGAGGGGCTCCCAGACCTCGGAGGTGATCCTGAAGGACTGCCGGGTGGGGGAGGAAAACCGCCTCGGCGCCGAGGGGGAGGGCCTCGCCGTCGCCATGGCGGGCTTCGAGCGGGGGCGGGTGGGGATCGCCGCCCAGGCCTGCGGGATCCTGGGGGCGGCCCTCGAGGAGTCGATCCGCCACGCCCGGGACCGCGTCCAGTTCGGCCGTCCCATCGCCTCCCACCAGGCCGTGGCCTGGATGCTCGCCGACATGGCCACGGACCTCGAGGCGGCCCGCCACCTCACCTATCACGCCGCCCGGCTGAGGGACGCCGGACGGCCCTTCGCCAAGGAGGCCTCCATGGCCAAGCTCTTCGCCACGGAGGCCGCCATGAGGAACACCGTCAAGGCCGTCCAGATCCACGGCGGCTACGGCTACGTCAAGGGCGCCAAGGTGGAGCGCCTCATGAGGGACGCCAAGATCGCCGAGATCTACGAGGGGACCTCGGAGGCCCAGCGGATGATCATCTCGGGGCGGGTCGTCCGCCCGTGACCCGCACCCGGAAGGCGGCCCTCGCGGCCTCCTTGACCGCCGGCTCCCAGGGGCGGCGGTAGGAGAAACAAAGCGTCGTCTCGCCGGGGGACAGGGCCAAAAAGGACCACCACTGGCGGCCGCCCCGGCCGACGGGCCCGCCCGGGGGAGGGGCCTCGTAGCGGGAACCGAGGGTCAAGAGGGGCCCCGCGCCGTCCCCGGGTTCCGTCTCCCACCGGTAGCCCGTGGTGTAATTGGCCGCGAGGGCGACCGAGAAGACCTCCCCGGGGCGGACCTCGACGGGGAGGCCCTCCTCGGTGAAGGGGACCCCCCTGATCACGATCCTCTCCCCCGCCAGGACACCGGCGACCCGGACGCCCTGGAGCCTCCTCTTTCCGTCGAAGGAGAAGGCCGCCAGGACCCCCCCCACGTCGGCGCAGGCCCGGCAGCCTTCGCTGAGGCGGTAGGTGAAGAAGAGGTCCATACCCCCCTCCCTCGTCTCCGTCCGGACGGGCTCCCCCCGTCCCCAGCGGTCCCCGGGCCAGAGGGCGATCCCGGGGTGACGGGCCTTGAGGGCCCGGTAGGTCTTGTCCCTCTCCAGGTCCGCAAGGGGTAACAACCCCGGGTCGTCCACGTCCACGACGGCGGGGTCGCCGTCCAAAAGGAGGATGCCGTAGTTCTCGTTGGCCCGGAAGGGATAACAGACATAGGCCACGGAGACGTTCCCCGTCCTGACGAGGCCCCGGAGGAAGGCCCCGTCGCCCCGTTCCCTCGTGAAGGCGACGGCGGCCCCGGAGGCCCCGCGGCGGCCCATGGCGGCGGCGAAACAGGCGGGGGCCTCCGCGGCGGCGTTTTCGCACTCCCCTTTAGCGGCGGCGACGACGGCCTCGTCGGTGTCCCAGACGGCCTCCTCCGTCACGGCGGCCCCCAGGGGCGCAGCGACGACGAGGAGCAAAAAAATGGGGGACACAATACTTAATTTGTAATTCATCGTTTTTACTGGTAATATTTTTGGGTCAAAAGGGTTATCGTGTCCCCGAATTTCTTCGCCCCGCCTCAGCGCCTCGTCCCCAGGGGGGCCGGCGCCGGTTTCGGTAAACCCGTCGGCCCCCCTGTCCATCCCCTGTCTCCATAGATCAGGCCCCCCTCTTTCGACAAGGATTATCTTCCTTGATCCGCCGGCGATGATTATTAATAAATTCGTCAAATACGCAATAATTTCAATAGGATATAAAATTCTTCAATTATTACCGCAGTGTAGTATTTCTCCAAATAAAATCAATAAGTTAACATTGATTAGCGACTAATTTTTTTCCGCCCCTCACCCCTTGAGGAGGCGCCGCCCCGCAGGGGTGCGGGCGGTGAACTTGACCCCGTCGAGGTACTCGAGGAGGGGAATGATATGGCGCCGGGTGAGGCCCAGGAGGTCACGGACGTCGTTCGGTGTCAGTATCTCGTTGTTTTTGAAGAAGTTTTTCAAAGCGGACCTGGCCGCCTCGAGGTGCTCCCGGTGGAGGTAGTACTCCGCGTTCAGGCGGATCAGGCGTCCCGTGCGGCAGAGGTGGTTGAGGGCCTCCAGGAGGCGGCGGCGGTCCAGTTTCAGGGCCGAGGCCGACGCGTCCGGGTCCTCGGGCCTCAGGCCGTAGCGGCGGTAGAGGTCTTCCACCTGGGGGAGGAGGAGGTTGACGGGCCCGTCGGTGACGTGGAAACCCCTGGCCTTTATGAGCTCCCCCTCCGCCTGGAGTTCCCCCTCGGCGAGGAGGAGACCGAGGGCCAGGCGGAAGAGACGGGGAGGGGCGGCGACCCTCACCGAGAGCTCCTCCCGGTTTACGCCTGCGCGGAGGTAGTTGCGGCGGTGGTAGTCGGCGACGGTCACACCCACCAGACGCCTCACGGCGCCGACGACCTCGCCGTGGAAGAGGAGACCCCCCTCGTCTTCGTAGACCTCCCCCCGCCCCCCAAGGGCGGCGACGGCCTGATCGATTTCGGCGGGGTTCTCGTTGAGGATCCCCGCCAGGCCCTTTTTCTCCAGCCCCTCCCGGCCCGCCTCCGCCGCCAGGAGGGAGATCCTTTCCGCCGTCGTGCCGGAGGAGAGGACCCGGAGGTATTCCGGCGAAAGGGACGTCTCCTTTCCCTCCGGGAAGAGGGGGTGGAGGATCCGCCCGCCGCCGACGGTGGTGAACATCCCGTAGCCCCGGATGACGAAGGGGTCCCCCAGGGCGCAGGACAGGGGCCGGTCGAGGGAGACGACGGCCGGGGCCCTCCCCCCGGGCGGCACCTTCTCGACCCCCACGAGCTCCATCCGGGCGTTGACCTTCGCCGCCAGGCAGTGGAACTGGCCGTGGCTGACCGTCTTGAGGGGCTTCTTGTTGTAGGGGAGATAGTCGAAGAGGCAGAGGACCCGGCGGGTGGCCCGGAAGATCCCCGGCCGGGCGACGACCATGCCCCGCTTGAGGTCCTCCGTCGTCGCGTCGGGGAGGTTGATGGCCAGGCGCTCCCCCGCCCGGCCCTCCGCCACGGTCCGACCGTGGTTCTGGAGACCCCGGATGCGGGAACGCAGGTCTGAGGGCAGGATCTCGACCTCCTCGCCGACGGCGACGGACCCCGACAGGACCGTCCCCCGGACGACGGCCCCGAAGCCCGTGATGGTCAAGACGGCGTCGACGGGCATGCGGAAGGGCTTCGATAAAGGCTTCTCCCGGACGGCGGCGGCGACCTCCTCGAGGGCGGCGATGAATTCATGGAGGCCTTCCCCCGTCACGGAGGAGACGGCGACGACGGGGGCGTCCTCCAGGAAGGTCCCCCGCACGAGATCCCGCACCTCCTCCCGGAGGAGGAAGAGGAGGTCGTCGTCCACGAGGTCGCGCTTGTTGAGGACGACGATCCCCCTCTCGATGCCCAGGATCCGGCAGATGTGGAGATGCTCCACCGTCTGGGGTTTCACCCCCTCGTCGGCGGCGATGACGAGGGCCACCACGTCGATGCCGGCGGCACCGGCCACCATGCGGTTGACGAACCGCTCGTGACCGGGGACGTCCACGATGCCCACCTTGACGCCCGAGGGCAGGGTCAGTTGGGCGTAGCCCAGGACGATGGTGATGCCCCTTCTTTTTTCCTCCTCGAGGCGGTCGCACTCGATCCCCGTGAGGGCCCTGATGAAGGCCGTCTTGCCGTGGTCGATGTGGCCCGCCGTGCCCAGGATGATGTTTTTCACGCTCCGGTCACCTCCCGTCATGGGTGCCGGGTCCGCAGCACGGCGGCGCACTGCCCGCCGCAGGGGCGCCTACCGGCTCCGTGACCCCGCGCCTTGGCGGGCGGCCGGAGGGGCGGGCGAAAAGACCGCCGGGCCGTGGGCCGGGTACCCGCAAGCCCCCAAGACGTCCCCGACCCTCCCCCCCGACGGGACCTTTCGCCCTCAGGCGGTCCGCGGGTCGGCGGGCGGAGACCTTTTCATCGGTGAGAACCTCCCACGTCCAGGGTGGGGTCCTCACCGGTATCTCAGGAGGAATCCTTTCATCTCGACTCGTTACCTCTCATTGCCCTCCACCGCCCTCAGGTCCGCGAGGGTCCCCTCCAGGTCGAACCCGAAGGCGCAGGCCGCCTCGGCAAGGGTGAGGAAGAGACCTTCGCAGCAGATGCAGCGCCCCGTCTCCCCCTCGAGCCTCCGGAAGACCGCCAGGGTCTCGGGCCGACGGTGGATGATCTCCAGGATCTCCATGTCCGCCGTCACCATGATACCCCCCGAAGACCCTCAGCCCCGCCGACCGGCGATCTCGTAGGTCCCCTCTTTCTCCTCGATGGAGACCACCTGCCAGCCCCTCGACCTCAGGGCCCGGGCGACGTTTTCCTTGGCCGTGTCGTTGTCCACCAGGACGAGGATCTCCTCCCCGCCCCCCTTCTTGATGGCGTCCAGGGTCATGATGACGGGCTGGGGGCACGAGAGCCCCCGGGCGTCCACGGTCTTTGCCATCTCAATACCTCCTATTGTTAGACTGTTTTTTCTCTCATGGTAAAGCCGACGAAGAGACAGAAGACGAGGCCGACGACGACGGCGGGTATCCCATAGGGTCCGAGGCCGGCGGGTGAGCTGGCCAGGCCGAAGTTGTGGCCGAAGGCGGCCCCGATGATCATCCCCAGGACGAAGACGGCGGCGTCGCCGTCGCCCTCGCCGGCGAGGAAGAGCTGGCGCCCCGGGCAGCCTCCGGCCAGGCAGTAGGCGAGGCCCGAGAGGGCCATGCCGGCGAAGTTCCACAGGTGCATGGTGTGGGCGACGGGCTGGCCCTCGAAGCCCGGTTTGAACTGCCCCACGAGGAAGTTGAAGACGAAGGCCGTGACGATGAGGGCGAGGAAACCCGACAGGAGATGGGTCTGGCGGAAGAGGAGGAGGTCGCGGATGGCCCCCATGGTGCAGAAGCGGCTCCGCTGGGCGACGAAGCCGATGAGGAGGCCCACGGCGAGGGAGACGAAGAGGGGGGCGTGCTGGGACCCCGGTCCCTTGACGCTGTAGAAGAGGAGCTCGTTCTTGTCCTGGCCGGGGATCTGGGGGAAGAGGAGGAGGAGGACCAAAAGCGCCGCCATGAAGAGGGGCATCATCAGGCCCGCGGCGCCGTGGGTCCTCTGGGTGCGACCCAGGTTGTAGCCGTTGCGGAGGAAGAAGGTCCCGATCCAGATCCCGGCGACGAGGCCCAGGAGGCCCGGGATGGCGTTCCCGTCGCCCCCCGCCAGCCTCAGGGCCGCCCGCCAGGGGCAACCGAGGAAGACGAGGGCGCCGATCATGGCGAAGACACCCAGGAAGAAACGGACGATCGTCGCCGAGCCGACGCGGGGACGGAACTCACGGAAGAGGAGGGCGGCCAGAAGGGAGCCCAGGACGAAACCGATGATCTCCGGGCGGATATACTGGACCACCGCCGCCCTATGGAGACCCAGGCCGCCGGCGATGTCCCGCTCGAAGCAGGCGACGCAGACGCCCATGTTCCCCGGGTTGCCCCACAGCTGCAACAGCGGGGCCAGGCACCCGATGACGACGCCCACGGCGACGATACCCCAGGTCCCGGCAAAGATGTTCTTGATTTGTTTCATGTTTTTCCTCCTGCACGATGTTTTTCCCACCGGGCGCAGGTGGTGGTACCCGCGGGGCCGCCAGGGGCGGGGACGATCCCTGTCCGGCCCCTTGGGACCACCGTTTCGGCCCGACGATGGCAATGGGGAGGGAGGTGGACCGCACCGGTCCCCTCCGAAAGGGGGGTGTAGCGATGTAACTTATTGAATTTGTTGAATTTGGTTGGAGTCAATCCGCCCTGTTCCCTCGTGGCACCCGCCCCTCTCGCGGCGGCGGGCCCTCACGGGGTCAGGGGTTCGCAGGCAAGAGGCAGGCGGGGTCTGGATCTCCGGAGGACCGCCCGGGCCCTCTGGAAGCGCCTCATATTAAGGGTATTGAATAATTAAATCCCAACATTTTCCTCTGATATTCCTTGAGTTCACGGCGGGGTAAAGGCCCCCGACGGCGCTTATAGACGATCGGACCGGGGGTGTCAAGGCGAAAGGGCCACGACGGCCCCCTCGCCTCCATGCCGCGCCCCCTATTTGAACTTCATGACCCCCCGGAAACGGGAGGTCATGGGCCGGCCCTCCCGGGGGACGTCATGCCATAGGCCCCCGGCGCCCCTCAGGGGCAGGGCGTAGTTGTCGGGCTGACCGCCGTCCCGCCGCTCACCCGGCGCCGGCCCCCGGCGGGCTGGCAGCGGTCCGGTTTTCACGCACGAACCGGCGTGATACGGTCGAATCAACTTTTCTTCGCTTTTCGTCGTCCCCCCGTGGCGGCCATGAGACAAGACGACAAGACCTGTTCTATATCCTGCAGGCAGGCTGAACGGTGCCGGGTTTCGTCAGCACGATCTGCCAGAGCTGGATGCTCCGCGCGCGGAAGGCCCCCGCGCAGGACAGCAGGTAATAATCCCACATGCGTTTGAAACGGTCGTCGTAGCGCTCCTTCAGGCGGTCCCAGGCCCGCTGGAAGTTCTCGTACCAGGCCATGAGCGTCCGGTCGTAGTGCGGCCCGAGGTTGTGCCAGTCCTCCACGACGAAGAGCCCCTCCACGGCCCGGCCGATCTGGGCGATGCTCGGCAGCATGCCGTTGGGGAAGATGTACCGGGTGATCCAGGGATCGCAGCTGACCCGCGACTCGTTGCCGCCGATGGTCTGGAGCAGAAAGACGCCCTCCGGTTTCAGGCACCTGTGTACGATGTTCATGAAGATCCGGTAGTTCCTCCAGCCCACGTGCTCGAACATCCCGACGGAGACGATCTTGTCGAAGGTGCCGCCGATCTGCCGGTAATCCGCCTGGATGACGGTCACGGGCAGGCCCCGGCAGAAATCCCTGGCATAGCGGACCTGCTCCCCGGAGATGTTTACGGAGGTGACGGTGCAGCCGTGCCGCTCGGCCATGTGGCGGGCGAGGCCGCCCCAGCCGCCGCCGATGTCAAGGACCCGGTTCCCCGCCTGCAGGTTGAGTTTCCGGCAGAGAAGTTCCAGCTTCTTCTGCTGGGCTTCTGCCAGGTCGTCCGTTTCCTGGAAGTAGGCGCAACTGTACTGGTTGTATGGGTCGAGGAACGAAAGGAAGAGGTCGTTGTCGCGGTCGTAGTGGCGCTGCGCGATGATGTGGGCGCGGGATTTCGACTGCAGATTGAGCACCAGGGAAGGGAAAAAACGCAGAAGATAGGCCGCGCTTCCCCTGATGGCCTCGTCGAGCCCGGCGCGCAGAACGCGGCAGATGAACTCGTCGATCCGCTGGCAGTCCCACCAGCCGTCCATGTAGGCCTCGCCGAGCCCGAGATTTTTCTCCCGCAGGACGCGCGCGTAGAGCCGTTCATCGTGAACCCGGATGTCCCAGGGGTTGGGACCGTTTATTCCCACGCCGGCCCGCGCAAGAACGTTTTCGACGATACGCCGGGCAACCCCCCTGCCCTGAACGAGTCGAGGCCGTGAAAACTCTGAAGGAAGAGCCGTAACGGATTTTTGGGTACCCATACCGTTTCCCCCTCCGAATGACGGTCCGTCGTCGGATGCCTGAACCTCAAATCACAGAGGCAGCAGGCTACGAGGTCAAAGATGTCCGAGCCACGGTTATGATGCCGGAGCTCGAGTTCTTTCAGATACAGAAGGGACCGCCCCCTTCAGGTGCCGATATCCGCAGCACATCAGGCTGAAGCCGTTCCCGGCCGATATTTTCGAGCCTTCCTCTCGCTGCTGACCAAATCATAATAAGCTTTTAAGTCCATAAGGCAACCTTAAAATGTGAAACAAAATGTTAGAAATTGCCTAGGTATTTTGTTCCCCTATTTCCTCCAGGAGATATTCGAGGAGGGCATCCCGGACGTGGTCCATGACGATGATCTTCCACCACCGGGGCGTGTCGTCGTGGCGGTCGGGGACGAGGAGAAAGCGCCGCGCCGTCTCCGGGGGGACGTACTCGGCCCTGATGGCGACCTGGTTCATCGCCGGGTGGCGGTAATAGGCGACGCCCATGGCGTCGAGACGGCTGCAGAAACGGTCGGTCCGCTCCACGAGACGGCGGCAGCGGTCCGTGTGCCCCTCGGAGCCCGCGTCGCGCAGGAGCATCCAGACGGCGACGGCGTTGGCACCCGACCGGCTGCCGCAGACGGTGTAGTCCTTCCCGTGGACATAGCTCGCCTGGGTCGTGCAGACCTCGTCGATGAGGCCCTTGCGGCAGAGGAAGATGCCCGTGCCGTAGGGGGCCTTGAGCATCTTGTGGGCGTCCATGGTGATGGAGGCGATGAGGGGGTTGCGGAAATCGAGGGGGTGGTCGGGGACGACGAAGGGGTAGATGAAACCGCCGAAGGCGCCGTCCACATGGAGGTAGAAGGGGAGGTTGTGTTCCTCGAAGGCCGCGACGAGGACGTCGAGGTCATCGATGGATCCGAACATGGTTGTGCCCATGTTGACCACCCCGATGACACAACGAACGCCGTCCCTCACGGCGGCTGCCACGGTTGCGTGCGCGGCGTCTGCCCCCATCTCCCTCGTCGTGTCGGAGACGGGGACGGGATAGGGACGAAGACCGAGGAGGTCGGCGGCCTTCCAAAGGGAGTAATGGGTGTCGGAGGAAAAGACGAGGCCGACCTCACCCGGCCGGGCCGCGTGGGTGCGGCGGAGGAGATTGCGCAGGACCCAGCAGGCCTGGATGTTGCTTTCCGTTCCCCCCGGCGAGATGTAGCCGTCATAGGCGCCCGCGGGGGCGCCCATGATCTCCTCGGCGCAGATGGCCAGGGCCTCCCGTTCGAGGGCCTGGGTGCCGGGGAAGCCCACCTCCGACTCCGCGGCGGTGTGGCAGCCGATGTGGTTGGGGTTCTCGATGATGGTCCTGAGAAAGGGCTCGTCGTCGAGGAGGGGAGACGCCCAGGGGATCCTGGTGAGGACGGAGCAGCCGTCGGCATAATAATCCTCGGCGTCGAGGTGCGTGCCGGGAAAACCCAAGACGGCGTCGGTGTGGTAGTTTACATTGCCGTCGATGGCGATGGCGACCCGTCTTCTGATCTCTTCCCGCGAAAGTCTTTCCCAGTACATCTCGCGCCCCCTATTTCAATTTCATGATCCCCCGGAACCGGGAGGTCATGGGCCAGCCCTCCAGGGGGACGTCATGCCACCGGCCCCCGGCGCCGCTCAAAAGCATGGCGTAGTTGTCCCGGCCCGTGTAGTTGTCGGGCTGACCGCCGTCTCGCCGCTCACCCAGCGCCAGCCCCCGGCCGGTTCCTGGGACCCGGCGGGCTGGTAGAAGCCGATCCAGAAGCTCTTGTCGTTGCCGAAGGTCCTGATGAGCCAGTCGTTCTCCTCCCGGGAGTTGATCGTCGCCAGGTGGCCGCCGTGACGGATGGCCTCGGCCTCGGCCTGGTTCCAGTCGCCCTCGGAGGGGGTGAGACAGTACTCAACTCCCCTGAAGACGGCGCATTCGAGCTCGGCCTTGACCTTGATGATCCCCCGGAACCGGGAGGTCATGGGCCAGCCCTCCAGGGGGACGTCGTGCCACCGGCCCCCGGCGCCGCTCAGGAGCATGGCGTAGTTGTCCCGGCCCGTGTAGTTGTCGGGCTGACCGCCGTCCCAGTTGGTGTAGACCACCCTCTCGCCGCTCACCCAGCGCCAGCCCCCGGCCGGTTCCTGGGACCCGGCGGGCTGGTAGAAGCCGATCCAGAAGCTCTTGTCGTTGCCGAAGGTCCTGACGAGCCAGTCGTTCTCCTCCCGGGAGTTGATCGTCGCCAGGTGGCCGCCGTGACGGATGGCCTCGGCCTCGGCCTCCGACCAGGTCCCCTCCACGGTGGTCAGTCTGTACTTGAAACCCTTGAATTGGACCCAACCGTCCTGCCCCTGGGCCATACCGGCACGGGCCGCCACGATGAACAGGACCATCGTCACGACGATGCAAACCTTCTTCATCTCTTGCCACCTCCGAGGAAATTTTGCCGGAAAGGGGAAATGGTACAACAATGGCCCCCTGTTTTCCTCCGACCCGGCCGCTTCATTTTAGGGGCCTCGTCACCCCGCGTCAAGGTCCGTTTTGCCCCCGTTTCCGGGGTCCGACCCCCTCCGGGCCCGGGCCGGGGGCGACGCGGGGGGCCCTGTCGCGCCGGTTGACTATTTGTCCTTTGTCCTTTAGGATGACGAAAAACCTGGGAGAAGGGGATATGATGCGGAAGAGATGCCTCAGCCTGACGGCCCTGCTGTCTTTCCTGATCCTGGTGGGCGCCTGTGCCACCTACGAGCCCACCGTCGTGCCCTTCAAGATGCCCTCGGCCTATCCCAACGCCCGGGAGGTCGCCGGGGCGGTGGTGGCGGCCCAGGGTTACGCCGAGGGGTCGGAGGCCCAGAAGGCCTTCGGGTTCGACATGGTCGAGGCGGGTATCATCCCCGTGCGGGTCGTCTTCGACAACAAGGGCCCCCACCCCCTGGACATCGTGGCCTCCCAGACCTTCCTCATCGACGTCGAGGGCAACCTCTGGCCCGTCCTCGACGAGGGGATGGCCTATGACCGCATCCACAAGAAGACGGAGTTCGGGAAGGTGGCGCCCGAGGCGGCCAAGTACGGCGGCCTGGCGGGCATCGCCGGGGGCGTCATCGGGGCGGCGATCGGCATCGTCTCCGGTCACAACGTCGGGGACGCCGTCATGAAAGGGGCGGCCATCGGCGCCGCCACGGGGATCACCATGGGGGGCGCCAAGGGCCTGAGCGACCGGGACGTCCAGGAGCGGATCAGGGCGGACCTGGAGAGGCGGTCCCTCGACCGCCGTTCCGTGAAGCCCGGCGAGATCGCCCACGGTTTCATCTTCTTCCCCGGCGAGGCCAAGAAGCCCGCCGAGCTGAGGCTGCGCCTCAAGGAGGCCGACACGGGCCGGGAGCACACCCTCATCATGAAGTTGTAGGTCCCCCCGAGGCGACGGCCCCTTTTCTCGGCACAAGGTCCGGAAAACGGGCGTCTCGGGCATTTCGTTCCCTTTCCCCCCAGCGGAGGATTGCTATGGATCAGATATTCGTCGTGCCCGTGGGTGTCGGGGAGATGGCCGCCGTCGAGGCCTTGACCCTCCCCCCCGCCCTGGTGGAGACGGTCGGGGGCGCCGGCCCCTGGCACGTCACGGGCATCCTCGAGGAGGGGTCAAACCGGGCCCTCTGGGAGGAGATGGCCCCCGACGATCTCATCCTCTATTACCGGGACGGTGCCATCGTGGCGGCGGCGACCGTGGCGGCCACGGCCCACAGCCCCGACCTGGCGGTGAGGCTGTGGCCCCGTGACGTCTCGCCGCCCCGGGCCCTCTTGTGCTTCACCGACCGTCCCCACGAGGGGGAGGTCCCCATCATCCCCCCCATGTACCGCTACCTGGAGCGGGAATACAGGGGGCTCACGAGGCTCCAGGACGAGCGTGTAGGTTATATCCTCAACGATTACGGGTCCTTCGAGGTCTTCACCCGGCTGTGCCTGAGGTACGACTTCCCCTTCAGTCTCCGCCATACCTGAAGGGGGGCCATAATCCCCGTTTTTTACCTTTTCGCCCCCAAAGGGGCTTGCCCCCCTAGTCCCCCGCCAGTTTCTTCGCCAGGAGGGGCATCTGGGCGAGGAGTTCCTCCTCCCGGCCGACGGGACACTTAAGGGAACCGATGGAGAGGGTCCCCATCGTCTCGATGTCCGTCCTCTTCGCCTGGAGGATGTAGGTGTTGCCCAGGGTGTGGAGCCTGCCCGTGACGGCCTCGGCGGCCGCGAGGCCCTTCCCGAGGCGCACGGCCTGCTTTTCGTCGATCATCCCCGACTGCTGGACCTTCATCTCCCCCGCCAGCCTTCCCAGGTCCTCCCTGTTGACGAGGACGAAGTCGCCCCGCTTGAGGAGTTCTTCCCTGAGGGCCTCCGTGAGGATCAGGGAGGGGACGCTCAGGTTTTCCGGGGAGGCGAAATCGTAGACCACGATCCTCGTTTTCCCCGCCCGGGCCCCTTTGCGGAGGGGCGCGATCTCCCCCGCGCCCTTCCTCGCGGGGCGGGGCTGCGGCTCCGCCTCCAGAAACGCGTCCTCCGGCAGACCCCCTGGCAGTTTCGTCTCCCCCAGCAGGTCCTCCCTCGCTACCGCCGCCCGCTCCGCCTGAAGCCCCGGTTTGGCCGCCGCCAGGGACTCGGCCTTGCGGAGGCTGATCTTCAGGAGGTCCGCCTTCGCCTCCTGGAACAGCTTCCGGTAATACCGCCGGAAGGCCTTCCGGTTCTCCTCCCCGAAGGCCTCCGGTGAGGTGGAGGGGGCGATCATGTAGGAGTCGGTGAATTTCTTCCCCGTCCAGAGGTTGAGGCAGATCACCTGGGACCGGTAGTTGTGCCCCTGGATGAACTCCCTGGTGTTGACGACGGCGAAGTCGGCCCGGACGGCCCGGCCGACCCGCTTCACCAGGTCCAGGTCATCTTGGAGCCACCTCCACGGGGGTATGTCTTCCCCGCCCCCCGCCGCGACGACCTCCTCGTCGGGCACCACCTCGAAGAACCCCTGGTCGAGGAGGATGCGGGAGACGGCGGCGATGGTGTCGCGCCGGAAGATCCCGTGGGGCTTGGCCCAGCCCACGCGCGGCGGGGTCCCGGAAAGGGGGAGGATGAGGACCCGCACCTTGGCCGTCGTCGGCGCCTCTTGGGCCCCCTGGCCCCGGGCCGGCGCCGCAAAGAGGGCCGCCGCCAGGCAAAGGAAGAGGACGGCGGTCCGGTATAGGGAGGGATGGTTTGACATTACCTTTCCTTTCTCATCTGATGTCTTACGGCCGCCTGCCCCGGTAGGCCTCGAAGTGCTCCTTGGCGGCGGGTAAGGCCGAGAGGAGGAGGATGAGGGCCGCCACGGCCCTGAGGCCGCCTGTGGACCTGATGAAGGCCGCCAAGGAGAGGGCGGCGGAGACGGCGAAGAGGAACAGCCTCATGACGGGGTCGAGGGCCATACCCCCCAGGATCAGGCAAAACGCCGCGAGGGACGCGGGCACCCGGCCGTCGCCGGGCCGCCGGCCCACGCCGTTGCCCTTTTCTTTCCCTCGGCTCTCCATGTCCGACGCTGTAGCAGCTTCTCCGTCAAAAGACAATGAAGACCAAAAGAAGCCCCGCCGCCGGGCCCGGGGTGCCTGCCCGGGAAAACGATCTTTTTGGACCGGTTTCCCCCCGCCGGGGGGCGTTTTGGGAAAAACGTTCCGTTTTGGCCCGTTTTGCCCTTCCAGGGGGAAAAAACGGGCCTTTTTGGCCCAAAAAATTTCCCGCCTCGGAAAACGGCCCGAAAACGGCCGTTTTTGGGCCGAATTTCGGCCAATATTATCAGGTTATTATGTGTGCTCTATTAGATCAAAACCGGCCGAACGCGGGGGTATGTCGGCGCGCCGACGTAGGTAGACTACCTGAAATCATTGAGAAATCGACGATCGACAAAAAATTTTCCCCGCGAATTTTTCCTCCCCGCCCCCGGAGGCGGGGCCGAGAAGACCCTCGGGGTTGCCTCATATTGCCCCTCCGGCCCGGCGTCGCCGGGTCGAAGGGGTCTCAGCGCCCCCCGTCGCCAGCCGATGAAACGCTAATTTTCAAGACCTGACCCCGGCGGCGATTTCGCGGGCGAGGGCCCGGAAGTCCTGGGCGCCGTAGCTCCGGGGGGCGT
>JAKPCH010000015.1 GCA_029553375.1 Deltaproteobacteria bacterium | reverse complement strand
TACAATCATATATCGAATATCCCAACGAATACCGCACAGTAAGTACTTCGCCAATGATATCAATATGATAACATTGATTAGTCGCTAATAATCGGCAGGTCTCTCCGATCATGAATTGAAAAAATATATCAGCTATGTGTTAAGCGAACCGCCTCTCACTTTCCCGAAACAGGCGGCAGGCCTCGGCGGTGTAGGCCGCGACGACGGCCGCCGCGTCCCCGGGGGGAGGGACGGGGATGAAGACCCCGAGCTGGGGGTTTTTCCGGGTGGCGGCCAGGGCGAGGGGCAGGACCAGGGAGACGTAAAGGGCCCTTTTCAAAACCCCCTTCGAACCCAGGAAACCCGTGAGGCGCCAGGAACGCCTGAAGATCGCGAGGTACTTTATCATACCCTCCACGGACCCCCGCCACTCCTCCGGCGAGGGGGCGCGGCCGCAGACGGAGCTGAGGGCAGAGGAGACGAGGCCGTGGAGGGGCACGATCGTCCCCAGGGCCCCGGCGGCGGCGGTCAGGGGCACGGCGGCCTGATCGTCCCCCAGGAGGAGCAGGTCGATCCCCCACTCCACGCGGTGGTGCCCCGCGGGGTAACGGGAGGGGTCACAGGCGCAGCGCCGCGGGAACCGTTCGCAGACCCAGCGATCCACCAGGGGGTGGGTCACGTCATCGGCCAGGAGGTGGAGACGCCAACCGGCGGCGAAGGCCCCCTCGGGCGGCGTCCGGGCCGCCTTCTTCATCGCCTCGGCCAGGGCGAAGGCCCCCTCGCCGTGGGTCACCTCCCCGAAGGACCGCTCACCACCGGGGTAGAAGAAGACGTCGGGACCCTGGACACCCCCCAGAAAGGAGCGGAAACAGGACGCCCCGGGGTCCTCCCCTTCCGGGGTCCCCTCCAGCACCTTCAGACCGATCAGGAAATGCCAATAGGCCGCCGCCATCCTCCCCCCTGCCGCCGGCGAGGATAGCACCTCAAAGCGGCGAATGCAAAGGCGCTTTACCCGCCCTTTTCGAAGGGGGGCGAAGACGACACCGGCCGTCTTTGGGGACTTACCCGCCACGGGGCCACTCGCCGTCGAAGGCGCTCCGGGCCGCGTGCCTTTCCGGCTCCGGCCTGTGTCCAGACCCTTTGCCGTTTGTCCGGCCCTTGGCTCGTCAACGTCGGCCCCGCGCGGAGAAGACCGGGCGGAAGAGGGGGCGAGGCGGCCCGGCGGTTGTTTTTATCCTTTCTGCCGCTTTGGGGTTCGCCTTTTGACCCTTGACTTCCCGCATACGAGGGCCTATAAGGAACGCCGCGCGGCAAGCCGCGAGCGGTCCTATCGGCGTCTGCCCTTCTTTTCGGGAGAGAGACCAATGTCCACCTTGAACCTGCTCCGACCCGAAATCAACGAGCTTTTGGCAAAACAGGACTGGGACTCCCTCCGGGAGGTCCTCCTCGAGTTTCCCGAACAGGACATCGCGGAGCTCCTCCAGGAGCTGGACGACGAGCGACGCCTCGTCCTCCTCCGCCTCCTCCCGCGGGACATCCTCCCCGAGGTCTTCTCCTACCTCGACGACACCATGAAGAAGGACGTCATGAAGGCCGTCACGGAGGAGGAGATCAAGATCATCCTCGCCGGCATGCCCCCCGACGATCGGACGGACTTCCTCGAGACCCTCCCGGGCCGGTCTATCCAGATGCTCGTTTCCCTCCTCTCCCCCGACGACCGCCGCGAGACCCTCCAGCTCCTGGGTTACCCCGCCGAGAGCGTCGGCCGCCTCATGACGCCCGATTACGTGGCCGTGAGACCGGAGTGGACCGTCCAGGAGGCCCTCGATCATATCCGCCGCAAGGGCCTGGACAGCGAGACGATCAACATCATCTACGTCACGGACCGCTACTGGCACCTCCTGGGCGTCGTCGGCCTGCGGCGCCTCATCCTGGCCAGGCCGGACGAACGGATCGAGGAGATCATGGAGACGAACGTCGTGACCATCTCCCCCCTGGAGGACCGGGAGAAGGCCGTCCAGACCATCCAGCACTACGACGTCATCGCCCTCCCCGTCGTGGACGGAGACGGGGTCATGCTCGGGATCATCACCGTGGACGACCTCTTCGACGTGGCCGTCGAGGAGGTCACGGAGGACTTCCAGAAATCGGCGGCCGTCAAGCCCCTGAAGACGAGCTACCGGGAATCTTCCGCCCTGGCCCTCTACCGGAAGCGCGTCGTGTGGCTCGCCTCCCTGCTGGGCATCAGCGTCGTCACGACGGGCATCATCTCCTGGCGGGCCGAGACCCTCTCCTCCGCCATCGCCTTGGCCTTCTTCATCCCCCTCCTCATCGGGACGGGGGGAAACACGGGGAACCAGTCCTCGACCCTCATGATCCGCGCCCTGGCGACGGGGGACATCAAGGACCGCCAGTGGATCAACGCCCTCTTTCGGGAGATCGTCATCGGCTGCCTCCTCGCCCTGACCATGGGGGCGGCGAGCTGGATCCTGGGCCTCATCAAGGGGGGGGCACAGATCGCCGCCATCGTCTCCCTCTCCATGATGGCCATCGTCATCGTCTCGAGCATCCTCGGCGTCGTCCTGCCCATCGTTCTCCAGCGGTTCCGCATCGACCCCGCCGTGGCGAGCAACCCCCTCATCGCCTCCGTCATGGACATCGTCGGCCTCCTCATCTACTTCCAGATCGCCACCACCATCCTTAAGGGTTTCTAAGGACCCGGGACCTCAGGGGACCCCCTCTCTCGTGAGGAGGGCGACGGCCTCCACGTGGGCCGTCTGGGGGAACATGTCCAGGGGGACGACCTCTTCCAGGCGCCAGCCGCCATCGGCGAGGAGACGGCAGTCCCGGGCCTGCGTCGCCGGGTGGCAGGAGACGTAGACGATCCTCGCCGGCTCCAGGGCACAGACGGATGAGAAGGCCCGGGGGTCCAGTCCCCCCCGCGGCGGGTCCAGGACGAGGCAGACCCTTTCCCCCCCGAGGCGGCGGGCGAGGAACCCCAGGACCTCCCCCGCGTCCCCGGTGATCCATTCCACGTTCCTCAAGCCCGCCCGTTCCACGTTGAGGCGGGCGCAGGAGCAGGCCTCGGGGTCCGCCTCGATCCCGATCACCCTGAGGGCGGACGGGGCGAGGAAGAGGGAGAAGAGGCCCGACCCGCCGTAGGCGTCGATGACCGTCTCCTCCCCCTTGAGGCCGCAGAGGTCCCCGACGACGGCGACGAGGTCCTCCACGAGGTAGAGGTTGTTCTGGAAAAAACCTCTTTGGGGGACGAGGAAGGTCCGGCCGCCGCAGGTCCTCCACACCCTGTCTCTCGGGACGGGCGGCGGCGGGGCGCCCTCGGGGACGGACCAGAGGGTCAGGCGCCGCCGGCGGTCTTCCCCGGCCGCCGCTTGGCGGGTCAGGGCGGCGAGGGCCTCGTTGATGGAATCATGGACGATCTCGCAGCGCTCGATCTCCACCGTTTCATGGCTCCCCCGCCGGAGGAGGCCGACCGTCGCCTTCCCCCCGCGCCCTTGCGAGACGACGAACTCCCCCTTCCCCCGGTAGTGGTAGGGACGGGGTGAGGGGACGACAGGGGTGACGGAGGGCGCCGCGAAACGGCCGATACGGCGGAAGATCTCCCGGACCTGTCCCTCCTTGAGGCGGGTCTGGAATTCGTAGGGCAGGTGCTGGTAGCAGCAGCCGCCGCAGCGGGTGAAGTGGCGGCACCGGGGGGGGACGCGCAGGGGCGAGGCCTTGACGACCTCCCTCACGACCCCCCGGGCGTACCTTTTCTTTATCTCCCCCACGGTCACCCGGACCTCGTCACCCGGGGCGGTGAAGGGGACGAAGACCACCCTCCCCCCCACGCGGCCGACCCCGTCCCCGCCGAAGGCGACGTCCTCGATGACCACGTCGAGGACCGCCCCGGGAGGCGGGGTCACGTTCTTTTCCCCCGGCGGTCTCTTTTCTCCCATAAAAAACCCGCGGCACCCCCCTCGGGAGGGGTGAAATAATCTCTCTCATATGCTATCAGAGGGCGTAAAGACAACCGTCAGGAGGGCAGGACCCATGAGAGTGCGTGTCTCGGCGGTCTACGAGGAGGCGGGGGAGGTCCTCTGCATGCGCTACGTCTACGGGGGAAAGGACGTCTTCGCCATCCCGGGCGGCGGCGTCGACAAGGACACGCCCCTGAAGGAGGCCATCGTCCAGGAGTGGCGCAACGAGCTGGGCGTCAAGGTGAAGGTGGGGGAGGTCATCATGATCGGCGAGGCCCCGCCTTCGAAGCGCCATCCCCAGACCCTCCACGTGATCTTCAACGCCCTGGAGGTCCACGGGACGCCGAAGGTGAGGCCCGACAACACCCGTTCCCTGGAGGTGGCCTGGCTGCCCGTGGAGCAACTCAAGACCGTTCCCCTCTACCCCGACGTGGGGAAGACCCTCTACGCCTATTTCAAGGGGCAGGAAAGGCGTTCGTTGCCCTTCATCGAAAACTGCATGGAGCGGGGGTTCTGGTGAACGATCCGGCCGCGGAGATCCGACGCTACTGCCTCGAGAAGGGCGCCGACCTCGTGGGTTTCGCCCCCGCCTCCCGCTGGGACGAGCGGGGCGAGGTCCCGCCCCCCTATCGCCCCGCCTCGATCTGGCCGGGGACGAGGACCGTCATCGTCATGGGCATGGCCATGATCCTCCCCATCGTGGAGACCACCCCCTCGGTCCTCCACCTGGAACACTACAGGATCGTGAACCGCCGCCTCGACGAGTTGGCCTACGACCTGACCCGCTTCCTCAACGGCCGCGGCCACGCATCCACCTTCTTCGTCCGGGACGGCTACACGAGCCTCCGGGCCGTCCGGAGGCGTCCCGCCGCCTTCGGTCATGTCCGGGCGGCTTACTACGCCGGCCTCGGCACGGTGGGCATGAACTCCTGTCTCCTCACCCCCCGCTTCGGTCCCCGGGTGCGTTTCGTCTCCGTCTTCACCTCCCTGGAGATCCCCCCCGACCCGGTGATGGAGAAGGAACAGTGCATCCGGTGCGAGACCTGCGTCCGGTGCTGTCCCAAGGAGGCCATCGTCCCCAGGAAGGACCGGGTCGTGGGGGACTTCCGCCGCGACGCCTGCATGGACATGGCGGAGGAGCTCACGAGGCGGCGTGTCTACCCCTGCGGCATCTGCACGAAGGTCTGTCCCGTCGGGGCGGACAGGAAACTGTACCCCCAGCGGGGGATCGTGAAGCGCTATCTCGCCGAGAGGGAGACCCTCGCCCGGGACCCCGAGGCGGGGGAATACCGGTCTTGGGAGCACATCAGGCGCCACGGCGCCCCGGACGGGGAGAGAGACGGAGCGTAATCCTTTATGAACGAGCGATTCAAGAAGTTCTGTGAAGACTTCTCGCGCCTCCTGGGGGAGGCCGGGGATACGGAGGCGGTCATCGCCGCCGGCAGGGAGACGGTAGGCGCCCTGGCCGCCGATACGGAATGGTTCAGGGCCGTGGCGGAGGAGGCCCTTGTGGACGGCACCCTCCTGGGCGGTAAGAGACCCTCCCTGTGGCCCAACGAGATCTCCCTCTACAGGGAGCCGGACGGGGAGTTTCTGGTTTTCCTGTACCTCTGGGACGGCGAGACCCGGGACGCCATCCACGACCACGGCGCCTGGGGCATCGTCTCGACGTGCGCCGGCGTCATCAGGGAGGTCAAGTACCGCCGCCGGGACGACGGGTCGCGGGAGGGGTACGCCGATCTCGAGAAGACGGCGGAGAACATCCTGAAGCCGGGTGACACGACCTTCGTCCTGCCGGGGGACGAGGGTATCCACTGCATGATCAACGACGAGACGCACCCCGCCGTCACCGTCAACGTCTACGGGCGGCCCCGGAGGCGGGGTTTCGTCCGTTTCTTCGACGCGGAAAAGAAGCGTGTCTATAGGGTCTATCCCCCGCGGGCGACGAAGGAGGTCCTCCTCGTCCGCGCCCTCGCCGCCCTGGGCGACGAGCGGTCCCGGCGCGTCCTCGAACGGGCCGCCCTCATGGATATGCCCGCCTATCTGCGGGAGGAGTACGACAAGGCCCTCCGGCGGTCTTAGGGAAGGCGGCCGGCGTCCCTCTCACGCGCTGCGGTTGGCCCACCTCTCCATGCGGGCCGCCTCCTCTTCCCAGGCCGGCGAGAGGCGCACCGCGGCGAACCTCCCGAAGAGGAGGTCCATGGTCACGGCCGCCCTCTCCATGAGGTAGATCCTCTCCAGGAGCATCCCGTCGCCGTCTTCCCCCTCCTCGGCCTCCTCGGCGGGGGCGGGGATCTTCATGGCGGAGAAGGAGGCCGTGTCGGCCTTGTAGGTGAACTCCCAGCGGGCCGTGTCCCGGGTGAGGCGCAGGCGGGCCTCCTTGATCCTCTTGCCCTGGCGGACGGCCTCCTTGCCCTCCCTGAGGTCGGCGTGTCGTCCCGAGCAGATCACCTGCTCGGCGTACTCACCCTCACCGGAGGCGAGGACGAGGCGCCGGACGAAGAGGACCTCCACCTCCTCCGTGTCGTCGATGGCGACGGTCCCGTCGCGTTCCTGGGCCTTGAACCACAGCCAGGTGAGGAAATCGCGGTGCATGAAGGGAGGCGCCTCGCCCTCCCCCGGCGGGAGGTCCCGGGCGGGATCGAGAAGGACGGCCTCCAGGTCGAAGGTGCGGCGGAACATGTCCACGAAATCCTGCATCTCACGGGGGGAGAGACTGCCGAAATAGACGATCCCGTCCCGGAGGGACCAGCAGACGTCGGTGAAGGTGGGGACGGCCTCGGCCTTCTCCGTGAGGTCCCGGCGGACCTCTTCCCTGATGGTATCCCGCTGGTTCCGGTAGAGCCTCTTGACCCCCCTCTCGGAGAGGAAGCGGCGTTCCGCCTCGAGGCAGCGGAGCTTCAGGAGGGCGGCGGGCACGGCGCGCCGGTCCTTGCGGAGGCAGAAGAGGCGGAAAGGCCCCACCGTCGGGGGGTGGCGGCGGAAGGAGCTGTCCAGGACGTCCTCCAGGGAGGTCCAGCCCATGTTGTGCTCCGCCTCGAGGGGGAAGAAGTCCCGGAAGGAGAAGGCCTTGAGCCTCCGCTCGAACTCCCCCTCGTCGAGATCGGCGCCCCCCGAGGGGAGACGGAAACGGGAGAAGGTCGCCGTGCCTTTGAGAAAACCCATGATCAACCTCCTTTTTCTTGGGAGCCTCCCTCTATTACCGTCACCAGGACCTTGTCAACCCTGTTTCCGTCCATGTCCACCACCTCGAAACGGTAACGGTCCCACTCCAGGCGGTCACCCACGGCGGGGATCCTCTCGAGGGCCGTCATGATCATCCCCCCGAGGGTATGGTAGTTCCCCTCCTCCTCTTGGGGGAGGAGGGAGAGATTTAGGGTCTCCTTGACCTTCTCCAGGGGGATCATGCCGTCGATGAGCCAGGAGCCGTCGCTGCGCCGGAAGATCCCGGGGTCCGACGGGGCGGAGAGGGAGGGGAGGTCCCCCACCAGGGCCTCGAGGATGTCCGTGACCGTCACCAGCCCCTGGATGATCCCGTACTCGTCCACGACGAAGGCCATGTGGATAGGGGATTTCTTGAAGTGTTCCAGGACCTTGCTGGCCGTGAGACTCTCGGGGATGATGACGGGCTTCCTCGCCAGGCCCTCGAGATCCAGGGAGGCGTCGCAGAGACGGTTGTTCAGAAGGTCCTTCACGTCCACGACCCCGATAAGGCCGTCGAGGCTCCCCCGGGCCACGGGGAAATAGGAAAAGGCGTTTTCCCTGATCTTCCTCAGGTTCTCCTCCCCGTCGTCGTCGGGATCGAGCCAGATGACGTCGGGGCGGGGGGTCATGATGTCCGTGACGCCCAGGTTGTCGATGGAGAAGACGCGCTGCACGAGATCGTGTTCGATGTCGTGGAAGATGCCGGCCTTTCTCCCCTCCCGCATCATGATCTTTACCTCCTCCTCCGTGACGGGGGGCGGCGTCTTGCCCCCGAGGCCGGGGAGGCGGAGGATCGCCTCGGAGGCCATGGTCAGGAAGCGGACGAGGGGATAGGCGGCGATAGACAGGCGGGAGATGGGGACGGCCACGTTGGAGGCGATGGCCTCGGCGTGGCGGAGGGCGATCTGCTTGGGAACCAGCTCGCCTAGGACGATGGACAGGACGGTGATGACCACCACGACGACCCCCAGGCTCAGGGCCTCGTGATAGGGTGCCAGGGGGGGTATGGCGGCCATGACCTCCCCCAGGCTCCGCCCGATCGTCGCCCCCCCGTAGGCCCCCGCCAGGATGCCGACGAGGGTGATGCCGATCTGGATGGTCGAGAGGAAGCGGCCCGGTTCCTCGGCGAGGCGGAGGGCCTGGGCGGCCCGGCGGTCCCCCTCCTCCATCCGCAGGGCGAGCTTGGTCTTCTTGGCCGACAGGAGGGCGATCTCCGACATGGCGAAAAAACCGTTGACGAAGATGAGGACCAGGATGATCGCCCCTTCGAGATACATCTCTTCCATGGGTTCCGTTCCCCTCCGTTTAGTCCTTCCAGGGAGGATATATGGCCCGTCCCGGGGGGTCAAGGTATTTGGGGCCGGGGATGGACACCCGTTTTTTTTTGTGTTATCTCGCCCCCATCTCCCATGGCGAGGGACCCTGTGGCGGTAAAAATCATCGGTATCATTGCCAACCCGGCGAAGGAGGAGGCTCCCGCCCACGCCCTTTATCTGAGGGATTGGCTCCGTTCCCGGGGGGTGGAGGTCCTCCTCCACCGGGAGCTTGCCGCCAGGGCGGGGGTCGATCAGGGGTTCAGCGGCGGGGAACTCGCCCGGAGGAGCCAACTCCTGGCCGTCTTCGGGGGGGACGGGACGATGCTGAGGACCGCCCGTGCCGCCCGCCTCTCCTCGACGCCCATCGTGGGCATCAATCTGGGGGGCTTCGGTTACCTGACGGAGGTCAATCTCGGCGAGATGATCGAGGCCTTCGATGTGATCCTCCGGGGGGATTACCAGACGGAGAGGAGGATGATGCTCGACGTGGTCCTCGAGACCCGGGGCGGGGATAGGCGGGAACGGACCGTCCTCAACGACGCCGTGATCAACCGGGGCAACCTGTCGAGGATCATCGACCTGGAGACGACGGTGGACGGCCGCTGCCTCACCAACTTCAAGGCCGACGGTCTCATCGTGGCCACCCCCACGGGCTCCACGGCCTATTCCCTCTCCGCGGGGGGACCGATCGTCTTCCCCGACCACGAATCGATCATCGTCAACCCCATCTGTCCCCACACCCTCACCAACCGGCCCGTCATCCTCCCGGGGCGGGTGGAGATCGGCGTCGTCCTGAGGAGCCGCGGGGAGGGGGCCACCTTGACCCTCGACGGCCAGGTCTCCTTCGACATGAGGGACATGGACAAAATTTATATAAGAAAATCTTCGTATTACACCACCCTCGTCTGTTCCCCCCACCGGGATTACCTGGAGATCCTCCGCTCCAAGCTGGGCTGGGGCGGTGTGGCGCCGGGCCTGGAGGGGGCGTGAGGTCCCCGTGCTCACCGAGCTGGCCATCAGCAACTTCGCCATCATCAGGGAGTTGAAGGTGGATTTCTCCGCGGGCCTCAACGTCCTGACGGGCGAGACGGGCGCCGGGAAGTCGATCATCGTCGGGGCCATCAGCCTCCTCCTCGGCGACCGGGCCTCGGCGGACATGATCAGGACGGGGGAGGAGACGGCCACGGTGACGGCCGTCTTCGACACGGGGGGCAACGAGGAGGTGCGGCGCCTCCTGGCGTCCTGGGGTTGGGAGGACGAGGGGGAGGTGGTCGTGACGAGGACCATCACCCGGGCGGGTAAGAACCGCATCTACATCAACGGCAACCGGGCCACCCTCCAGATGCTCTGCGCCCTCAGCGAAAACCTGGTCACCATCTGCGGACAGCACGAGCACCAGGTCCTCCTGAGGGAGGAGAACCACCTCGACATCCTCGACGAGTACGGGGGATTGAACGCCCTGAGGGATGAATACGTCCGGTCCTACGAGGAGGTCCGGGACCTGGAGGCGCGCCTCGCCGACCTGGAGGAGAGGCGGACCCGCCGATCCGCCGAGCGGGACCTCCTCGCCCACCAGATCGCCGAGATCGACGCCGTGGCCCCCCTCGCGGGCGAGGACCGAACCCTCGGGGAAGAGAGGGCCGTCCTGGTCAACGTCAGGACCCTGGCCGACCTGGCCCGCCGGGCCTACGACGTCCTCTACGGGTCCGAGGGGGCCGTCCTCGAGAGGCTCAAGACGGTGTCCGACGCCGTCCGGGAGATCCGCCGCCTCGACCCCCGCCTCGGCGTCACGGAGGGGGAGCTTGATTCCATCTACTACCAGCTGGAGGAGACGGCCTTCGCCCTGCGGGACTACGGCGGGGGCCTCGTCTTCGACCCCGGGAGGCTGGAGGTCATCGACGACCGCCTGGAGAGGCTGTCGCGGCTGAAGCGGAAATACGGCCCCGATCTCGAGGCCGTTTTGGCCCGGAGACGCGAGATGGAGAGGGACCTGGCCGCCCTGGGCGCCCTGGACGAGGACCTCGCCGCCGTGAGGGACCGCCTCGCCGGGGCCCGGCGGGTCCTCGAGGAGAGGGGCGAGGCCCTCTCCCGGGAGCGGCGGCGGGTGGCCCGGGATCTCGAGGGGGCCGTGGAAGGGGAGATCGCCGCCCTGCGCATGGCCGGCGCCCGCTTCGCCGTCGTCTTCAGGGAAAGGGAGGGCCAGGAGCCCCCGTTCGGGCCCCGGGGGATGGACAGGGTCGCCTTTTGGCTCTCCACCAACCCGGGGGAGGAACCGCGCCCCCTGAGCCGCGTCGCCTCGGGGGGGGAGCTGTCGCGGGTGACCCTCGCCCTCAGGAACGTCCTGGCGGGGACGGGGAGCGCCGGCACCATCATCCTCGACGAGGTGGACAGCGGCATCGGGGGGGGGACGGCGGAGGCCGTGGGGGAGAAGGTGAGGCAGGTGGCGCGGCGTTACCAGGTCCTCTGCATCACCCACCTCCCCCAGATCGCCTGTTTCGGCGAACGGCACTACCGGGTCTCGAAGGCCGCCGAGGGGGACAGGACGACGACCCGCGTCGAGATCCTCACGGAGGAGGAACGGGTGGAGGAGATCGCCCGCATGCTCGCCGGTCCGGGGACGACGGGGACGGCCCGGCGCCATGCCCGGGAGATGCTGTCGGGGGCGGCAAAGAAGGGGGGGGTATGCTGAGAAAGGCCCGCATCGGCGACGTCAAGGCGATCCACAAGATGATCAACGTCTCGGCGAGCCGGGAGGAGATCCTCCCCCGCTCCCTCATGGACATCTACGGGAGCCTGAGGGATTTTTTCGTCTTCACGGACGACGGGACGGGGGCGATCGTGGGCATCTGCGCCATGAGCATCATCTGGGAAAACCTGGCGGAGATCCGCTCCCTCTACGTGGACGAGGGCCACCGCTTCCGGGGCATCGGCAGGACCCTGGTGGAGGCCTGCATCTCCGAGGCGATCACCCTGGAACTGTTCAGGATCTTCACCCTGACGTTCCGCGTCGATTTCTTCCGGCGCCTCGGCTTCCGGGAGGTGGATCGTTCGGCCCTGTCGGAGAAGATCTGGACGGACTGCTTCCGCTGCTCAAAGTATCCCGATTACTGCGACGAGGTGGCGATGATCATCGAGCTATGAGGATCCCGCCCCTCTTATCTGTCCTCCTCGCCGTGACGGTCCTGGCTTTGGGGGGATGCGCCGGTTTCGTCGAGAGGCCGGCGGTCCCGCCCGTCACCCCCTCCCCGGCCCTGGTCAAGGTGGAGGCCCCCCCCGACCTCACGGACGATCTCGATCTCCCCTCCCTCCTGCGGGCCCTCGACGAAAGCCTCGCCTACTACCGCGAAAGGGGCGACAAAAGGGTCTTCTGCCTCCCCGAGGTCTGTTACACCGGTGAAGAGATGGCCTCGGGCCTCCGCCTCTTTAAGGAGATCATGACCTCGCCGGCGTCGGAGGAGGAGCGGCGGCGGGCGATCAGGCAGCGGTTCGATTTCTACCGCGCCGCGGGGCGGGACGGGCGGGGCGAGGTGATCTTCACGGGCTACTTCGAGCCGATCCTGGCCGGTTCCCTCGAACGGACCGAGCGGTTCCGCTACCCCCTCTACGGCGTGCCGCCGGAGACCGTGACGGTCCGCCTCGGCCTCTTCAACCCCAAGTACGGCCGGGAGCGGATCACGGGACGCCTCGCGGGAAGGGAGGTGGTCCCCCATTACAGCCGCCGGGAGATAGACACGGGGAAGGCCCTCGCCGGGCGGGGCCTGGAGATCGCCTGGACGGACGATCCCGTGGCCCTGTTCTTCCTCCACATCCAGGGGTCGGGGATCCTGCGCCTCCCCGACGGGAGTCTCCTGAGGGTCGGTTACGCCGGCGCCAACGGCCGCCCCTTCCGGGGGCTGACGGGCATGATGGTCCAAAGGGGCCTCCTCGGGGAAAACGAAAAGAGCTATCGCCGTCTCAAGGCCTATCTCGAGGACAACCCCGCCACGAGGGAAGAGTTGATGAACTACAACGAGAGCTACGTCTTCTTCCGGGTCGTCCCGGAGGGCCCCCTGGGGGCCCTGGGGCGGGTGGTCGTGGCCCACCGTTCCATCGCCACGGACCTGGACCTTTTCCCCCCGGGGGCCTTGGCCCTCGTCAGGCTGCACAAGCCCCTCTTCGACGAGAGGGGGGAGATCGCCTCCTGGCGGCCCTTTTCCCGCTTCGTCCTCAATCACGACGCCGGGGGCGCCATCAAGGGCCCGGGGCGGGTGGACCTCTTCTGCGGGACCGGACCGGAGGGGGAGATGGTCGCCGGGAGCCTCAACGAGAGGGGCGAGCTCTACTTCCTCGTCGGCAAGAGGGAAGGGGGGGAGGGAAGTTGACAGGGTCGGTCCCATCTGTTATAGCCCCGGCCCGCGGTCGAATCCTGGTCGAGAGGTGGAAAAGGTGGCAGGGAAGAGGATACTGAGCGGCATGAGGCCCACGGGGAGGCTCCACCTGGGGAACCTCCACGGCGCCCTCCAAAACTGGGTGGATCTCCAGAACGACGGCAGTTACGACTGCTTCTATTTCGTGGCGGACTGGCACGCCCTCACGAGCGACTACGCCGAGACGGAGACCCTCGGGGAGTACGTCCTGTCCATGGTGACGGACTGGCTGGGCGTCGGCCTCGACCCGGAAAAGAGCACCCTTTTCATCCAGTCCCACATCAAGGAACACGCGGAACTATACGTCCTCTTCTCCATGATCACGCCCCTGTCGTGGCTCGAGAGGAACCCGACCTACAAGGAGATGAAGGAGGAACTCGCGAGCAAGGATCTCTCCACCTTCGGCTTCCTCGGCTACCCCGTCCTCCAGGCGGCGGACATCGTCATGTACAAGGCCTACGGCGTCCCCGTCGGGGCCGACCAGCTCCCCCACCTGGAATTGACCCGGGAGATCGTGAGGCGTTTCAACTACCTCTACGGCGTCGTCTTTCCCGAGCCCGTCGCCCTCATGACCCAGACGCCGAAGCTCCTCGGCATCGACGGCCGCAAGATGAGCAAGTCCTACGACAACGCCATCTACATCGCCGACCGGGGCGACGTGCTCAAGAAGAAGGTCGCGGCCATGTTCACCGATCCCCAGCGGCAGCGGCGCCGGGACCCGGGGAGGCCGGAGATCTGCAACGTCTTCGCCTTCCACGAGCTCTACACGGCGCCGGAAAAGGTCAGGGAGATCGAGACGGAGTGCCGGAGGGCCGGGATCGGCTGCACGGACTGCAAGGAGCTCCTGTCCGCCAACGTCGCCCGTGTCATGGCCCCCGTTCACGAGCGCCTCGAGTACTACCGGGGACACGCCTCGGAGGTGTGGGACATCGTGGCCGCCGGCGGCGCCCGGGCCCGGGCCGTGGCCGTGGAGACCATGGAAGAGGTCCGGCGGGCCGTCAAGATCCGTTATGGACTATGAGGTCAAGCTGGAGGTCTTCCAGGGACCTCTGGATCTCCTCCTCTATCTCATCCGCAAGAACGAGATCGACATCGCCGATATCCCCATCGCCCTCATCACCCGGCAGTACCTGGAGCATCTCGAGATGATGAAATCTCTCAACCTGGACCTGGCGGGGGAGTATCTGGTCCTGGCGGCGACGCTGATCCACATCAAGTCCAGGATGCTTCTCCCCGAGGAGAACGAGGGGGAGGCCGTCGAGGGAGAGGGTGAGGACCCCCGCCAGGAGCTCGTGGCCCAGCTCAGGGAATACCAGGCCTTCAAGGAGGCGGCCCTCGCCCTGGAGCGGCGCCCCCTCCTGGAGCGGGACGTCTTCAAGCGGGGGGCGAGGATCGAAGACGCCGTCGCGGCCGGGGGGGCCGTGGAGGAAGAGGAGATGGAGATGGACCTCTTCGATCTCGTGGCGGCCTTCCAGCGCCTCCTGGCCCGCCTCGGCCCTTCGGGCCCCATGACGGTGAACCGCGAGCTTCTCTCCCTCAAGAGGTGCATGGAAACCATCATGGACAATCTCAGACAGCGGGGGGGCATGGCCTTCGACGACCTGTTCCCCGACGGGAGGGACCGCCGGAAGGTCATCTACACCTTCCTCGCCCTGCTGGAGCTTGTGAAGATGGGGGCCGTCAAGGCGTTTCAGACCACGCCCTTCGGCCCGATCCGGGTCGTCCTGTCCGGGGGGGCGGACCATGGATGAAATCAGGGCCATCGTCGAGGCCGTCCTCTTCGCCGCCGACCTGCCCGTCGCCCCGGAGCGCCTCGTGGAGCTCCTCAAGGAACGGGGGGTGGACAGGCAGGGGATCGTGGCCGTCCTGGAGGACTTGAGGGAGGAGTACGCCCAAAGGAGGGGGGGGATGGAGATCCGCCGCGTCGCCGGGGGGTATCAGTTCTGCACCCGGCCCGACCTGGCCGCCTGGATCCGCCGTTACCGGGCCGGCCGCCCCCCCGCCCTGAGCGCCGCCGCCCTGGAGACCCTGGCGGTGGTGGCCTATCGCCAGCCCGTGACGAAGGCGGAGATCGACGCCGTCCGCGGGGTGGACGCGGGAGGGGTCCTGAAGGGCCTTTTGGAGAGAAAACTCATCCGGATCGTGGGCAGGAAGGAGGTGCCCGGCAGGCCCATCCTCTACGGCACGACGAAGAGGTTCCTCGAGGTCTTCCACCTGAAGGACCTCTCGGAACTGCCCACCCTGGAGGAGATGAGGGCCCTCCGCCCCGAGGGGGAACCAGGTGGCGGAACGGCTCCATAAGGTGTTGAGCGCCGCCGGTATCGCCTCCCGCCGGGCGGCGGAGGCCCTGATCCGGGAGGGCCGGGTGGCCGTCAACGGCATCAGGGTGACGCGTCCGGTTGTCCTCGTCGAGGAGTCGGACCTCATCGCCGTGGACGGCAAGGTCATCGACCGCCGGCCGACGAGGCGTTACCTCATGCTCCACAAGCCCGCCGGTTTCGTGACGACCCTCCGGGACACCCACGGGCGTCGTACCGTCTCCGACCTGGTGAAGGCGGTCCCCGAGCGCGTCTTTCCCGTGGGCCGCCTCGACTGCGCCTCCGAGGGTCTCCTCCTCATGACGAACGACGGAGACTTCGCCCTCCGCGTCCAGCACCCCCGCTTCCAGATACCGAAGACCTATCTCGTCCTGGCGGGGGGGAGGGTGACGGGCGGCGACCTGAAGACCCTCGCGGGGGGATTGGTCCTCGAGGACGGGCCCTTCGTTCCCCGGGCCGTGGCGGTGAAGGAGGCGCGGGACGAGGGGACGTGGCTGGAGATGACCGTCACGGAGGGTCGGAACCGGGTCATACGGCGGGCCATGAGGACTCTCGGGTATCCCGTGCGGCGCCTCATCCGTGTCGCCGTCGGGGACGTGCGCCTGGGGACGTTGCGACCGGGCCGCTACCGGGACCTCACGGCCGAGGAGAGGCAAAGTCTTATGAATTATTGGAAAAAATATCCTTGACTTTGGCGGGGAAATAAATAATAGTTCCGCGCAAATCAGATATCATATCGCCCGGTTGCCGAGCACGCGCGGGAAGGCAGGGATCACGGAAGGAGGAGTCATGAACAAGTCCGGATTGATAGAAGAGCTGAGCAGAAGGGAGAACCTGACGGAGAAGAAGGCCGCGGAGGTGGTGAATCTCATCCTCAAGGGCTTCGTGGAGGAACTGAAGAAGGGGGGGAGGATCGAGATCAGGGGCTTCGGCAGTTTCGTCGTGAGGAGCTACAACTCCTACACGGGCCGCAACCCCAAGACGGGGAAGAACATCGAGGTCGCCCCCAAGAAACTCCCCTTTTTCAAGGTGGGTAAGGAACTCAAGGAGAGGGTGGACAAGGGCGAGTAGGGCCCTCTCACCCCTGAAGCGAACCACCGGGGGGCGTGCATGCCCCCCCTTTCATAACCTGAAATCGGTGCAGCTCCTCCTCTTCATCCTCACCCTCCTGACGACCCTCATCGCCGGGGCCCTCCAGCAGGGTGTCGATCTCCTCCATTCGCCCCTCTCCATCTGGCGGGGCATCCCCTTCTCCTTCACCCTCCTCATCATCCTGGGGGCCCACGAATTCGGACACTACTTCATGTCCCGCCGTCACGGCGCCGACGTGACCCTGCCCTACTTCATCCCCGCCCCGTCTTTCATCGGCACCTTCGGGGCCTTCATCAAGATCCGCTCCAGAATACTCGATCGGCGGATGCTCCTCGATGTGGGGGCGGCGGGGCCCGTGGCGGGCCTCATTGTCGCCGTGCCCGTCGTGCTCGTGGGCCTCGCCCTCTCCGAGGTCAGGATGGGCGCCCAGGGTTCACCCCTGGGGGGATCCCTCCTCTTTTCCCTCCTGTCCTGGGTCGTCTTCGGCTCCCTACCCCCCGAGGCGGACATCGTCCTCCACCCCATCGCCTTTTCGGGTTGGATCGGCCTCCTGGTGACCTCCCTGAACCTCCTCCCCGTGGGCCAGCTCGACGGGGGGCACGTGGCCTACGCCGTCTGGGGGACGAAACAGCGGATCCTGGCCCGGGCCGTCTTCGTCCTCGTCGTGATCCTCGGTTTCACCGCCTGGTCGGGCTGGCTCCTGTGGGCCCTCGTGCTCTATCTCATGGGTCTCGACCACCCCCCGGCGGTCTATGACTGGATACCCCTCGACGAGGGGAGAAAGACCGTCGGCCGGGCCGTCATGGTCATCTTCGTTTTGACCTTCACCCCCGCCCCCTTTTAAGAAAAGGGCATGACGCCCTCCTCGCGGAAGCTGAAGAAGTCGTTGCCCCCCACGATGACGTGATCGTGGACCCTGATCTCGAGGGTGGAGGCGGCCTCGCAGACGGCCCGCGTGAGGCGGACGTCGGCCTCGGAGGGTCGGACGTGGCCCGAAGGGTGGTTGTGGATGAGGATCATGGCCGAGGCCTTGTGCCTGAGGGCCCCCTCCAGGACCTTGCGGGGCGGGACGAAGGCCTGGTTGACCGTCCCCTCCTGTATGAGGTCCAGGCTGATGAGGCGGTTCTGCGTGTCGAGGTAGACGACGTAGAAACGCTCGTCCCTCATCCCCCCCAGGGCGGTCTTGCAGTAGGCGATCAAGTCGGCGGTGCAGGCGATCTGGATACCCTCCCGGGCCCGCTCGAGTAGATAGGCGGCCCCCAGGTCCTTGACGAGGCGGATGAGGGCGGCCCCGTAAGGCCCCAGGCCGGGGACGGCGGTGAGGTCTTCGTAAGGCGCGTCCAGGAGACCCCTCAGGCCCCCGAAACGGGCGAGGAGGTCCTTCGCCAGGGGTTTGACCTCCCGGCGGGGGAGGGCGTAGGTGAGGAGGAGTTCGACCCGCTCGTAATCGTGGAGGGCCTCCCATCCCCCCGCCAGGTACCGGTCCCGCAGGCGCTTCCTGTGACCCAGGTAATGGGGCGGCGGCCCGGCGCCGACCCCATTATCCCCGGGGTATCCACGGATCCTATCGGCCGAGGTTGGCGTTCGCAAAGTCCCAGTTGAGGAGCTTTTCTATGACCGCCGCCAGGTAGTCGGGCCGGCGGTTCTGATAATCGAGGTAATAGGCGTGTTCCCAAACGTCGATGGTGAGGAGGGGTTTCTGGCCGTGGACGAGGGGGTTTTCGGCGTTGGGGGTCCTGGTCACCTTCAGGGTCTCCCCGTCCAGGACCAGCCAGGCCCAGCCGCTGCCGAACTGGCCGATCCCGGCCTGTTTCAGGGCCTCCGCGAAGGCGTCGTAGGATCCCCAGGCGGCGTTTATCAAGTCCGCCACGGGGCCCGTGGGCCTGCCGCCCCCGTTGGGCTTGAGGGAGTGCCAGTAGAAGGTGTGGTTCCAGGCCTGGGCCACGTTATTGAAGATGGCCCCATGAGCCGCCTCGCCGAAGGTGGCCTTCATGACGGCCTCCGGCGCCGCCTCCGCCCAGGGCGTCCCCTCGAGGAGACGATTGGCGTTGTCCACGTAGGCCTTGTGGTGTTTTCCCCAGTGGAACTCCAGAGTGGCGGCGCTGATGACCGGCGCCAGGGCCTCCTTGGGATAGGGTAGGGGGGGATGATCGATGGCCATAAAAAACCTCCTTTCTTTGCTTAAACGATCAAAAAAGACTGTGCGGGTCACCGCGGCGGGGCGTCGTCGCCGGCGCCCCGGGGCACCTTGATCCGGCCATCGGCCACCATGGCCCGCAGGTCCTTCTTGCTGAATTTGCCGACGCTCGTCTTCGGGATCTGGTCGAGAAAGACGATGGCGTCGGGGATCCACCACCGAGCCTTGACCCTCTCGCCGAGGAAGGCCCGGAGTTCCTCCTGGGTGGCCCGGGCGCACGGTTTCAGGACGACGCAGCCCAGGGGCCTCTCCTGCCACTTGGGGTGGGGGATGCCGATGACGGCCGCCTCGGCCACGGCGGGATGGAGCATGAGGGCGTTCTCCAGATCGACGGAGGAGATCCATTCCCCCCCGCTCTTCACCAGGTCTTTGGTCCGGTCCACGAGGCGGACGTAACCCTCCCCGTCGATGGTGGCCACGTCCCCCGTGTGGAGCCAGCCGTCGGGGAAGAAGGCGGCCGAGGCCTCGGGATCCCGGTAATACTCCCCCGCCACCCAAGGCCCCCTCAGGAGGATCTCACCCCACTGGCTGCCGTCGGCCGCCACCTCCCGGCCGGAGGCGTCGACGATCTTCATCTCCAGCCCCGGCACCAGGAGGCCCGCGCTCCTCTTCAGCTCGTAGAGTTCCTCCTTGGGCCGGTCTTTCAGGTACGACTTGGGGATCGCCGCGAGGGCCAGGGGGGACGTCTCCGTCATCCCGTAGGCGTTGCAGATGGGGAAGGCGTATTTTTCGTTGAGGCCCTCCATGAGATAGGAAGGGCAGGGAGCGCCGCCGGAATAGACGGACTTGAGGGACGAGAAATCGTGCCACCCCCCCTTTTCCAGGTAGTCGTAGAGCATCATCCAGATGGTGGGCACCCCCGCCGTGAAGGTCACCCGTTCCTGGGCGATGGTACGGCAGAGGGCCTCCATGTTGATCACCTCCCGTCCCGGGAGGACCTGTTTGCAGCCGAGGGCGACGGCCCCGAAGGGGGCGCCCCAGGCGTTGGCGTGGAACATGGGGACCACGTGGAGGACGCAGTCCTCCTCCCGGACGCCGAGGGTGATCCCCACGGCGAAGGAGTGGAGGACGATCCCCCGGTGGGTGTAAACGACCCCCTTGGGATCGCCCGTCGTCGCCGACGTGTAACAGAGGAGGGCGGGGGCCCACTCGTCGAGATCCTCGGGGAACTCGAAGCCGTCGGGGTGGGAGGCGATCCAGTCGTCGTAGTGGTGGACGGGTGAGAGGGTCGTCTCGGGCAATCTGGGGTTCTGCGTCAGGATCACGTACCGCTCCACCGTTCGGAGCTGGTCCTTGATCATCTCGGCGATGAAGACGAACTCCTCGTCGACGAACAGGATGCGGTCCTCGGCGTGGTTGATGACATGGACGAGGTGATGGAGGGGGAGGCGGAAATTGACCGTGTGGAGGACCGCCCCCAGGCAGGGGACGCCGAAATAGAGCTCCAGGTGGCGGTGGGTGTTCAGACAGAGGCTCGCCACCCGGTCGCCCCTCCCGATGCCCGCGGCGGTCAGGGCGTTGGCGAGACGGCAGGTGCGGCGGAAGTAGTCGGCGTAGGTGTACCGGAAGGTCTCGCCGGGAAAGACGGAACAGATCTCCTTGCGGGGGAAGTAGCGGGCCGCCCGCAGGAGAAAGGTCCTCAGGAGGAGGGGGTAGTTCATCATGGGTCGGCGCCTCCTTTCTGGGGCCTTCGGGCCCGTTCGTAGGGCGTGTCTCCACCTTCTCCCCCGTGGGGGATCGACCCGCCGTTGTTGACTTTTCTAAGGAACGGGGTTAGCTTTGTCAAGCCCGAAGGTCCTTTGGGACCGTCCCTCCTTTTGGGGGGCCGCCGCGGGGATGGGGGGATGAGGAAGGGGAAAAAGGAGAGGCAGGCGGACTTAAAGATCGGTCTGGCACTGGGGAGCGGTTCCGCCCGGGGGTGGTCCCACATCGGGGTCATCAAGGCCCTCGAGGAGGAGGGGGTGCCCATTCACCTCTGTGCCGGCACCTCCATGGGGGCCCTGGTGGCGGGCGTCTTCGCGGCGGGATTCATCGAGTCCCTCGAGCGGTGGGTCCGGGGACTCACCTGGCCCGATATCCTCGGCTACCTCGACGTGACCCTCCCGCGGGCGGGCCTCATCGAGGGAGACCGCCTGACGAACTATCTGAGGGAGAGGATGACCGATCCGGCCATCGAGGATCTCCCCATCCCCTTCGCCGCCGTCGCGGCGGAACTCAACACCGGCCGGGAGGTGTGGCTCCAGCGGGGTTCCTTGATGAACGCCGTCCGCGCCAGCATCTCCATGCCCGGGATCCTGACGCCCTACGGGAAGAACGGGACCTGGCTGGTGGACGGGGGGCTGGTGAACCCCGTGCCCGTGAGCCTCTGCCGCCACCTCGGGGCCGACATCGTCATCGCCGTCAACCTCAACTCCGACATCATGGGCCGCCGTTTCCTGACCCGGGAGGACAGGGCGGGAAAAAGCGAAGTCACCATGCCGAGGCGTCTGGCCAATCTGATCAACGGCCGGATCAAGGCCCGCCAGGTGACCCTTTTCCGCCGCTTCATCCAGGAAAGGCCCGAACGGGGGCCCTCCTTGATCCAGGTCATGGCCAAGAGCGTCTATATCATGCAGGACCAGATCACGAGACAGCGCCTCGCCTCCCACCCCCCGGACATCCTCATCACCCCCCATCTGGCCCATATCGGCCTGTTGGAGTTCAATCGGGCGGAGGAGTCCATCGAGGAGGGATACCGGGCGGCGAAGCTGTCCATGCCCCTGTTGAAGGATCTTTTGGGCAGCCGGTGAGCAGGCACCTCCTCATCGCCTTCGCCATCCTGGCCTTCATCGTGTTCGTGGGGGCCTTTGCCTTTCACGTCATCGAGGGGTGGAGTTATTTCGATTCCCTGTACTTCACCTTCGTCACCCTGTCCACGGTAGGTTACGGGGATATGTACCCCATGACCCGCGAGGGGAAGATCGAGGTCCTGATGCTCATCGTCTTCGGGGTGGGGACGATGTTCTACGCCATCGTGACCCTTGCCGAGACGATGGTGGAGAAACAGGTCATGTTCGTCCTGGGGAGGGGGAGGCAGAGAAAGATGATCGAAAAATTGAAGGACCATTTCATCATCTGCGGGTGCGGCCGGATCGGCGGCCTCATCGCGAGGGAGCTGGCCCAGGAGCGGGTGCCTTTCGTCATCATCGAGAAGAACGGCGAGGTGGTGAGGGATCTGGAGCAACGGGGTTATCTCTGTCATCAGGGGGACGCCGTGGATGACAGGAGCCTCATGGCGGCGGGGATCGACCGCGCCCGGGGGGTCGTGTGCGTCCTCCCCACGGACGCCCAGAACCTTTACGTGATCCTCACGGCCAAGGAGCTGAACCCCCGTATCTTCGTCCTTTCCCGCTCCGAGGAGCAGGCTTCGGAACATCGTCTCCTCCGGGCGGGGGCGGACAGGGTCATCTCGCCCTACCTCCTGGGGGGCATGCGGATGGCCATGGCCATCCTGAGACCGGCCATGCTCGATTTCATCGAGATAACCACGGATCGCCAGAGCCTCGATCTCCGCATGGAGGAGATCAGCGTCGGCGAGGGCTCACCCCTGGCGGGCCTCACCCTGGAGAAGGCGGAGATCCGCCAGCGTTTCGGCCTCATCATCGTGGCGGTGAAAAAGGTGACGGGGCAGATGGTCTTCAACCCCCAGGCGGGGTATGTCATCGACAGGGGTGACAAACTCATCGCCCTGGGGGAGAACGATAAGATGAGGGGCCTGGCGCGGGCCCTCGGGGGGGAATAGAGGGATATGACGGCGGGGCTGAAACGTCTCATCGGTGTCGCCAGGGGGGTCGCCCCCGCCGATCTCGTCCTGAAAAACGCCCGGGTGGTTAACGTCCTGTCGGGGGAGATCCTGGAGGCCGACGTGGCCGTCTGCGACGGTCTCATCGCCGGTGTGGGGCGATACGACGGGCCCGTCGTCAAAGACCTGGAAGGTCTGTACTTGGCTCCCGGTTTCATCGACGGCCACTTCCACATCGAGAGTTCCCTCCTGACGCCGCCCCAGCTCGCCCGGGCCGTTTCGCCCCACGGGACGACGGCCGTGGTGGCGGATCCCCACGAGTTGGCCAACGTCCTGGGAAGGGAAGGGATCCGTTACCTCATCGCCGCGACGGAGGGCCTCGGCGTGGATTTCTTCTTCATGCTCCCCTCCTGCGTCCCCGCCACGGACCTCGAAACGGCCGGGGCGGCCATGACGGCCGCCGACCTCTCCTCCTTCGCCGGCGAGGAGAGGGTCCTGGGTTTGGGAGAGATGATGAACTTCCCCGGCGTCGTCTATGCCGTCGAGGCCGTCCTCGAGAAGATCATGGCCTTCTCCCGGCGGCCGAGGGACGGCCACGCCCCCCTCCTGTCAGGACGGGACCTCAACGCCTACATCGCGGCGGGGATCGGTTCCGATCACGAGTGCACCCGTCTCGAAGAGGCCCGCGAGAAGCTCCGCCTGGGGATGCACATCTTCATCCGGGAGGGGACCCAGGCCAAGAACCTCGACGAACTCCTCCCCCTCGTCACCCCCGCCACACTCAGCCGCTGCAGTTTCGTCACCGACGACCTCCACCCCCATGAGATCCTCCGCAACGGCCACCTCGACGCCCTCTTGAGACGGGCGATCGGCGCCGGTCTCGACCCCGTGAGCGCCATCGCCATGGTGACCGTCAACACGGCGAGGCACTTCGGTCTGACGGACCGGGGTGCCGTCGCCCCGGGATGCCGGGCGGACCTGGTCGTTTTGTCCTCCCTCGATCCCTTGCGGGTCGTGGCGGTCTACAAGGGGGGAAGGGAGGTGGCCCGGGAAGGGGAGGCCCTCTTTAGGCCCGATCCCGCCCCTCCACCCCCAGGTATGTCTGTGATGAACGTCAGACCCTACGGTGTCGGCGCCTTTGCCGTCCCTGCCCGGCCCGGGCGGGTCCGGGTCATGGAACTGGTGCCGGGCCAGATACTGACGAAGGCGGTCTTTCTCGAACCCCGCCTCAGGGACGGTCTCGTCGCCTCCGACACCGGGCGGGACGTCCTCAAGATCGCCGTCATCGAGAGGCACCGCGGGACGGGGAACATAGCCGTGGGTTTCGTCAGGGGCTTCGGCCTCCGGCGGGGGGCCCTGGCCTCTTCCGTCGCCCACGATTCGCACAATATCGTCTGCGTCGGCGCCGACGACGAGAGCATGCTCACCGCCGCCAAGGAGGTGGAGGCCATGAAGGGAGGGCTGGTCGTCGCCCTCCCGGGACACGTGACGGCCCGCCTCCCCCTCCCCGTCGGCGGCCTCATGTCGGACCTGCCCCTGGAGGAGGTGGCGGCGGGCTGGGAGGAACTCCGCGGGGCCGCCGCCGGTTTGGGTTGCCCCCTCGACGAGCCCTTCATGTGCCTCTCCTTCCTGGCCCTCCCCGTCGTCCCGGAGTTGAAGATCACGGATCGCGGTCTGGTGGACGTGGGGAAGTTCGCCTTCGTTTCCCTTTTCGAGGAAGGGGGGGGGGGCCGGGACGGTCCCGAGGGCCTGAAGGATAAAAAGGTATGGGGATCATTCCATGAAAGGGAGGGGACGAAACCGGAGGGCCTTTACCCTCATCGAAGTCTTATTCGTGGTGATCATCCTCGCCGCCCTGGCCGCCGTCGGTTTTATCGGCATGCGCTATTATCTGACCAAGGCCTACGACATCACGGTCCACCAGGATCTCGTGTCTTTCGCCAAGGCCGAGGAGATCTACCGGGCGGAGAGGGGGAGATACCTGGGTACGGAGGGGGACTACATGGAAGGCGGGGAAGGGGAGAAGGGGACCCTCAGGAGGGAGGACCTCCGCTACGCCCCCTCTGCCGGGGTGAGGATCACCATCGTCTCGGGGGACGGCGCCTCGCCTGCCGGGCCTCCACCCTTCCGGGCGGAGGCGACGCACCCTTCGGCGAGCAAGGTTTTTGTCTACGATTTCTCGACGGGCGAGATGACGAAGAGGGAGAAGGGATCATGAGTCAAGGCCACAAAAGGAGCCTCTTGAATTACCTCATCGACCGGGATCTCCAGGTGAGGGTGATCGTCTACGGTCTGATCTACATGGTCGCCGTGGTGACCGTGGTGGTGGTCATCATGCTGATTCCCGTGGTGCGGGAAATGGACTGGTCCCAGAGCGTGGAGGTGAGACGCCATGCGGCCCTCCTCTTCATCTTCACGGCGAAGCGGGTCGTCCCCGCCGCCGGCGTCATCATCGTCCTGTACCTCCTCCATCTCGTCGTCATCACCCACCGCATCTGCGGCCCCCTCATCAACTTCAGCCACACCTTCCGCCGGGTGGGGGAGGGGGACTTCACGAGGACCGTCCACCTCCGCCAGGGCGACTACCTGAGGAAGGAGAGCGAACGGATCAACGCCATGGTCAACGACCTTTCCCGGATGATCTCGGCCGTCAAGGACCTCCACGGGCGGATAGAAAGGGACGCCGCCGCCCTCGCCGGCCGGGGGGGAATGGGGGAAGAGTCCGCCGCGGACCTGGCAAGGCTGAGGGGAGAGATCGAGGAACTCGGACGGGTCCTCTCCCGTTTCCGGACGTCCCAGGAGGGTCCGGAAAACCAATAAGGCCTTGACAAGAAAAACCCGGTTTTGTCATGGGAACGGACGTCCCGCGGGGAAGGGCCGACGGGCCTCCCCGCCGGTCATGTTATGCGGGAGAAGGAGGGGGAGGAGGTGTCTGAGCTGACAAGAGCGATCATCCTGGCGGCGGCCGTCCTCTGCCTGGCGGCGGGGGGGGCCGGGGCCGAGACCTACGGCCTCAAGGACCTCTTCCAGAGGGCCCTCCAGCAGGCGGAGAGGATCCGCATCGCCGAGGAGAACGTGGCCCTCGCCGCGGCCGGCAAGGACAAGAAGCGCTCCCTCCTCATGCCCCGCCTGACGGCCTACGGAAACTACGCCGACTTCACGGAAAAGAAGTACGCCCCGGACACGAAGGTCGGGGCCTTCACCATCCCCGGCACCCTCATCCAGCCCGACAACGCCGCCGCCTGGGGGGTGCGCCTCGACCAGTCCCTGACCATCGACGGCCGGGAGATCCGGGATTTCCTCCTCGCCAAGGAAAATGTCGACAAGACGAGGACGGATCTCTCCACCCAGAAGGAGGAGTATCTCACGGCCGTGGCCATGGCCTACTACGACACCCTCCGGGCGGGAAAGCTCCTCGACGTTGCCGAGGCCAACCTCCGCCGCCTGGAGGTGTACCGGGACGCCGCCCTGAAGCGTCTCAAGGTGGGCGAGGTGACGAGGACGGTCCTCCTCCGGGCCGACGGGGAGTTGTCGGGCGCCCGTTCGGAGAGGATCAGGGCCAAAAACGCCCTCGAGCTGTCCCGGGCCTACCTGGCCCGTCTCGTCGGCATCGGGGAGGGGTTCGACCTCAGGGAGGAAATGAAGGAGGATCGTCCCGGCGTGCCCCTCGAGACCTACGTGCAGACGGCCATGGCGAACAGGACGGAGGTGGCGAGTCTCGAACTCGAGGTGAAGATGGCCGGGGACGCCGTCCGGGTCGCCCAGGGCGGTTACTGGCCCGTCCTATCCGTGTCGGGCGTTTACGGACGCGCGGATCAGGACCCCTACTCGGGGACCTTGAATCGGGAGAGTGTTTACGCCCAGGCGGCCCTGAACTTCCCCTTCTTCGAGGGGGGCTTGAGGGCCGCGGAGGTGAGGGAGGCCCGGATCAGGGAAAAACAGGCCCGGTTGCGTCTCGAGGACCTGAAGAAGACGGTCCGCATCGAGGTGGAGACGGCCTTCACGGAACTGGAGAACCAGCGGGCCGTCATCAAGGCCCTGGAGGACCAGGTCGCCTTCGCCAGGGACAACTACCGGGACGTCTCGCGGCAGTTCGAGTTCGGACTGGCCAACGGCATCGACGTCATGGACGCCAACACCCTCCTCTTGTCGGCGGAACGGCAGCTGACGGCCGCCTGCTATTCCCGGCAGATTTCGATCATGAGGCTCAAGAGGGCGACGGGGACCCTTCTCAAGGAGGCGGGTCTCTGAGGGGGTCCCGGTCTTTCCTCCCTTGGGCGACCGATCGTGAGGGGATGCTTTGATGGCCAAACAGGTACCGACACGGAGGCAGAAGGACATCTCCCGTCTCCTGCGCCGCAGAAGAAACCTGGGGAAAGACGTCCTGAAGGGGCGACGCGGGCCGCGGCCCCGCAAGACGCGGTGAGATCCCGGCCAAAAGCCTGTCCCGAACGAACAAGGGGCTTGAAAATCCCGGCTTTTAAGTTATCCTGGTCCCGAGGGGTGTCATGCCATGGAAGACGGATCGTCTGACGAAAGGGTGAAGCGGGGCCGTCTGATGGTCAACGGGACCCTGGCGGCGGAGGCGAGTCTGTTGGGGAAGGTCCTGATGACCTCGGCGGACCACATCTACATGTTCGACCCCTCCGGCCGCTACCTCTTCGCCAACGCCGCCGGCGCGGCGGCCTTGGGCTTGAAGCCCGCCGACATGATGGGGCGGCACTGGCGGGAACTGGGATTCCCCCGGGACATCATGGAGACCTTCGCGGACAACCTCCGGCGGGTCATGGAGACCCGCCGACCCCTGACGGCCTATACGGATTTCCCCACCCTGGAAGGGGTGCGCCGTTATGAGTATATCCTCACCCCCGTCGTCTCCCCGTCGGGGGAGGTGGAGGCCGTGGTCTGCGACGCCCGGGACATGACGGCCCTGCCGGGGGAGGGGGTCTCGGAACGGGAGGGGGATGGCGAGGAGGGGATGAGGGCCCTCTCCCTCCAACTGATGGAGATCCAAGAGGCGGAGCGGAGGAAGATCGCCCGGGAGCTCCACGATCAGGTCGGCCAAACCCTCTCCATCATCAAGGTGAACCTCCAGCAATTGAGCCGCTGCCCCGATCTCGAGACGCAGCAGGTCCTCCTCGACCGTACCATCGCCGCCCTCGGTCAGGTCCTGGACCAGATCCGCCGCATCTCCCACGACCTGAGACCGTCCATACTCGACGACCTGGGCCTGGCGGCGGCCCTCCGCTGGTTCGTGGACTACCGGATGCGCGACGCCGGTATCGAGACCCGTTTTTCCGCCGTCACGACGGGCAAGCGCCTGCCCCCCGACGTGGAGACGGCCTGCTTCCGCGTGGTTCAGGAGGCCCTAACGAACGTTATCAAACACTCAGGGGCCCGCCGATGCGAGGTGTCCCTGAACCAGGCCCCCCGGCGCCTCGTCCTTACCGTGGAGGACGACGGGGTCGGTTTCGACCTCTTGGACGCCCGGACGAAGGCCGTCAGGGGGGGGCACCTGGGGCTTTTGGGGATGCAGGAGAGGATCGTCAGCGCGGGCGGCGCCTTTCACGTCGAGGCCGCCGCCGGCAAGGGGTGTCGCCTGGAGATCGTCTTCGACTTCCAAGAAAAGGCCGTGGGGGAAGGGGGAGAGGACCTTGAAACCTCTTAGGGTCCTTCTCGCCGACGATCATGCCCTCTTCCGGGCGGGGATGAAGGCCCTCCTCGACGCCCGGGCGGGAGGCATCCCGGAGGGACACCCCCCGATCGCGAATTTCCTCTCCGCCCCGGCCCTCTTCGAGGGGCGCCTCATGGGCCAGGTGGCCGTGGCGAACAAGGAAAAGGGTTACACGGAGGAGGATCTGAAGCTCGTCACGCGCCTGGCGGACCTCTACGCCCTGGCCGTCTTCCGCCGCCAGGCCGAGGACCGCCTCGTCTCCGTGTCCCTCACGGACGAGCTGACGGGTCTCTACAACCGCCGCGGGTTTCTCACCCTGGCAGGGCAGCAGCTCAAGGCGGCGGGGCGGACCGGCCGGGGTCACACGGCGGTTTTCGTGGATCTGGACGGCCTCAAGTGGGTCAACGACATCCTGGGCCACGAAGAAGGGGACAGGGCCATCAGGGACGCCGCCGACATCATCAGGGGGGCGTTTCGGGACTCCGACATCCAGGGGCGTATGGGTGGTGACGAGTTCGCCGTCCTGGCCCTCGACACGGGTCCCGAGGCGGGGGCCGTCATCGCGGACCACCTCCGCGAGGCCGTGGCGCGGTTCAACGAAGACGGCGGGCGGCCCTACGTCCTGAGCCTCAGTATAGGTACGGTATTCGTTGACCCAAGGGGGGGCGAGGATCTCGAGTCCCTCCTACGGCGGGCGGACCAGCTCATGTATTTCGAGAAGGGAAAAAAGGTCAGAGACGCCGCCGCGATCGTCAGGGGTTACGGCGGGCGGCAGGGATCGGTGAGGTGAGGCCATGAAGATTCTGGTGGTGGACGATTCCGCCTACGCCCGCCGGAGGATCGTCTCGGTCCTGACGGGGGCGGGCTATGAGGTCAAAGAGGCGAGGGACGGGGAAGATGCCTTGAGGGCGCTCCAGGGGGAAAGGGTGGATCTCGTCACGGTGGATCTCCTCATGCCCGGGATGGGAGGTGTGGAATTGATCGAGCGTCTGCGGGGGCTCCGCCCTCACCTGCCCGTGGTCGTCTCCTCCGCCGACGTCCAGCGGGAGACGCGGGAGGAGGTCTTGGCCCTGGGAGTGAAGGCCTTCGTCTCCAAGACGGCGCCGGACGAGGTCCTCCTGGCGGCGGTGGAGAAGGCGCTTCAGGAGACGGGTTTTAGGGACCTGACCCCCGAGGAGCTGGACGCCTTCTGCGAGATCATGAACATCGCCATGGGCCAGGCGGCCGAGGCCCTGGGCGTCCTCCTCCGCCGCCGGGTCCGCCTCATGGTCCCGGAGGTCCGGATGATGAGGGCCGAGGAACTGGGGGAATTCTTCCGCGCGGAGATACCAGAGGTGGGGGTGGCGATCCGCCAACGCTTCGCCGGTCTCGTCAACGGGGTGGCGGCCATGGTCTTCTCCGAAGGGCAGGCGTCCTTTCTCCTCGCCACCCTGGCGGACATCCACAAGGGTTCGGGGCGCCTCTCCTCGGAGGAGCAGTCCGTCCTCACGGAGATGGGCAACATCGTCCTCAACGCCGCCATCGCCATCCTCGCCGATCGCCTCGGGACGCGCCTCCGGATCGGCCTGCCCGTCCTCGCCCTCGCCGAGACGGGTGATGAGGAGGCGAAGGTATTGACGGAGACGGTGCCCGACGGGGCGGGGGCCTTCGTCCTCGTGAGCCGCCTCTCCGTCGGCGAGGCGGAGCTGGTGAGCCACCTTATCCTCCTCATGCCGGGCGAGGACGTGGAGATCCTCCTGGACGGACTGAAGAAATGACCCAGACCCCCCCCAAGGGAAGGGATGGTCGCCCCGCCGCAGGCGAACGAAGGATGCTCGCCTATCTCGATACCCTCCTGGAGGAGGGCGATTTCGGCATCTTCGCCCTCGATCTTGAAGGGAGGGTTCGACTCTGGAACCGCTGGCTGGAGGATCGAACCGGCCTGCCCGCGGCGACGGTCCTGGGCCGGAGACTGGAAGAGGTCCTGCCGGGGATTGCCCAGAGGACCCTCGCGACGTGCCGGGCCGTCCTGGCGGAGGGTAAACCCCGCGTCATGTCACCCGTTCTCCACGAGACCATCGTCCCCTTCCTCCGGCCATCCCGGCAGATAGGGCGCTTCCTGCCCGTCGTCGCCGGGACCGGCGAAGTGGAGGGCGCCCTCTGCCTTCTCCAGGACGTGGCCCCGGCCCTGGAGTATGAGCGTTTCCTCACCGAGCGCCTGGAAGAGGAGAGAAGAGCGGCGGAGGAGGAATTGCGCCGCCGGGAGGAACGCTATCGGAGCCTCGTCGAGAACGCCCCCGACGCCATCGTTGTGAATCTCGACGACCGGGTGGTTTACGCCAACCCCGCCGCCCTGAGACTGTTCGGGGCCTCCCGCCCCGAGGAGATCATCGGGAGGTCGATCTATGACCTCTTCCCCGAGGACCAGCATAGGGTCGTCGCCGTCCGCATCGAGGCGCTGAGGGAGAGGAGGGGGGCCGTGCCCGTCATGGAGGAGAGGATCCGCCGCCTGGACGGGACGACGGTGGAGGTGGAAGCGGCGGCGGTTCCCTTCCCTTTCGATGAACGGAGGGCCATCCACGTCATCCTGAGGGACATCACGGAGCGCAAGCGGGTGGAGGAGGCCCTGCGCCTCAGCAAGGAAAGGTACGAGGCCTTCGTGAAACAGTCCTCGGAGGCCATCTGTCTCTTCGAGCTCGAGCACGGGCCCCTCGATACCTCCCTCCCCGTGGAGGAACAGGTCAACCGCCTCTACGAAGAGGCGGTCGTGGCGGAGTGCAACCTCAATTTCGCCGTCAGCCACGGTTATCAAGACCCGCGGGAGATGACGGGTTTTCGCATCGGCCAGGTCTTCCCCCGCCTCGCCCCTCAGAACGTCCTGTACCTGAGGGATTTCATCACGGGCGGTTACCGGGTCTCGGGCGTGGAGACGAAGGAGTTGACCAAAGACGGCGGGATACGGTATTTTCTCAACAGCCTCGTCGGGAACCTCGAGGGGGGGAGGCTCCTGAGGATCTGGGGGGCGAAGCAGGACATCACCCGCATCAAGGAGGTCGAGGAAGAGGTCAGGCGCCTGAACGCCGAACTGGAGAGGCGGGTGGAGGAAAGGACGGCGGCCCTCGCCGAGGCCAACAGGGAGCTCGAGGCCTTCACCTACAGCGTCTCCCACGACCTCCGGGCGCCCCTGCGGGCCATCGCCGGCTACAGCGCGATCCTCGAGGAGGACTACGGCCCCCGACTCGACGAGGAAGGAAGACGGATCTGCAGGGTCATCGGCGAGGCCGTCGCCGGGATGGGGAGGCTCATCGACGCCCTCCTCGCTCTCTCCCGGGTGGGGCGGGCGGTCCTCAGGCGGGTGCCTGTGGACATGGCGGCCCTGGCCCGGCAGGCATACGAGGAGATCGTCCCCGGAGAGGGGCGGGACCGCGTCGAGTTCCGCCTCGAAGCCCTCCCCCCGGCGGAAGGGGACCCGGTGCTCCTGCGGCAGGTCTGGGTCAACCTCATCGGCAACGCCGTGAAGTTCAGTCGCACCGTGGATCGGCCCCGGATCGAGATCGGATGCCGACGGGAAGGAGAAGGGGAGGTCTATTTCGTTCGGGACAACGGCTGCGGTTTCGACATGGCCCATGCGGGGCGGCTGTTTCAGGTCTTCGAACGTCTGCACCGGCCGGGGGAGTTCGAGGGCACGGGGGTCGGCCTGGCGATCGTCAAACGCATCGTGGAGCGTCACGGGGGTCGCCTCTGGGCGGAGGGGCGGCCGGGTGAGGGGGCCGTCTTCTTTTTCACCCTCCGGGGCGGTTGATAACGGGGACAAGAGGAGGGCGAGATGTCCGGATATCTCGAGTTCACGGACCTTTTGATCGTCGAGGACAACCCCCACGACGTGGAGTTGATGCTGCGGGCGTGGAGGCGCCGGGGCATCAAGGTCTCCTATCACGTCGTGGAGGACGGTGTCCTGGCCCTGGACTACCTCTACGGGCGGGGTGCCTATGAGGGGAGGGACACGGGACGTCAACCGAAGGCGGTTCTCTTGGATCTCAAACTCCCCCGCCTGAACGGTTTGGAGGTCTTGGGGATCGTGAAGAAGGACGACCGGCTCCGGCGTATCCCCGTCGTCGTCCTGACCTCCTCCCGGGAGGAGCGGGACCTCAGGGAGGCCTACCGCCTCGGGGCCAACAGCTATGTGGTCAAACCCGTCGATTTCGACGCCTTCATGGCCGCCGTGGTGGATGTGGCCCACTACTGGGTCCACACCAATGAGGTGTGGGGCCTCTGAGGGGAAAGACGCGAGGGGACCGATATGGATTCCGGGAAGAGAGAGAACGATTCAGTCCCCGTGCGGATCCTCCTGTTGGAGGATCTCGCGGCGGACGCGGAACTTTGCCGGCGGGAGGTGGAGAAGGTCCTGCCGGGGTGCGTGTGGCACCACTGCGACAACCGCGTTGATTACATCGCCGCCCTGGGGGCCTTCAAACCCGACATCATCATCTCCGACTACGTCCTCCCCGGTTTCGACGGCATGACGGCCATGAGGCTCGCTCAGGAGGCCCTGCCCGACACGCCCTTCATCATCCTCACGGGTTCCATGAACGAGGAAACGGCCGTGGAGTGTATGAAGGCCGGGGCGTGGGACTACGTCATCAAGGAACGTATGAAACGCCTCGGGCCCGCCGTGACCGCCGCCCTGGAGCAGGGGAAGATGAGGAGGGAACGGGCGGCGGCCCTGAAGGCCCTCATGGACAGCGAGGCCCGCTACCGGGCCGTGGTGGAGGCCCTCGAGGACCCCGTCTGCCGGTGGCTCCCCGATACGACCCTCACGTTCGCCAACCGGACGTACCTCGATCTCTTCGGACTGGGACCGGGGGAAGTCGGGCGGCGGCGGTGGCTCGATTTTGTCCCGCCCGGGGAACGGGAAGAGGTGGCGGCGCGGTACCGCGACCTGGTCGAAAACCCCCGCCGCTTCACCTACGAGCACCGCGTCTTCATCACCGGCGGTGAAGAGAGGATTTTTTACTGGACAGACACGCCCCTCTTCGACCCCGAGGGGCGTCTGACGGAGTTCCAGTCCGTAGGGAGGGACGTCACGGAGAGGACACGCCACCGGGCGGAGCTGATGAGACTCAACGAGCGTCTCCAGAGGGCCCTCGAAGGCACCATCCTGGCCATCACAGCGGCCGTGGAGGTCAGGGATCCCTACACGGCGGGTCACCAGCGCCGGACGGCAAAACTGGCGGTGGACATCGCCCGGGAGATGGACCTGCCCGAGACCGTCGTCCACGGTTTGTCCCTGGCGGCGGAGATCCACGACCTGGGCAAGATCGCCGTCCCCTCGGAGATCCTGGCCAAACCCACGCGCCTGACGGAGACGGAGTTCGCCCTCATCAAGACCCATTGCGAAAGCGGCTATCGGATCCTCAAGGACGTCCCCTTCGACTACCCCGTGGCGGAGATCGTCTATGAGCACCACGAACGTCTCGACGGCAGCGGCTACCCCCGGGGCCTCAGGGGTGACGAGACCCTGCTGGAGTCCCGCATCCTGGCCGTGGCGGACGTCGTGGAGGCCATGAGCAGCTTCCGCCCCTACCGACCCCCCCTCGGGATCGAGGCGGCCCTGGACGAGATCGAAAGGAAGAAGGGTATCCTCTATGACGGGGCCGCCGTCGAGGCCTGCCTGAGGCTCTTCAGGGAAAAGGGGTACCGTCTCGATGGGTGAGGGTGACAGGAGGGGCCTCCTTGTGGAGGGCCTTCACCTTGACCTTATCGGGGCGGCGGGCCTGGACCCCCGGGAGGTCGAGGCCCAGCTGCGTCTCCTGGTCGAGGGGGTGCCCTTTGTGAGGCTCGACCGTCCCTGCACGGTCGGTGACGGGATCGTGACCGTGGCGGAGGGCGACGAGGAGGCCCTGATCGCCCGTCACGACGAGGCGGCGGCCCGGGGGAGGATGACGAGGTTCGTCCCCGCCTCGGGCGCGGCGAGCCGCATGTTTAGGGACTGGTTCCGTTACCTGGAGGCGGGTCGGCCGGAGGACCCGGACGGTTTTACCGCCACCCTGCCCCTCTACCCCTTCTTCGAGGAATTGAGGAGACGCGTCGCCGCCGCGGGGGAGGACCTGGACGGTCTCCTCGCCAACGGGCGCCACGAAGAGGTCCTCCGCTACATCCTCGCCCCCGGGGGCCTGAATTACGGGAACCTCCCCAAGGCCCTGATCGCCTTTCACCGCTGTGGTGACAACGCCCGGACCGCCCTGGAGGAACACCTGGCGGAGGCGGCCCTCACCGTCCGGGACGCCGGCGGCCGTTGCCGGGTCCACTTCACCGTCTCCCCGGAGCACCGTAAGGACGTCGCCGCCTTCCTGGAGGCCGTCAAGGGGCGCTACGAGGAGGAATACGGCGTCAAGTACCTCCTGGGTCTCTCCGTTCAGGACCCGGCCACGAACACCGTCGCCGCCGATCTCGGGGGGCGGCCCGTCACGACCGAGGACGGGCGTCTCCTCCTGCGCCCCGGGGGCCACGGTTCCCTCTTGAAGAACCTCAACGACCTTCAAGGGGATATCGTCTTTCTCAAGAACATCGACAACGTCGCCCCCGACCGCCTCAAGGACCTGAGGGTGCGCTGGCAGAAGGTCATCGGCGGTCTCCTCGTGGGTCTCCAGGAGAGGATCTTCTCTTGCCTCATGGCCCTTTCCGCCCCCGGCGTGGGGGAAGGGGAACTGGAGGGGATCGAGAACTTCTGCCGTCGGGACCTGGCCCTGGACCTGCCCGAAGACCTGAGAAGTCGCGGACGGGAGGGACGCCGGGAGTTTCTCTTCGCCCTCCTCGACCGCCCCCTGCGGGTCTGCGGCGTCGTCAGGAACGAGGGGGAGCCGGGCGGCGGTCCTTTCTGGGTGCGGGGGGAAGACGGAAAGGTGAGCCGTCAGATCGTCGAGGAGTCCCAGATCGACGGCGGCGACCCGGCCCAGCGGACCATCTGGGAGCGGGCCACCCACTTCAACCCCGTGGACCTCGTCTGCGCCGTCCGGGATTTCCGGGGTATCCCTTTCGATCTCCGGCGGTTCGTCGACCCGAAGACGGCCTCCGTCACCGTCAAGTCGGAGCGGGGGAGGGACATCAAGGTCCTGGAACACCCCGGCCTCTGGAACGGCTCCATGGCCCGCTGGCTGACCGTCTTCGTCGAGGTTCCCCTCCTGACCTTCAACCCCGTCAAGACCGTGGCGGATCTCCTGCGTCCCCACCACCGCTGACGGCCGCTCCGCCCCTCGTCCATCTTTCGACGGCCGCCAGGAGCTCCCGCTTCTTGATGGGTTTCGTCAGGTGGCCGTCGCAGCCCGCCGCGAGGCTCTTCCCCTCGTCCTCCTTCAGGGCGTGGGCCGTGAGGGCGAGGACGGGGGTCCTCGGTCTCCCCTGTTCCCTCTCCCAGGCGCGGATCGCCCTCGTCGCCTCATAACCGTCCATGACGGGCATCTGCATGTCCATGAGGACGAGGTCGTACCGGTTTTCCCGGAACCTCTCCAGGGCCTCCTGGCCGTCCTCGGCCATGTCGATCCGGTGGGGCGTCCCCTTGAAGTAGGTCCAGACGAGGAGGCGGTTGTCCTCGTTGTCCTCCGCCAGAAGGATCCTCAGGGGGGGGACGGCCGCCGGCGGGGTCTCCGCCTGGGGCGGGGCCGGGGCGGGGGCGGCGGCCTGGGGGACCTCGCACCGCGTGGCGGCCGTGATGGCCTCCTTCAGCTCCGTCCTCTTCACCGGCTTGAGGAGGTTGCCGGAGATCCGGAGACGCTCCATCGTCTCCCGGTCCCGCCTCTGGAACCCCGAGGAGAGGAGGATGATGGGCGTGTCGGCGATCCCCTCCTCTTCCCGGATCCGCCGGGCCGTCTCCAGGCCGTCCATGTCCGGCATCTGATAGTCGATGATGGCAAGGTGGAAGGGGCGGCCCTGCCTGTGGGCCTCCTTCATCTCGGCGATGAGTTGCCCGCCGGCCCCCAGGGCCGTCACCTCCAGGCCCCAGATCGCCAGGGTCTCCTCGAGGATCAGGCGGTTGATCTCGTTGTCGTCCGCCACGGCGACGCGGAGTCCCCGGATGTCCCAGGGGGTTTCCGGTGCCGCCTCCTCCTTCCCCTCCCGGACGGGGAAGGGGATGCGCAGGGTGAAGGTGCTGCCCTTTCCCTCTTCGCTCTCGAGGGTGACGGTGCCGCCCATGGCCTCCACGAAGTTCTTGACGATGGCCAACCCCAGTCCCGTGCCGCCGTAGCGGCGGGTGGTGGAGGAGTCGACCTGGGTGAACTTCTCGAAGATGAGCCCCTGTTTCTCCCTGGGGATGCCGATGCCCGTGTCCCTCACGACGAAGAGGACCGTCGCCTCCCCGCTGGAGGCCCCTTCGCCTGCCGCGGGGCAGACCTCGACGTGTATCCCGCCCCGCTCCGTGAACTTCAAGGCGTTGCCCAGGAGGTTCACGAGGACCTGCTTCAACCGCACGGGGTCACCCTCCACGAAGGCGGGCAGGGAGGGGTCTATGCGGCAGGTGAGCTCCAGCCCCTTGCCGTGGGAGCGGACGGCCATCTCCTCGCAGGTCCGTTCCACGAGGTCGCTGAGGGAGAAGGCGGCCTTCTCGAGGTCGAGACGGCCCGCCTCCACCTTGGAGAGGTCCAGGATCTCGTTGATGAGGTTCAGGAGGTGTTCGCCGGCGTTCTTGAGGACGGAGACGTATTTCTCCTGATCCGCCGTCAGGGGGGTCTCCGCGAGGAGGTCGGCCATGCCGATGATGGCGTTCATGGGGGTCCTGATCTCGTGGCTCATGCTGGCCAAGAATTCGCTCTTGGCCCGGCTGGCCTCCTCGGCCTCCCTTTTGGCCTTTTGGAGATCCTCCTCGGTCTTCTTGCGCTCCGTCACGTCCCGGACGATCCCCACGGCGGTCCAGCGGTTTTTGAGGCGGACGGCGGAAAGGGAAAGCTCGACGGGGAATTCCGTCCCGTCCTTTCTCAGGGCGTAAAGTTCCAGGGTCTTGCCCACGGCGGCGCCCTCGCCCCGCTCGCGGAAGGCCGGGAGGGCCCGGTAGTGGTCCTGACGGTATCTCTCGGGGGCCAGCAGCTCATGGAGGTCCTTTCCCATGGCCTCGTCCCGTGAATACCCGAAGATCTTCTCCGCCGCCCTGTTCCAGTAGGTGATCCTCCCCTCGTCGTCCATGATGACGACCCCGTCCTGGGCCGCCTCCGTCATGACCCGGAAGCTGTTTTCGCTCTCCTTCAGGGCCTCCATGAGGCGGATCTGTCTCGTGACGTCCCGGGCGAGGCCTCTATACCCTATGAGGACGCCCCGGGGGTCCCTGGCGGGGAGACCGGAGACCTCCAGGATGACCTCGTGGCCGTCCCTGTGAGTATAGCGGTTGCGGTTACGCCGCACCGTCACCCCTTGGCGGATGATCTCCGCGACGCGTTGCGCCACCTCGTCCCGGTCTTCGGGAACGATGAAGTCCGTGTAGGGTCTCCCTATGACGTCGGTGACGGGATAGCCCAGGATATCCGTCACGGCGCAGCTCGAGTAGGTGAATCTGGCCTCCCGATCCACCTCCCATATCCAGTCCCGGGAATTCTCCGTGAGCTGTTTGAAGCGCTCCTCGCTCGTCCTCACGAGGTTGGACGTCCTCTCCCGGTGGAAGACGAAGGCGAAGAGCCCCCCCACCAGGAGGGCGATGAGAAGTGTCGCCGCTGCGCCCACCATGCGGACGAAGGCGACCGGGGCGGCGGACGAAAGGACCATCAGGGACCAGCCGTCATTTCCATAGGGCCGTCGGGAGGCGACGAAGGCATCCCCGTCCAGGGACAAGGTCTCCCCGTCTTTGGGGGGTGCCGAAAGAAGGGGTTCGAAGGGGCCGGGGCCGAACTGGAGGGATTGGATCAGCCCTCGGCGCTTCTCTTCCGTCAGGGGCCAAAGGGCCCGCAGGTCCAGGTCGCGGCGGCCGGAGAGGAAGACGATACCGTTGGGATCGAGGAAGAAGCAGTTCTCGTATCGCCCCAGAAAGGCCTCCGTCTCGTCAAGGTCCTTCTTTATGACCAGGACGCCCACGACGTTGCCGGCGGGGCTCCGGACGGGGGCGCTGGTGTAGAAACCCTTTTTCCTCGAGGTCACGCCCAGGGCGAAATAGTCCGTCGGGTTTCCCTTGCGGGCCTCGGTGAAATAGGGACGAAAGCCGTAAAACTGGCCCACGAAGCTGTCTGGGGCGTTCCGGTTGGAGGAGATGACGGCGATCCCCCGCCGGTCGAGGAGGTAGGTCACGGAGGCGTGAACGGCGCGGTTCGTGAATACGGTGAGCTCCTCGGCCTCTTTCGTGAGGCGGGGCGAGGGGGATTGGAGCAAACGGGACATCCGGGGGTCGGAGGCGAGGGTTTGGGCGGCTCCCCTGAGGGTCTTGAATTCCGTGTCCAGGTGGGCCGCGAGGACGGACAGGATGGTGGCGTTCTCCCTAAGGACCCCCTGACGGACATAGCGGCTCAGATGAGCCGTCAACAGATACCCCGCCAGGGCCACGAGGAGCAGGGAAGCGACCGCGGCGCCGGTGAGGCGACGTTCCTTGGAATTCATGGGTTCTCCCTCGTTTTTGCGGCGATTTTATCCCTCCCTCCTTTTCGGGGCAAGGTTTATTTGTGTCTTTTCGGAGAAATCGTCAAAAGAGTTGACTACATGGTCCTCCCCTGGCAATAACAGTCTCCGACAAATAAGGGGGGAACGGGGGTTGATTCATGGAGGACTTGTTAAAAGACCTGCTCCTCGGGGAGGTCCCCCGGCGGGTATTCAAGAGGGACGACTCGGGCCGCTTCGAGGGTTATCAGGAGGAATTCCTGGCGGAACTGGCGGGGA
>JAKPCH010000008.1 GCA_029553375.1 Deltaproteobacteria bacterium | reverse complement strand
CTCCTTCAGGCGACGGGCATCCACATCGGTCACGGTGATCTCCCCGGCCTCCTTGATGCCCCGGGATATCATGCCGCCGACGAGGGCGCCGCCCATCTTCCCGCCCCCGATGACACAGATCCTCTTTCCTGCCAGCATCTCCCTTCCCTCCCGTTTTATTTCGATCCCCCCCTTGATTCCTCATTTGGGGATGCCTGTCAACGGGAAATTGCCTTGCCGGCCTTGGGGCGTCGCCTAAGAACCGAAAGCAGGGATGACAAAGGGGTAGTTTGCTGATCGCAGCGCCCCGCCGGGGGCGTTTTTCGAAAACGGGCCTTTTTGGCCCATTTCTCCTTCCCGGCGGGAAAAAACGGGCCGTTTTGGCCCATTTTTTTTCGGCCCCCGAAAAACGGGGCAAAAACGGCCGTTTGGGGGGTAAATTTCGGCCTTTTTTATGAGGTTATTATCTATGCTGTATTAGAACAAAACCGGGCGACCGCGGGGGTATGTCGGCGCGCCGACGTAGGTAGACTACCTGAAATCATTGAGAAATCGGCGATCGACAAAAAATTTTCCCCCTCCAATTTTCCCTCCCCGCCCCCCCAAAAGGGGAAAAACGTCTCCCCCAATACCCTCAGGCAAGACTCCTATCGGCGGGGTGGAGAAATAACTCGACGGCCCCCCCGGCCGCCTGGAGCTCCCCCCCCCGCTCCGGGAGGCCCGCGATGGTTCGTCGGATCGACGGCGCCTCGCCGGCGCGGGGGTGATTTGACCTGCCCAAACACGGGACCCTCTACGCGGGAAGGTATTTGACAATTGCAGGTTGGGGTCGAGTGTGGTAGGGAAACACCATTCTCACGGGGAGGATTTGAGACATGCTGGAGACGAGGAAGGTCAGGGGTATCGATATCGCCTGTTGGACGAACCGCGCCGAGTGGAAACCGGAAAAGAGATTCGTCGTGTTCGTCCACGGTTCCGGGGGGGATCACACGAACTGGGTCTACCAGTACTCGCACCTGGGAAAGGATTTTAATATTGCCGTCTTGGAACTGCCCGGTCACGGCGCCTCGGGCGGCAAAGGGGAAGCGGATGTCCCTTCCTATGTGGAATGGGTCAAGGATGCCATCGCCGCCTTCGAGGTCTCAAAACCGGTCGTGGTGGGCCATTCCCTCGGGGCGGCCATCGCCTTGACCTTCGCCATCCGCCACGGCGAACTCCTCTCCGGGGTGGTCCCCGTGGGCGGGGGGCTGAAGATGCCCGTCAACCCGGCCATCCTGGAAGGATTGAGGAAGGACCCCCTGCCGATCATAGAAATGGCGGCGAAGATCTCCGTGGCGAAGAGCAACCGCGAGCGGTTTTCGGCCCTTCTCGTCAAGGGGCTCTCGTCCGCCAAGGCCGAGGTCATCCATGGCGATTTCAGCGCCTGCGACCGCCTCGATATCGTAGAGGCCGTGAAGGCCGTTCGCCTGCCGACCCTGGTCATCTGCGGGGATGAGGACAAGATGACCCCTCCCTCCCTTTCCGAGGAGATCCACAGGAGCATCCCGGGGAGCCGCCTCGTGATCATCCCCGGGGCGGGTCACTTCGTCATGATGGAGCAGGCGGAGGCCTTCAACGAGGCCTTGCGGTCCTTCGTCACGGCCCTCTAGGAGGCAGAGGTGTTCGTCGTGGAAAACCTGGCCTTTGCCGTGGCGAAGATCATCGATGTCGTCCTGACCCTCTACATGTGGCTGATCATCTTTCGGGCCCTGATCTCCTGGGTGAACCCCGACCCCTACAACCCCATCGTGAGGTTCCTCTATCGAGCCACGGAACCGGTCCTGGCCCCTGTACGGCGCATCCTTCCCTTCGGGGGTCTCGGGGTCGATATATCCCCCATCGTCGTCCTCCTGGTCATCTACTTCCTCCAGCTCTTTCTCGTGAGGACCATCATGCAGGCGGCGGTCTACCTCCGCTGAGGATCGGCCCGTGCCCATCGTCCAGGAAAACGACCGGGGCCTCACCTTTAGGATCAAGGTGATACCCAGGTCCCGGAGGTCGGAGATCGTCGGTGTCCACGACGAGGTCTTGAAGATCAAGATAAAAGCCCCGCCCGTGGACGGAAAGGCCAACGAGGAGCTCGTGGCGTTTCTCGCGCGGCACCTGGGTGTCAAGCCCTCCAGCCTTGCCATCGTCGGCGGGCACGCCTCCCCCCTAAAGACGATCCGCGTGACGGGTATGGAGGCCCGGACCCTTTCGGAGCGCCTTGCCTGTCCCGAGAAGGGATAGGATTCCCGGCGCGGAGGGGCCTGCGCAGACACAGTGGGCAACGACCGGAGCCATAGGGCGAACGCCCGGGTGACCAAGGCGGCCGGCGTCGTGGGATTGGCCACGATGTTGAGCCGCGTCTTCGGTTTCTTGCGGGACATGGTGGTGGCCGGCTTCTTCGGCGCCGGGATGGCCACGGACGCCTTTTTCGTCGCCTTCCGCATCCCCAACCTCCTGCGGCGCCTCCTCGCCGAGGGGTCCCTGACCGTCTCCTTCGTCCCCGTCTTCACGGAGTACCTGAACAAGAAGAGCCGCGAGGAGGCCCTGGAGCTGGCCGCCGTGGCCTTCACGGCCCTGTCTTTGATCCTTGTCTTCGTCTCCCTCCTGGGGATCGTCTTTTCTCCCCTCATCGTCACCGTCATGGCGCCGGGTTTCTTGAAGGTCCCTTCCCAGTTCGAGCTGACCGTCTTCTTGACCCGTTTCATGTTCCCCTACATTTTCTTCATCTCCCTTGTCGCCCTCTGCATGGGTATCCTCAATTCCCTCGGCCATTTCGCCGCCCCCGCCCTCTCGCCGGTGGTCCTGAACATCTCCATGATCGCCGCCGCCCTCCTGCTGAGGGATTTGTTCGCCGAGCCCATATTCTCCCTGGCCGTGGGCGTCATGATCGGGGGGGTGCTGCAGCTCGCCATGCAGTGGCCTTTCCTCCTCAAACTGGGGGTGCGCCTCCGGTTGCGGTTCAATTTCGGGCACCCGGGCGTGCGGCGCATCGGTCTGTTGATGATGCCGGCGGCCTTCGGGGCGGCCATCTACCAGATCAATATCTTCATCGGCACGATCCTGGCGTCCCTCCTCCCGGAGGGGAGCGTCTCCTTTCTCTATTACGCCGACCGGGTGGTGGAGCTGCCCCTCGGCGTCTTCGCCATCGCCGTCGGCACGGCTACCCTCCCGAGCTTCTCCGAGCAGGTGGCCCGGGGGGAGTTCGACGAATTCAGGAGAACCTTCTCTTTTTCTTTGATGCTGATACTCTTCATCTCGGTCCCCGCCAGCGTGGCCCTGATCATCCTCCGCAAGCCCATCATTTCCGTCCTCTTTCAGCGGGGGGCCTTCGATTCCCTCTCCGTGGCCGCGACGGCCGACGCCCTCCTCTTCTACACGGTCGGCCTGTGGGCCTTTTCGACCATCAGGGTGGTGGTGAGCGCCTTCTACTCCCTCCAGGACACCAAGTCCCCCATGAAGGCGGCCGTCGTGGCCCTCGTGGTCAACGCCCTCTGCAGCGTCGTCCTCATGTTCCCCCTCAGGCACGGGGGGCTGGCCCTGGCCACTTCCATCGCCTCCGCCGTCAACGTCCTGATGCTGTCCTTCGTCTTGCGCCGCCGGATCGGCCCGTTTCTGGACGAACGGTTCGCCTTGTCCCTCGGGAAGATCTGTGCCGCGTCGGTCATCATGGGGGCGTGCATCATCCTTTTGGATTTCGTCTTCCCCTGGCGGGAAGGGGCCGCCTTCGCCGTGAAGGCCCTCCACCTGGTCGGGAGCGTCGTTTTGGGCCTCGGCTCCTATTTCGCGGCCGCCTGGTTCATGAAAAGCCCGGAGCTGGCCACCGTCGTCGCCGTCGTCTCCCGCCGGCTCCGCCGGGCCGGATGAAGAGGTTGACTTCCCCGCCGGGCGGTGTTACGAACCGTCGGAGGCGACGGCGAGGTGATAAGGACAGTTTTCGCCGGGAAAGGAACATCGTTTCATGCTGGATATCAAGTTTTTGAGGCAGAACACGGAATTCGTCAGAAAGAAGATGCTGGAGAGGGGCATCGAGATGGACATGACGCCCTTTCTCACCCTCGATACCCGCAGACGTGACATCCTCCAGGAGGTGGAGACCCTCAGGAACGAGAGAAATACCGTTTCCCGCCAGGTGGGGGAACGGAAGAAGCGGAAGGAGGACGCCACGGATCTCATCGAGCGCATGGGCGCCGTATCCTCTCGTATCAAGGAGCTCGATGACGAACTCAAGAAGGTGGAAGAGGAACTCCAGGCCATCTTGATGGTCATCCCCAACATCCCCCATGATTCCGTGGAGTACGGGACCAGTTCGGAGGACAACCCCGTGATCCGGACGTGGGGCGAGATCCCCAGTTTCCCCTTTGCCCCGAAACCCCACTGGGACATCGGCGAGGACCTGGGGATACTGGATTTCGCCCGGGGGGCGAAGATAACGGGCGCCCGCTTCACCGTCTACAAGGGCCTCGGGGCCATGCTGGAGAGGGCCCTCATCAATTTCATGCTCGATCTGCACATCCAGAAACACGGCTACACGGAGGTCCTTACCCCCTTCATGGTCAACCGGGACAGCATGACGGGGACCGGTCAGCTCCCCAAGTTCGAGGAGGACCTCTTTCACGTGGACAAGGTGGATTACTTCCTCATCCCCACGGCGGAGGTCCCGGTGACGAACATCCATCGAGACGAGGTCCTGAGCGAGAAGGATCTGCCCATCTACTATGTCTCCTACTCCCCCTGCTTCCGGGCCGAGGCGGGGTCCTACGGGAAGGACACGCGGGGCCTCATCAGGCAGCACCAGTTCAACAAGGTCGAGATGGTGAAGTTCGCCAAGCCGGAAGACTCCTACGAAGAGCTGGAGTCCCTGACGGACAACGCCGAGGACGTCTTGAGGATCCTGGGAATCCCCTTCCGGACGGTGAGCCTCTGCACGGCCGACCTCGGTTTCTCCGCCGCCAAGACATACGACGTGGAGGCCTGGCTCCCCGGCCAGAACACCTACCGCGAGATATCTTCGTGCAGCAATTTCGAGGATTTCCAGGCGAGACGGGCCTCCATCAGGTTCCGCCGCGAGGGGAGCGGAAAGGTGGAGTTCGTCCACACCCTGAACGGCTCGGGCCTCGCCGTCGGCAGGACGGTGGTGGCCGTCCTGGAGAATTACCAGCAGGCCGACGGGAGCGTCGTCATACCCGAGGCCCTGAGGCCTTACATGAATGGGGTTGACAGGATACCGGCGATAGGATAAAGCGCCCTTTGCGGATGGATGCCGTCCCGGAGGGATGGCCGAGTGGTCGAAGGCGGCGGTCTTGAAAACCGTTGACCGAAAGGTCCGCGGGTTCGAATCCTGCTCCCTCCGCCAGAAGCGGATCGCTGCGGAGAGATGGCTGAGAGGCCGAAAGCGATCGCCTGCTAAGCGATTGTACGCCCCAAAAGGTGTACCGCGGGTTCGAATCCCGCTCTCTCCGCCAGTTTTCAATACGCGCCCGTAGCTCAGCTGGATAGAGTATCAGACTACGAATCTGAGGGTCCCTGGTTCGAATCCAGGTGGGCGCGCCAAGACGAAACGGGGGTCGCGGTACGAAGGTGCCGCGGCCCCTTATCTCTTTTGGGGGCCCTGTTTGGCGATGATCCGGTCCTTCACCTTCTCGTAGACGTTGTCGGGCAGGATCCTTTTGGTCCGCAGTTGATCCTTCTTCTTGTAGGGGCGATGGTCGATGATCCTTTGGGCGTAAGCCGCGTCTATCCCCGGCAGGGAAGAGAGCTCCTCCCGGGAGGCCGTGTTGATGTCCATCAAACCCGCCTTCGGCGCCGCCGGCGCGGGGCCTTTGGTGAGGCCTCCTTTGGCTTTGGCCGCCTCGCCCGCCGCCGGGCTTGCCATCGCGCACGTCAAGAGGGCGAGGCAAATCACGAAGAAAAACTTGGCTTTTGATCGCATCGTCGGACCTCCTTCCATGTCGTTGGTCCTTTTAACCGGCGAACGATCCCGCTGTCAATGACGGAGGTTGTGGGCCCCTATCCTTTCCTTGCAAAGGGGTCATCAACGTGTTAATGCTCCCGCCCATGGACAGCTCGACGGTCCCCCGGGACAGGATCGCGAAGCTCCTCGACATCAAGTACGAGGCCCTCTATATCGAGCAGCGCCTGCTGGAGGGGGGCGACGTGGACAAGGGGGCCGTGGATGAGGCCATCGCCGGCCTGGTGGAGAGATTTTACAGGGAGAACGGAGACTTTGTCAGCCGCCGCCAGTATGAGACGGCAAGGGGATCCTTTGAATATTTCGTGGTCCTCCTGGAGATGGTACTCGCGAGATACAGGGAGGGAGAATGATCGACTACTGGGTGAAGATAACGGAGAAGGAAGAGGATGAAATCAGGCGCCATCACTACCTGGTGACGGCCGCCGACGAACGGGAGGCCCGGCGCGTGGCCATGGACTTCGTGCGTCATTTCTGCGACGAGGACGACGACCCGGAGGTGATAAAGGACGGATACTCCTTCTTCAACCGGGCCGTCACGGTGCAGATTACGGACATCAGGGAAACGACGAGGGAGGAGTTCAAGGACTTCCTCCTGAAGATCCACACCATTCAATGGAAATAGAGGAAATTGCCGGATCCCGGGAAGGTCCGGCTTCAGGGCCTTTCCAAAACCGCTTCTCTCTCGAAGGCCCCCGCCTCGGTCTCTTTCTTGACCTCGAAGTAAGCCCCGTAGTGTAACCTGAACATCTCGACGATCCTCTCGTAGGGCACGTCGGCGAAGGATCCGTGGTCGTGGACATATTCCATGTGCCGGCGTCCCTCGGCGTCGAAGGGATGGAAAACGGCGTCGTTCACGCCGTCGAAGTCCAGGGGCTTCACCTTGAAGCGTTCGCAGAGGGAGAGGTTGAAGGTGGGCGTCGCCTTGACCCACCGGTTGTGCAGGTAGAACTCGCTGTAGCCGTGAAAGATGAAGAGGTCCGTCTTCATGAGGCGGCGCAGCCTCTCCGTGGTGAGGTGATTTCTCACGTCGGCGAACCGCAGGCGGCTGGGGACGCCGACGGCCCGCGACGCCGCCGTGAGGACGATGGCCTTGGCCACGCAGTATCCGAAGCCCTTTTTGAGGATGGTACTGGCCCTGAAGGCCTCGGGGGTGAATTCGATCCGGTAAGGGTCGTAATTGATGCCGTCACGAACGGCGTAGAAGAGAAGTTTGGCCTTTTCTTCCGGCGTCGCGGCGGACCCCACGGCGTTTCGGGAAAATTCCCGGACCTCCGGGGAGTCGCTGTCGATGAACCAGGTCGGTCGAAGATAGGCCGACAAATCCCCTTCCCCTGACATGAGCCTGACCTCCCGCCCCAGGATGGCGACGACACCGCCTAAGTAGCCTTGTCGATAACTCTTTTTAGGCCCTTTGTAAAGTGCCGATTTTCGTCGGACCGGAGTCGGCGCGCCGGCCGGACAAAGACGTTGAAATTTCCCTCCGGCATCTCTAAGATGGCGGCCCATGGGGAAGACATACCGCCTTATCTTTTTTCTCTTTACCTGCGCCCTGCTTTTGGGGACCGCCCGGGCGGAGGCGAGGGATTCCTTTCCCCGCCCCGTCGGCGCCGTGAACGACTTCGCCGGGGTGATACCGGCTGAATACCGCCGGCAGATGGAGGGCCTGGCGGCGGAGGTCCTGGCGAAGACGGGGACCGCCATGGTCGTGGTCACCGTCAAGGGCCTGGGGGGTGAAGAGATCAACGATTATGTCAACCGTCTCTATGCCGCCTGGGGCGTGGGCAGAAAAGGGGAGGACAAGGGCGTCCTCATCTTTCTGGCCCTCCGGGAGAGGAAGATCCGTATCGAGACGGGTTACGGCGTGGAGGGCGTCCTGCCCGACGGCCTTGTCGGGGAGATCCGGGATCGCCACATGATCCCCTACCTGCGCCGGGGGGAATACGGTCCGGGGCTCCTTCAGGGCATGGCGGCCATGGCCGCCGTCGTGGCCGGGGAGGCCGGCGTGACCCTGTCGGGCGAAGGGGCGACGAAGGCGTCTCAGGCGGCCAAGGAGGGAAGGCGGCAGGTCGGTTTCAGCCTCTGGACGGTTTTTCTCGTCGTCGTTGTCATCGTCCTCCTCTTCGGCGGCAGGTCCGGGCGTGACCTCCTGCCCTGGCTGATCATCTTCGGCCCCGGGAGGGGGGGAGGTTACGGCGGGGGCGGCTTCGGCGGCTTCGGGGGCGGTTTCGGCGGTTTCGGCGGCGGTCTCAGCGGCGGCGGCGGGGCCGGCGGGGATTTTTGACGGAGGATTTCATCATGGGGGGTGTTCCCAAGCGACCGGAAGATATTTTCAAGGATTATACGGACGATTACCGGGGCGTTTTCCAAGACGACCTTGAAAACATAACCCTCTTCGGCAGTGGCGCCCGGGGGGGCTACGTCCCGGGGAAATCGGATCTGAATTTCCTCCTCGTCCTGACGGAGGCGGCCTTGGGGAGCCTGGAGAGGGCCGTCGCTGTCACGGCAAAGTGGCGCAAGCGGGCCGTGGCGGCGCCCCTGGTCATGTCCAGGTCCTACCTCGAGACCTCCCTCGACGTCTACCCCGTGGAGTTCCTGGACATGAAGCTCCACCACGTGACGGTCTTCGGACCGGATATCCTCGCCGAGATCGAGATTCGGCGTTCCCACCTGAGGTGGCAGCTCGAGCGGGAGCTGAAGGGCAAGCTCCTCCTCCTGCGTCGGGGATTTCTCGAGGCGGGGAGGGACGCGAAGGCCCTGAAGGGCCTCATCGCCGCCTCCCTCAAGGCGGTGTTCCCCTACCTCGCCTCCCTCGTGTACATCCGGCGCGGCGAGGTCCCCGGCGACCGAAGAGACCTCATCGCCGCCGCCCGCGAGGGTTTCGGCATCGACGGCGACCTGCTCACGCGGTGCCTCGCCGTCAAGGAGGGCTCTTCCCATCCCGGCCGGGAAGAGCTGATCGCTCTCTTTTCGGATTACATGGTCGAGGTCGCGCGGTGGTGCCGGATCGTGGATGAATTGAAGATCGAAGCATGATCAAGGAGGTGATTCGATGTCGAAAGGCAAGATGATATTGACGGTGATCCTGGTGGTCCTGGCCCTGGGGGCTTTGTCTCTGTATGGTTTCGTGAAGGGGACCTACAATAACTTCGTCGCCCTCGACGAGCAGGTGAAGAGCTCTTGGTCCCAGGTGGAGAACCAGCTCCAGCGCCGCTACGACCTCATACCGAACCTCGTGGAGACCGTGAAGGGCTACGCGAAACACGAAAGAGAGGTCCTCACGGAGGTGACCAACGCCCGGGCGAGGGTGGGGCAGGCGGCGACGGTCCCGGAGAAGATCAGCGCCAACAACGAGCTGTCGGCGGCCCTGAGCCGTCTCCTCCTCGTGGTCGAGAGGTACCCGGACCTGAAGGCCAGCGCCAATTTCCTCCGTCTCCAGGACGAACTGGCGGGTACGGAGAACCGTATCGCCGTGGAGAGGAGGCGCTACAACGAGGCCGTCAAGAATTATAACGTCGCCATCCGCAGCTTCCCCGCCAATCTCCTGGCGGGGATGTTCGGTTTCGAGAAGGCGGCCTTCTTCGAGGCCCCCGCGACGGCCAAGACGGCGCCGGCGGTGAAGTTCTGATCACTTCGCCAGGTAACCGCCGTCGTTGACGAGGACGTGGCCCGTCATGTAGGCCGAGGCGTCGGAGGCGAGGAAAACGGCCACACCCTTCATGTCGTCTATGGCGCCGACGCGTCCGAGGGGGATCATCTTCATGAGGGCCTCGTACTGCTCTTTGAACTCCGGTTTTTCGATGTAGCCCATCATGTCCGTCCGGAAGAAACCGGGGGCGATGGCGTTGACGCGGATGCCGTAGGGGGCGAGCTTGACGGCCAGATTCATCGTCAGGGCGTTGATGGCGGCCTTCGTGGAATTGTAGGGCACGGCGGGGTGGACCATCTCTTCCGAGCCCCGGAAGCCCATGATGGAGGAGATGTTGATGATGTTTCCACCGCCCTGGTCCTTCATGACCCTGGCCACCTTTTGGGTGAGGAGCCAGACGCCCCGGACGTTGACGTTGAAGAGCTGATCCCATCTCTCCGGGGGGAAATCGAGGGTGGGGGCGCCCCAGGTGGCCCCGGCGTTGTTGACGAGGATATCGACGCGGCCGTACTCGGCCAGGGCCGTATCCACGAGCCGGGCGATGTCTTCCTCACGGGCCAGGTCGCACGTCACGGCCAGGACCCGGACGCCGAAGGCGTCTTTGATCTCCCTGGCCGCCGCCTCGAGGTTGTTCGTCTTGCGGGAGGCGATGACCAGGTCGGCCCCCGCCTCGGCCAGACCCGTGGCGATGAATTTCCCTATCCCCCGCCCGCCCCCGGTGACGAGGGCGACCTTGCCGTGGAGGTCGAACATCTTCTGCAGTTGCATTTTCTGTCCTCTCCTGGATATTTTCTCAGGCGGTATACAGGGGGACGACGGCCATGTCAAGAAGGGCAAAAAAAAACTTGACAAACAAGCGAGGCTTGATTATAAAAGCCATAAAAAAGATAACAAATTGAACCTGAATCCAGAGCGAACGTTTACCTCACACGGTGCCGTTGGCTTTTTGGGCTAAAAAAGCCTCAATGGGCAGATAGTCCGAGGGCTAAAATCCGAAGATTATCGTGCCCGGATCATGTAATGGCCTCTAAAAAGGGAAAAATTGATGAAATCGGACACACCTCAACTGGGGACTCTCGCCGAGCCCTGATCTGCGCCTCCTCTTACCCGGTGTCAATGATCGGTGCTATAGAGCCATTCTGTGATCGCCGCAATGAGGCCATTTCCTGATCGCCGTAATGGAACCAAGGGGTCATAGGCGCCATGGCGCCGGTTAAAAGGAGCACTAAGTTTCGCTAAGATTCGACTCGTCACAAAAAACAAATATACTGCCCCCCCTCAATTCAAGACATTTTTTATGCCCTGGGAGGAAGGGTTTGCGGACCGCCCCCTTCCGGGATTCTGCCTCTCTCCCGCCACGGGTTTTCAAGTTAAAAACGGATGCCCCGCCCGTCCCCGGAGGACCGGTCCGCCCTGTCGAGATCCCTTCTTGGGGCGTCCGTCTAGCCGTCGCGTTTCCCCGGGCCCGGTTACGTGGCACCGGGTGCCATTTCGGACCCGCCACACCCCGTCCGGGGAGAGGAGGAGAAAAAATGGGAGGGGGAAATTTTTTTGCGATCGCTGATTCCTCAATTATTTCAGGTAGTCTACCTACGTCGGCGCGCCGACATACCCCCTCGCCGGTCCGGTTTTGATCTAATATAGGGCCCATAATATACTCATAAAAATAACCAAAATTTTCCCCCAAAACGGCCCCTTTCGGCCCGTTTTTTGGGCGGAGAAATTTTTTGGGCCAAAACGACCCGTTTTTCCAGAAACACCCCCGGCGGGGGAAAACGTCGGTCCCGCCGGGAAAAACGGTTAAACAAGGGCTTTTCCCCGTAAAGCTCCTCCCCGGGGAAATCTCTCCCTTACATTGGCACAGGGGGATCCGCACCCGGCCCCATTGCGGCGATCAGAAAGTGGCCTCATTATGCCAATGAGCGGCTCAATAGTTCCATTCTGTGATCGCCTTAATTGGGCCACACTCTGATCGGCGCTATGGAGCCACCGATTTGATGGGGTTTCTTAATAGGTTAAGATGACTCTAAAATTGCTTTGGTAACCCAGTTTGTTTTAAAACTGTGTTTACCGTATGTCATGATTTGATTTTTGTTATCATCTGATTCAAACTTTATCCGATTTCCCCTTCGTCTAAAATTATTGTCCCAGCTTCTCCTGAATACATTCTTTTGTTATTAGAATTAAACTCGTATTTTACATCAAGGGATAAAGACTCCAAAGACAAAATCTTGTAATGTCTGCATTTGTAAATATGATTTTTACCTGATACACCATCTACATAAATTTCAAAGGACATTAAAAAATGCGCTGCATCATAGATAACTTTGAATTCATCGGACGGTGAGAAATAAAAACTTCTCTGCGTTGTTGCTATGTTTTCAGCATTGTAAGTTTTGCACTCCAAATAATATGGTTTCTTGTTGAACCAGAATAATATATCGGGGTATCCTGTTGCTTTCTTGCTACCACTAGGACCAGTTGGAATATCTGCCTTTAGATTCAAAGAGTTCAAAGCCTTTTTGATAAAAGGCTCTATATCGTTTCCTACTTCATTTGGGCGTGGCCGCAAAATTCCGGTTTTGTTTATTGCTTTGCCAGCCTGTAAGGCGGTTTGTCTCAATAGTTTCAATAATTCCTCATGTTCAGGGTTCTTAAAATCAAAAGGGATAACTCTTTTCCCTGACATGGCTTCAATTACAAGATTAAAAGGTATATCTTTCAAGGGTGTGAGCATCTGTTTGATTACATATTCTAACCTAGCTACATAGTCTTTATTTGCCATTTATTTTACCTTTCTAAAAATAAGGATATTTTCTTTTTTCATTACATTATAAAGGCCAAATATCAGTTTCATAATATTTTTTTCCAACTTAAAACCAAGTTCGGTCATGTAGTCAATAGTAAACTCTACTGTCTTTACTTCTTGACCCTGATAAGTGGCATTGCCTATGACAATAACAGCATATCTATTATTTTTTAGGATCCTATACATCTCATAATAAGACTTTCTCATATCACTATTATACAACTCAACCCTGTCTTTTCCCTTTCCTCTTACACCAATAAAATTTTCCCTTATTTCGTTTAGGTTATATCCCATGTCTTTTAATGAATGTGCATCATTCTCTACATAATCAAGGGCTATAGAATAAGGTGGAGATGTTATAATCCCATCAACTGAATTATCTGGTAACTCAACCTTTCTTGAGTCCCCTATTTTTATATCAATATCTCCTAATCTTAAATACAGTTTTTGGGCAATCTCTTTGTAATCTTGAACTGAATCTATCATCAAATTCAAATTCTTTATAAACGATTGTTCAAAATTACGCCCACGCCTCGATTCATCGCTAATCGCCAATAGCCTTGCAAGGGAATAGAAATCCCTCACATCCTCATTATCAATGTCTTCAAGAACCTTGTAGAAATCATGTTCCTGATTGAAAAGTGATGGTTTCAGCTTTAAAATTATTGTGTTTTTTAACTTCATAATCTCATCTATAACAAAAATAGATTTAGTTTTAACCTTTCCCTGTAAGACACAAAGAGGGGATATATCTATGCCTATGAAATTTATACCTAATAATTGTGCTTCCAGTGCTGTTGTTCCGCTACCAGAAAAAGGCTCAAATACAGAATCACCCTCCTTTAGACCAATAATGTTCAATAGTGCCCTTATCATTTGAGGATGGAATTTGCCCTTATAAGGATAAATCCAGTGAGTTAAATACTGATTCACAGAACGCGTTCTATTTCTTTGTATGATTTGAAAATAATCGGTAAAATTTTTATCTACAGACTTAAAGTAAGATGATCTTTTTATTATCATTTTATTTAATTCGTCGGATTTATTATTCAATCTAAAGCCTCTGAGTCCATTGGTTACTTCATAATCAGCACCTAAAGCCCTCAATTCCAACTCTGCCAGAGAGAGCTCATAAATAAACTGGACATTGTCCAGCAAAGTTAAGTCCGCATCTTTAGAATAACTAATGTCATATGCCCAAAACTGACTTATATCTTCTGCTTTTTCCAACATTATTTTACCCTTAAGATTTGGATTCATTTATAACCTCTTTGGCTTTTAATTATCACGGTCTTAAGAAAAAATTGCAAAATGAAATTTTTGGCGGGGTTACTGTTCATAGCGATCGATGAGAACAATTCCATTGTGCATTCTTTTAATGTGTAGCCCAAATAATCCCCACATTCTATAGACCACCGAACCGGGTCATCATATACTTAGTCGGATGCTGGTTGTCAATTAAAAAAGGATCGCTCGTATGCAATAAATGCCCATAATCACGCTATACTATAATTTTTGTGGGAACAGGGTTGCGTTGTTAATGTTTTTCATAATGGAACCAGCGAAAAAAATTCTTCGGACACCTCTTTCAATCAGGCGATTTGCCCTCCTTTCTTAGGTTGTTTTTCTGATCTTTTACAACTCTTTCCATCCAGGACAGTCTTGTGTCAATGATCGGCGCAATAGAGCCATTCTACAATCTCCGTAATGAGGCCACAATCTGATCGGCGTAATGGAGCCACCGATTTGATGATTGTTTTGGTAACCCAGCTTGTTGTGTTTTGATTTTTTTATCAACTCCAAAATGGATATTCATGATAGGACCATACCAAATCTCATGGTCACCTTTGACGTGCCGCACAAAACTCCAGCCGGAAGACCGCAAAATTCTCTTAAGTTCGAAGGCAAAATCAGCCAGTTATGCTTTCACGCTATGAAATTGTGCCGATTTGAATCTTCTTGATAAAACCTCAAAGGGTACCTCTTGATCAAGTACTAACCCGTTTGCTTCCAGGAGCTCAGGTATCATATTTCTGAGTTTTTCAATCAGATTCTCTATAGTTCTCGCCACGCTGTCAAAGCCCGGCACATCTTCGTTGGCGGCCACCCAGACTTTGGCTTCCTCATCCCATTCGGCCCTGACGAAAAAGGGTTTTCTTATTGCCATATTTATCTCCTTTTTGGTCTATTCTGTCTTTACCCGAGCTTAACGTGTTTATCGTCCTTTCCCCACCTAGTTCGTTCGTCGGCGCTGCGAACCCCGTTTGCCCCCCTCGAAGAAGAGTATCGGAGTTTCGATACAGGATATCTATTTGATAACATTGAGTAATCGGCGACTTTGAAAAAAAATTTTCTTTCGTGGCGCGGATTCCCGGTTCTTACAAGCCTGAAAGCAACGCCGGATAACGGTTCGCGGTTCTCCCCCTTCCGGGATTCTGCCTCTCTCCCGCCGCGGGTTTTCAAGTTAAAAACGGATGGCCCGCCCGTCCCCGGAGGAACGGTCCGTCGTGTCGAGATCCCTTCTTGGGGCGTCCGTCCCGCCGTCGCGTTTCCCCGGGCCCGGTTACGTGGCACCGGGGGGCATTTCGGTCCCGCCCCACCCCCTCCGGGGAGAAGGGGAGAAAAAATGGGAGGGGAAAATTTTTTTGCGATCGCTGATTTCTCAATTATTTCAGGTAGTCTACCTACGTCGGCGCGCCGACATACCCCCTCGCCGGTCCGTTTTTGATCTAATATAGGGCCCATAATATGCTCATAAAAATAACCAAAATTTGCCCCCAAAACGGCCCCTTTCGGCCCGTTTTTTGGCGGAGAAATTTTTTGGGCCAAAAGGGCCCGTTTTTCCAAAAACACCCCCGGCGGGGGAAAACTTCGGTCCCGCCGGGAAAAACGGTTAAATAAGGGTTTTTCTCCGTAAAGCTCCTCCCCGGGGAAATCTTTCCATTACATTGGCACAGGGGGATCCGCACCCGGTCCCATCGCGGCGATCAGGAAGTGGCCCCATTGCGGCGATCACGGCATGGCCCTACAGGGCCGATCATTGGCACCCCGGGGCCGGTTACGGGGCGCCGGGGGCCATTTCGGTCCCGCCCCGGCGGGACGGGGGCCGATCAGGCGGGGC
>JAKPCH010000005.1 GCA_029553375.1 Deltaproteobacteria bacterium | reverse complement strand
CGGCCGAGTTTGGTGACCTCGACCAGCGCGGTGGGGACGCCGGTGCTGACGGAGTCGATGAGCTTGACCATCAGCTCACGTCCTGTCGCGCGGTCTTCGTGCCGGTAGGCGGCGATCATTCTCTGGTAGATGCCCCAGGTCGCCTCGACCTGCACGTGCTCGTCGGGCGTGAACAAGGCGGTCAGCCGCTCGGCCTGCTTATCGGTGAGCAGGTCAGCGCCGGTGTGCAGGGTCCGCCGGGCCCGGTAGAGCGGGTCGCTCTTGCGGCCGCGGTGGCCGTGCAGGTCTTGTTGGACGCGGCGCCGGCAGGTGTCCAGGGCGTCCCCGGCCAAGCGCACGACGTGAAAGGGATCCATGACGGTGACCGCGTCGGGTAGTTCCTCGGCGGTGGCGGTCTTGAACCCGGTGAACCCGTCCATCGCGACCACCTCCACGGCGTCGCGCCACGCTTGGGGGCGGTGCGCGAGCCAGGTCTTGAACGCCGCCTTGGAGCGGCCCTCGACCATGTCGAGCAGCCGGGCTGGGCCGGTGCCGTCACGGATCCCGGTGAGGTCGATGATCACGGTGACGTACTTGTCACCCGTGCGGGTGTGGCGCCACACGTGCTCGTCGACGCCGATCGCGCTGACGCCGTCGAAGCGTCCCGGGTCGTCGATCAGGGCCCGTTTGCCCTCGGCCAGGACGGCGTCGTTGGCGGTGTTCCACGCGACCGCGAGTCCTTCGGCGACCCGCGCCACCGTGAGGTGTTTGAGCACGATCGCCTCCAGTGCCCACCGCAGCCCCTGACGTGACAACTTCGCCCGCGGCTCCGCCGCGGCGGTGGTGTCTTGGCGCCACACGTGTCCACAGTGCGCGCACCGGTACCGACGGACCGTCACCACCAGCGTGGTCGGGCGCCACCCGAACGGTTCGTGCGCCAACACCCTGGTAACCGTGTCCCGCGGGGCGCCCTCGCACCCACACCGCCGGCACCACTGATCAGGCTCGACCACCCGGCACGCGATCACCGCACGGTCACGCTCCACCCGCTGCCCCACCGCCTCGAGGCCGAGCTCGTCAAGGCGGGCGAACGTGGTCAGGTCAGGGCTGGTGAAGGTAGCGTCAGGCACGTCGAGGTCTTCCAGGTGGGCAGCGTCAGAACTTCCATCCTGCGAAGGCCTCGACGCCTATCCCCGCACCGACGCGCCGACCACGGCGAAGTCAGGTCCTACACCCTCGATTGGGAAGAGCC
>JAKPCH010000077.1 GCA_029553375.1 Deltaproteobacteria bacterium | reverse complement strand
ATCTTATCCATGACGAGGTCCGTCATCTTCTCTGCCATGTAGCGGTATGTGGTAAGCTTTCCGCCGATAATGCTGATCAGCCCGTTTTCGTGATCGATGATCTTGAAAGAACGGCTGATCTTGCGACTATCGGTTGCGCATTCCTCCTTAATCAAGGGCCTCACCCCCGTATAACCGCGGATAATGCGGGCCGAGGCAAAAGACGGAATTAGACGGGAGGCTTCCTGGATAAGAAGCTCCATTTCCCAGGATTCCAGCCTCGTTTCGTCGGGGTCGGGGACATCGACCGACGTGGTACCGGCGACGCACACGGCTTCGTTGGGTACGATGATGTCCCCGTTCGAGGCCGGCCGGAGACGGTTTACCACCATGTTCGTCAGGCGATGATCCGTAATGATGAGGCTACCCTTGGACAAGGTAAGGGGGACATCGCATCCCGCCAGGCGGGCCGTCTTTCCCCCCCACGCCCCCGTTGCGTTCACGACGACCTTGGCCCGGATCTCCTTTACCTGTTTAGTGAAGAGGTCGAGGGCCTTCACTCCCACGCAACGCCCCTTCTCCTTGACTATTTCCACGACCTTATGATGGATGAGGGCCACTCCCCCCCGCCGGCGAGAAGAGACGATATTGAGAAGGCACAGACGAAAAGGGTCGATGGAACAGTCGGGCACTGCGATTGCCTCTTCCAATTCCGGGTTGAGCTGGGGCACGAGCTCCAAGGCCCGGCTGGGGGAAAGGATCTGGGTGGGAATGCCGACCCGCTCGCAGTTTTCGAGAAAGCGGTCCCGGAATTTCTTGGAATCCCCCGGGAGCCTCACGAACAACCCCCCCGTCTGCTCGATGCATTTCTTGCCGATCCGGCGGAGAATCCTGTTTTCCTCGATGCATTCCTTGGCCGCCTCCGGGTCGGAGACAACATACCTCGCGCCGCTGTGCAGAAGGCCATGACAGGCCCCCGTCGCCCCCCGGGCAAAATCCCCCTCTTCGATGAGGTAGTGGCC
>JAKPCH010000068.1 GCA_029553375.1 Deltaproteobacteria bacterium | reverse complement strand
ACCCTTTCTTTGGGCATGCCTAAGGCCCGCACCCGGTTCGCATCGGCAAAAGAGATCATGCCTGCCGCCTGAAGCCCCGCCAAGCATTTTCCCCAAAACTGGCGGCTTGCCCGGTAGCGCCGAAAAGACTTATCCGAAAGACGACCGTTCACAAGGACGACAGGGACAGAGCGTCTCCGGCAGGCGGCAAGGAAATTGGGCCAAAGCTCCGTTTCCGTGAGGGCAACGAGGTCCGGCTTTACCAAGTCCAGGACACGACCCACCACGCCGGGCAGATCGAGGGGGAAGTAGATAAACCCTTCGGCCTCGGGCATGACCCGCCTCGCCATCTCCTGCCCCGTCTCGGTGGTGGTGGAAACAATCACTTGCACCTCCGGCGCAAGTTCACTTAGGGCCCTGCTCACGGCGGCGGCGGCCGTCACCTCCCCCACGGAGACGGCATGGATCCAGAGGCGTTTTTTCCCGGGAGGCAGGGCGGGCACGTTCACCCGGCCCAGGCGGGCGGCGAGATTCCGCCTGTACTTGCCCGTCGAAAGCGACTTAAACGCATAGTAAGGCAAGGCGAAGGGAAGGGCAAAGAAAAGCAGGGCGTTGTAGAGAAACATTAACGTTGACAAGAATTTTCCTCCTCGTGTATGGAGATCGACATGAGCCTCATCGCCCCTTCCATCCTTTCTGCCGACTTCGGACACCTCGCGGCGGAGATACGGGCCGTGGAGGCGGCCGGTGCCGACTGGATCCACCTGGACATCATGGACGGCCACTTCGTACCCAATTTGACCATCGGGCCTCTGGTCGTAAGCGCCATCCGTCCTTGTACCAAACTCCCCTTCGATTGTCACCTCATGATCGAGTCGCCGGAGAAGTTCGTGGCGGAATTCGCCCGCGCCGGGGCAGACATCATCACGGTCCACGTGGAAGCCACGCCGCACCTCCACCGTATTATCTCCCAGGTGAAGGGATTAGGGAAGAAAGTGGGGGTTTCTTTGAACCCGGCGACCCCTTTGAGCCTCGTGGAAACCGTTCTAACCGAAATAGACCTCCTCCTCGTCATGACGGTCAATCCGGGCTTCGGGGGCCAGCCTTTCATCTTATCCATGTTAGAAAAAATTGCCTCTGCCCGACGGCTGATCGATGAAAAAGCGCCCCACGTCCTCTTGGAAGTAGATGGGGGCATCACGGTGGAAAACGTAGGTACCGTCGTCGCTCACGGCGCCCGAGTCATCGTGGCGGGCGCAACCGTTTTCAAAAGCGACGA
>JAKPCH010000011.1 GCA_029553375.1 Deltaproteobacteria bacterium | reverse complement strand
AGTCATAACGCATCACATAAAAATGCGTGACGGTGAAGTCTGTCTGAATTCCGGCGATAATGCCAGTTTTGCGGGTGAAACGACCAGAAGGTGAACGGGTTTCTCGGAAGGATAGATGTCGGAATGTGCCTTCAACACGGTCATCTGCGCAACAACCCACATCTTGTGGTCAAGATTTTCTTGACATACAAGTCCGCGTTTCCTATCCTGCCGACAACGAAAAGCAAGTTCTTATCAATAATCTCAGAGCGGACGCTAACAGGAAGGAGAAGGCTGTCGTGATTTACAGATTGATTTTTACGCTCATTTTGTTTTCTGCCTTTGTTTTATCACCCTTTTCCCCGGCCTTCTCCCAAGGCCAACGGACAAAAGACAATAAAACAGGTGCGAAAAGTTTTAAGCCGGCCCCTACGTTTTGGAAGGATGTGGCGGTAGTGACCGGGGATGTTGAGAATGCAGGGACGAATGCCAAGGTTTATTTGACTTTAATTGGGGAGAAGGGCAGCTCCGAGGAAACTGAGTTAACGTGGCCTGTAATCGATTTTGGACATCCTCCGGATCCGAGCAAAGCACCAAGAGCTTATGCGGAGTGGAAAGCCAGAGTGGACGAAGAGAGGAAGAAGCCGAAACCTGATTATTTTGAGCGTGGTCAGTGGGATGACTTTCCCTTGCATCTAAGAGTAGATTGCGGGAGGATCAAAGCGATCCGCCTCCGGCATGACAATACAGGCGATAAGCCCGGGTGGTATCCTTTTCTTGTCCGGGTGAGAGACCGGCAAACAGGAGAGGTGGATATTTTTATGGTCAATCGCTGGCTGGCGACGGACGAAAACGACAAGAAGATAGACATCACCGTTTCCCGAGCTGATCATCTCAAAAGCATTGTCATTACACCTCCCTACTACGATAAATATGAATGGACCAATGCTCCGGGATTTGTTTCCCGAGCGCGAACCAGCGCCTACAAATCAAACGGTTGGTTCTACATTTACGCCGATGCCTGGATCGGCGGCGCTGTTGCGGAAGCGGGACACAAAGGCTACTTCGACACATATGGATCGTGGCCTATCGCTGCCAAGGCTTCGGTGGCCTATGTAGGTGGACCCATCAATTTTGGAATTGCCAGTTTTCCGGAAATGCAAACCTGTATCCGATTAAACGGCGCCGAGACGAGAAAGGATCTGAAAGCCGCCTTCAGCGGCGCTATTATCAAAGACAGAATCAAAAAGATCATTAATTTGACCAGTGATAAGCCGGAAGATATGGTTAAGCCGTATGAGGAATTTCTTGCGAGAGTAAGTGAAGGTCAAGGTTATGCGAAATTGGTGAATTCTTTCGGCAGCCTACAAAACGCTGGCGAGGCAGCGGAGTTGAATCTGTGCAAGATCGGGAGGACGCAGCCGGGATCTAATTGGGTAACGGCCAGCTTGCGTACCAATACAGGCGCCATGATTACCGGTTCCAGCATCATCATGGCCGCAGGAATAGTTAAAAGCATTGAAGTTGTCGGCTTGCCGGCCCATCCCGGATTGACGCCGCCAAAGCCGGAGGCGAAAAACGTCAAGATCGGAAAAGTGGAGCTTACCCCCGCCGCTCAACGATTGGGCAAAATCATCCCGGGTGGAAGCTATAAGAATTCCTGCGGAGAATGCACGTTTGACGAAAATGCGGTCTTGCGATGCGAATGCAAGTGCGGCAGCAATTCTTGCGAAAAAGCTGCGGGGGGAGAATTCCGTACGACTGAGCTTCCCCAGGCAGACAAGTGTGCGGGTGGCGTCATGAACACAGACGGAAACCTGATGTGTCAGGGCAGTTTTGAAAAAAGCTGTGGTTCGTGCGTTCTTGGCGACGACAATAGGATGTGCTGCAATGACTGCAAGGACAAAAAAGGCAGGAAGAGATATGCCTGTGTGGCTGGCCCTCCATCTTCTCTCAACTGGAGAAATTGTTTCGTGGGACTTTCCAATTGTGATGGCAATCTGATATGCGGCCCATGCAAATGAAGCAGGAATGGGGTCAGGTCTTTTTTTAGCATTTTGATCCTTTCTTGACATACAAGTCCGTGTTTCCTATCCTGCCGACAACGAAAAGCAAGTTCTTATCAATTAATATCAATGCTTAGCTTCTTGTCAGCCGGTTTATTCCTACGTGAGCCTGAAGGGGTACCTTTGTCCGAACAAAAACTGTCCCTCCGGAGTGATGTCTGTTCCCCTGCAGCAATTATGGACTTGCTAAAAGCCGCAGCTCGGCAGAAACTGATAGCTGCTTTATCGGAAGTCAAAGAGGATGTGTTGCAACTCATAATTCCGGATATAGCCTAACCCGCCGCTACAGCCGACGCCGCTTCGCGGCGCGGCTGAGCGGCATACCGTTAGACGTCCCTCGAACACGCCCGTGCACGACTTTCTGGGGAGGTAGAAAATGGCCAAGCGCAAGAACAACTCGAAGACGAACAACTCCGGCGCCGCCACGGTCGGCTACGAGGCCGAGCTGTGGAAGATGGCGGATGCCCTGCGGGGCTCGATGGACGCTGCCGAGTACAAGCACGTGGTGCTCGGCTTGATCTTCCTCAAGTACATCTCCGACGCCTTCGAAGAGCAGCACGCGAAGCTCGTCGCCGACAGGGCGAGCGGCGCCGATCCCGAGGACCCGGACGAATACCGCGCCGTCAACGTCTTCTGGGTGCCGCCCGAGGCACGCTGGCCGCACCTGAAGGCACAGGCCAAGCAGCCCACCATCGGCCGGCTCGTGGACGATGCCATGACCGGCATCGAGCGCGACAACCCGGCGTTGAAGGGCGTGCTGCCCAAGGACTACGCCCGCCCCGTGCTCGACAAGCAGCGCCTGGGCCAGCTCATCGACCTCATCAGCAACATCAAGGTGGGCGACGAGGAGGCCCGCGCCAAGGACGTGCTCGGCCGCGTCTACGAGTATTTCCTCTCGCAGTTCGCGAGCGCCGAAGGAAAAAAGGGCGGCGAGTTCTACACCCCGCGTTGCGTCGTCAAGCTGCTGGTCGAGATGCTCGAACCCTACCGCGGCCGGGTGTACGACCCCTGCTGCGGTTCAGCAGGGATGTTCGTGCAGTCAGTCGAGTTTATCGAAGCGCACGCCACCGGTAACGGCAATCTGCCTGCGGGCAGGCAGGCGGCGGGCAAGGCAAAGGCCGACATTTCGATCTACGGCCAGGAGTCGAACTACACCACCTGGCGCCTGGCCAAGATGAACCTCGCCATCCGCGGCATCGACGGCCAGATCGCCCACGGCGACACGTTCCACGACGACAAGTTCCCCGACCTCAAGGCCGATTACATCCTCGCCAATCCGCCGTTCAACGTCTCCGACTGGGGTGGCGAGCGCCTGCGCGACGACAAGCGCTGGAAGTACGGCGTGCCGCCCGTGGGCAACGCCAACTTCGCCTGGGTGCAGCACATCGTGCACCACCTCGCGCCCGCGGGCGTGGCCGGCTTCGTCCTCGCCAACGGCTCCATGTCCTCGAACCAGTCCGGCGAGGGCGAGATCCGCAAGAACCTAATCGAGGCCGACCTCGTGGACTGCATGGTCGCGCTGCCGGGCCAGCTCTTCTACTCGACGCAGATCCCGGCGTGCCTGTGGTTCCTCGCGCGCGACAAAAAGGGTTCCGCCCTGCCTGCCGCGCCGCAGGCGCAGCGCGGCGCAGGCAGGGACCGGCGCGGCCAGGTGCTCTTCATCGACGCACGCAAGATGGGGCGGATGGTGGACCGCACCCACCGGGAGCTGACCGACGAAGACATCCAGCGGATCGCCGACACCTACCACGCCTGGCGCCTGCCTGCCGGCAAGGCAGGCGGCGAAAAGGACGCGGGCAAGTACGAGGACGTGCCCGGCTTCTGCAAGAGCGCGACGCTGGAGGAGATTCGCCACCACGGCTATGTCCTCACCCCTGGCCGCTACGTGGGCGCAGAAAAGCAGGAGGACGACGGCGAACCGTTCGAGGAGAAGATGCATCGGCTCGTGGCGCAATTGCGCGAGCAGCAGGCCGAGGCCGCGAAGCTCGATGCTGCGATAGCCGCCAACCTGAAGGAGCTGGGATTCTGGAGCAAACCGGCATGACCCCAGAGAAGCTGCGCGCCCTCATCGCAGCCGGAGAGACCCTCGCGGTCGAATTCAAAGGCGAGGAACGCGCGTCGCTGACCGATCGCCAGCTCATCGAAGCCGTCGTCTGCCTAGCCAATCGCGTTGGCCACGAAGCCGCCTATCTGCTCATCGGCGTGGAAGACGATGGCCGCGTCACCGGCGCGCGGCCCCGGCATGGCGCGGCAACCGACTTGGCGCGAGTCGCCGCGCTGATCGCCAACCGCACCCGGCCTCCGCTCTCCGTGCGGATCGAAAGCGTCCAGATCGATGGCTTCACCGTGCTCGCCATCGAAATTCCACCTCAGCGTCAACCCGTGGCGACCAGCGAAGGCGTCTTTCTGCAGCGCGCGCTGGGTGGCGACGGCAAGCTTGCCTGCGTGCCGATGGACGGTTACGCCGTGCAGTCGTTGCAGGCCGACCGCGGGCTGCTCGACCCATCGGCACAAATCGTCGCCGACGCACGTTGGGAGCACCTCGACCCGCTCGAGTTCGAGCGCTTTCGCCGCAGCGTGCGCGAGCGGCGCGGCAGCGACGAATCCCTTCTCGATCTGCCCGACCTGGAACTGGCCAAGGCACTCGGCGTGGTAGACGCCAACGGCGTCGTGCGCGGGGTTCGGCTGGCGGCGCTGCTGCTCTTCGGCAAGGAGGATGCCCTGCGCCGTTTCGTCCCCAGTCACGAAGTCGCTTTCCAGGTGCTGCGCAGGCTGCAGGTCGAAGTCAACGATTTCTTCCGCTGGCCGCTGCTACGCACGATGGAAGAAATCGAGACGCGCATCCGCGCCCGCAACCGCGAACAGGAATTGATGGTGGGGCTGCTGCGCGTGGGCGTGCCCGACTACCCGGAACGCGCGTTGCGCGAGGCGCTGGCAAACGCGCTGATCCACCGCGACTACCAACGCCTCGGCGCCGTGCACTTCCAGTGGCAGACCGACCAGATCGAGATCACCAGCCCCGGCGGCTTTCCCGAAGGGGTGCGGCTCGATAACCTGCTCGTCACTGCGCCCCGACCGCGCAACCCCTTGCTTGCCGATGCTTTCAAGCGCGCCGGCATCGTCGAGCGCACCGCGCGCGGCATCGACACCATCTTCTACGAACAACTGCGCAACGGCCGCCCAGCCCCCTCCTACGCGCGCAGCAATGACGCCACGGTCAGCGTCGTCATCCCCGGCGGCGCGGCCAACCTCGACTTTGTGCGCCTACTGGTGACGGAATCCCAACAGGGGCGCGACCTCGCGCTCGATGAGCTGCTGATCCTCAACTGCCTGTGGCAGACGCGCAGCCTCACCACTGACGAAGCGGCCCACCTCGTGCAAAAGCCGGAGACCGACACGCGCGCCGCGCTGCACCGCCTGGTCGAAGCCGGGCTCGTCGAGGAGCGCGGGCAGAAAAAAGGCCGCACCTGGCACCTCTCCGCCGCGGCCTACCGGCTGCTTGGCGACAAGGCGGGCTATGTGCGCAGCCGCGGCTTTGAGCCCCTGCAACAGGAGCAGATGGTGCTGCAGTACGTGGACAAGCACGGGCGCATCACACGCCGGGAAGCTGCGGAGTTGTGCCGGATCGGCCCCTTTCAAGCCACGCGCCTGCTCGACCGCTTGGTCAAGGATGGGCGTCTGATCCGCCACGGTGAGCGCAAGGGCGCGTGGTATGAGCGAGGGCAAAAAATATGAGCGCGCTCATAAACCGCTCGTTTCCGCTCATATTTATGAGCATTGCTGAGCAAGCAGGCCGAGGCCCGGCGACTGGATGCAGCGATTGCGAAGAATTTGGAGGAACTGGGATATGGCGGGTGACCTTACGAGCCTTGAATATGAAGGCGTCCACGGCGGTATAATAAACGTTGCGTTTATCATGGAGCCAAAAATTGCCTATGTTGAACGTGGAGGCACGGCCATGAGAAGATTCCTGTCGTTCATGGCGTCGCGCAAGCAGCAGGCCAGGGCGGCGAAGCTGGATGCGGCGATTGCGAAGAACCCGGAGGTGGTGGGGTATGGCGGGTGAGTGGCGAGAGGTCGAATTCCAGCAAGTGTGTGACGTGTCAAGAGGTGCGTCCCCCCGCCCAATTCACGATTGGGTTTCGGAAAGTGGAATTCCATGGGTCAAAATATCAGACGCGTCGTCAGCCAGCTCACGCTACATCGAGCAAACCGCAGAGTGCATTCGCCCAGAAGGGCGCTCAAGGAGCGTATCGGTTTTCCCGGGTGACTTAATCCTCTCAAACAGCGCGACACCAGGCATCCCGATGTTCATGGCAATTGAGGCGTGCATACACGACGGTTGGCTGCTGATTCGGAACTTCCGCGGACTTGACAAGCTCTTCGCTTACTACCTTCTTGTCCACGAACGGCCAGCCCTGGTTGAGCAAGGAAGCGGCTCCGTATTCACGAACCTGAAGACGGAGATTCTCAAGAAGCACAAGTTTCGGCTTCCTCCCCTCCCCGAACAGCGCGCCATTGCCCATATCCTCGGCGCGTTGGACGACAAGATCGAGCTGAACCGGCGGATGAGCGAGACGCTGGAGGAGATGGCGCGGGCACTCTTCAAGAGCTGGTTCGTGGACTTTGACCCGGTGCGCGCCAAGGCCGCCGTCCGCCGCGAGCATCCCACGTGGACCGACGAGCAGGTCAGCCGCGCCGCCTGCCCCAACCTCAAACCCGAAATCGCAACCCTTTTTCCGGATTCCTTCGAAGACTCCGAACTGGGGGAGATTCCGGAGGGGTGGGAGGTAGGTCGATTCGGCGATGTCGCCGAGCACCTGCGCGATCAGGAAAACCCGCTCTCTTCACCTCAGACGCTTTACCAGCACTTCAGCATTCCCGCCTTCGACGAAGAGCAATGGCCGAAGGCAGAGTACGGGGAAGCCATCAAGAGCCAGAAGTGGCACGTACCCGACGGGGTGGTCCTGCTCTCCAAGCTCAACCCCGAGATAGAGCGCGTCTGGCTGGTCGACGTTTGTTCGGGCGAGCATGCGGTGTGCTCGACCGAGTTTCTGGTGCTTCGCGCGCGGCCTCCGTTCACGCGAAGCTTCTTATATTGCCTCGCGCGCTCGCCACTGTTTCGGCAGCAAATCGAGGCTCTCGTGACGGGAACCTCGAAAAGCCATCAACGTGCCCAAGTTGATTCGATTCTCAGCCTCGTAGTCGTTGTGCCCCCTTCGTCCATCGTCGCGGCATTCGATCGCTCTGCAGACAGCCTGCTCGCACGAACTATCGAGTGCCGGCGCGAATCCCGCACCCTCGCCGCCCTACGCGACGCGCTGTTACCCAAGCTGATCTCCGGCGAAATACGGGTGAAGGATGCGGAGAGGTTTTTGAAACAGAGGGGGCTATGAAATACGCCCCCCGAAAGCACCACCGCCGCAGCATCCGACTGAAGGGATACGATTATTCTTGGGCAGGCGCGTATTTCGTCACGGTCGTTGCGCAGGATCGGGCGTGCCTGTTCGGGGAGGTGGTGGATGGCGAAATGCGGTTGAACGACGCCGGGCGTATGGTTGCCGCGGAATGGGAGGAATTACCGAAACGACTCCCCAACGTGGAATTGGACGCGTTCGTTGTCATGCCCAATCATGTCCACGGCGTCATCATCATCACCGACAATAATCCGGTCACCGCGGTCGGGACGGGCGGCGCGGACGTAGGGGCAGGCCTTGTGCCTGCCCCTGATCGTCCCCCCACCAGGGCCACAACGGGGGCGACCACCGGGGCGACCACCGGGGCGACCACAAGGGTCGCCCCTACGGTTGGGGATATTATCGGCGCGTTCAAATCCCGCATCACCGTTCAATACATCCGCGGCGTTAAAACATTGGGATGGCCGCCTTTTGACGGCCATGTCTGGCAACGCAATTACTACGAACACATCATCCGCGATGACGATGCGTTGAACCGCATTCGCGAATACATCGCCGATAATCCTGCGCGGTGGGACATGGACCGGGAAAATCCGGATGTGGTGGGGGCGGTTCGCGAACCGCCCCTAAAGAAGGACGAATCATGGCGCGTCTGACCGAATCCGACATTGAATCCGCCACCCTCACCTGGCTGGAGGCCGTCGGCTGGCAGGTCAAGCACGGCGCCGAGATTGCCCCCGGCGAACTTTTCGCCGAGCGGGCAGACTACGGCGAGGTGGTTCTTGCTCAGCGCCTGCGAGATGCGCTCGCCCGCCTCAACCCCGACCTGCCCGCTGAGGCGCTGGAGGATGCGTTCCGTAAAGTCGCGCGACCGGACCTGCCTGCCGCGCCAGCGGCAGCGGCGCAGGCAGGAGGCGCCGATCTCATCTTGCGCAACCGCGCGCTGCACCGGCTGCTTGTTGACGGCGTGACGGTGGAGTACCGCGCGGCCGACGGCGCTATTCGCGGCGCGCAGGCGCGGGTGCTGGATTTCGACGCGCCCGCCGCCAACGACTGGCTGGCAGTGAATCAATTCACCGTGGTGGAGAACAAGCACGAGCGGCGGCCCGACGTGGTGCTGTTCGTCAACGGCCTGCCGCTCGCGGTGCTGGAGCTGAAGAACGCGGCCGACGAAGACGCGACGATCTGGACCGCGTGGCAGCAACTCCGGACCTACCAGACCGAGATTGCCTCTCTCTTTGCCACCAACGCGGTGCTGGTGATCTCCGACGGCGTGCAGGCGCGCGCCGGGACGCTCACGGCGGGGCGGGAGTGGTTCAAGCCCTGGCGCACGATTTCCGGCGAGACGCTGGCCGACGCGCACGTCCCGGAGTTGCAGGTGGTTACGGAGGGCCTGCTTGCGCCGCGGCGCTTCCTCGATCTGGTGCGCGACTTCATCGTCTTTGAGGACGAAGGCGGAGGCCGCCTCGCCAAGAAGATGGCGGGCTACCACCAGTTCCACGCCGTGCAGGTGGCCGTGCGGGAGACGCTGCGCGCGGCGGAGCTGGTGCGGGGCGACTGTGTAGCGGAAGCCGGCGGCCGTTACGAGGCGGGTCGCAAACCCGGCGGCAAGCCGGGAGACCGGCGCGTCGGCGTGGTCTGGCACACCCAGGGCTCGGGCAAGAGCCTGACCATGGCCTTCTACGCCGGCCGCATCGTCCGCGAGCCGGCGATGGAGAACCCGACCCTGGTGGTGCTCACCGACCGCAACGACCTCGACGACCAACTCTTCGGCACCTTCTCGCGCTGCCAGGACCTCCTGCGCCAGCCGCCGGTGCAGGCCGAAAGCCGCGTGCACCTGCGGCAACTGCTTTCCGTGCAGGCGGGCGGGGTGGTCTTTACGACCATTCACAAGTTCTTTCCCGAGGAGAAGGGCGACCTGCCTGCCGCGCCGAGCGCGGCGCAGGCAGGCCGGCACCCGACCCTCTCCGAGCGGCGCAACATCGTCGTGATCGCCGACGAGGCCCACCGCAGCCAGTACGACTTTATCGACGGCTTCGCGCGGCACATGCGCGACGCCCTGCCGAATGCGTCCTTCATCGGCTTCACCGGCACGCCGATCGAAAAGGCGGACGCCAACACCCGCGCCGTGTTCGGCGATTACATCAGCGTCTACGACATCCAGCGCGCGGTCGAAGACGGCGCCACGGTGCCGATCTACTACGAGAGCCGTCTGGCGAAGCTCGCGCTCGACGAGGCCGAACGGCCGAAGATCGACCCGGACTTCGAGGAGGTGACCGAGGGCGAGGAGCTCGAGCGCAAGGAAAAGCTCAAGACCAAGTGGGCGCAGCTCGAAGCGATCGTCGGCGCCGAGAAGCGCCTCAAGCTCGTCGCCCAGGACATTGTCGAGCACTTCGAGAAGCGGCTCGAGGCGATGGACGGCAAGGCGATGGTCGTCTGCATGAGCCGGCGCATCTGCGTCGAGCTCTACCGCGAGATCGTGCGGCTGCGGCCCGGCTGGCACGATGATGACGACGCGCGCGGGAGCGTCAAGGTCGTCATGACCGGTTCGGCCTCCGACCCGGCGGACTGGCAGCCGCACATCCGCAACAAGCCGAGGCGCGAGGCGCTGGCCAACCGCTTCCGCCTGCCTGCCGAAGCCTCGGCGCAGGCAGGCGATCCCAACGAACCGTTCCGCATCGTCCTGGTGCGCGACATGTGGCTGACCGGGTTCGATGCGCCGTCGCTGCACACGATGTACATCGACAAGCCCATGCGCGGCCACGGCCTGATGCAGGCGATTGCGCGCGTCAACCGCGTGTTCAAGGACAAGCCCGGCGGGCTCGTCGTGGACTACCTAGGCCTCGCCCACGAGCTGAAGGCCGCGCTGGCCACCTACACCGAAAGTGGTGGCACAGGCCGCACGGCCCTGTATCAGGAGGAAGCCGTGGCCGTGATGCTCGAGAAATACGAAGTCTGTTGCGGGCTGTTCCACCTGCCTGCGCCGCCGCCCAGCCCCTTCTACGTCTATGCTATCGAATGCGAGGACGGCAGCCTTTACATCGGCCAGACCGACGATCTCACCCGCCGATGGCAAGAACACAAAGCCGGAACTGCTTCGGAATGGACCAAGGGCCATCGCCCTATCCGAATCGCTCATTACGAACTGGCTTCGACCCGTGAACAAGCCTGCAAAATGGAATCTGATTGGAAAACCGGATTTGGCCGCAAGCGGTTGAAACGACTCATCGAAAAAGGCGGGGCGCGGCAGGCAGGCGGGTTCGACCGGGGGAAGTGGGTGAGCGGCACGCCCCAGGAGCGGCTGGCGCTCCTCCCCGCCGCGCAGGAGCACATCCTGGCGCAGGAGAACGGCAAGGACCGCTGCGTGCGCGCTGTGCGCGAGCTGTCGCAGGCGTTCGCGCTGGCGGTGCCGCACGACGAGGCGCTACGCATCCGCGACGATGTGGCATTCTTCCAAGCCGTGGCCGCGGTGCTGGCCAAGCGCGCGCCCGGCGAGGCGCGGCCAGAAGAAGAGCTCGACCACGCGGTCCGGCAGATCATCTCGAGAGCCGTTGCGCCCGAGGGTGTCGTCGACATCTTCGCGGCGGCCGGCCTGGCGAAGCCCGACATCTCGATTCTCTCGGAGGAGTTCCTGGCCGAAGTGCGCGGCATGCCCCAGCGCAACCTCGCGGTGGAGCTGCTGCAGAAGCTGCTGAGAGGCGAGCTCGCCACCCGTCGTCGCAAGAACCTCGTCCAGGCCCGCTCGTTCGCCGAGATGCTGGAGCAGACGATTCGTCGGTATCAGAATCGAGCGATCGAGGCGGCGCAGGTGATCGAGGAACTCATCGCCCTGGCTCGCGACATGCGCGAGGCCAGCGCCCGCGGCGAGAAGCTGAACCTGAGCGAGGAGGAGCTGGCGTTCTACGACGCACTCGAGACCAACGACAGCGCCGTGAAGGTGTTGGGCGACGAGACGCTGCGTACGATCGCACGGGAACTGGTCACTACCGTGCGAAACAACGTGACCATCGACTGGACCCTGCGCGAGAACGTGCGAGCCCAGCTCCGCGTGCTCGTCAAGCGCATCCTGCGCAAGTACGGCTACCCGCCCGACAAGCAGGAGAAGGCCACGCAGACGGTGCTCGAGCAGGCCGCGCTTCTGTCCGCGGAATGGGCGGCCGCATGAACGGGGCGTCGAACAACCGGTTGCAGCGGCCGGTCCGCTACGCGGCCCGGCCGCTGAACGCGGGCGTTAGGCTACAAATTCAATATTCATCCTCCCAAGCGGATTCAGGGCATCCAATGCACCCCCGAAATCCATAGGCACACGACCAAAAAACAGGCATAACGTAAATGCATGCAATAACTCAGCAATCACCGAATCGTTCACCTAGCACTGTCGAACCCGGGTATCACAGATGGTCAATTTAGGTTGACGGTTCCAGACTGCGTCACAATATTAGTCAATACTGATAATATTGGTCGATTGGGCCGCAAAAGGGGTCGCAAGGGTCGGAAAGTCGAATCATCAACAATATCCGTAGGTTATAAAATCCTCAATCGCTGCCTAAGCGTAGCTTTTCGCTCAATGATATCATGGACTTAAACCTTATGCTACGCGCATAATTTTGGTCCCCATCCCCTTTGGAGGGCCCGGGAAAGCAAAAATAATATGAGTATTTTCCCGAAAACAAAAGGGGTCGCGGCATGTCCGTAACCCCTCTAATTTACTGGTCGGGGCGGAGGGATTTGAACCCCCGACATCTTGCTCCCAAAGCAAGCGCGCTACCAGACTGCGCCACGCCCCGCCGAGACCAGGCCGAGACCTTGTGGAAAATTAAGGGTCAGGATCGAGAGATTGCAAGTACTTTCTCAATCGGCCCACCGCCTGGGAGCGGTGGCTCAGGCGGTTCTTCTCCTCCGGAGTCAGTTGGGCCACCGTGAGGCCCCGCTCGGGCAGATAGAAGAGGGGGTCGTAGCCGAAGCCCTCCGTACCCGCCGGTGAAGAGGCGATCACCCCCCGCCACGTCCCCTCGAAGGTGACGTAGTCGCCCCGGGGGTGGTAGAGGACGAGGACGCAGCGGAACGCGGCGCCCCGTTGCCCCTCGGGGACGTCGCTCATGACCCTGAGGAGCTGGTCGTTGTTCTCGTCGTCCGAGGCCCCCTCGCCGGCGTAACGGGCCGAGCGGACACCGGGCTCCCCCCCGAGGGCGTCGACCTCCAGACCCGAATCGTCGGCCAGGACGACCTCGGACGTGTGGCGGGAGACGGTGCGGGCCTTGATGAGGGCGTTGGCGAGAAAGGTCTCCCCCGTCTCGGCCGGCTCGGGGCAGTCGGGATAGTCGTAAAGGGATTTGATCTCCCAGGGGAGACCACGGAGCATCTCCTCGATCTCCCTGATCTTCCCACGATTCTTCGACGCGAGGACCAGGGTCTTCATCGCAGGTCGCCCAGGATCTCCCGCTGGAGCCCCGTGAGGCGGCCGATGCCCTCGGCGGCGGCCGCCAGCATGGCCTGGAGGACCGGCGCGGCGAAGGGGGAACGTTCCGCCGTCCCCTGGACCTCGACGAACCTCCCGCCCCCCGTCATGACGACGTTCATGTCCACCTCGGCGCGGGAGTCCTCCGCGTAGTCGAGATCGAGGAGGATCTCGCCGTCCACGACGCCGACGCTCACGGCGGAGACGTAATCGGCCACGGGAAACACGTCCCCTCCCCGCCCCTCCCTCCTGAGGAGATCCACCAGGGCGACGAAGGCGCCCGTAATGGCCGCCGTCCGCGTCCCCCCGTCGGCCTGGATGACGTCGCAGTCGATATGGATCGTCCGCTCCCCGAAGCCCCCGAGGTCCGTGACGGCCCTAAGCGATCTCCCGATAAGGCGCTGGATCTCGTGGGTCCGCCCCCCGACGCGGCCCCGGAGGGATTCCCGGGGCGAACGGACCGCCGTGGCGGCGGGGAGCATGGCGTATTCCCCCGTCAGCCATCCCCGGCCGGTCCCCTTCAGGAAGGGAGGCGCCTCGTCCACGACGGTGGCGCTGCAGATGACCCTCGTGTCCCCCATCTCGATGAGGGCGGAACCGCCGGGGTATTTCAGGAAATCCCTCACGATCCGCACCTCCCTCAATTCCCCCGGTCCGCGGCCGTCACGCCTCATGGGCCCTTCACCTCTCCGCCAGGCCCTCTTTGATGCCCCGGGCGAGGGCGCGGGCGACCTCCAGGCGGGACGCCTCGTCCTTCAATTTTTTCCGGTCCTTCGTGTTGGTCACGAAACCCACCTCCACGACCACGGCGGGCACGGTGAGGTTCGTGAGGAGGGGCACGGGGGCCTCCCGCAACCCCCGGCCCTCCTTGGGGAATACCTTCTCGAGGTTCCTCTGGAGGCCCTGGGCCAGGCGCACGCTGTCGTTGAGGTGTTTCGTCTTGGTCATGTCCCCGATGATGGCCGACGACTCGTCCCGCCCCTGGCCGGGGGCGCGCAGTCCGGAGAAATAGACCTCGTAACCCCTCGCTTCCTTATAGAACCCGCCGTTGGCGTGGATGCTGACGACGGCGGCGGCGCCGGCGGCGGTGATCCTCTTGACCCGCTCCTCGACGGAGAGGTCCGTGTCGCCGGCGCGCGTCAGGACCACCCTCAACCCCGGCGTCCCCTGGAGCTCCCTTTGGACCAGCAAGGCCAAAGCCAGATTGAGATCCTTCTCCGCCGTCCCGTCGGCGGAGAGTACCCCCGCGTCGCGGCCGCCGTGGGCGGCGTCCAGGACCACGACCTTCACCCCCTGACCCGCCGCCCCGGAGGGGAGCATCGTCAGGGAGAGAAGGAAAAGCAACAAAGCGATGAGACTCGACCGTTTCATATATAAATCAGCCGCCCTTAAGCAGGCGGCTTCATAGCCCAACCTTCTTGGCCTTGTCAATGACCATCGTCTTTCCTAACCCCGGCGCAGTCTCTCCACCGTCATGACGCTCTTGAGTTTCCTTATGGAGGCCATGAGGTGGTTGAGCTGCTCCAGGTCGTTGACGTCGAGCTGGAAATCGCAGATGGCCCTCAGATCGGGGGTGGTCTCCACCTCGGCGTGGGAGATGTTGATGTCCATGGCGGAGATGGCGGAACTGACCTCGGCGAGGACCCCCTTCTTGTCCCGGCAGACGACCCTCATGTGGACGGGGTAGGTCTCCTTCCCCTTGACGTTCCAGTTGACCTCGAGGATCCGCTCGGGATCCAGTTCCGCCAGGTTGGGGCACTGGGTGGTGTGGATCGTGATCCCCCTCCCCCGGGAGATGTAACCCACGATCTCGTCCCCCGGTATGGGGGCGCAGCACTTGGCGAACTTGACGAGGACGTCGTCGATCCCCGTCAGGCTGATCCCCATGGGGGAGGGAGGCGTGACCTTCGCCTTGGGTTTCTCCACCTTCTCCTCGGGCTTGACGAGGTCCTCGGGGAGGAAGCGGTTGACGACGTGACGGGCGGAGATCCGGCCGTACCCCACGTGGGCCATCAGGTCGTCGATATCCCCCACGCCGTTGTCCTCGCAGACCTTTTTCATCTGTTCGGACTTGACGAATTGGGAGAGCTTCAGGTTGTGCTTCTTGAACTCCCTCTCGAGGATGTCCCGGCCCAGCTCGATGCTCTTCTTCCGTTCCTCCGTCTTGATCCAGTTCTTGATCTTCGAGCGGGCCCGGGAGGTGACGGCCCATTTCAACCAGTCCTTGCCGGGGTGGTGACCCGCCTGGGTGATGATCTCGACGGTATCGCCGTTCTGGAGCTCGTACTTCAGGGGGACGATGTTGCGGTTCACCTTGGCGCCGATGCAGGAGTGGCCCACGTCGGTGTGGATGCTGTAGGCGAAGTCGATGGGCGTGGCCCCCTTGGGGAAGGCCTTCACGTCGCCGTTGGGGGTGAAGACGTAAACCTCGTCGGGGAAGAGGGCCATCTTCAGGTTGGACATGAACTCCCTGGGCGAGCCCGAGTCCTGCTGGACCTCCAGGAGCTCCCGGAGCCTCATGATCTGCTCGTCCTCCGCCCCGAGCTTCGAACGCTTCTCCTTGTACCGCCAGTGGGCCGCGATGCCCTCCTCGGCCCACTCGTGCATCTCCCGGGTGCGGATCTGGATCTCCACCCTCTCCCCGTAGGGGCCGATCACCGTCGTGTGGAGGGACCGGTAACCGTTGGCCTTGGGCATGGCGATCCGGTCCTTGAAACGGCCGGGGACGGGCTTCCAGAGGGCGTGGACGACGCTGAGGGCCTCGTAGCACGACTTGTCCTGGTCGCTGTCGAGGATGATCCGGAAGGCGATGAGGTCGTAAACCTCGTCGAAATCGATGCCCTGGCTCTTCATCTTGTTGTAGATGCTGAAGAAGTGCTTGGCCCGGCCTTCCACCTCGCCCTTGAGGCCGAACTTGGCGATCTCCTGGCTGATGATGCCCTTGACCTCTTCCGTGTAGGCGAGGCGCTGCTCCTTCTTCTTGTCCACCCGGCGCCTGATCTCCTGATAGGCCTCCGGGTAGAGATAGAGGAAGGCCAGGTCCTCGAGCTCCACCTTGATCCAGTTGATCCCGAGGCGGTTGGCGAGGGGGGCGTAGAGCTCCAGGGTCTCCCGGGCGATGAACTGCTGCTTCTCCGGGGGGTGGTACTGGAGGGTGCGCATGTTGTGGACCCGGTCGGCCAGCCTCACCAAAAGGACCCGGATGTCCGTGGACATGGCGAGGATCATCTTGCGGAAGTTCTCCGCCTGGCGTTCCTCCTGGCTCCCGAAGGTGATGCGGCTGATCTTGGTCAGGCCGTCGACGAGCTGGGCCACGTCGGCCCCGAAGTTATCGCTCACCTGCTCGAGGGTGGTCAGGGTGTCCTCGACGGTGTCGTGGAGGAGACCCGTGACGATGGTCGCGGCGTCCATCTTCATGTCCGCCAGGATCCCCGCCACCTCCATGGGGTGGGTGAGGTAGGGCTCCCCCGAGAGGCGCAACTGCCCCTGGTGGACCGTGGCGGAAAAGACGTAGGCCTTCTCTATCTTCTCCAGATCTTCCTGGTTCAGGTAGGATTGGGTCTTCTCGAGGATGTCGGTGATACGAAGCATTACGTGACGGGCATCGCCTCGTTGATCATCCTTGCAAGTTCGTCCGCGGCCTTGTCGATTTCGACGACGGTGACCGCGCCGGTTCTGCGCTCGCGGATCTCCACCTTGCCCTCCGCCAGGCGCTTGGGACCGACGGTGACCCTAAGGGGGATGCCGATGAGATCGGCGTCCTTGAACTTGACCCCCGCCCGCTCGTCCCGGTCGTCGAGGATGGCCTCCACACCCCTTTCGGCGAGGGCCTCGTAGACCTTCTCCGCCGCCTCCCTCAGGGGGGCCTCGTTGACGTTGACGGGCGTGACGATGACCTGGTAGGGGGCGATGGACATGGGCCAGATAATGCCGTCCCGGTCGTGGTTCTGTTCGATGCAGGCGGCCACCGTCCTCCCCACGCCGATACCGTAGCACCCCATGACCATGGGCCGCTCCTTGCCGTCCCGGTCGAGGAAGTGGGCCTTCATGGGGGCGCTGTACTTCGTCCCGAGCTTGAAGACGTGACCCACCTCGATCCCCCGGGCGAAACGGATCTCCTTCCCGCACCGGGGACAGGAGTCGCCTTCCCTCACGGCCCTGAGATCGGCGAAGACGGGTTTGGGGAAGTCCCTCCCGAAGTTCACGTTCTTGACGTGGTAATCCTCCCGGTTGGCCCCCGCCACCATGTTGAGGCGGTTCATGACGGAATAGTCGGCATAGACGGGGCACGAGATCCCGATGGGTCCGACGAAACCCCGGGGGGAACCCGCCACCTGGACGATCATGTCGTCCATGGCCATCTCGAGGACGTCGCAGCCCAGGAAGTTCTTCACCTTGATCTCGTTCACCTCCTCGTCGCCCCGGATCAGCACGGCCGCCGGTTTGCCGTCGGCGCTGAAGACGAGGGTCTTGATCACGTCCTGGGGGCGGACGGAAAGGAAGGCGCACACCTCCTCGATGGTCCGCACCTCGGGGGTGTGGACCTCCTCCAGGGGCAGAAAGGCCCCCTCGTCCAGGGGCGTCTCCTCCGGGCGGGCGATCTCGGCCTTTTCCAGGTTCGCCGCGTAACCGCACCGCTCGCAGAAGACCATGGCGTCCTCCCCGGAATCGGCGATGACGAGGAACTCGTGGGAGAAGCTGCCGCCGATGCTTCCCGAATCGGCCTCCACGGCCCTGAACCTCAGGCCGCAGCGGGTGAAGATCCTCTCGTAGGCCTCGAACATCTTCCGGTAACTCGCCTCGGCGCCCTCCTCGTCGGCGTCGAAGCTGTAGGCGTCCTTCATGGCGAACTCGCGGCACCTCATGACGCCGAACCGGGGCCTGATCTCGTCCCGGAACTTGATCTGGATCTGGTAGAGATTCAGGGGGAGCTGACGGTAGGATTTCACCTCGTTGCGGACGATGTCCGTGATGACCTCCTCGTGGGTGGGGCCGAGACAGCACTCGCTGTCCCTCCGGTCCCGGAAGCGGAGGAGTTCCTTTCCGTAGAGGGACCACCGGCCCGACTCGCGCCAGAGGTCCGCCGGCTGGACCATGGGCATGAAGAGCTCCTGGGCCCCGGCGCGGTTCATCTCTTCCCTGATGATCTGCTCCACCTTTCTGACGACCCTGTAGCCCAGGGGAAGGTAATTGTAGATGCCGCTCGTCAGTTTCCTGATCATGCCCGCCCTGATCATGAGCTGGTGGCTCACCACCTCGGCGTCCGACGGCACCTCGCGTCCCGTAGGGAGAAACATCCGTGAATACCGCATGTTATGGTCATACCTCCTTGTCTTTAACCGTCAACCCCTCGATTTCGTTCATCAGGGCCTCGACGAGATCCCCTTCCCTCACCTTGGCCACGACCCGGCCCTTCTTGAAGACCAGGCCCATCCCCCGCCCGCCGGCGATACCCACGTCGGCCTCGGCGGCCTCCCCGGGGCCGTTCACCACGCAGCCCATGATGGCCACCTTCAGGGGGGTCTTGACGCCTCTGAGAAGTTTTTCCACCCGGCGGCACAGACGGACGAGGTCGATCTCGCACCGGCCGCAGGTCGGGCAGGAGATGATGTCCACCCCGACCTTCCTTATATTTAAGGCACGAAGGATGGCGTACGCAAGGGGAATTTCCGAGACGGGGTCGCCCGTCACGGAGACCCGGATGGTGTCGCCGATACCCTCCATCAGGAGCGTCCCTATCCCCAGGGCGGACTTGACGGCGGCCGGGACGACGGTCCCCGCCTCCGTCACCCCCAGGTGCAGGGGATAATCGCAGGCCCCGCTCAAGAGGCGGTAGGCCTTGATCGTCGTCGGGACGTCGGAGGACTTGACGGAGATCTTGACGGCGTCGAAGCCGTGGTCCTCCAGGAGACGCACGTGGTTCAGGGCGCTCTCGGCCAGGGCCTCCGCCCGGGGCCCCCCGTGGCGCCTCAGGAGTTCCTTTTCCAGGGAGCCGGCGTTGACGCCGACGCGGATGACGGCCTTCCTGTCCGCCGCGGCGCGGCAGATCTCCCCTATGTCGCGCCGGGGCATGTTCCCCGGGTTGATCCGGATCCCGGCGACGCCGGCCTCCAGGGCGAGAAGGGCCAGGGCGGGCCGGAAGTGGATGTCGGCGATGACGGGGATGGGGGCCCCCTTCACGATGCGTCCCAGGGCGGCGGCGGCCTCCTCGTCGGGGACGGCCACGCGGACGATCTCGCAGCCCGCCGCCGTGAGCCTCCGGATCTGCCTCAGGGTGCGCCCCGCGTCCCGGGTGTCCGTGGAGGTCATGGACTGGACGACGACGGGGGCGCCGCCGCCGATCCGCACCTTTCCCACCATGACGGGGCGGGTCTTTTTCCTCGACGGCGCCTCTTCCATCGCGGGGGGTTTCAGGTGAGCCTGAGGACGGCCTCGCGGATCCTCTTCGTCCCCTCCACGATGTCTTCCATGGACGTGGCGTAGGAGAGGCGGATGTAGGCGTCGTTGCCGAAATCGGCGCCGGGCACCACGGCCACCCCCGCCTCGTCGAGGAGGTAGGAGGCAAAATCCGAAGACGAGTTGATGACCGTCTCGCCCGCCCGCCGGCCGAAGAGGCCGTCACACCGCGGGAAGACGTAGAAGGCCCCCTGGGGGCAAAGACAGCTCAGGCCGGGGATGTCGTTGAGGGCCTTGACGATCACGTCGCGGCGCTCGGCGAAACGGCGCACCATCTCGGCCACCGGTCCCTGGTCCCCCCTCAGGGCCTCCACGGAGGCCTGCTGGGAGATGGAGGTCGGGTTCGAGGTGTTCTGGCTCTGGAGCTTCGTAACGGCGGCGATGATCTCCTCGGGCCCGGCGGCGTAACCGATGCGCCATCCCGTCATGGCGTAGGCCTTGGACACGCCGTTGACGACGACGGTTTTCGCCTTCAGCTCCTCGCCGACGGAGGCGATGCTGAAAAAGCTCAGGCCGTCGTAGATGATCTTCTCGTAGATATCGTCGGAGATCACCAGGACGTCCCGCCGGGCGACGACCTCCGCCAAGGCCTCGATCTCCCGCCGCGTGTAGGCCGCCCCGGTGGGATTGGAGGGGCTGTTGAGGATGACGGCCCTCGTCCTGTCCGTCAAGGCCTCCTGGAGCTGTGACGGCGTCATCTTGAAACCGTTCTCCTCCGACGTCGGGACGACGACGGGCCTGGCCCCCGTCAGGACGACGATATCCAGGTAAGAGACCCAGTAGGGGGCGGGGATGACGACCTCGTCGCCCTCCTCGAAGAGGACCTGGGCGAGGTTGTAGAGGGTGTGCTTGGCGCCGCAAGAGGCGACGACCTCCGACCGCTTGTAGGACAGGCCGTGGTCCCGCCGCAGCTTCTCGATGACGGCGTCCTTGAGCTCGTCCGTCCCCCCCACGGGGGTGTACTTGGTGAAACCGGCCCTGATGGCCCTGACGGCCGCCTCCTTGATGTGGTCCGGCGTGTCGAAATCCGGCTCTCCCGCCCCGAAGCCGATGATGGATCTGCCCTGGGCCTTCAGGGCATTGGCCTTCATGGTGATGGCCAGGGTGGGGGACGGCTTGATCTTCGTGATCCGCTGCGACAATTTCATCGTGTTTACCTCGTTCGGAATTTTTCCTCCAATCTTTCCAGGACCACGTCGGGGACCAGGCCCTTTACGGAGCCCCCCAGGCCGGCCGCTTCCTTGATGAGATTGGAGCTCGTGTAGAACCATTGATACCCCGTCATCAGAAAGACCGTCTCCACGTCCCGGTTGAGGCGGCGGTTGATGAGGGCCATCTGGAACTCGTACTCGAAATCGGACACGGCCCGCAATCCCCTCAGGATGACGTTGGCCCCCTGGCTCTTGGCGTAGTCCACCAAGAGGCCCGAGCTGCAGTCCACCCGCAGCCTCCCGTCGAGATCCTGCGTCACGAGGCGGATGAGGTCCATCCTCTCCTCGACGGAAAAGAGGGACGACTTGTTCGGATTGTAGGCCACCAGGACGATCAACTCGTCGAACATCCTCAGGCCCCGGACGATGATGTCCAGATGCCCGTTGGTGATGGGGTCGAAGGACCCGGGATAGACAGCGATCTTTTTCGTTTTCATTCTTTATCTCTCCTGTGTCTGGACCTCGAGAAAGGTAACGACGGTGTCGCCGTACCGCCTCGCCTCGATGGACACCCCCTGATCCGCCAGGAGCGACCGATCGTATTCCTCATGGATGGAGTGCTGTATGACCAGGACGCCCCCCGGTCCCAACAGCCCCCCCCGGAGGCAGAGGTCGCAGCAATACCCCACGTAGCCCTCCTCATAGGGGGGGTCGGCAAAGACGACGTCGAAGGTCTCCCCCTTCTCCCGCAGGGCGGCCACGGCCCTGCTCACGGGCAGGGCCAGGACCTTTCCCCTCCCGCTCCAGCCGAACTCCTCGAGGGAGCGGCGAATGGCCTCGGCGCTCCTGCGGTTCCTCTCCACGAAAACGACCTTCACGGCGCCGCGGCTCAGGGCCTCGATACCGACAGCCCCCGTCCCGGCGAAGAGATCGAGGAAGCTTAGCCCGGTCATTTCCGGCAGGATGTCGAACAGGGCCTTCCTGACCAACTCCGGGGTGGGCCTGAGGCGGTTGTCCCCGGAGGGCGGGATCTTCCTCCCCCGCGCCTTCCCGCCGGTGATTCTCATGCCCTTCGGTCTGTTACAGGTAGTCCTTAACGAGGATCTCCGCGATCTGGACGGCGTTGAGGGCCGCTCCCTTCCTGAGGTTGTCGGCCACCACCCAGAGATTGATCCCGTTGGGTATGGATTCGTCCTCCCTGATGCGACCCACGAAGGTCTCGTCCTTGCCCGCGGCGTTGATCGCCAGGGGGTAGAGACGGTTCTTCGGGTCGTCGATGACGACGACACCCGGGGCCTTCGACAGGAGGTCCCGCACCTCGTCGGCCGTGATCTTCCTTTTCGTCTCCACGTTCACGGACTCGGAATGGGCGTAGAAGACGGGGACCCTCACCGTCGTGGCCGTGACGGCGATATCCGGGTCGCCCATGATCTTCTTGGTCTCGTTGACCATCTTCATCTCTTCCTTCGTGTAGCCGTTGTCGAGGAAGACGTCGATCTGGGGGAGACAGTTGAAGGCGATCTGATGGGGATAGACCTTCACGACGGGGTCCTGGAAGGACAGGAGGGCCCGCGTCTGCTGCTCCAGCTCGTCGATGGCCTTCTTGCCCGTCCCCGACACGGACTGGTATGTGGAGACGACGATCCGCTTGATCCCCGCGGCGTCGTATATGGGCTTCAGGGCCACCACCATCTGGATGGTGGAGCAGTTAGGGTTGGCGATGATGTTCTTGTTCCTGTATTCGGCGATGGCCTGGGGGTTCACCTCCGGCACGACGAGGGGGACCTGGGGATCCATGCGGAAGGCGCTGGTGTTGTCGATGACGACACACCCCTCCCGGGCGGCGATGGGGGCGAAGCGCTCGCTGACGCTCCCGCCCGCCGAGAACAGGCCGATCTCCATCCCCTTGAAGGAGTCTTCCCCAAGGACCTCCACGGGGATCTCCTTGCCCCGGAACTCCAGATACTTGCCCAAGGACCGCTCCGAGGCCAGGAGCCTCAGGTTGCCGACGGGGAAATCCCTCTGTTCCAGGACCCTGATCATCTCGTTGCCGACGGCGCCCGTGGCGCCGACGACGGCTACATTGAAGGTTCGCATACAAAACTCCTCACCACGATTATTAAAGGGGCGACCCCTTCGGATCGTTCACCCTCCCTTTTCTTCGTCGTCAGACGACGGGGCAATTGGCCCCTTTCTTCCTCTCCTCCCACTGCTGCATCCTCTTGCGGTAGATCTTCTGGACGGCCCAGATGGGCCCCGAGACGCTGTAGCCCGCCGTGAAGGTGAAGAGCATGATCTGGGGTTCCGCGGCGATCAGGACGAGGACGAGGATGATGAGGATGAAGGACATGAAGGGCTTGCGGGCGAAGAAGTTGAGGTCCTTGAAGCTGTAGTACTTGATGCTGCTCACCATGAAGAGGGACAGGACGAACACGCTGAGCAAGACCCCCACGTGATGGAACTGACCGTGACCGCCCAGCTTGTAGTAGAGGAGGACCCCCGTCGCCACGACCGCGGCGGCCCCGGGGATGGGCAGCCCGTTGAAGACCCGGCTCTCGATGATGCCGATCTGGATGTTGAAGCGGGCCAGCCTCAAGGCGCCGCAGGTGACGAAGAGGAAGGAGACGAGCCAGCCCCATTTACCGAACTCCGCCAGGGACCAGGTATAGGCCAGGATGGCCGGCGCTACGCCGAAGGCCACGAGATCCGAGAGGGAGTCGTACTCGGCCCCGAACTTGCTCGTCGTGTTCGTCATGCGGGCGATCCGCCCGTCCAGGGCGTCGAGGACGGCGGCGATCAAGACGGCCACGGCGGCCACCTCGAAGTGACCCTTCATGGAGGCGACGATGGCATAGAAGCCGGAAAAAAGGCTCGCCGTAGTAAAGAGGTTCGGCAGGACATAAATCCCCTTTTTCACGTTGTCTTTGCGAAAGGGCCTTCGTCTTTTCATGGCAGCTCTCCTATGGGTGTCTCGCCCGCCCGGACCTTGGCGCCCGTCTTCACCAGGATCCGCGTCTCGGGGGGCATGTAAACGTCCAGGCGGGACCCGAAACGGATCATCCCGAACCTCTCCCCTTTCTCCACCTCCATCCCCTTGGAGATCCAGCACACGATCCGCCTCGCGATGAGGCCCGCGACCTGGATCGTCAGGATCCTCCGCCCGTCTTTCCGCTCCAGGAGGACGGCGTTCCGTTCGTTCTCCGCCGAGGCCTTGTCCAGGTTGGCGGAGAGAAACCGCCCGGGGTAGTACCTTATCTCCTCCACCCGGCCCTCGCAGGGGGCCCTGTTGACGTGGACGTTGAAGACGTTCATGAAGATGCTCACCTTCTTCGCGGGGGCCGCAAGGAGCTCGTGGGCGGCGTTCTCCTCGACGACGATCACCTTTCCGTCCGCCGGGGAGATGATGTAGGCGGGCTCCTGGGGTGTTACCCGCTCGGGGTTGCGGAAGAACCAGACGACGAAGAAGGTGATGAGGAAAAGGACGAAGGCGGAGAAACGATAACCGAGGGCGGCGGCGCTCAAGGTGAAGACGGCGGGGGGCAGGATGAAGGGCAGCCCCTCACGGGCGATGATGCCCCGATGATTTCTCTCCATGAGCTTGTCCTTCAATTTTGCTTATCATTCTATCTTAGGCCCTTGGTCTTGTCAACGTCCGCGCCGCCTTTTTCTCCTCCGCCTCCGAGAGGCGCCGATAACGGGGCGCGAAGGTCAAAGGGTCCTCGGCCCCTTCCTCGAGGTAGTCGCGGTAGGCGAGGAGACCCACCTGGGCCGCCCGCACCGTCCGCGGCGGACCCTCCTCGATCCGGGCCAGGTCCCCGAGGATTCGGCGTATGATGGTCCCGTAGGTCTCGAGGCCTTCACCGACGAAGAGGGTTTTTTCCTCAATACACCCCGCGAGGGCCTCGATGTCCGACACGCCGTCGGGGACAAGATTCTTCGGCCTGCCGCCCTCGTTCATGTACAGGCCCCAGTAGACCTGTCCCCGCCGGGCGTCCAGGAGGGGGCAGACCAGCAACCCCTCCGTCGCGGCGGCACCGAGGGCGAGGGCCGCCAGGGTGGAGACGCCCCGGACGGGCTTACCCATGGCCATGGCCAGGCCCTTGACGGTGGCCGCGCCGATGCGGAGCCCCGTGAAGGAACCGGGACCCACGGTGCAGGCGAAGAGGTCCACCTCCCGCAGGGGCACGCGGGTCAGGGCGGTCAGGGCCTCGACGGCGGGGAGGAGGGTCTCCGAGTGGTGACGGCCGGAGGCGAGGGTGATCTCGCCCAGGAGCCGGTCTTCGTCGTGGAGGGCCGCCGAGAGGGTCCGTCCCGAGGTGTCGATGGAGAGGGTCTTCATTTCGTGAAGAACTTCGTCACCTCGTTGACGGCCTTGATGTCCAGGCGGTCGATGTCCATGGCGAAGACGAAGATCATCAAAAGCACCAGGATGACGAAACCCACCTGCTGGGCCCGCTCCCGCCACCGGAGGCTCACGGGCCGGCCGCGGAGGGCCTCGACGGCGTAGAAGAACAGATGCCCCCCGTCCAGGATGGGGATGGGCAGGAGGTTGAGGACCCCCAAATTGATGCTCAAGACGGCCATGAAGAGGATGAAGGGGATGATCCCTTCCTTGACCTGGGCCCCCGCCATCTGGGCGATGAGGATGGGGCCGCCCAGGTTCCGGGGGGAAAGGACCCCCTCCAGGATCTTGACGATGCTCATGACGGTGAGTTTCGTGATGACCCACGTCTGCTTCACGGCGCCGTAGGCCGCCTGGGCGGGGTTTTGCCTGACGACGACGGTTTTGGGGGAGGGACCGATGCCGATCTTGTAAACCTTGACCTCCTCGCCGAAGATGTTGCGGCCCGAAACCGGCCTCGGCGTCACGGCCAGATCCACCCGCCTGTCCGCCCTCAGGACGGTGAGCCTGAGGGTCTTGCCCTCGCTTCGGGCGATCCGTTCGGCCATCTCATCCCACCGGCTCACGTTGACGCCGTCCACGGCCTCGATGACATCCCCGGCGACGAGCCCCGCCTCCTGGGCCGCCGATCCCGGCAGGACCGTCCCGACGACGTTGGAGAGGACGGGGACACCGACCATGTTCACGATAAAGAAGACGATCAGGGCCAGGAGGAAATTGAAGGCCGGCCCGGCGGCGACGATGGCCATCCTCCGCCAGACGGACTGTTCCATGAAGGACCGACGTCTCTCCTCGGCGGAGAGTTCCTCCGTCTCCGACTCCCCCAGGAGTTTCACGTACCCCCCCAGGGGTATGAGGGAGATCAGGTATTCCGTCTCCCCCACCTTCCGGCCCACGAGTTTCCTGCCGAAGCCGAGGGAGAATTTCAGGACCCCGACCCGGAAGTACTTGGCCATGAGAAAATGGCCCAGCTCGTGGGCGAAGATGAGGATGCCCAGGAGGATGATAACGGAAACGATATTGACGCCGATCATGACGAAATTCCCCTGATGATCTTCTCCGCGATTTCCCGGGCCCGCCCGTCGGCCCACAGGAGATCCTCCACCGTCGGTCGGGCGTTCTCCTCCACGGTCTCCAGGGTCCTCTCGATGACCCGCGGGATGGCCTTGAAGGGGATGCGGCGGGACAGAAAGGCCTCCACGGCCTTTTCGTTGGCGGCGTTCATCACCGCCGGCCTGTTTCCCCCCGCCCGGCCCGCCTCGTAAGCCAGACGCAGACAGGGGAACCTCTCCCCGTCCGTCCTTTCGAAGGTCAAGGAAGACAGGGCCGTGAGGTCCAGGGAGGGAACGCCCGCCGTGATCCGGTCGGGGTAGGCCAGGGCGTAGGCGATGGGGACGCGCATGTCCGGCAGGCCCAGCTGGGCCAGGAAGGAGCCGTCCTCGTACTCCACGAGGGAGTGGACGATGCTCTGGGGATGGATCACCACCTCGATCCCGTCGTAGGGCCTGCCGAAGAGCCAGTGGGCCTCGATGACCTCGAGACCCTTGTTCATCATCGTCGCCGAATCGATGGTGATCTTCTTCCCCATCCGCCAGTTGGGGTGACACAGGGCCTCCTCCGGCGTCACTTTCTCCAGCTCCGCCGCGGAGAGGCGGCGAAAGGGCCCTCCCGAGGCCGTGAGGACGATGCGCCGCACCCGGTCCCGCCGCTGGCCCTCGAGGCATTGGAACACGGCGCTGTGCTCGCTGTCGACGGGGATGACCCTGACACCCCTCTCCCTGACCGCCGCCGTGAGGTGTTCCCCCGCCACGACGAGGGACTCCTTGTTGGCCAGGGCGACGTCCTTCCCCGCCTCCACGGCGGCCAGGGTGGGGATGAGGCCCGCCGCCCCGACCATGGCGCTGAGGACCGTCTGGGCCTCCGTCTCGGCGGCGACGGCCCGATACCCCTCCTGACCGTGGAGGATCTCCGTTTTCACGCCCCCGTGAAGGAGGGCCTGGAGGGCCGAGGCCGCCTCAGCGTCGAGGACCGCCGCCACCCGGGGCCGGAAGCGCTCGATCTGCTCTTTCAGGAGACCCACGTTGCGCCCCGCCGCCAGGGCCGTCACTGCGAAGCGGTCCCGGTGGAGGTCGATGACCTTCAGGGCGTTGACGCCGATGGAGCCCGTCGAGCCGAGGATGGCGATCCGTTTCATCCCGCCACCCAGAGACGGTAGTAATAGACGTAGGGGGAGATGAACAAAAGGCAGTCCAACCGGTCGAGGACGCCCCCGTGGCCCGGCAGGAGGGTCCCGGAGTCCTTGACGCCCGCCGATCTCTTGAGGAGGGACTCGCAGAGGTCCCCCAACTGCCCCGTGACGCTGCCGCTGAGGCCCAGCCAGGCCGCGTGGAGGACGGGCAGGCCCGGCAGGAAGAGTTCCCGGTAGATCAGTGCCGCGACGGTGCTGGCGACGACGAGGGCCACGGTCCCCGCCACGCTCTTGCCCTGGCTCACGGCGGGGCAGAGCCTGGTCCTGCCGAAGCGCCGGCCCACGTAGTAGGCCGCCACGTCCCCGGAAAAGGCGATGACGACGACAAAGAAGACCCAAAAGACGCCGTCCGGGCAGCCTCGGAGCCATATCAAATGGGATAGTAGAAGGGGTATGTAGAGGACGCCGAAGACGGCCTTCGCCGCCCCTTCCCAAGCTATCGCCTCGCCCCTGAGGGTGGCGAGGTGGAGGATGAAGAGGGCGGGCACGGCCAGGGTCACGATCCCGAGGACGACGGCCCCCTCCCGGAGGTAGAAGGCCACGGGAACGACGACGGAAAAGACCAGGACCCCGATCTTCCGGATTCCCTGTCCCTCCCCGAAGGCCATGCCGTTGTACTCCCAGACGCCCGCCAGCATGAAGAAGGCGACGAAGAGGGTGAAGACGAGCTGGGACCCCCAGGCGACGACGGCAAAGAGGAGCGGCACCAACACCAGGGCCGTCAGCCATCGCTGGAGGTGCGACCTCTCCATCACCCCTCCGCCTGCCCGCTGACGCGGCCGAAACGACGTTCCCGCCGCTGGAAATCCCTGATGGCCGCCAGGAGCTCCTCTTTCGTGAAATCGGGCCAGAGGGTGTCGGTGAAGTAGAATTCCGTGTAGGCGCACTGCCAGAGGAGGAAGTTGCTGATCCGGTACTCCCCGCTGGTTCGGATCAACAGATCGGGATCGGGGAGGTCGGCCGTGTAGAGATACCGGGCGAAGGTCTCGCTGTCGACGGCCTCTTTCGTCAGGACGCCCCTGGCGACGTCCTCGGCGATCGATCGGGCCGCCCGGACGATCTCGTCCCGGCCGCCGTAACTCAGGGCCAGGGAAAGGACCATGCCCCGGTTGGCGGCCGTCTTGGCCATGGCGTCCCTGAGGATCCCGACGATGGGCTCCCCCAGGGCCTCCAGATCGCCGATGACGTTGAAGCGGATGTCGTTCTCCAGCATCCGCTTCAATTCCGAGCTTATGTAGTCCCTCAGGATGCCCATGAGACCCGCCACCTCCTGGGGCGGCCGGTACCAGTTCTCCGAGGAGAAGGCGTAGAGGGTCAGGCAGGGGATGCCGATCTCGCGGCAGGCCTCAACGATGACGCGCACCGCCTCGGCGCCCTTGCGGTGGCCGGCCAGGCGGCCGAGGGTGTGACGGCGGGCCCAGCGGCCGTTGCCGTCCATGATGATGGCGATGTGTCGAGGCAGTCGGTTCGGGTCGATCTCTTCCATGGGCTGGGCTGTAACACAAGGGACATAGGTAATCAAGACGCCTTTCATGGTCGGCCGCTTCCCCGTGTCTCGTCCCGGCGTCTCCCCCCCGGCAACGGCGGACGGGGATTTCGTAACGAGAAAAGGCCCCGCCTCTCCTCTCTCCGGCGGGGCCCCTTCGGCGCCGATACGGGAAAGGGCGGATCAGATCTCCATGATCTCTTTCTCCTTGGCCGCCAGGATGGCGTCGACCTTCTCGATGTAGCGGTCCATCTTCTTCTTGACCTCCTCCTGATAGGTGAACATCTCGTCCTCCGAGATCTTGTTCTCCTTCTTGAGGGCCTTGAAGTGCTCGTTGGCGTCCCGGCGGGCGTTGCGGAGTTTCACCTTGCACTCCTCCGCCCCTTTTCTCACGACCTTCACCAGCTCCTTGCGCCGCTCCTCCGTCAGGGGCGGGATGACGAGGCGGACGACCTTCCCGTCATTGGACGGCATGAGACCGAGCTCCGACCTCTGGAGGGCCTTTTCGATGGACCCGATGACGCCCGTGTCCCAGGGGGCGATGACGATCATGCGGCTCTCGGGGATGGAGAGGTTGGCCACCTGGTTCAGGGGTGTCGGGACGCCGTAGTAATCGACCTTGATGCCGTCCAAGAGGGCCAGGGAGGCCCGGCCTGTCCTCACCTTGCTGAAGGATTTCTCCAGGGCCATGACGGCCTTGTCCATATTATCCATCAATTCCTTGAATATCTCGTCTTTCATAAGTCATCCCTCCAATATGGTGCCGACGGGTTCCCCGCAGACGGCCCGCAAGATGTTGCCCTTCTTCATCAGGTTGAAAACGACGACGGGAAGGCGGTTTTCCCGGCAAATGGCCACGGCGGCGGCGTCTATCACCCTCAGGTCCCTCGTGAGGACGTCGGTGTAGGTGATGCGGTCGAAATGGACCGCCTCGGGGTGGCCGACGGGGTCCCGGTCGAAAACCCCATCCACCTTCGTGGCCTTCAGGAGGGCCTCGGCCCCGATCTCCACGGCCCGCAGGGCCGCCGCCGTGTCGGTGGAGAAAAAGGGATTCCCCGTCCCCCCGCCGAAGATGACCACCCTGCCCTTCTCGAGGTGCCTCAGGGCCCGGCGGGGGATATAGGCCTCGCCGATCTCCTTCACCTCGATGGCCGACTGGACCCTCGTCTCGAGGCCCCTCTTCTCCAGGACGCTCTGGAGGGCCAGACAGTTGATCAGGGTGGCGATCATGCCGGCGTAGTCCGCCGTCGTCCTGTCCATGCCCACCCGGTGGGCCTCCCGGCCCCGCCAGAAATTCCCGGCCCCGATGACGACACCGATGCGGACACCGATCCTGACGACCTCCTCGATCTCCGCGGCGATCTCGTTGAGGACGGAGAAATCTATCCCCCCGGCCTGACGGCCCTGGAAGGCCTCTCCGCTCAGCTTCAAGAGGACCCGTCGGTATCGGGGCCCGCCGTCTTGGCCGCCCTTCAACCCTTCGTTTCCTCTCCGAGCTGGAACCGGGCGAAACGGCGCAGGACGATGTTCTCACCCGTCTTGGCGATCATGTTGTTGATCAGGGTCTCGACGGTGATGTCCGTGTTCTTTATGAATTTCTGGTTGAGGAGACAGACCTCCTCGTAGAATTTCTTCAGTTTCCCCTCGATGATCCGGTCCCAGATCTTCTCGGGTTTCTTTTCCGCCGCCAGTTGTTCCTTGTAGATGTTCTTCTCCCGCTCCAGGGCCTCCGGTGGTATGTCCTCGGGACGGACGTAGAGGGGGTTGGAGGCGGCGACGTGCATGGCGAGGTCCCTGGCCAGTTCCTTGAAGTCGTCGGTCTTGGCCACGAAATCGGTCTCGCAGTTGAGCTCCACCAACACGCCGATCTTTCCTCCCATGTGTATGTAGGCGGCGATGGTGCCGTCCTTGGCGGCCTTGGACGACCTCTTGGTAGCCGCCGACATGCCCTTCTTACGCAGGTAATCGACGGCCTTGTCGAAATCGCCGTCGGAGGCCTTGAGGGCCTCCTTGCAGTCCATCATCCCGGCACCGGTCTTGACCCGTAGTTGTTTCACCATCTCCGATGTTATATCCACTTTCGCATCCTCCTTGAGATTTTCCTTAGTCGTAGGTCTCTTCGTAGGGGCTGTCTTCCTCGGCCATCGCCACGCTCTCCGGGACGTCCGCCTCGTCGTCCTCCCTCACGGGGACCTCCACGGACGTGACCTCTTTGTCACCTTCGGCCTGGAGACGCTCCTCGAGGCGCCTCTTGCCCTCGATGACGGCGTCGGCCATGCGGGACGTGAAGAGCTTGATGGCCCGGATGGCGTCGTCGTTGCCCGGGATGATGTAATCCACCTCGTCGGGGTTGCAGTTCGTGTCCACCATGGCCACGATGGGGATCTTCATCTTCCGCGCCTCTTTGACGGCGATGTCCTCCCGCTTGGGATCGACGATGAACAGGGCGCCCGGGTAGCCCTTGATGTTCCTGATCCCCCCGAGGACCTTCTCCAGGCGGACCCTCTCCTTCTGGAGGGACAGGACCTCCTTCTTGGGGAAGGAACGGACCGAGTCGTCGGCGAACATGGCGTCGAGCTTGTTCAGGCGGTCGATGCTCTTCTTGATGGTCACGAAATTGGTGAGCATCCCCCCGAGCCAGCGCTCGTTCACGTAGGGCATGCCGCACCTCTCCGCCTCCTCCCTGATGGATTCCTGGGCCTGTTTCTTCGTGCCCACGAAGAGGAGCTCTCCGCCCCCCGCCACCATCTCCACGACGAAGTCGTAGGCCTTCTGGAACAGGACCACCGTCTGCTGCAGGTCGATGATGTAGATCCCGTTCCTCGCCCCGAAGATGTAGGGCTTCATCTTGGGGTTCCACTTGTTGGTCTGGTGACCGAAGTGGACCCCCGCTTCCAAGAGCAGTTTCATGGAAATACCGGCCATAAGTCACTCCTTGTTCTGGTTTTTTCCGCCACGCCGGTCTCCTGGAAGGGCAACCCCCGTCGTCGCGGGGGCAACCGGCCGTCCCATCCCGGCGTGTGAGAAATTCGCGGAGATTTAGCACGGAAGTTTCATCGCATCAAGATAAAAATCAATCCTCCCCCAGATCGGCCATGATGGCGGCACGGAGGAGTTTTTTCGTTCTCGCGACGATCTTCTCGTACTGGAGACAGTTGCGCTGCACGTAGAGGCCGATGTCGGCGAAGCGGTTCTTCGGCACCCTTTCCGAGAGAAAGGCGACGAGGGCCGCCGTGGATTGAAAACGCCGGAGGAACAGCTCCCCCCGGTTGTTCGAGAAGAGGAGGCAGAACTTGTTCAGGGCCTTGCGGTCATGGGCCTCCTCGAAGCTGACGATGACCAGGAGCCTCTCCAGGGTCTCGTCACGGCGGAAATTCTCGAAATCCACGGCGCTGACGTCCATCTTCCCGAAGAGACCCTCGATGACCTTCGCCAGGTTCACGATCTCCTGCAGGGTCACGGAGGTGGCGTTGGGGATCATCCGCAGGTGCCCGGGCCGGTAGAGGTCGTTCCAGATGAGGTAGGCGAGGCAGTAGATGACGTCGCCGCTCTCCACGATCCTCACGGCAGGGTCGTAGTCGGGCGAGACGATCCACCTGCCGCCCTCGTAGGAGAGGGTCAGGGCCGGGAGGTTCAGGTTCTCCAGGGGCTTGTGGATGATGGGGATCTTGTGGGGCCTCTTCTTGAGGCAGGAGAAGAGCTTCTGCCCGATGACCTCCATGTCGTCCATCTTGGCGGCCGTGGGCGTCTCCCGCCACTCGTCGCGGATCCGGCGGTAACTCTCCATCATGACGCCCAGGATCCGGGAGCCCAGCTCGATCTGCCGATGGAGGGGCCAGGAGGCGAAGCCGTTGAGGTCGTCCACGACGGACATCCCCAGGGGGTGTTCTTTCAGGACACCGGCTAGGAGCTCTTCCTTGACGCCCGCCTTCTTCGTGTAGAGCTTGAGGTCGCAGCGGAGGTAGTAACACTGCTTGACGAACTCGAGGGTCTCTTCCCCCCGGTTTTCCTTGAGGTAGTCGAGGAGGGCCTTCATGGTGAACGTGCCGGGGTCTTGAAAGGCACCCCCCTTCCCCGCCCCGAGGACGCGGTCGCGAAAACGGCGGCAGAGGGGTTCATGGCGGGGGGAGAGGATCAGCATCTCCAGGGTGAGCATCTTGATGATGGACTTCAGGGGGTGGACGAGGGCCTTGTTGAACTGCCAGACGGCGGCCCCGAAGAACTCCTCCCGCTCCACGGCGGTCAGGTCGCCGAGGTCGTTGAAGTCGTAATCGCCCAGCTCGCCGCTCTTGAAGACCGCAAGGAGGCGGCCGTAGTCCGCCCGGCCGTCCTCGTCCCGGCACACCCACCACAGGGGGATCTTCCCCGCCACGACGATCATGGTCCGGTAGAACTCCTCCTTGAGGATACCCCGCTGGAGGCTCCCCGACCCCTCGTAGTCCACGGCCCCGAAGGCGCAATCCCGGATGCCCTCCCGGTCGTTGATGAAGAAATAGACCTGCATCCGCAAAAACGCGTCGAGCCAGTCCTTGACGAGGTTCACCTTCTTCACGAGATCGTTCCGGCAGTGGCCGTCGAAGGTCTTGGCGTCGATGCACAGCCACAGGTCACAATCGGAGACGGCCGTCTGGTGGACCGTGCCGAGGCTGCCCATGGTGTAGAGACCCTCGATGACACAGACCCGGGACCCGAAGGCGAAGGCCCCGCCCCCCTCGCCGAGGCCGAAGCGGTTCCGAAAGACGGGGATCCTTTTCTTGATCTCCGGGTCGGACTCGATGCCGTGGACCTTGAAGGGTCTCTTGAGACCCGGCAGGTAGCCCGGCACGGCCGGTTCGTTGACGGAAAGGAGCCAGGGGACGAGATAGAGGATCACCTCCGCCTCGCGGGGCGAGAGCTTAGAGAGGATCCGTTTGCGAAAGTGGTTGTACGCCAGGAAGGTCTGCTTGTTCTGCTGGAATGTCTTGAGATGCAAAGGCCCCGGTTTCTTTCATGTGGAGTATTGGGCGTTGATGCGCACGTAATCGAAGGTCAAGTCGGAGGCCCAGACCCGCCACGACCGCCGTCCCATGCCGAGCCTCAGGGTCACGGCGATCTCCGGCCGGGCCATGATCTCCCTCAGGGTCGGCTCGGGGGCCCCTACCCCCCGCCCCCCCGCGAAGAGGAGGACGTCCTCGAGGTAGAGACGCACGGCCTTCTCGGGGAGACCGAGGCCCAGGGAACCGGCCGCCGAGATGATCCTCCCCCAGTTGGGATCGCCGCCGAAAAAGGCCGCCTTCACCAGATTGGCGTTCGCCACGGCCTTGGCCACGGCCTTGGCCTCCCTCGTCGTCGCCGCCTCCTCCACCCTGATCTCGATGACCTTGGTGGCCCCCTCACCGTCCCGCACCATGGCCCTGGCCAGGTCCCCGAGGCAGGCGCAGAGGCCGTCCCTCAAGGCGCCGTAGGCCGCCGTCCCCGACCGGACGGGCCTGTTTCCCGCCCTCCCCGAGGCCATGAGGAGGGCCGTGTCGTTGGTGCTCATGCAGCCGTCCACGGTGACGGCGTTGAAGGTCCGATCCACGGCGTGGCGGAAGACCCTCCCCATGGCCTCCCTCTCCACGGCCGCGTCGGTCATGACGAAGGAGAGCATGGTGGCCATGGAAGGCTCGATCATCCCCGCCCCCTTGGCGAGGCCGCCGATCCGAACGGTCTTCCCGCCGAGCGTCACCTCGCGGAAAGAGGTCTTGGGGAAGCGGTCCGTCGTCATGATGGCCTCCTCGGCCTCCATGAAGCCGTCGGCCCGGAGTCTGGCCACCAGCTCCGGTATCTTGGCCGTGATCCGGCCGACGGGGAGGCGGTGGCCGATGATCCCCGTCGAGGCCGCCAGGACCTCCGCCTCGGGGATCCCCAACTCCTTCGCCACGGCGGCGGTCACGGCCCGGGCGTCGGCGTGGCCCTCTTCCCCCGTGGCGGCGTTGGCGTTGCCGCTGTTGACGACGACGGCCCTGGCCGTGCCGGCGGCGAGCCTCTCCCGGGTCAGGACGACGGGGGCCGCCTTGAAGTCGTTGCCCGTGAAGACCCCCACCGCCGGGACCGGTTCGTCGGCGCAGATCAGGGCCAGGTCCATGCCCCCCGAGGGCTTGACGCCGGAGGCCGCTCCCGCGGCCCGGAAACCCCCGATGACGAAAGTCTTCCTTTCCGTCGACATCTGATCACCTACCGCAGCACTTCTTGTACTTCTTCCCGCTGCCGCAGGGGCAGGGGTCGTTGCGGCCCACCTTGGCCTTCTCCCTCCGGACGGGGGCGTTTTCCGGGACGTCCTCGCCCCGGTTCATGATGTACTCCTGGCGGGCCTCCTCGCGTATCTCCTCCACGTCTTGCTGGGAGTAGATCTGGACCATACAGAGCTTCTCGACGACGTCCTCCTTGATCCGGGCCGTCATGTCCATGAACATGTCGTACCCTTCCTTCTGGTACTCCCGGATGGGGTCCTTCTGGCCGTACCCCCTCAGGCCGATGCCCTCCTTGAGGTGGTCCATGGCCAGGAGATGATCCTTCCAGTGGTTGTCGATGGACTGGAGCATGATCATCTTCACGAGGTAATCCATCAGTTCCTTGCCGTACTGTTCCTCCTTCCTGCGGAGGTGTTCCTTGACGGCCCCAATGATTTCGGGGGCGACCTCGGCGGGCCTGATCCCGTCGGCCCGGCCGGCGAAGTTCAGCTTCAGGGTGAAGAGCTTCTGGACCATGTCGTCGAGGCCCTTGAGGTTCCATTCCTCGGGGTGGGCCTTCTCGTCGATGTATTCGGGGACGAGGCCCTCGACGATCTCCTCGACCATCCCCTCCAGGTCCTCCCACAGCCCCTCGCCCTTGAGGACCTTGCGGCGCTGCTCGTAGATGACCTGGCGCTGCTTGTTCATGACGTCGTCGAACTCGAGGAGGTGCTTGCGGATGTCGAAGTTCTGCCCCTCGACCCGCCGCTGGGCGTTCTCGATGGCCCGGGAGACCAGACGATGCTCGATGGGCTGATCCTCCTCGAGACCCACCCGGTCCATGATGGCGGCGATCTTCTCGGCGCCGAAGATCCTCAGGAGATCGTCCTGGAGGGACAGGTAGAAGCGGGAAGAGCCCTGGTCCCCCTGGCGCCCCGCCCGCCCCCTTAGCTGGTTGTCGATGCGCCGGCTCTCGTGGCGTTCCGTCCCCAGGATGTGGAGGCCCCCCAGGGCCGCCACCCCCTCCCCGAGCTTGATGTCCGTGCCGCGGCCCGCCATGTTCGTCGCGATGGTCACCATGCCCCGCTGGCCCGCCTGGGCCACGATCTCGGCCTCCCGCTCGTGGTGTTTGGCGTTGAGGACGGAGTGCTTGATCCCCAGCCTGGTGAGGTGCCTGCTCAAGAGTTCCGATTTCTCTATGGAGATGGTCCCCACCAAAACGGGCCGCCCCTGGGCGTTCAGTTCCTGGATCTCCCTGATGACGGCCTTGATCTTCTCCTCCTCCGTCTTGTAGATGACGTCGGGGTGATCGACGCGGATCATGGGCATGTTGGTGGGGATCACGACCACGTCGAGGTTGTAGATCTTCTTGAACTCCTCCGCCTCCGTGTCCGCCGTCCCCGTCATGCCCGCCAGTTTCTCGTACATCCGGAAGTAGTTCTGGAAGGTGATGGCGGCCAGGGTCTGGTTCTCCCGCTCGATCTTGACGTGTTCCTTCGCCTCGAGGGCCTGGTGGAGGCCGTCGCTGTACCTCCGGCCGGGCATGATCCGTCCCGTGAACTCGTCGACGATGATCACCTGGCCGTCCTTGACCACGTAATCCACGTCCCTCTTGAAGAGGGTGTGGGCCTTGAGGGCCTGGTTGACGTGGTGGAGGAGCTCCATGTTCCGGGGCTCGTAGAGGTTGGACACCTTCAGGTATTTCTCCACCCTCCCGACGCCCTCCTCCGTGAGGACGACGGTGCGGCTCTTCTCGTCGATGGTGTAGTCCCGGTCCCGGACGAGGCGGGGGATGATCTGGTTGATCCGGTAGTACTTGTCCGTGGACTCTTCCGAAGGGCCCGAGATGATGAGGGGGGTCCGGGCCTCGTCGATGAGGATGCTGTCCACCTCGTCGACGATGGCGTAGTGGAATTCCCGCTGGACGTAGTCCTCCAGGGCGAACTTCATGTTGTCCCTGAGGTAGTCGAAACCGAACTCGTTGTTCGTCCCGTAGGTGACGTCGGCGGCGTAGGCGGCCCGCCGCTCGTCGTCTTCCATGCCGTGGACGATGACGCCGACGGTGAGACCCAAAAAGTTGTAGATGGGCCCCATCCAGGCCGCGTCCCTCCTGGCCAGGTAGTCGTTGACCGTCACGAGGTGGCAGCCCCGTCCCGTCAGGGCGTTGAGATAGAGGGGCATGACGGCCGCCAGGGTCTTCCCCTCGCCCGTCTTCATCTCGGCGATCTTGCCCTGGTGGAGGACGATCCCGCCGATGACCTGGACGTCGAAGGGCCGCATGAAGAGGGTCCGGCGGGCGGCCTCGCGGACGACGGCGAAGGCTTCCGGAAGGATATCGTCGAGTTCCTCGCCGTTTCTCAAGCGTTCCTTGAAGACGTCCGTCATGGCCCTCAACTCGGCGTCGCTCTTGGCGACCATCGACGCCTCGAGGGCGTTGATCTCGTCCAGGATGAGAGAGATCTCCTTCAGGACCCGGTCGTTCTTCGTCCCGATGACCTTTTGCAGCAAGGCGGCGAGCATGGCCTATTCTATTCTTTCGTCACGAAAAGGAGCTTGTCGCCCACCGTGACCTTGTCGCCGGGGGAGACGGAGATCTCCGAGACCTTGCCGCTGACCTCGGAGACGATGTTGTTGAGCATCTTCATGGCCTCTAGGACCACCAGGACCTGACCGACGGAGACCTCCTCGCCCATCTCGACGGCCACCTCGTTCACCGTCCCCGTCACGTGGGCCCGGATGTCGCCCATCTTCCAGGCGGCCTCGATCTCCTTGGGAGACATCAGCTTCTTTTTCGCCGCCTTTTCCTCACCCTCTTCCTCTTCCGTGACGATCGGCTCGGGGTGGTGGTCGATGATCAGATAGGTCACCGTTTCACCCCCGCGGGTCTTGCGCTGGGGCCCGATCTCGATGGAGTGGAGACGGCCGTAGGCGTCGGGGATCTCGAACTTCTCCCCGAGGTTGAAGCCGCCCCGGCGGAACCAGATCTTCGGGGGCAGGACCCAGGTCTTGCCGTATTTGGCCTCGAACTTGAAGAAATCGACGGCGTCGTTGGGGTGCTGGAGGTAGAGGACCAGTTCTTCCTCCGTGGCGGGCCTGCCGATGCGGTGTTCCAGGACCTTCTTCTCCACCTCCAGGTCCACGTCCTCGATCTTCTGGTAGCACGTGTCGCACTCGACGATCCGCTTCCAGTCGTCGCCGAAGACGGCGTGGTAGATCTCGTCGGCGGGGCGGTAGAAGGGGAACTCCCCGTAACGACCCAGCATGAGATTTTTGAGGTCGTCGTTGGCGTCCTTGTAACGCTGCCCCTTCAGGACGTTGTTGACCGCCGTGGTCCAGAGGATCTGGGAACCGGGCGTGACGCTCCACCAGTTGCCCAGCTCCACCTGGACCCGGGGCAGCTCCCTCTGGAGGATCTCGGGCATCCGATGGAGGAACCCGCCCTTGACGGCCTGCTCGAAACTGGAGCCCGTGGCGCCGCCGGGGAGCTTGTGGATCTGGACGCTCGGGTCGAACCCCAGGAACTGGGACTCGAAATCACGGTAGTATTCCCGCTCGGGCCTCAGCTTGTTGGAGGTGTCGATGACGGCCTGGCGGTTTATCCCGACGGCCTTGTAGCCGTAATCCTCGAGGACGTCGATGGCCGTCAGGAGGGGCGGTGGCCCGTAGAACCCCGTGAAGGCGTGATCGCTGGCGTCGACGATCTTCGCCCCGTTGCGGACCGCCTCGACGATCCTCCCCAGGTCCGCCCCGTCCGTGTTATGGCCGTGGTAGTGGATGATGAGGTCGGGATACTTGGCGAGGATGGCCCGCACGAGGTCGCCGATCCTCTTCGGCGTCCCGAGGCCGCCGTGGTTCTTGATGCAGAGGATGATGTCCGGGCCCGTGACGTCCAGGATCTCCCCCACCTTGCGGACGTAGAACTCGTCCGTGTGCTCCGGTCCCGTGGAGAAGCAGATGGAAGGCTCCAGGATGCAGCCCGCCGCCTTGACCTCCTCGAAGACGGGGACCATGTTGGGGATGTAGTTCAAGAAGTCGAAGACCCTCCAGACGTGGACGTAACGGGCGAAGGCCCGGACGGTCAGCCGGATGACGTTCTCCGGGTAGGGACGGTACCCGAAGAGATTGATGCCCCGGCAGAGGGTCTGAAAGAGGGTGTCGGGCATCCTCTCCTGGAGGACCTGGAGCTTTTCCAGGGGGTTGATCTGCTTTCGGAGCATGTCCACGTGGACCGACGCCCCCCCCGAGATCTCGAGGGAGAAGTAGCCCGCGTCGTTCCTCTCCTGGGCCACCAGGAGCTGGGTGTGGGGCATGATGCGGTTCTTGAAGTCGGACTGGGAGAGGTCCCTCTCCGTGTTGGTCAGATAGTAGCCGTCCTGGCGCCTTACCTTCTCCAGTATATAGGCGACCCCCTTTTCCGTCAGTTCCCGGGGGGTGATTCTTCCTTCATGGATCGTCATCTCAACGCGTTCTCCTTTTTGTCAAGAATTGTCAAAAGGCATATTTGTTTACCTTGTGGGCGTGGATCTCGGCGATGAGCCTCGCCAGCTTGGCGATCTCGCGCTCCGGCTCGGGGTAGTCGAAGATCTGGGGATGGGTCTCGATATAGCTCGTGTCGAAGCGACCCGCCCGGAAGTCCGGCTCGTCACAGATGGCCAGATAGAAGGGAATGGTCGTTTTGGGTCCGACGATGACGAAGCCGTTGAGGGCCCGCTTCAGGCGCTGGAGGGTCTGTTCCCAGTTGTAGCCGCGGACGGTCATCTTCACGAGGAGGGAATCGTAATCCGTCGGGATCTTGTAGCCCTGATAAACGGCCCCGTCGAGGCGCACCCCGGGCCCGCCCGGCGACTGGTACACCTCCACCCGCTTGCCCCCCTCGGGCATGAAGTTGTTCTTCGGGTCTTCGGCGTTGATCCGGACCTGTACGGCCTTGCCGAAGAGGCGTACCCTCTCCCTCGGTATCTCCAGGACACCGCCCTCGGCGATCCGGATCTGCTCCCGGACGATGTCCACCCCCGTCAGCTCCTCCGTGACGGTGTGTTCCACCTGGAGGCGGGTGTTCATCTCCATGAACCAGAACTCGTTGGTCCGGGAATCGACGAGGAACTCCACCGTGCCGGCGTTGATGTAGTTCGCTTCCTTCGCGGCGCGGATGGCGCAGTCGTACATGTTCTCGAGGACCTCCTCGGGCAGGTCCGCCGGGGCGATCTCCAGGAGCTTCTGATGGCGCCTCTGGATGGAGCAGTCCCGGGAGCCCAGGTGCATGACGTTGCCGTGGCTGTCGGCGAGGATCTGGATCTCCACGTGGCGGGGCGACTCGATGCACTTCTCCATGTAGACGTTCTCGTCCTTGAAGGCCGCCAGGGCCTCCGCGCGCGCCAGGGGCAGCTGGACCATGAGGTCCGTCTCGTCCGTCACCTTCCTGATGCCGCGGCCGCCCCCGCCGGAGGAGGCCTTGAGCATGACGGGATAACCGCAGGTGCGGGCGAAGGCGAAGGCCTCCCTGATCCCCTCGCTCCCCGCGGGCAGGTCGCAGGTCCCCGGTATGAAGGGTATGCCCGCCTTCTCCATGATCTGCCGGGCCACGACCTTGTTACCGAGGTTGCGGATCACGTCCGGGGGAGGCCCGATGAAGATGATCCCCTCTTTTTCGCAGGCCGCCGAAAAATCGGGGTTTTCCGCGAGGAAGCCGTAACCCGGATGGATGGCGTCGGCCCCCGTCTTCTTGGCCGCCCAGATGATCCTGTCTATGTCGAGATAGTCCTTTCTCGGTCCCTCGCCGATGAGAATGGCGTGATCGGCCAGACGGACGTAATAGGCCTCCGAGTCGGGACGCTCGTAGATAACGACGGCGTCGAGGGAGAGCTCCTGCACCGTCCGCATGATCCGCAGGGCGATCTCTCCCCGGTTCGCTATGAGGACTCTTTTGATCTTTCTCTTCTTTTCCACCATATCCACCTTCAATATCTCTTTTTTTTCCTTTTACCAAAAGGGATTCCGGGTCCAGCGACCCCAAGGTAAAAGGGCTAAATACATACGTCCACAACCCTTGTCAATCTGAATTGTCGTCCCCCGGGAGCCAAAATTATCTTGACTTCAAAAAGACGATTACGGTAAGCAAACCCCTCATTATTACACCCTATCGCGCAAAAAGGAGTCCCCATGGCAAAGTATGACACCAAGGCCCTCAGAAACATCGCCGTCGTCGGGCATGGAGGGACGGGCAAGACCACCCTGTGCGAGGCCCTGTTGTTCATGGCCGGCAGGAACGACCGCCTCCTCCGCGTGGACGACGGCTCCTCCTGCATGGACTACGAGCCGGAAGAGCAGAAGCGTCACATCTCCATCAGCGCCGCGACGAATTACTTCGAGTGGAACAAGTGCAAGGTCAATATCATCGACACCCCCGGGGATTCCAATTTCGCCTATGACACCATGAGTTGTCTCAGGATCGCCGACGGCGCGGTGGTGGTCATAGACGCCGTCAGCGGCGTCGAGTTCCAGACCCAGAAGGTGTGGGAGTACGCCGACCTCTACAACCTCCCCAGGATGGTCTTCATCAACCGCCTGGACCGGGAGCGGGCCGACTTCCCGAAGGCCCTCGCCAGCATCGCCGAGAAGCTCAAGGCCAAGGTGACGCCCCTTATCCTCCCCATGGGCAAGGAGGACTCCTTCCGGGGGGTGGTGGACCTCGTGGCCATGAAGGCCCTCGTCTTCAACGACCCCAAGGGGGGGTACGAACAGATTGAAATCCCCGCCGAGATGATGGAAGAGGCCGAAAAGTACCGGGAAACGATGGTGGAGGACATCGCCGAGACGGACGAGACCCTCATGGAGAAGTACCTCGAGGGGGGCGAGCTCTCCCCCGAGGAGCTGGCGGCGGGTCTCCGCCGGGCCGTCAACGCCGGGGCCGTCGTCCCCGTGGCCTGCGGGGCCGCCCTGAAGGTCATGGGCGTCTCCGTCCTGGCGGACATGATCACCTCCTACATGCCCTCGCCCGCCGACCGCGGTCCCGCCAAGGGCAGGTCCTTAAGCGGCGAGGGCGAAGAGGAACGGGAGCCCTCGGAGACCGCCCCCTTCTCCGCGTTGGTCTTCAAGACCATCGCCGACCCCTACGCGGGTCGCCTCACCCTCTTCCGCGTCTACTCGGGTAAGCTCTCCTCGGACGCCAACGTCTACAACGCCACCCGTAAGATCAGCGAACGTTTCGGCAGCATCTTCTTCCTGGAGGGCAAGGCCCAGAAGGCCACGGACGCCGTCATCGCCGGCGATATCGCCGCCATGGCCAAGCTCAAGGAGACCACGACGGGCGACACCCTCTGCGACGAGAAGGCCCCCCTCCTCTACGAGGGGGTGACGCCGCCCCCCACGATCATGTCCTTCGCCATCGAGCCCAAGAGCCGGGGCGACGAGGAGAAGATCACCTCCGCCCTGAGCCGCCTCCTCGAGGAGGACCCGACCATGAGGTTCTACCGGGACGACCAGACGAAGGAGATGATCCTCTCCGGCATGGGCCAGATCCACATCGAGGTGGCCGTGGAGAAGATGAAACGCAAATTCGGCGTGGAGGTGAACCTCAAGACCCCCAAGGTGCCCTACAAGGAGACCATCAAGGGGAAGACGAACGTCCAGGGCAAGTACAAGAAACAGTCGGGCGGCCGCGGCCAGTATGGCGACTGCTGGCTCGATATCGAGCCCCTCCCCCGGGGGGCGGGCTTCGAGTTCGTCGACAAGATCGTCGGCGGCGTCATCCCCCAGCAGTACCGTCCCGCCGTGGAGAAGGGCATCCTCGAGGCCATGGAGGAAGGCGTCCTGGCGGGCTACCCCGTCGTGGACGTCAAGGTCTCCCTCGTCGACGGCACCTACCACACCGTGGACTCCTCGGAGATGGCCTTCAAGATCGCCGGTTCCCTCGGCTTCAAGAAGGGGGTCCTGGCCTGCCAGCCCACCCTCCTGGAGCCCATCGTCAACATCGACATCGAGATCCCCGACGAGTACATGGGGGATGTCATCGGCGACCTGAACAGCCGCCGGGGCAAGGTCCTGGGCATGGACACGAAGGGGGCCAACCAGGTGATCAAGGGCCAGGTCCCCCTGGCGGAGATCCTGAAGTACGCCCCCGATCTCAGGTCCATGACGAGCGGCCGCGGCACCTTCACCTACACCTTCTCCCACTACGAGGAGGTCCCGCCCTTCATCGCCGAGAAGATCATCGCCGAGGCGAAGAAGAGGAAAGAGGAGGAGGGGGAGAAGTAGGGCCATGGCCCATCCGCCGTCTTTGAGGGCGGCCGTCGTCACCGTCAGTGACCGGGGCGCGAGGGGACAGCGGGAAGACCTCTCGGGACCCGCCGTCGCCGCCGTCCTCGAGGATCACTCCTTCGCCGTCGTCCGTTACCTCGTCGTCCCCGACGAGCGGGACCTCATCGCCGCCGCCATCGTCGCCGCCGCCGACGAGGACGCCTGCGACCTCGTCGTCACCACGGGGGGCACGGGGGTCTCCCCGCGGGACGTCACCCCCGACGCCACCCGGGACGTCATCGACCGGGAGATACCCGGCATGGCCCAGGCCATGATCGCCGCGAGCCTGCAGAAGACCCCCCACGCCATGATCTCCCGAGCCGTCGCCGGCATCCGGGGGAGGTGTCTCGTCGTCAACCTCCCCGGGAGCCCCCGGGGGGCGACGGAGAATCTCGCCGTCATCCTCCCCGCCCTCGGCCACGCCATCGCCAAGATCCAGGGCGACGAGGGCGAGTGCGCCTCACCCCTCTAAGCCGAAAAAAGCAGGGCCGTGAGGCCCACCGCACCCCCGGCGCGGGGCATCGCCCGGGTGGGTCCGCCCTGACCCGGTCTGCGAAGAAACCTCCCTAACTTCGCGGCGCGAACAAGACCACCCGGTTGCGCCCCTGCCTCTTGGCCTCGTACATGGCCCCGTCGGCGGCATAGATGACCTCGTCGGCCTTACCGCCGTCTTCGGGATAGGCGGCGACGCCCATGGAGACCGTCGCCCGGAGGGTGAGGCCGTTGTGCTCGATCTCCAAGGCGGCGAATTCCCGGCGCCATCCCTGTGCCCTCTTGGCCGCCTGCTCCTTCGACGCGTGGGGGAGGACGAGGAGGAACTCCTCCCCCCCGAAGCGACAGGCCACGTCGCCCGTCCTGATCCCGGAGAGGAGAAGGGCGGCCAGTCTCTGGAGGACCACGTCGCCGATGTTGTGCCCGTAGGTGTCGTTTATCTCCTTGAAACGGTCGATATCGACCATGACGAAACTCACGGGGTACCCCCCCCGTTTCGCCCGGGCCAGCTCCCTTTCCATGGTCTCATCCAGGTAGCGGCGGTTGTAGAGGCCCGTCAGGGGATCGCGGATCGCCTGTTCCCTGAGCTCGTCCTTGAGTTTTTGGATCTCGAGGTAGTTTTTCTGCAAGAGGAGGTGGGCCTTCTGCAGTTCGATCTCGCTGCGCTTTCGATCGGTGATGTCGTGGAGGGCCGTCAGGACACCGGCCTGGGACCGGAAGACGAAGGGTATGGGGGAGGAAACGACGGTGACGGTACTGCCGTCGAGGCAGGACATGTTGAGCTCCAGGGGCGGGACGTTGATCTTCTCCTGCTCCATCAGCCTCGCCCTCTCCAGGACCAGATCGAACAACTCGGGGGGCACCAACTCGACGATCCGCCTGCCGATGACGTCTTCCGGGGCGGAGGCCTTCAGGAGCCTCACCAGGGCCGGGTTGGCAAAGACGATCCGGCCCCTGACATGGATGAAGATGGGGGCGGGCATGCTCTCGATGAGGCGGGAGAGATCCTCCTCCCGGCGGCGCAGCTCCTCCTGGGCCTCCCTGAGGGTCGTGATGTCCTTCAGGGAGATCCAGATCCTCACCAGGCGGCCCCCTTCCACCTGGCCGTACATGTTGTTGAGGAAGTACACCACCCCCCCGCCCCGCGAGACGGCCTTGATCTCCATCCCCACGAGGCGGCAGCCGTTTTCGAGGAAGGCCTGGAACTGTTCGACGTTCTGCCTCGACAGGCGGGGATAGACCTGTCCCAGGCGGAGGCCCGTCATCTCCCGGGGATCGTCGTACCCGAAACCCCGGGCGTAGACGCCGTTGCACTCGCCGATCACGGCCCGCTCGTAGAGGTCGTCGAGCTGCTTTTCCAGGGGCGCCGAGAGGTCCAGGGGCTCTCCCGAGATCTCCAGGCGACAGATGGCGTCGAAGCTGTTCTCCACATAGACCCGGTAACGATCCCTGCCCTGGCGCAGTTCCTCTTCCGCCCTGCGGCGTTCCCCCTCCTTCTCCTCCAGGGCTGCGGCCATGGCGTCGAAGGAACGGGCCAGCTCGGCCACCTCGTCCCCCCCGTCGGCCATGCCCGTCCGGACGGACAGATCCCCCTTCCCCAGGCGGGCGGCGGCCTCGGCCAGGCCCCCGATCCTCCTCATGACCAGGACGTCGGCGAAGATCCACGCCGCCAGTAAGGACAGGAGGAGCGCCCCCCCCAACAGGGCCGTGTCGCGGAGGAAGTGCCGCCTCGCCCCCGCCAGGGCCCAATCCTCCGGCACACCCACCCGCAGGTATAGATAGGGGGTTTCGTCGCCGGGGAGGAGAAACCGCCGGTAGGCGAAGATGCGCTTGACGCCGTCCACCCCCTCGGCGGTGAAGACCCCCTCCGCCTGTCCCGAGGAGAGGTTTTTCAACATGGCGGGCAGATCCACCTTGCCCGCGTGGAGCTCGTTGTCGGGATAGCGGTAGAGACGCACGAAGCGGCGGTCGAGGAGGTTGAGGGTCGAGCGGGGGGGAAAGGCCTTCAAGGCCGCGAAGCGGCGGCCGTATTTCTCCAGGTCGATGTACGCCGCCGTCACCCCCCTGATCCGTCCGGCGTTATCCCGGATGGGATATGAGATGGGGAGGATAGGACGCCCCGTCAAACGACCGATCAGGTACTCACCGGCCGTCAAGGATCCCCTCTTGAGGGTTTGGAGGAAGTAAGACCTATCCTTGATCGACGGCTCTCTCACCGGCAGGGCGCTCAAATAGACCCTGCCCTTCTCGTCGGCGGCGATGACATTCGTCAAAAACGGGTAATCTTTGAGGATGTTTCTCAAGAAAAGGCCGGCGTCGGAGTGGCGACCCCTCAGGGCCGCCAGGCCAGACACCGTCTGGAGGAGCCTTCCTAAGGCCTCAATGTCGTTTTCGTGCTCGATCCCCAGGCTTTGGACCATCAAGAGGGCGTCGGCCCTGGCCCGTTCGATGTCCGCCTGCCGCCGCTCGTAATTCGCATACAGGACGACGGCGAGGCCGGGCAGAACCGACACCAGGATGAGAACGAGGAGCTTGGCCCGCAGGGATTTCATCGGCACAGGACCCTTTTCCTATGAATGCTTCATGCCACGACTTCCCCGGCTCCTGATTCCGAGCCCTTCTCCTGCCTATTCATCGTCGGCCCACGAGAACCCGGTCGATACTCATCTACTATAAGACGATTGTTTTCCCGTCAAGACGATTCATGGGCCGGGCAGGGAGAGCGGCCGGTGGAGGGGGCCTTTTTGAGACGTCAACTCCGCCAAGTATTGCAGCCGACCCGGGGGCGCCGGTGTGGTGCATCAATATCAACTGACCATGAGGGTCTTCTTCCCCCGCCCCCGGGGCGGGGAGGAAAATTTCGAGGGGGAAAATTTTTTGTCGATCGCCGATTATTCAATGATTTCAAGTAGTCTACCTACGTCGGCGCGCCGACATACCCCCTCTGCAGTCCGTTTTTGATCTAATATAGACCCCATACTCTGATAATAAATTTTGTCGAAATCGGCCCCGAAAACGGCCTCTTTTGACCTGTTTTTTTGCGGCGGAAGATTTTTGGGGCAAAATGGCCCGTTTTTCAAAAAGGACTTTGACGGGGTCGATGGGGAATCGTAAAAATGAGCCCTTTTCCCGTCGAGCCCCCCGAACCCCGTTGCAAAACGGGCAAAAATAGTCCGGGGTGGTGACAAACGGGGCGAAACGGGCCGTTTTTCACGTTTAATCCCCCCGGACCCGCCCCGGAAACGGGCCCGAAATTCCGGGCCCGGCGACGGGGGATCCGAGGCTTTTTCGGGTCACCCCCCGTACCGGCGAAGGGGAAAAGCCGCCTTTATGTCCGCAACGACGCGGGCGCCGGACCGCGACAGGCAGAAAGGTCGGAAACCCTACTCTTCACAGGAAGGACATGAGGCCCTTGCGGATCATCATGATGGCGATGGCCGCCAGGAGGAGATTCCCGATCTTGGAGACGATGCCCGCCCCCGTCTGACCGAGGAAGCGGTTGAGGCCCGAGGCGAAGGTGAAGACCACCCCGGCGATGAGGATGTTGGCC
>JAKPCH010000060.1 GCA_029553375.1 Deltaproteobacteria bacterium | reverse complement strand
GGAGATGGCCTACAAGTTCGCCGTGGCGGAGTTCACGCCCGTCTCCAAGGAGTGCGACGAGCACGAGAAGTACACCCCGGAGATCAGGAAGAAGGCGGCGGCCAACGGCCTGGTGGGGGCCTGGATCCCCGAGGCCTACGGCGGGGCCGGGGCGGGCATCCTGGGCAACGCCATCATCACGGAGGAGCTCTCCCGGGTGGACATGGGGATCGGCCTGAACGTCGTGGCGGCGACGTTTGGGTGCGAGTCGATATACCAGTACGGGACGGAGGAGCAGAAGAAGACGTACCTGCCGCCGGTCTGCGCGGGCGACAAGGTGAGCGCCGGGGCCTTCACGGAGCCCAACGCCGGGACGGACGTGGCGGGCTACAAGACCCGGGCGGTGAAGGACGGGGACTACTACGTCATCAACGGCAACAAGATGTTCATCACCAACGGGACGGTCTGCGACTTCATGGTCGCCCAGTGCATCACGAACCCCGACGAGAAGCGTCACAACCAGTTCAGCCTCATCATCGTCCCCGCCGACACCCCTGGGATCACCCGGAACAAGATCAGGGGGAAGATGGGGATCCGCGCCAGCGACACGGCGGAGATCGCCTTCGAGGATGTCCGGGTGCCCCGGGAGAACCTGGTGGGCAAGGAGGGTCGGGGGTTCATCCAGCTGATGCATTTCTTCGACACGACGAGGGTGATGGTGGCCGGCCAGGGTATCGGTTTGTCGGTGGCCTGTCTGGAGACGTGCATCAAGTACTGCAAGGAGCGGACGGCCTTCGGTGCCCCCCTGGGGTCTTTCCAGTTGACGCAGAAGAAGCTGACGGAGATGGCGATCATGATCGAGGCCCTCCGGGGTCTGGTGTACAAGGCGGCGTGGTTGATCGACCAGGGCAGGCCGGACTACACCCTGGCGGCCATGGCGAAGTTCTTCAGCGGCCAGACGGCGGTGTTCTGCGCCAACTACGCCGTGGAGCTCCACGGCGGCTACGGCTACATCGACGAGTACTCCGTCCAGAAGTGGTACCGGGACGCCAAGATCCTGGAGCTCTACGAGGGGACCAAGGAGGCCGAGATCCTCACCATCGGCAGGACCCTCATGAGCCGTTAGGACTGTTGTCGGGGACCCCGGCGACGGGGGACGGGTTGGTTCCGGAGGGGAGGCCCAGGCGCCTCCCCTCTTTTTCGTAAATGTCCTTGACCCCCGGCCGGCGGGAAGGTAAAGGATCGGCCGCCGACAGGGCAACGAAAGGGAAAAAGGCCATGAAGACGAGAATCACCGAACTTTTGGGTATCCGTTACCCCATCTTCCTCTCCGGCATGAGCTGGATCAGCGTCCCCGAGATGGTGGCCGCCGTCTCCAACGGGGGCGGTTTGGGTATCCTCGCCACGGGGCCCCTGACGCCCGAGGAGACCCGCGCGGCCATCAGGAAGATCCGCAGCCTCACGGACAAACCCTTCGGCTGTAACGCCACCCTCCTCATGCCCGGGGCGAGGGAGAACGCCCGGGTCCTCCTCCAGGAGGAGGTGCCCGTCATCAACTTCGCCCTCGGCAAGGGCGACTGGCTGGTGAAGGAGGCCCACCGTTACGGCGGCAAGGTCTTCGCCACCGTCGTCAACGCCCGCCACGCGAAGCGGGCCCAGGATTACGGCGCCGACGGCGTCATCGCCACGGGCAACGAGGCGGCGGCCCACGGCGAGGCCGTCACCACCTTCGTCCTCATCCCGAGCCTCGTGGACCGCCTCGAGATACCCGTCGTGGCCGCGGGGGGCGTCGCCGACGGCCGGGGACTGGCGGCGGCCCTCGCCCTCGGGGCCGAGGGGGTGGCCATGGGCACCCGCTTCATGACCACGAAGGAGAGCCCCCTCCACCCCAACTTCAAGCGCCTCTCCATCGAGAAGGACGTGACGGACACCATCTACTCCAAGCGCATCGACGGCATCTTCTGCCGGGTCCTGAACACCGACGCGGCCCGGAAGGCCGTCAAGAGGGGCCTCGACATCCCCGCGGCCCTCGTCAACTCCCGGGACGTGGCCAGGCAGCTCAGGATGCCTTACCTGAAGCTCTTTTTCGGCATCCTCGCCTCGGGTTACAAGAACGCCGTCCAGATGGCCTACATGGCCAACGGTTTCAAGGCCTTCCAGCTCGCCACGGAGGAGGGGGACCTCGAGCGGGGTATCCTCCCCGTGGGTCAGGCCACGGGCCTCATCCACGACGAGCCCACGGTGGCCGAGGTCATGGAACGGATGGTGGCCGAGGCTGAGGCGGTGAAGGAGCGCCTCGTTCAGAGCCTCTCTTGAGGGGAGGCCGCGAGGCGTTTCATGGCGCCGATGACGGCGCCGTAGTCGTCGGCTCCGAAGACGGCGGCCCCGGCGACGAAGCAGTCGGCACCCTGCCGTGAGGCGGCGGCGATGTTCTCCACGGTGATCCCGCCGTCCACCTGGAGGATCACCCCGGGGGCCGAGGCGTCGATCATCCGCCGGGCCCGGGCGATCTTGGGCAGGAGGGAGGAGATGAAGCGCTGGCCCCCGAAACCGGGGTTGACGGTCATGATCAGCAGCAGGTCCATGTCGCCCAGGATCTCCTCCACGGCCGCCAGGGGCGTGGCGGGGTTCAAGGATACCCCGGCCTTGATCCCCCGCTCGCGGACGGCGCAGACGGCGCGGTGGAGATGGGTGGCCGCCTCGGCGTGGACGGTGATGACGTCGGCGCCGGCGGCGGCGAAGGCGTCGATGTACGCCTCGGGACGGGCGATCATGAGGTGGACGTCGAAGGGCAACGCGGTGGTCTTCCTCAGGGAGGACACGACGCCGGGGCCGATGGTGATGTTGGGGACGAAGTGGCCGTCCATGACGTCGATGTGGATCCAGTCGGCCCCGGCCCGCTCGACGGCCCCGATCTCTTCCCCGAGACGGCTGAAGTCGGCGGACAGGATGGAGGGGGCGATCATTTTCATGGCCGAACCTATACAGGATGACCGGGTGTGTGTCAACCCGCGGGGGGGGATCCCGTGATGTACCTCCTGTACGATCTCGTTCTCCTGACGTCCCTTTTGCTGTCCTCCCCCTACTGGGCGGCCCAGTACCTCCTCCGGGGCAAGTACCGGTCCTCCCTCCTGCCCAAGCTGGGTTTCACCCCGGACTCCTTCTTCGCGGACCTCGAGGGTACGCCGCGGGTCTGGATCCACGCCGTGTCCGTGGGGGAGGTGACGGCGGCGGCCCCCATCGTGGCCGCCCTGAGGAGAAAGATCCCCGGGGGTTGCCTCGTGGTCTCCACGGGGACGGAGACGGGCCGGGAAATGGCCTCCCGCCTCATCCCCGAGGCCGACGGCCTCTTCTACTACCCCCTCGACCTCCCCTGGATCGTCCGCAAGACCCTCGACCGCCTCCGTCCCGACTGTTTCGCCCTCACCGAGACGGAGCTGTGGCCCAACCTCCTTCGGGAGTGCCGCCGGAGGGGCGTCGCGGCCGTCATGGTCAACGGCCGCATCTCCCCCCGCTCCTTTAGCCGCTACCGGGCGACGCGGGTCTTCTGGCGCCGCGTCCTGGGGAACGTGGCGGCGGCGGGGGTGATCTCCCCCACGGACCGGGACCGTCTCGCCTCGATGGGGATGGACCCCGGGAAGATCTCCGTCCTGGGTAACGCCAAGTTCGACGGCCTGGCCGCCAAGGTCTCGCCGGGGATCAGGGGGGAGACGGCGGCCCTGATGAGGGTCGCCCCGGGGGACCCCGTCCTGGTGGCGGGCAGCACCCACGAGGGGGAGGAGGAGGCGGTCCTCGACGTCTATGGCCGGGTCCTGGCCGACCGTCCCGACTGTCTCTTGATCCTCGTCCCCCGCCACGTCCATCGCGCCGAGGACGTCCTGGCCCTGGCGAGGAGGAAGGGGTTTGACGACGCCGTCGCCTTTTCCCGCCTCCTCGGCCGGGGGAGGCGAGGGGAGAGGGTGGTCGTCGTGGACGTCATCGGCGAGCTGTTCAAGGTCTACAGCCTCGCCTCCGTCGTCTTCTGCGGCGGGAGCCTCGTCAAGAGGGGGGGGCAGAACATCCTCGAGGCGGCGGCCTGGGGGAAGGTGGTCCTCTACGGCCCCTCCATGGAGGACTTCCAGCAGGAAAAGGCCCTCCTCGAGGAGGCGGGGGCGGGGCGGACGGTCAGGGACGCCGAGGAGCTTTACGGGGCCGTGAGGTCGGCCCTCCTGTCCCCCGACGAGACGAGACGGCGCGGGGAGGCCGCCCGGGCCGCCGTGGCGGCCAACGGCGGGGCGGCAGAGCGCTACGCCGACCTCATCCTTAGCCGCCTCGGCAGACCTTGATCGGACCCCTCACTCCTGGGACCGCCGGAGGTACTCCTGCCATTTCTTGTCCACCCACGCCTGGAACTGGCGGAGCTGTTCGATGTTCATCCGCCGGAAACGGCCCTGCCTCTCCAGGTAATTGATGACGGGCAGCTTGTTGCCCCGCTCCGCCATGGTCTTGCTCCGGCTCGTGAAGCGGAACTTGCCGTCCTCGATCTCGAAGAGGGGGAAGACCGCCGTCTCCACCGCCAGGCGTCCCATCCGCACCGTGTCCCGGGGCGGGTAACCCCATCCGGGGGGGCAGGGGACGTTGATGTGGATGTACCTCGTCCCCTTGATCTTCTTGGCCTTGACGAACTTGTCGTAGAGGTCGATGGGGTAGGCGGGGGAGCAGGTGGCGATGTAGGGTATCTCGTGGGCCTCCATGATCTTGATGAAGTCCTTCTTGTGCTGCTGCTTCGTGGCGATGGGCGTCGTCGTCGTCACGGCCCCCAGGGGGGTGGCGCTGGAGCGCTGGGTCCCCGTGTTCATGTAGCCCTCGTTGTCGTAACAGCAGTAGATGAAGTCCGTCTCCCTCTCCGCCGCCCCGCTCAGGGCCTGGATGCCCATGTCGAAGGTGCCCCCGTCACCGGCGATGGCCAGGACGGTGAGGTCCGTCTTGTTCAGGGCCTGGAGGCCCGCGGCGATCCCCGCGGCCGAGGCCGCCGTGGCGGCGAAGGAGTTGTTGAGGCAGGGGACCGCCACGGGCGTCGAGGGGTAGAGGCCGTGGAGGACGCACAGGCACGAGGCGGGGAGGGTGACGATGGTGTTTTCCCGCAGGGCCTTGAGGGCGTGGCGGTAGGCCAGGGAGAGGCCGCAGCCCTGGCAGGCCCTCGTCCCCGGCAGGATGTACTCTTTGACGTTGATCTTGAACAGATTCTCCGGCATGGCTTCACTCCGTTACGCAATTCAACCACATGGCCCGTGTCCTCACCCGGCCGGCGGCCATGTCCGTCAGGCTCTCCCTGACCGCCTGGGCCAGCTCCGACGCCTTGACGTCCCGTCCCCCCAGGCCGCAGATGTAGTTGTGGATGGGGAAGGAGACGCCCGTCCCGTAGAGGGCCCCCTTGATCTCCGTGCAGAGGGCCCCCTCGTAACCGTAGCTGATGGCCTTTTCGAAACAGCACACGGCGGCGGCCTTCCTGAAGACCCTCCGGACGTCGTCCGCCGGGAAGGGGCGGAAGACCCGGATCCCCGCCACGCCCGCCCTGATCCCCTCCTCCCGGAGGAGGTCGGCCGCCACGGTGGCCTCGCTGGCCAGAGAGCCCATGGCCGTGAGGACGACCTCGGCGTCCTCCATGCGGTACTCCCAGACCAGGCCGCCGCAGTCCCGGCCGAAACGGGCGGCGTAGAGGTCGTTCGTCTCCCGGATGACGTCCAGGGCCCTCTCCAGGGCGGCCTGGAGCTTGTGTCGCATCTCCATGTAGCCGTCACAGACCACGCCCTGGGCGTTGGCCCGCCGCCAGGGGAAGAGGACGGCGTTGAGGGTCCGGGGGTCTTCGGGGGAGACGACGGTGTGGGGCCTATACGGGGGGAGGAACTCGCGGACCGAGGCGGCGTCGGGGATCTCGACGGGCATCATGGTATGGGAGAGGACGAAACCGTCGTAGGCGACCATGACGGGGCAGTAGACGGCCTCGGCGATGCGGTAGGCCTGGATGATCGTGTCGAGGATCTCCTGGTTGTTCCGGCAGTAGATCTGGATCCAGCCCGTGTCCCGCTGGGAGACGGAGTCCTGCTGGTCGTTGAAGATCGTCCAGGGGGCCCCGACGCCGCGGTTGACGCAGCACATGACGATGGGGAGGCGGGACCCCGCCGCCCAGTGGAGCTGTTCGTGCATGTAGAGGAGGCCGTTGGCGCTCGTGGCGGTGAAGACCCGGGCCCCGACCGTGGAGGCGGAGATGCAGACCGTCAGGGCCGAGTGCTCGCCCTCGACCCGGACGTACTCCGCCTTTAGTTTCCCCCCCTCGATGTACTGGGAGAGGATCTCCGCCAGTTGGGACTGAGGCGTGATGGGGTAGGCGGCCACCACCTGGACGTCGCAGAGGACCGCCGCCTGGGCCGCCGCGGCGTTTCCCGTCATGATCTGTACCTCAGGCATGGTCGTGTCCCTCCCTCACCATGTTGATGGCCTTCGCCGGGCACTCCTCGGCGCAGATGCCGCATCCCTTGCAGTAGTCGAGATCTATCTCCACGGGGATCGTCCCCTTCACGACCCCCTCGGGGCAGTAGAGCCAGCACAGGAAGCAGGCGGGTTTCTTCTTCACGGCGGGGATGCACTTGGTGTGGTCGATGACGGGGCGGAGGCTCCGCCAGTCCCCCGTCCTCCCCGCCTCGCCCACGGCCAGGGTGCACATGGCGCTGATGCTGTCGTCTCTCTGACTCATGTCCTCCTCCTCAGGATCGTCTTCTCGTAGGCCCCCAGGACGGCGGTGAAGTTGCGGTCCACCTGCTCCCGGGACAGTTTCGCCTTCAGGGCCCTCTCGATGTTCTCCAGGGAGACGAGGCCCGAGGCCTTGGCGAAGGCCCCCAGCATGGGGGTGTTCACCACCGGCGCCCCCTCCCGGACGAGGTGGTTCTTCAGGGCGATAGCCGCGGCGTCCACGACGGCCAGGTCGTATTCCCCCCCCACGGGCAGGGCCTCGGGGGGGTGGGTGCTGTTGATGATAACGAGGCCCCCCTTCTTCTGCCTCCCCAGGACGTCCACCACCCCCAGGAGGGTCTCGTCGAGGACGACGGTGATGTCCGCCTCGTCGATCTGGGAGAAGGTGCGGATCGGTTCCCGGCTGATGCGGGTCGAGGCGGCCACGGGCGCCCCCCGCCGCTCCGGGCCGAAGGTGGGCGTCGCCGTCACCCCCTTGAAGCCCTCCAGGTAAGCCGCCTCCCCCAGCATGTGGGCCGCCACCACCACGCCCTGGCCGCCCCGGCCGTGCCATATGATCTCGTGCATCGTCTTCGCCCCCTGCGCGAAAATGAAAAGGCCATGGTTTTTTCCACCCATGGCCTTTAGGATTTCCTTTTTTTTCTTTTTTCTGCGAGGTTCTCCTAAAAACGCCGGGTGCCGGGTCTCTCGCCCAGCAAAAGAAGGGACAGGCGCAGTCGCAGAGACAAGCGAAGCGCGCCGTTTTCTCCTTTCCCTTCCCGGACCTTCATGGTACCCCGCGGTCACCTCGAAAAAATTCGCTTCACCATAAGCAGAAGCGGCCGGGCATGTCAAGGAAATATTGATTAGTCCACGACGTTGACGCCCCTCGGCGTCTCTGTTAATAGAGACGGCAAAAATCCGTTGTCAAGGAGGGAGAGATGGATCTCGGTTTGCGTGACAAGGTGGCCCTCGTCGCCGGGGGGAGCATGGGACTGGGGAGGGCCGTGGCCCTCGAGATGGCCCGGGAGGGGGCGAAGGTGGCCATCTGTGCCCTCGACGACGCCGCCCTGCCCGAGGCGGCGGCGCTCATAAGGGGCGAGACGGGCCGGGAGGTCCTGGCGGTGCCGGCGGATGTCTCGAAACCCGACGAGGCCGCCGCCTTCGTGAGGAAAGCCGCGGCCCACTTCGGCACCGTGGACATCCTGGTGAACAACGCCGGCGGCCCGCCGTCGATGGCCTTTCTCGAGATCGACGACGAGCAGTGGTATCGGGGTTTCCGCCTCAACCTCCTGAGCACCATCGTCATGACGAGGGAGGTCGTGCCCGTCATGAAGGCCAAGAGGTGGGGCCGGATCATCAACATGACCTCCATCTCGGTGAAGCAGCCCATCGACGGCCTCATCCTCTCCAACACGGTCCGCATGGGGGTCATCGGCCTGGCCAAGACCCTCTCCACCGAGCTGGCCCCCTACAACATCACCGTCAACAGCGTCTGCCCGGGCTACACCATGACGGAGAGGGTCCGGAGCCTCTCGAAGGCCGTGGCCGCCAAGGAGGGCGTCACGCCCGAGGAGGTGGTGAGGCGCTGGGAGTCCTCCATCCCCATGGGGCGCCTGGGGACGCCGGAGGAGTTCGCCGCCCTCGTCGCCTTCCTCGCCTCGGAGCGGGCGGGCTACATCACGGGGGCGGCCATCCAGATCGACGGGGGCTGGTACAGGGGGGTCATGTAGGGCCTCTCAGTGCCTCTGGCGGGCCTCTTCGAGACCCTCCAAGGCGTCACCGTCGCCGGGGGCGAACTGCAGGGCGGTGAGGAAAGCCTCTTCCGCCTCCTTCATCCGCCCGACCTTGAGGAGGACGGCCCCCCGGATGACGTGAGCCCGGGGGTTGCGGGGCTGGATCGCGAGGGCCCTCTCCGCGTAGGGGAGGGCCTCGCCGTAGCGGCCCCGGCGGTAGAGGGCCGCGGCCATGTTCATGTTGGCCCCGGGGTAGTAGGGCATGATCGCAAGGGACCTCTCGAAGAGGGGCAGCGCCTCCTCCAGGCGCCCCCGGGAGGCGAGGGCGGCCCCCAGGTTGTTGTAGGCCCAGTAGTTGTTCGGCACCACCTCCGCGGCCCGCCTGTATAGTGTCACATTGTCCCGCCAGTAGGATATCTGCTTGACCGTCACGACG
>JAKPCH010000052.1 GCA_029553375.1 Deltaproteobacteria bacterium | reverse complement strand
AGGCGTCCGAAGGTGTCGAGGGCGGTTTTGACCATTCTTTCTCCCCCTTCCGGGGTGGCCACGTTGTCGTAGTTGGCCACGGCCTCACCGCCGAGGGCCTTGATCTCGGCGACGACGCCGTCGGCGGGCGAGGTGGAGCCGTCCCCGGAGCCGTCCCTGGCGCCGCCGAAGTCGTTCACCACGACCTTGCAGCCCCTCTTGGCCAACTCCAGGGCGTACACCCTCCCCAAACCACCACCGGCACCCGTCACCAAGGCCACTCGACCGTCAAAACGGATGCGGTGAGGGGCGGTCTCGGCCCCTTTGGCGGCGGCGACAGGCGCGGCCTTCCAGAAGTAGCCCGCGAAACCCCGCTGCTCGTCCGTGAGGCGGCGGCGGAATACCATCCTCACGGGCATGCCGACCTTGATGTCCCTGAGCTCGCAGTCCGTGAAGTCCGCCATGAACCGTCCGCCCCCCTTGAACTGCACCGTCCCGTAAACGGCCGGCGGATCGACGGAAACGGACAGGAGGTCGCCGGTGAAGGAGAGGACCCGGGCGGGGATGTCGGCGAAGGGGTATTCCTCCTGTGTATGGACGGCGCCGCAGGCGGGATTCACGCAGACGTCCTGGGGGGGGAACTGGGGCGTCCCGCACTTGACGCAGCGTCCCCCGACGAGGGCGGTGAGCATCTTCCGATTCCGCCAGAGGGTCGTGAGGGCCGTCTGCGTGGGCGCCTCCGCCCTGATGCCCATCTCGGGGGAGATCAGGCCGCGGAACTTCAGGAACTTCATGTAATTGTCCGTGGTCTTGCCCGCGGCCAGGGACCCCTTCACGCCCCTTTTCGGCCCCAGGGAGGCGATGGCCTCCGTAACCCGGAAGTAGAGGGCGTCACATCCCTGGCCGAATCCGCACAGGAGGATGCCGTCCCCCGGCCGGGCCGTCTCGAGGGCGGAACAGAACATGAGGAGGGGATGGGCGGTCCCCGTCTCCCCGCAGACCTCGTGCATCTGGGACACGACGGCCTCGGGGGGCGCCCCGAGCCTCTTGGCGATGGCCCGGTGCTCGGCCTGGATGAAACAGGGGAAGACGAGCTTCTGGACGTCCTTCATGGTGATGCCCAGTTTGTCCATGAGGCCCTTGACGGCCTCGGGGATGATCCGGGCGTATCCCTCCTCCCGTACCCAGCGCTCCTCCCAGGTGTAGTCGAAGTGCCGGTCCGCGGCCCGGTAGTGGTCCACGAAATCGTAGGAGACGCTGTAAGACCCCACGAACTCGGCGATGACCCCCTCGGAGCCCACGAGGACCGAGGCGGCTCCGTCTCCGAACCACATCTCGTAGAAGTAGGCCGGTTTCGTCTCCCGCCGGTCGGCGGCCGTGACGAGGATGCTTTTCCTGTCCCCCGCCCGGACGCCGTCCAGGGCGGCCAGGAGGCCCGTGGTGCCGGCCCTCAGGGACGCTCCGAAATCGGCGGTGAGGACCGACGGTTTGAGGTTCAGGGCCGTGGCCGCCACGGCCGCGTTCTGGCGGTCCGCGAAGGGCATGGTCGTCGAGCAGAGGTAGAGGCCGTCGACGCCGTCGCGGTCGATACCCCCCAGACAGTCCCTGGCGGCCTCCACGGCCATGGTAAGGCTGTCTTCGTCGTAGTTGCAGAAGGAACGTTCACCCTGGGCCACCATGATCAGGGCCGGTGCGAACCAGCCCATGGCCTCGTAGATGGCCGCACGATTGAGACGCAGGTGGGGGATGTAAGCCCCGTAAGAGGTGATGCCGATCATTTTCTTGCCTCCCTGGCCCTCAGGCACCCTAAAACTTGAAGAGTTTCTCTATGAGCTGCGATTTGAGGAGATCGCCGCCGATCTTGATCTTCCCGGCCGTGTAGGCCTGCATGGCCGACATCCTGCCGCCCATCATTTCCAGGAAGTCCGAGGCGGCCATCGTGACGGTCGTGGTCGGTTTCTCGTGCCGCCCCCTGTCTATGGAGCACCTGCCGTCCTTGACGGTGACCGTCCAGTCGCCGCCTCCTTCGCCGGTGATGGCGAACTGGAAGACCACGTCCACACCGGCCGCCTTTTCGGACCGGAAGGCCGCCCCCATGTTCGCGAAGACCTTCTCCACCGTCAGCGTCTCCTTTTTCTCCCCTTCCTTCCCCTCTTCCCTGGGCTGGAAGGAGCTGAGGAGATCGGTCACCAGGTCCATGAGCTGGTAGTACTCCTTGGCGCCCTCGAGACGGGAGATCTCCCCCCAGGCCGCCTCGATGTCCTCCACCGTCGGCGGGGTCACCCCGTCGCCGACCACCGTCCCGGGACCCGTCACGACGGCGGCGCGGTTGTAGTAGCCCATGCCGGCGTTGTAAATCCGGCCCGTTTCTTTGCATTCTTCTGAGGCGAGGTAGAGGACGATGGGGGCGACGAATTCCGGTTTTAGTTTTTCGAAGAGGTCGGGCGGCAGGACGTCCTGTGTCAGTCTGGAGGCGGCTATGGGGGCGATGGTGTTGACCTT
>JAKPCH010000051.1 GCA_029553375.1 Deltaproteobacteria bacterium | reverse complement strand
TTCTCGCCTTTTCGGAGACGCTGAAGCCGCTGTAGAGGACGACACGGACGGCGGGATCGATGGCCTTGAGGCAGTCGAAGGTCTCGCCGCCGTCCATGTCGGGCATGACCATGTCAAGGATGACCAGATCTACCTCGTCCTTCTTTTTTTCATAAATCTCCACGGCCTCTCTCCCGCCCCCCGCCGTCAGGACGCGATAACCCATGAGTTCCAGGAGCTCTTGGGTCACGTCGAGGACGGCCTTTTCATCGTCCACGACCAGGATCGTCCCGCTGCTCTCTTCGGCCTCGGCGATGGTCTCTGGTTGGGGTTCCGGTTCCAAGACGGCCTCCCGGGAAGCGGGGAGATAGATATCGAAACGGGTGCCCCTCGGCGTATCCCCGCCGACCTGGACGAACCCCCCGTGCCCCTTGATGATGCCGTAGGCCGAGGCCAGACCGAGACCCGTTCCCCTGCCCATCCCCCTCGTGGTGAAAAAGGGCTCGAATATCCGTTCCCTCGTCTTTTCGTCCATCCCCACCCCCTCGTCGGTGATGGACACCTTCGCGTACCGTCCCGGTGTCACCTCGAAGGGGAGATCGACAAAGGGATCGATTATGACATCCCGCGTCTCGATAGTGACGCGCCCCCCGGCGGGCATGGCATAGGCGGCGTTGGTGAGGATCTGGAGGAAGACCTGCTGGATCTGATCCCGATCGACCGAGACAGCCTCCAATCGGGGGTCCAAGACGGTCTTGATCTCCAGTCCCTTGCGGGAGCGACCGAACATGGCCGCTGTCTGTTGGACCAGGACGTTGAGGTCCGTGGGGACGAGGAGGTACTGCCCGCTCCTGGCGAAGCCCAGGAGTTGTTTCGTCAGTTCCGCCCCCTGGCGCACCTGTTCCTCGATCACCCTCAACCGCTCCCAATGGGGATGTCCCCGGTGCAGATCGGCCATCATGAGGGAGACGTTTCCCTGGACGGCCGTGAGGAGGTTGTTGAACTCGTGGGCGACGCCGCCCGCGAGGGTGGAGACGGCCTCCATCCTCGCCTCCTGGAGGAGACGCCGCTCGTGGCGATCTTGGGCCGCCCGTTCGATCATGAGGACACAGACACGTCCCTTTTCTCCTCCTTCCGGGGGGAGCCAGTGGAGATAAGTCAGCACGGGAAAAGTCCCGCCGTTTTTCCCTCTTGCGACGACGGTCAGGGGTGGGACCTCCCCGCCGGCGGCCAGGACGGCCAAGGCCTCCTTCACCCGCCGCCCGTCCTCATCCGTGAGGAGATCGAAGATGGTCGCCTCCAGGGGCGGCCCAACGGTCTTTAGACCGAACAATCGCCTGCCCGCATCATTGATGTAAATCAGGACCCCAGCGGGATCGGCCAGGCAAAAGACCCGGGGCGCCCCTCCACCGACCGCCATACGTTCCCCTAAAGCTGAGGTCAACGCGTCCTCCCGTCGATGATGATCCGGCGCAGCATATCCCACGCCCGCTCCAGTTCCTCCCGCTGGGACGCATCAATCGGAGGCCCCGAGGGGCCCGTGGAATAGACGATCACCGTCCGCCCCTCGGCGTCCTTGACCTCCTTCA
>JAKPCH010000041.1 GCA_029553375.1 Deltaproteobacteria bacterium | reverse complement strand
CTGGTGCCGGCCTCGCAGTTCATCCCGGAAAACGGGCCGGATAACAAAAAGCAGAGTCTGGGCCGGGCCAACGCGGCCAAGTTCGTCGAGCGGCTCTGCAAGTATCCGGGTAACCCTGCCGTGATCAAAGACGCGCAGAGGCACATCCTCGAAGCTCATGCGGAACGTTTGAGTGTGGAGCTTGGCGCGCCTGTTAGCGTCGAAGATGTTGAGAAGGGAAAAGCCCCTCGTCCCAAGGTGCTGGACATGTTCGCAGGCGGCGGGGCTATCCCGCTGGAGGCGTTGCGGCTCGGGTGCGAAGCCTACGCCCTCGATCTTAACCCGGTAGCGCACATCATCGAGCTGTGTACGCTCGTCTATCCGCAGAAATACGGAAAACCCGACCCGACGATCCGCGGGATGACCGGCTCCAAGAACGCCAAGGGCGAAACCACCTGGGGTGGCCTGGCCGATGAGGTCAGTTACTGGGGCGAATGGGTGCTCAAGAAGGTCAAGGTCGAGATCGAAGACCTTTATCCGCTCATCCCTGATCCTGAGGCCAAGGGAAACAGACCGGTGGTCCAGCCAGAGATGTGGGAATCATCTGAAAAGAAAACTGTACCGCCAGGCTTCCTCATGCCGGTCGCCTACCTTTGGACGCGGACGGTGCGCTGCAAGAACCCCTCCTGCGGAGCGACCGTGCCGCTCGTTCGCCAGACCTGGCTGTGCAAAAAGAAGGATCGTTATGTGGCGCTCCGGATGATCGCGCCGAAAGGCGAAAAGAAGGTCCGCTTCGAGGTGACAGAAAGCCGCACCGAGAAGGGCCCCGGCTTTGACCCGGCGGGATTTTCCAAAGGCGGCAATGCCACTTGCCCCTTCTGCGGCACGGTGGCGGACAGCGATTACGTGAAAACCGAGGGACGCGCCAAGCGCATGGGCGAGCAGATGATGGCCATCGTCTGCACCCGGCCGGGCCGGCAGGGGAAGATTTACCTCTCTGCAAATGATTACTCGCAATACCTGCCCGATGACGAGGCGATCCAAAAGCGCATCGAGGCGCTCTGTCAACGCACGGGCCTGACAGTGCCGGGGGAGCCGATAGAAGCCAATCCACGTTCAATGGACACTCAGCACTTCGGCTTCGAAACTTGGGGCGAACTCTTCACCCCCCGCCAGATGCTCTGCCTGCTCACCTTCGCCGAGGCGGTAAGGGAGGCTGTGGGAGAGTTGGAGCGTGAGAGTGTGGAGCGTGAGAGGGCCAAGGCGGTAGGGACGTATTTAGGGGCTTCGCTCGATAAAGTTGCGGAGATAGGCAACAACCTTGGCAGGTGGGAGCCAGTGGCCCAGTGTACAAGAACGGTTTTCGGAAGACAGGCATTGCCAATGATGTGGGACTTCGGTGAGAGTATACCGATTGGCTCAAGCGCCGGGAACTGGAACGAGCACCTCGGCCGAGTGCTCGACTCCATAGAACTGACGATCAATTCCGGCCAGCCTGCCACCGTCCTCCGCGGCTCGGCCACGGCGATTCCATGGTCCGATGCCTCTTTCGACGCCGTCATCACCGATCCGCCTTACTATGACAACGTTTCCTACTCCAACTTGTCCGACTTCTTCTACGTCTGGCTTAAGCGCACGGTCGGCCATCTCTATCCGGAGCACTTCGCCACCGAAGGCACGCCGAAGAAGAATGAAATAATTGCAGCGTTTTATCGTCACAGTAACAGTAAGGAAAAGGCACGGGCTGCCTACGAGCAGATGATGGCCAAGGCCTTTGCCGAGGCGAACCGGGTGCTAAAACCCGGCGGCTCGATGGTGGTAGTCTATGCGCACAAGACCACCCTCGGCTGGTCCACCCTCGTGGATGCCCTGCGCCGCGCGGGCTTCACCGTGACCGAGGCCTGGCCGCTCGACACCGAAATGAAATCGCGATTGGTCGCCATGGAAACCGCGTCACTCGCCTCCAGCATCTTCCTAATCGCCCGCAAGCGTGAAGGCGCATTGACCGGCTCTTATGAGGACGAGGTTCGCCCGGAGCTGGATAGAATTGTCCGAGAGCGGGTTGATGCGCTCTGGAAGATGGGCATCACCGGTGCGGACCTGGTCATCGCCGCGGTGGGCGCGGGGTTGCGCGCCTTCACGCGCTTTGCCCGCGTGGAGTACGCCAACGGCGAGGAGGTCCCGGCCGAGAGATTCCTTGCCGAGGTAGAGGGCGTTGTCCTTGAGACGCTCCTGGAGAAGATCTTCGGGGTAACCGGAAGCGGCGTCGCCGCGGTGGACGGACCGAGCCGGTTCTACGTCCTCTGGCGCTACGCATACAAGGCGGCCGAGATGGACGCGGGCGAGGCCATCGTCTTCACTTACGGGCAGAATGTGGAGCTGGATGGCCAGAACGGACTCTCGTCCGGGAGCCGCGCCCTGGTCGAAAAGAAGAAGGGCAAGTACCGACTGTGCGATTTTGCCGAACGGGGTGATGACGAAAAGCTGGGGATGCCAAAGGATGACGGCAAGTCCGCCCCGCTGATCGATATCCTGCACCGTATCCTCTGGCTCGTGGAAAACGAACCCAGGAAGCTGAATGACTTCCTCGACAAGGCGCGGCCGGACCGGGAGCGGTTGCGTCTGGTAGCACAAGCCCTGGCCGGAACTGCGCTGGAAGGAGCACAGGCTTCCGGCCTGTCGCAGCCGAACATCGTTACTACGCCGGCGGAAGCCGCCGCGCTCAAGAAACTCGTCGCCAACTGGCGGACATTAATCGAGGCCAGGTTGTCCGACGTTGATCTGAAAACGAAACAAATGAGAATTCCATATTCGGAGGCCAAAAAGTGAGCACACATACCCTTCGTCCCTGGACCGACCTGGTCAAACTCCATCCCGACGTGGAAGCGGGTAGCCTGACCGAGGCGGTGTTCGCCATCGATCTCGGAGCCATCGCCGCCAATGATCCCAACGTGCCCGTAGTCAACCGGGACCCGGAAGCCTTCTTTCGGGCGACCTACCTCACGGCCGATCTGCGAAAGCTGCTGGAGGAGGTGCTGGCGTGTCTTGCCGGGAAAAGCGGCTACAACCGCGTACTCAAACTGCGGACGCCCTTCGGCGGCGGGAAGTCGCACACCCTGGCGTCGCTGTTCCATGCCGCGCGAAGGCGAGAGGCACTGGACGGCATCCCGGAGGCTAAGGAATTCGCCCAGCCCGGCAATGTGGCCGTGGCCGTTTTCGACGGCGAGAAATTCGATGCCCGCAATGGCAAGACACTGGAAGACGGCCGCACGATCCAGACCATGTGGGGCTGGATCGCCTGGCAGATCGATCCCGAAAAGGCCTTCCCGTTGGTGGCCGATCACGACAAGGATCGCGTGGCCCCGGGCGGGGATGTGATCCGCGAGTTGCTTACCAAGGGGGCAAGCGGTCGGCCGGTTCTCATCCTCCTCGATGAGGTGCTCAAATACATGGAGCGCTCCGCTGCGGTCAGTGTCCTTGATTCCACCCTCCAGCGCCAGGCCAAGGATTTCTTCCAGAACCTGACCGTCGAGGTGGCCGGGAGCGAGAAGGCTGCACTCGTCTATTCCCTCACCTGGAGCGCCCGGGAAGCTTTGGGAAATGTCGGACTGCTTGCCGAGATCGACAAGCTCGCCTCTCGGGTGGACCAACTCAGAGAGCCTGTCTCAGGGGATGAGGTCCTGCCGATCCTTCAGCGGCGTCTTCTTGGCGGCGCTCCTGATCCTTCTTATGCCACCGAGGTGTCCACGGCATATCAGGACGTCGTGACCGGCATGCAGCGTGCACATGCCGAGACGCCGTCGGAACGCCAGCAGGCTGAGGAGGAAGGTCGCATCTTGCGTGATCGGATGCGGGCCGCGTATCCGTTCCATCCCGCGCTCATCGACATCATGAGGGAACGCTGGACGGCGGTGGATGCTTTCCAGCGGACACGCGGAGCGCTGCGGTTCATTGCCTCTTGCATGCACTCTCTTAAGAAGAACGGCGGAGCAAAGGCGCTTCTCGGCCCCGGGGACGTGCCGGTGAAGGACGTGGATGTCCGGGTGAAGATGCTCAAAGAGCTGGGTGTCCAGAACGACTACGACCCGGTCATTACGGCGGACATTGACGGTCCAAACGCCCGGGCAAGGCGCATCGACGAGCGGATGGCCCGCGAGACTCCTGAGCTTGCCAGCGTGAAGCCAGCCACGCGCATTGCCACGGCCATCCTTCTGTATTCGTTTGGGGGGCTCCGGCGTGAGGGTTCGGGCAATGACGAAACGCTGCCGCCCGGCGTTACGGAGAACGAACTGCTTGCGGCATGCGTCGGTCCCGACCTGGACAACATCACGGCCACTGCCGTATTGTCCGAGCTTCGCAACACGTGCCTGTACCTGCATTACGACGGCGTCCGATATTGCTTCAAGAAGGACCCGAATGTCACCAAGCTGATCGAAGAGGCAGAGCAGACCATTTCCCGTGAGGATTCTCAGGCTCGTGGTCAAGGCCCGGTCCGAAGCCAGATCAAGGAAATGCTGGATGAGCGCCTGGCCGGTCATCCCACGGCCATCGTCTGGCCGGCGAAGAGCCAGGATATCCCCGACGAGGACCCCCGTTTTCTCGTTGCCTACCTGCCCCTCGAATTCGCCGCTGAGGGAAAGTCGGAGCAGGAACGTCAGGCCAAGGAGTACCTGACCAAGTACGGAGATCGTCCCAGGCGTTTCCGCAACGGCTTGGGGCTTGCGATACCGGAAAAGAAACAGATCGAGGCCTTGCGGCGTGCCGTCCGGTATCTCTTGGCCATCGACCGCGTGGAAGCCAAGAAGCAGCAGCACCGGCTTACCAAGGATCAGCTTGACCAACTCCGGGAGAGGAAACGCACCGAGCAGGCTGCTGCCGAGTCGTGTTTCCGGGAGCTTTACACGGCCGTGTGGTTGCCCCGGGTCCAGGACGGCGAACTGGAGATCGAAAAGGTGGAACGGGGCGGACGTCCGCTTCAGGCAACCGGCGTCCATGAGCGGATTATGGAGCTGCTCACCAGTGTAGGGACTCCGCGCATTCATGGATCGGTGACACCGCGGAAGATCGCCGAGCGCGTGCGGCTCGGCGAATCCATAGTCGAGGGTGAGCCACCGATCATGGGCATCAAGGCATCCGATGTGCTTGAGTCGTTCTTCCGGGATATTGCGCCGCCCAGGTTGGAATCTGCATCTGTGCTGCGTAAGGGAATCGCTCGTGGTGTTGCCGAAGGTGTCTTCGGATACGTAGGGGCGGTTCATGAACCGCCCGTTCTTGGCCCTGGCGGGAAATACCAGGTAAATCGTGACAAGGTGATTATCGGTCGCTCTATTGCCGATGACGAAATTGATTTCGATCCTGGTTTCCTCATTATGCCGCAAGCGATCCCGGAAGCCCCGGCGGCCCAACCCGCAGGCGCTTTCCCCATCGATTCAGGCGCAGTTCCTCAACGGAGCGTCCAAGAAGGCCCGGCCGGAATTGATGTGGAAACCGGTACTGGACCAGTCACGACGGGCACGGATGTTTCCGGTCGAAGAAAACGGATCGTAATGACATTCGAAGCTACCAGGGAACAGGTCTACAAGGCGTTTACGGCCATTGCGAACCTGGCCGACAAATCCGACGGAGCCAAGGTGCGAATCCGCGTCGAGGGCTCATCGGCCGTAGGCTTCGATCCATCCTGGCTGCGCAATGCCGTGGACGAACCGCTCGACGAAGCGGATATTGAAAGGACAACGGAGGAATGAAGCAAGCGAACATTAAGGACACGAAGGACTTGCTGCCATCATGAATTTGCCATCGGTAGAACACCTGAAGACTGCTATTATCCGGTCTCTGTGCAAGCAGGGCTACAGGGTACAGGACGGTATTATACAAATGCCCGAGAACCCTACAAAAGATGATTTTGCGCCCTGAACGAACTTGCCCTGCAGAATAAATTGGATGTATCCGGTCCAAGGGTGCGGCCTTATGAAGACCGGCTTATTCGATATGTCTCTAACGGAGACGAGGTGGTTCCCAGCAAAATATGCCCGAAACTTGTTGTCGTGAAGCCGGAATCCGAGCTGACGAAAACCGGGGACGGTAACACTTCCATACGGCCCATGTTCTGCGCCGCAAGGTGGTGAACCTAACGGGCCTCCAAGGGGATGGCCGTCTGCTGGATGTGGGCGCAGGAACAGGGAAGATCGCCCTCGAGGCCCCCAGGATGTTGCTCCGGGCCCCGGGACCCGGCACAGCCAAGGGCCTCCTGACCCGCCGGGCCCGGGGGTCACTGTTACCGGCCACGTCCCGTTCTGAGGAGAAGGGCCGCCGGGGGGAAATCCGGACACGATTATAGACCCATACTGATATTTATTGACGACTAATCCGGTGGGGTTGATCAGTGGGAAATATCGCAGAAAACCCTTTAATTACATGGTGATACAAAATAGTTCAACGATTACCGCACTGTCCGTATTTTTCCAACAAATTCAAAAGGTTAGGTTTGATTAGTGACTAATAATTCCCTCGGGGCCGGCGGGCCTATTCGGGCATAGGACGGAAAATAATATCAGGAAATAATAGGGTGGGCGGCTCTTAGTGTCAGTCTCGCCCCCCGGGCCCGCCCCCGGGCCCGGGGGTCAAGGCGCCGGGTGACGGGACCGGGGGCATAGGACGCCGAGACGGGGAGCCGAGGCCTTCCCCGGTCCCGTCAACGGCGGTCCCTGGGCCTCATCCGCCCGCCTTCGTCTCCTCACGCTTCTCGACCTCCCCGCCCCCCGGCGCCATCAGGCGACGCAGGAAGCGGAAGCGGGATCGCGTCGCCTCGTTCACCACGGCCTCCCACTCGTCGAGAAAGGCCGCCAGGGCCTCCCCCGCCTGCTGTGTCCCCCCGGCGGGCCCTCCCGCCTTCTGGGCCCAGGCGGTCCACGCCCTCTGGAGGCGGAGGAGATTCTCCTGCTCGCACCGCACGAGGTCGGCCCAACCCCGCAGGGCCTCGTGAACGTCTTTCATCCCCGGCACCAGACCCTCGGGCCGACACGGAGCGATCGTCTTGAAGGCCTCGCCCCACGCCGTCCGCCCCCAGGACCCGCGGCAGGCCTCCAGGAAGGCCTCCCTCGCCGACTTCTGCCATCGGTACCAGAGCTCGGCGGCCTCGAAGAATTCCTTTCCCGTCGTGACCATGACCTATCACCTCCCCTTGAGAAAGATTCAGGGACGACCCACATGGACAATCATCGTCTAAGGGGCTCCGTTTTGCAAGGACAATGTCCGCCTTGACAAAACGCCCGTCCCCCTCTAAAATCCCGCCCAGATACACCTTCATCTCTTGTCCCCTAAGACGACCCCTCCGCCGCGGAGGGGCGAGACGCACGGTGAGGTATCCCATGAGCGAAGCCCCGAGCGAGAAGCCGGCCCTGGAGAAGGTCATGGAAGACTGGGCGGCCAAGTCCGCGGAGTTCTGGAAGACCGCCTTAGAGACCCTCCCCAAGGCCATCCCCAACATCCCCGCCACGGAGGCGTTGTTGAAGAACCGTTATCTCGAGGCCCTGGAAAAGCTCCTCAAGGGTTGGCAGGCCCTCTCCGCCACCATGGCGGACCCGGCGGCGGCCGACTCCGTCCTGAGGGGGATGAGCACCGTGCCTGAGTTTTTCCTCCGCCTCTCCAAGGCGGGGTGGGAGGCCTCGGTCCTCATCCATCAGAAGGCCCTCGAGACGGCGGGGAAGATCGGCCAGAAGGTGGAAGGGTACCGTTTCGACGACATCGAGCAGGAGTTGTTGAAGGCCTGGCGGGAGATATACGAGGAGGAGTTCCGCCGCTATTTCCAGATCCCCACCCTCGGCCTGACCCGCTACTACCAGGAGCGGCTGAACCGCCTCGTCGACCAGTGGAACATCCTCCAGACCACGGTGTCGGAATTCCTCTATGTCCTGTACCTCCCCGTGGAGCGGTCCTTCCAGGTCCTCCAGGACGAGGTGGAGGCCATGGCCAAGGAGGGGCGTCTCCCCCAGCGGGCGAAGGACTACTACAACCTGTGGGTGAAGATCCTCGAGGGCCACTACATGACCCTCTTCAAGTCGCCGGAATACCTGTCGGCCCTCCGGGAGATGCTCAAACAGGTGGACAACTTCTCCGTGGCCAAGAACCAGGTCCTCCAGGACATCCTCCAGTTCCTCCCCGTGCCGACGACCAAAGAGATGGACGAGCTCTACCGGGAGCTCTACCAATTGAAGAAGCGGGTCAAGGAACTGGAAAAGAAGGTCAGCCGCTTGGAAAAAGCGGGCCACTGAGGGAAAACAAGCGGGAGGGCTGGAGTATGGAGCAACCGAAGATCTCTCTCGACCTCATCCTCGCCAACCTGGCCGCCGAGGCGGAAAAGGCCCAGGAAACGGTCAGCCGGGCCGTCGACGTCCTTTTGGGCCCCCTCGATTCGGCCCTGGCCACGACGCCCTACGACGTCGTCTACCAGGAGGACCGGGTCAAACTGAAGCACTACCGGTCCCCGGGGGGCGTCACCTTCAAGACCCCCCTCCTGGTGACCTACGCCCTCATCAACCGGGAGACCATGCTGGATCTGCAGCCCGACCGGAGCGTCGTCCAGACCTTCCTCAACGGCGGCATCGACCTCTACATGATAGACTGGGGATACCCGACGAGGAAGGACCGTTTCCTGACCATCGGCGACCACGTCAACGGCTACATGGACAACATCGTCGATTTCATAAGGGAACGCACCGGCGTCGACAAGATCAACCTCATGGGGATCTGCATGGGGGGGACCTTCTGCGTCATCTACACGGCCCTCCACCCGGAAAAGATCAAGAACCTCGTCACGACCGTCACCCCCACGAACTTCGATACCAACCAGGGTCTCCTGCACATCTGGATGCGGGCCATCGACGTGGATCACCTCGTGGACACCTTCGCCAACCTCCCCGGCGACGTCATGAACATCGGCTTCCTCCTCCTGAACCCCGCCCGCCTCATGCTCGACAAGTACGTGGGTTTCTTCGAGAACATGGCGAACAAGGCCTTCGTGGAGAACTTCGTCCGCATGGAGAGGTGGATCTTCGACAGCCCCGACGTCCCCGGGGAGACCTTCCGGCAGTTCGTCAAGGACCTCTACATCAAGAACCTCCTCATCAAGAACGAGCTGGAGATCGACGGCCAGCGGGTGGACCTCCGGAGGATCACCATGCCCCTCCTCAATTTCTACGGCCTCTACGATCACCTCGTGCCGCCGGAGGCCTGCAGCCTCCTGACGAGCCGCGTCGGGAGCACGGATACGGAGGACATCGCCCTCGACACGGGACACATCGGCATCTACGTCAGCTCCAAGAGCCAGCGGGAGTTCGCCCCGAAGATCATCCGCTGGCTTAGGGAACGGGACGGGGAAGAGGAGGGGGCCGTCGCCGAGGAAGGGAAAAAAGAGGAAGCCCCGGGGGCGGCCCCGCCCCCCCCGGGGGAGGCCCGGGCCGCGAGCAGAGGACCCGTGAAGAAAGGCCCGACGAGAAAGGGCGTCCCCAAGGCGCCCCTCAAGAAGATCATCGAGGAGACCCTTTGATTTGAGGAGGACCGGTCATGGCAGTAAAGACACTCTATTTCAAAATCATCAGCAAGATCAGCCAGGCCTTCGGGACCACGAAGGAACTCGATCTGCTCCTGGACATGATCGTGGAGAACATCGTCAAGGTCATGAAGGTCAAGGCGGCCTGCCTCTTCTTGGCCGACCCGGAAAAGGAGACCTTCACCGCCGTGGCCCAGACGGGCCTCTCCCCCGATTACGTCCACGCCGGCTACGGCCACGCCGAGCAGATCACCCCCATCCTCCTCAAAAACGGCTACATCTACTACCGCGACGCCGTCAACGACCCCCGCCTCGAGAACCGGGAGTCCAAGAAGAAAGAGGGCATCGGTTCCATCCTGGCGGTGGCCTCCATGGTCAGGGGGGAGCTCATCGGGGTCCTGACGATCTACACCGCCCGGATCCGGGAGTTCAGCGCCGAGGAGATCGACTTTCTCCGCATCCTCGCCGACCAGGGCGGCATCGCCATCGAAAACGCCCGTCTCGTGGCGGCCCTCCGCCGGAACACCAAGCTCTTCTCCGACCTGGCGGCCAACATCGCCTCCACCCTCGACGTCAAGACCATCCTCCAGACCCTGACGGAGGACGTGGCGAAGGCCCTCGACGTCAAGGGCGCCACCATCCGCCTCCTCAACGACGACCGGACGGTCCTCCAGCTGGCGGCCAGCTACGGCCTGAGCGAGCGGTACCTGAACAAGGGCCCCGTCTACGCCGAAAAGAGCATCGCCGAGGCCCTCAACGGCAAGCCCGTCGTCATCGCCGACGCCTCCCAGGACGAGGGGGTCCAGTACCGGGA
>JAKPCH010000028.1 GCA_029553375.1 Deltaproteobacteria bacterium | reverse complement strand
AGGCGGGAGGCCTTCACGTCGTGATCCTTGGCGGTCACGAGGACGTCGAGCTCATCGGGGGTTCTCGCCTTCGGTTCCTCAGGCTTGAAAACCTTCTCGAGCTCTTTCTCGTCCCTCAGGGGGTGTTGAAAGAAAGCCGGCCGCCTGACGTCATCCACGACCAACGCCCAGGCATGGGGGTCACCCCCGGCGAGACTCAAGAGACCTTCACGCCAGAAGCCGGGATCCGCAGGGGGCGCCCCGATGGAGGACGTCGGCTGGCGGGCGAGGACGCTCACGGCGAGCTGGACGGTGAAGACGTGCCAGGCATCCGCCTGATGGGGCCGCTGACCAGTATAGGCATCGATCCTCCCCGCCCCCAGCAGCGCCATCAGCCGGGGGAGATCCACGTCCTCCCTGCCCGCATCCGTTTCCACGCCGATGATGGGATCATACAGCAGATTCATCTTTCCTCCTTTCCAGTCCGAAACGGGTGTATTGGAAAAACCGGCCGGCGACGGCGAAGGCGAAACCACCGCTGTAGGTAAGAACCTGCGTCGCCGCGGGGTCATCCCGGTCAAAATCGTCGGGCAAATGCCTCCACGGTATCAAGACCTCCGTGATCGTCTGCCCGAAGGGGCTCGACATGGGCGCCGGCAAAGACACCACGACTGTCCCCTCACCCAGACGGGTGTGAACGCGGCGGCCGTCGTCGTGGTAATGGAGCTCGCCGAAGACCTCTTCCGGCATCACCGCCGACCCGGCCAACCGGAGATCGATCAAACGAGGCCCCCAGAGCCAGTCGGCGTGCTTCTTCCAAAGATCGGCGGGCAGGAGGGCCAGGGCCTCCTCGTGGGTCACCTCCTCGACGAGGCGTCGATTTTCCTCCGGTATATCAATCCTTGACACTCCCCTCAGGACATCGATCGTCCGCTGCAGGACAAGGCCGTTTTCATAAACGCGCCCCAGACCGGCGGGTCCCCTCAGCATGCCCTCTTCATCCAAATAGGTATGCAAGGGCCTGTCGGGGACGCGAAGCAGTACCCGCGGCGTTTCATAGTCTTGGGGTCTTGGCCGTTCATGGCGGTGGAGGCGGCCGATGCGCTGGAGGAGGACATCGACGGGGGCCAGGTCGGTGACCAAAAAGTCGGCGTCGATGTCGAGGCTCTGCTCGAGGGTCTGGGTACCGATGAGGAGGACCGGTCCCGGCGAGGAACCCTTGCCGAAGCGCCGGCTTACGGCCTGGTCGAGGACCTCCCGGTCGGCGGGGGCGAATCGCCCGTGATGGGGACAGACGACGCGCTCGTCGAAACGGAACAGCCATTCGGGGGCGAAGCCGCCGGCTTCGATTGCCCGGAGGAGAGCAACGGCGCGACCGACGGTGTTGCAGATGACCAGGACACGGGCCCCCGCCGAAAGGGCGTCGCGCAGAAAAGGCAAGACCCGTACATCATCGAGGGCTTCCACCCACGAGTGATGGACAGACTTTCGACGCCCCATAGACGGTATCGATATCTCCCCGCCGCCCCCCGTGATCGAGGGGTAGGGCCGCTCGACGGCCTTCGCCAAGGGCAGAGGGACCATGTCGAAATACCGCGCCCGGGCCGACTCCCCCAAGGTAGCCGAAAGCAGCAGGGCGAACCCGCCCCGGGAGACGTGCCCCTTCAGGAGAGAGGAAAGGATTTCGGTCATATAAGTGTCCGAGGCGTGCACCTCGTCCACCACGAGGAGGTGGCGGTCCAGGCAGACCGAACGGAGGAGGGAGTGTTTGACCCTCATCACCGAGAGCATCGCCTGATCCACCGTGCCGACGGCGATGGGGGCGGCGAGAAATCTCTTCGGACGTTCCGCCGCCCAAATCGTCTCGAAACGGGTACGGGTGGCGTTGTCCTCCCAGATACGGTTCTCCGGATAGGGCAGGACGGCCGGTTCGCCGTCGGCCCGGACATAGCCGGGGACCGCCAGCAAGATCGGCGAGGGCCTCTCCGTTGCCTCCGGGAAAACGGACGCGACGCTATCAAGGACCCGTCGGTACAACTCCCGGGCAGCGACCCGGGTGGGGAGCGCAAAATACAGGCCGTCCACCTTCCCGGCGGCGTAAAGGCGCCAGAACCAGCGCAGGGCGGCCTCCGTCTTTCCGGACCCCGTGTCCGATTCGACGAGGAGGAGACGGTTCTCCCCGTCGAGAGACAATTCCTCTATCGCGCCCTGGAGGGGATTGGGGGCGAAGGCGGCGCCGAAACAACGGCTCCAGGATGGTGGAACGAGGGGCTTCTTCGGCAGGAGACCGATCTTTTCCAGGGCCGCCGCCGCGCCAAGATCCGCGATGGCTCGGCGGCCCTCTTCCCTGCCCAGGGGGAAATAGCGATCGTCCGAACCGATCCAATCGGCCAGCATCACGAGACCGGCGAAACGTTGCTGAAAGGCGGCGGGCGCTTCCAAGGGAGCCTCCTTTGAGGAAAAACAACGGGGAAACTCTCGATAGGCTGTTTCGACCAGTTGTTTCACGCCTTCGACGGGATTGATTCTTTCCGTCGCCTGCCACCATCTCGCAAGGTTGCTTGCCCTGTCCAAGTCTCTGAGCGAAAGGGGACGGCCGTGGTGCGAGAGGGCGGCCAGGAACATCTGCCCCAGGGCCTCGTCACCTTTGTTGAACCACTCGGAGACCATCTCCAGGAAGGCCAGCCACGACGGCGGCCAAAGCCCTCGGACCTTCTCCTCGAACAGAAGTGCGGCGCCTTCCAAGACATGGCCGGCGGTGTCATGCCCTTTCGACCCTGGGTCCGCCTTGGCCTGGAAACCGCGGTTGGCCTTGCCCAGGTCATGGAAAAGGACGATCACGGCGAGGCGGTCGAGATGGGTGTCGGTGAGAGCAAGCCCGGAGGTCTTCTCAAGGGGCCGTCGGAAGGCCGGCAGGTCGGCCAGGCGCCGGAAGACGACGGCCACGTCCAGACTATGGGCGGGGAGGGAAAGGGTGAGGGGGACCTCGGCACCCCTTGGCATGCTGAGTTTGGCCCAAAAATGATGGGGACGCGGCGCACCGCTCATCATAGAGGCTGAGATTTCAAAAGGTCCTTAAAACGAACGGTGGGCTCCCCATAGTCCCAGCGTTACGCGGGCCCTGACCACCGTCTCCCGCCCAAAACGTCGGAGAGTGCTATCCCCAAAAGGCGGCCACCGTCCAAAAAAAGAGAAGGTTTTTAGATTTGTCTGTTTACGTAAAGGAATACATTAGATTGGTCAAGAATTTTCCGACCAATTTACAAAGCTGTCAATGCCTTTTAGGAAATAACTAATACTATTTTCGTTTTTGCCGCCCCTTGAAAAGCGACTGCCGGCAAAATTATGCGCGTAGCATAACCTTTAAGTCCATGATATCATTGAGCGAAAAGCTACGCTTAGGCAGCGATTGAGGAATTTGTAACTCATCGTAATTATTGGCAATTCGTTCACGTGACCGCGGAGGCGCCGCGGCGGCGATTTTGGGCAATAAATAGTAGTATTGACTGGCATTCTGATTTGGAAAAAGAGCCCAAGGGCTACCCTGAAAGGCGTCGATGGACCGCAAGCCACAGTTTATCCCGTCGTGGGAGTCTCGGCGTTTTTTAGGTCTCCGGGGGCGTACAGCCCGAATTGAACGGTGAAATCCGTCGCCTCGACGATCGGCTTGATGTTGCGGCGCACCTTCTCCATCCTGACGATGCCGTAGCGGGCCATCGTCTTCAAGGTTCTTGACAGGTT
>JAKPCH010000019.1 GCA_029553375.1 Deltaproteobacteria bacterium | reverse complement strand
ACCGCCGTACTGGACCTCCAGGTAGCCCCCCGAGACCCGCCCGTAGATCTCGTAGGGGAACTTCTCCATCTGCTCGAACATGAGGACCCCCAGGTTCGCCTTCTCCTTCGTGTAGAGCCACAGATCGGAGCGGACGGCCTGAGGCATGGGGGCGTTGACGGAGGAGACGTCGTTTATGGGGTAGCCCGCGATGCCCGCCGTTACGGAAGCTCCCCGCCAGGGGTAGAGATTGACCCAGCCCTCGGCCCCGAGGCGGTACTTGAAGAAACCCGAGGGGTCGTTGATGAAGGTCTCGAAAGAGGGCTTGAGACCCCAGTCCCACCAGTTCCTCTTCTCCTTCCGGCCGGGGAGGTTGTCCCGCGTCGCCGTCTCCATCTTGGCGAGGGAGAGGAACTCCTTGAGGGTGAACCGCTCGCCGTAATATTGGACCACGTCCTGGGCCGTCGTCGTGAACCGCACCAGGGGGATCCCCCGCTCGGTGAGGGTGAGGCGGACCTTCTCGACGCCGGCGATCTTCAACGTCCCCCCCGCCGGGGCCGCCTCGAGGTCCTCCCTGGTGACCTCTTTCTCCAGGATCGACGCCAGGGCCCGCAGGGCCGCGCCGATAGCCCGGGGGGTGTAGTAGTACTTGTCGTTGTGGGCCTCGACGTTAAGCTCACCTTCGTCGATGACCACGACGATGTCGCTGAAGCCCGACTCGCTCAGGGCGGTGACGACACGCTCCTTCAGGGGGTGGTGGCGCAGTTCCTTCTTCTCCCGGTACGGCTGGTCGTAAAGGGGTATCAGAGGGACGCCGAGGTCGAAGGCCATGGAGAGGTTCACCCCGACCTGCTCTCCCCGCTGGTAGGAAACCGTCGCCTCGAGCCAGTCCCAGGGCCGCAGGCGGGCCCCGAAGTTGAACTTCGAGGGGGGGGCGGTCCTGAAATACCGGTCCCTCGCCGGGTCCCTTTGTTGCTCGTAGCGTATGGGGCTGTACTCGGCCATGAGAATGAGCCATTTGGCGGCGGCGAACTGGACTCCCCCGAAGAGGAGGCCCTCGGAGAGCCACTCCCGGGGCTTGGTGATCATCTCGACCTTGACTTCCTCACCCGAGGCGGCCAGGGGGTTGCGCCCATAGCGGCCGTTGCCGAAGCCTATCGAGAAGTCGAAGGGGAAGAGCTGCTTGTTCGCCACGATGTACTGAGAGGCGTAGAGGCGCGTCCCGTGGGGGTCCATGATCCCCACGGCCAGGGCGGGGAGGTACTTCGTCTCCGGGAGGAAACGGTACTTGATGTCCGCCACCTTGTCCTTGTAGTTGCCGTAGCCGGACCAGTAAGCGCTGCCCGGGTTGACGGGGACGTCTATGATCTCCGTGAAACGGCCGTCGATCTCCAGGCCCTTGAAGGGGCTCACGGCCCCGTAGTAGTGACGGTAGGGGTTGATGAAAGTCACGCCGACACGGTAGCGGTTTTCTTTCAGGACCCGGGCCGTGGGCGTCTCCATGAGGCCCGTCCCGCCCCAGTTCGCCGGTCCCGTGAAGGGCTCGTCCGCCGCCTGGGCGGCCGCGCACAGGGTCAGGATAAACAACCCCAACAACAGCCTCTTCAAGGCGTCAGCGGGAGTTTACCGACCGGTGGGCCGCCGTGAACCGGTCCACGAGGACCAGGGTATCGTTCTTGATGACGGCGAGGTTGCCGATGTCGGTGAGGCCGGTCATGCTCAGATACCAGGTCGTGGCCGTGATCCGCGCCCGGGGGTTGGCCTCGGGGAAGACGACCTGGCGCAACTCCACCTTGATGTCGTAGGCGTAGTAGAAACGCTGGGTCTCGTGGGTGTTGATGTTGATATAGAGGAACGGCCGCCCGGGCAGGGCCGCCCAATCCGCCCCCGCGACGACCCCGATCCCCGCCGCCGTCAGCCGCCGCTCCACCTCCCGGCGGATCGACGCCGCGTCGATGCCGGCCTTGGCGGCCACCTTGGCGACGTTGGGCTGAAGCTCCTCCACGAAGAGGCCCAGGGCGTGGATGCCCGCCATGGACTGCCTCTCCACGGCCGTGTCGCTACCGTGGGCGGCCGCGGCGAGGAACAAAAGAAGGGACACCAGGGCCGTCGTCACGCCTTTGCGAATGAATCCGCTCATTTCTATCTTGCCCCCTTTCCGAAGATGACCACCCTGACCGTCCGCAGGAGGATGTGGAGGTCGAGGAGGAGAGACATGTTCTTCAGGTAGTACAGGTCGTACTGGAGTTTCTCCAGGGCGTCCTCCGCCGTCGCCCCGTGGGGGTAGTTGACCTGGGCCCAGCCCGTGACACCGGGGCGGATGGCGTGGCGGAGGGAGAAATAGGGTATCTCCCCGTCGAACCGGGCCACCTCCTCCGCCATGAGGGCCCGGGGGCCGATGAAGCTCATGTCGCCCTTGAGGACGTTGTAGAGCTGGGGCAGCTCGTCGAGGCGGAAGAGGCGCAGGATCCGCCCCAGGCGCGTTATTCGGGGGTCGTCCCGCCGGCCGGCGAACTCGCGCTCCCCCTCCCGGCCCGTGACCATGGTCCTGAGCTTGTAGAGGGTGAACGGCTTACCCCGCAGGCCGATCCGCGCCTGACGGAACACGGCGGGCCCCGGGGAGTCGAGGCGGATCAAGGGACACAGGAGGGCGATGACGGGGGTCGCGGGGATCAGTAGAAGGAGGGAGACGATGATGTCGCCGATGCGTTTGAGGCGTTTGGTGTAGATCGTCTGGCGGACCCCGGCGATGGAGACCCGGGCCAGCCACGTGTCGCTGAGGTGCCGGACGGGGATCCTCCCCGCGGTCATCTCGACGAAGGTGGGGAGCTCGTAGACGTTCACGCCGGCGAACTTCGCCTGGACGAGACGCCGGTAGACGTCGGGGGAAACCTCGTCCCCGGCGGCGATGATCACCTTGTCGATCTTCCCCTCCCTGACGAGGGCGGGGAGGAGGTCCGTCCCCCCGAGGACGGGGGCGCAGCCGACGGAGGCCCCGTGGGTCGCCTCGTCGTCGTCGAGGTAGCCCACGATCTCGTAGTCCCGGTTGCCCCGCATCATCTCCCCGAATGTCCGGCCCGCCTCCTTCGCCCCCAGGACGGCGAGGCGCCGGGGACGGGCCGTCCCCTTGGCGATGCGTTCGTAGGCGCAGCGCCAGGCGGCGCAGAAGAGGAAGACGAGGGCGCCCTGGAGGAGGAAGATCCCCAGGCTGTAGAGGGGGATGCGGGCGAGGAAGAACAGGGCCCCCACGAGGACGGCGGCGACGGCGACGGCGACGGCGATCCTGACGATAAAGACCCCGCTGACGAAGCGCTCCTCCAGGTTGTAGAGGTCGAAGAGGTAGAAGACGACCAGGTAGACGAAGACCGTGGCCAAATCGGAGGGGACGAAGAGGGACCCGGGCTCGATCAAGAGGCCGAAGCGCAGCAACGGCGCCGCGTAGAGGGCCCCGGCGACGACCACCGCGTCCCCCGCCAGGAGCAACACCTTCCTCCCCAAAATCCCCATCATCCCCCCGGGGTCAGACCTCAAAAATTAGCGTTTTTGCCTCATGAGCCCCGCAAAAGCGCCGTGGCGCCCCCAGGGCCTCACCCGTTGAGAAACACTTCTTCATTTGTACTTGTGCCGCGTACGGGGGGGCCTCCCCCATGCGCCAGCGCACCGACGGTGCCGGGGAGCAAGTCTTCATCCGCTGTAAGAATCGCTGTTTTCAAGGATGGGTCCTCGGGGGTGTGGAGGGGCTAATTTTCAACATCGGAATTCAGGATCTCTTTTTCGTCCCTTCGGCGGTATTCGGCCTCGACGGCGGCGGCGATCCTTCGGGCCGCCGCCAAGGCCTCACGGGCCGTTTCTTTGTCGTAGAAGGCGTGAGGATAACCGGACGGCAGGCCGTTGGGGTAGCGGGAGGGTATGTAGTGGAGGTCAAGGAGCCTCGCCTCCGCCGTCAGGGAAGCCAAGGAGGCGATGCTTTTTTTGGCCTCCCTCGTCATTTCAAGGAGGGAATGGGTCAACAGGGCCTGGCGCCGGGAGCCGGTGTAGTAGAGAAGGGACTTGAGGATCTTTTCCCCCCCCTGCTGGGAGAGGAAACAGGCGGTGCTGTAGTAGCCCCCCTCGATGTTCCACTCCGCGGCCTGGAGGTCGTAGAGACCCTGGTGAAACCAGCGATAGGCCTCTTTTTTCCTATTTTTCATAGATCAGCTCGCCTTCCTCGAGGAGCATCTCCACGAAGGCGTTTCCCTCCTCTTCCATCCTCCGCAGTTCGTCCGGGGTGTAGACGAGGACGTCCACGGGCCCCCAGTCCTCGGGGAGACAGGCGGCGGCCTCCTGCAGGCGGTGGAAGAAACCGGCCTGTGTGTCCTTCACGATGACGAGGTCGATATCGCTGAGGCGATCGGCCTCTCCCCGGGCCCAGGACCCGAAGAGATAGACCTTCTCCGGGTCATAGACCTTCAGGGCCGAAACGATGCCTTCGATCACCCTTTTGCGATTCTTTCTGGCCATCCCCTGTATCGCCTCAGCGGCCCAGAGACCCTCATGTTCCCGGAAGCGGGGATGCGACCTCAAAGGAAGCCGATGACTCCGCCCGCGGCAACGACGCCGGAGAAACGCTAATTTTTGAGGTCTGACCCCAGGGAAATTGAAAAACGCTAATTTTCAAGACCTGACCCAGGGCGGGGGCGGACGGAGTCCTTGAGGCGCTTGACGTGGCCGCGGCCGAGGCCCTTGACCTCGCAGCCCAGCTCGAAGTAGCGGCGGATGGCCGCGTCGTCGAGGATGCCGAAGCAGTCGATGATCGCCGCCGGGCGGCCC
>JAKPCH010000018.1 GCA_029553375.1 Deltaproteobacteria bacterium | reverse complement strand
GGCCTGGGCCACCCCGTCGGCGCCACGGGCTGCCGCATCATGGTCACCCTCATCCACGCCATGAAGAAACGGGGCAAGACCCTGGGCCTGGCCACCCTCTGCGGCGGCGGCGGCGTCTCCCTCGCCACGGCCATCGAGATGCTGTGATCCCCAACCATCGAGGAGGAGACCAATGAAAATGAAGAAGGTCTTTGTCTCCTGGGTCCTCGCGGTCGTCTTCCTTTCGGTCTCGGCCCTCACCGCCGCGGCGGCGGAAAAGATGGTCATCCACTTCAAGAACGGCCGGACGGAGACGGTGAACCTGGAGGAAGTCAAACAAATAGAGTTTTCCGGCACGGGGGGAGGGACGGCCTCCTTCGGCCTCTCGGGGAGGACCGTGGAGATCGTGGCCAAACACAGCAACAAGTGCCTCGATGTCGCCGGGGTCTCCACGGGCGACGGGGCCAACGTCCAGCAGTGGCAATGTCACGGGGGAGACAACCAGAAGTGGCTCCTCACGGACAAGGGCGGTGGCTACTATGAGATCAGGGCCCGCCACAGCGGCAAATGCCTCGACATCGCCGCCGTGAGCACGGCGACGGGGGCCAACGCCCAGCAGTGGACCTGTCACGGGGGAGACAACCAGCTCTGGATGGTCATCCCCCAGGGTGGCGGCTATCACCTGATCACGGCCAAGCACAGCGGCAAGTGCCTCGACGTCTCCGGGGTCTCCACGGGCGACGGGGCCAACGTCTACCAGTGGGACTGCCACGGGGGGGACAACCAGCTCTGGAGACTGAGGTAATCCCCCTTTGCCCCCCCTCATCGGCCTGAACATGTCCCTCAGGTCGGCGGCGGACGGTTCCGACGAGCTGTACCTGCCCTGGGACTACGGCCGGGCCCTGGAGGAGGCGGGGGCCCTGGCGGTCTGCGTACCACCCTCCACAGGGGAGGAAGGCGTCCGGGAGGTCATCGCCCTCCTGGACGGCTTCCTCTTCACCGGGGGTCTCGACTACCGTCCGGAACACTACGGGGGCCGGCCCCAGTCTGAAGACGAGCTCATGGACGTCCGCCGGGACCGTTTCGACCTCGCCCTGGCCCGGATGATCCTCGACGAGACGGATCTCCCCGTCCTGGGCGTCTGCGGGGGCTGCCAACTCATCAATATCGCTCGCGGCGGCACCCTGATCCAGGACATCGCCACCGACGTCAAGGCGGCGGAGGGCCGTCCCCTCCCTCACGCCCGGGCGCAGCGGCCGGATAGGGAGGCCTACCTCTACCGCCATCCCGTGCGGATCGCTCCCCGCAGCCTCCTTGCCGCCGTCCTCGAGGCGGCGGATCCGGTGGTCCCCGTCAATTCCTTCCACCACCAGGCCGTTCACCCCGACGGCCTGGGCAGAGGGCTCATACCCTCGGCCTGGTCGGCCGACGGGATCATAGAGGCCATCGAGGCCGAGGACGCCGCCGCGGGGGGGCGTTTCATCCTGGGCGTCCAGTGGCACCCGGAGCGGATGAGGGACGAACCTCTCCAGAGGAGCCTCTTTCGCAGCTTCGCCGCGGCCGCCCGGCGGCGCAGGCCCACGGCATGACCGGCCGCCCGGCGTCGTCCTTCCGGGTCTACCTCAACGGGCGGATGCTCCTCATGTCCGTCCTGGGTTTCTCCTCGGGCCTGCCCCTCGCCCTGACGGGTTCCACCCTCTCGGCCTGGCTGGTGGCCGAGGGGGTGGACATAAGGACCATCGGCCTCTTCTCCCTCGTGGGGATCCCCTACGCCCTGAAGTTCCTCTGGTCGCCCGTCATGGACCGCTACGTTCCCCCCTTTTTGGGCCGCCGGCGCGGCTGGATGATGACCGCCCAGGTCTCCCTCCTCATCGCCATCGCCCTGACGGGGTTCCTCCATCCCTCGCAGCAGCCGGGTCTCGTCGCCCTGGCCGCCCTGACCGTCGCCTTCCTGAGCGCCAGCCAGGACATCGTCCTGGACGCCTACCGGACGGAGTACCTGCGCCCCCCCGAGCGGGGGGCCGGGGCGGGCGTCTGGATCATGGGTTACCGCATCGCCATCCTCGTGAGCGGGGCGGCGGCCCTCATCCTCTCCGACTATCTCCCCTGGTCGGCCGTCTATGTCCTCATGGGGCTTCTCATGACGGCGGGCTGCATTGCCACCCTGGCGGGTCCCGAGCCGGACGGGGAGGGCGTCCCGGGCGTCCCCAGGACCTTGAGAGAGGCCGTCGTCCAGCCCTTCGCCACTTTCCTGAACCGCCGGGGGGCCAGGGAGATCCTGGCCTTCATCATCCTCTACAAGATCGGCGACGTCGCCGCCGCCCAGATGACCACCCCTTACATCCTCCAGCACATCGGCTTCTCCCGGACGGAGCTGGGGACGATCTTCAAGGGTTTCGGCATGGTGGCCACCGTCGCCGGGACCGTGTTCGGCGGGGGTCTCATGTCCCGCTGGTCGCTGAAACGGGCCCTCTTCGTCTTCGGCGTCCTCCAGGGGATCTCGACGATCTCCTTCCTCCTCTTGGAACTCACGGGACGACAGGTCTGGGCCCTCTCCTTGGTCATCGCCGTGGAGAACTTCACGGGCGGCATGGGGACTGCGGCCTACATCGCCTTCCTCATGGCCCTCTGCGACCGGCGCTTCACGGCGACCCAGTACGCCCTCCTGAGCAGCCTCATGGCCGTGAGCCGTTACGTCACGGGGGCCCCCACGGGTTATCTCGTCCACACGGCGGGCTGGATAACCTTCTTCGTCACCTGCACGGCGGCGGCCGTCCCGGCCCTTATCCTCCTGAGGCGTTACGACCGCTGGGAGGGGATATCGGAGGGTCCTTTGGGTTGACACGAAGGGGGATTTCCCCTATCTCTAACTCCCAGGGAAGATCAAAGGCGAAGGAGGGAAGACCATGAGACATCGCCGAGCGGGAAAGGTCACGGACAACCTTTGGTACCTGGGCAGGGAAGAGGCGGGTGTCTATCTCCTCGAAGGGCGGGACACCTCGATCCTCATCAACGGCGGCATCAGTTTCATCCTGCCCGAGGTCCTGCGCCAGATGGAAGATTTCGGTATCGCCAGGGAAAAGATCGGCAAGGTCCTGATCCTCCATTCCCATTTCGATCACGTGGGGATCGTCCCCTACCTAAAGAGGACCAACCCCGACCTGGAGATCTACGCATCGCCCCAGGCCTGGTCCATCTTCGCCATGCCGAAGGCCATCGACATCATGAATTCCTTCAGCCTCATCGTGGCGAGGCAGTTCGGCGTCGAGGAGGCCCTCTCCGCCTACGATCACGCCTGGCGCGACGATATGACGGGTGTCTCCGTGGGCGAGGGGGACAAGATCGAGCTGGGGGGGGTCTCCCTCCAGATCATGCACACCCCCGGTCACACCAACTGTTCCATCACGGCCTACGAACCGGAGCGGAAGGCCCTCTTCGCCTCCGACGGGGGCGGGATCCCCTTCGGGGACACCTCTTTCCCTTCGGCGAACACCAACTTCACCCAGTACGCCGAGAGCCTCGAACGCCTCCTCCCCCTGCCCGTAGATTACCTCTGCGCCGACCACTACGGCTACCTGACGGGGGAAGAGGCGGGGACCTTCATCGCCCTCACCCTCGAGGAGACGAAGAAATGGCGGGCCTACATGGAGGACGTCCTGCGCCGGACGGGGGACCTGGACGCCGCCGCCCGGGCCGTGACGGCCGAGTTCTACGAGAAGATGCCTTCCTATTTCCTCGCGGCGGACATCCTGGAGGGGGTATTCAAGCAGATGCTGAAGTTCCTGGCCAAGAACATGGCCTGAGGACCGAATAACCCCTCCGGCGGCCCCTACAGAAACTTGGGCGGCAGATCGGGGGAACCGGCGAGGCCGTGACCGGGCAGGACGACGAGGGTCGAGGTGCCGTGGGAGATGATCCTCCCCCGCTCGTCGTTGATCGTCGCTTCCGTCAGGCCCAGGGTCTTGCCCATCTTGATGCAGTGACCGCGGACCGTGAGGACCCCCGATTTGAAGGGTGAGAGGTAATTGACCTTCAGGTCCGTCGTGGTGATCCCCACGTCCTCATCCAGTTCGCAGTAGGCGGACCAGAAGGCGGCCGTGTCGATGACGGAGGCGCAGAGGCCGCCGTGGACGAAACCGAAGGCCTGGAGGTGCTTCTCGAGGACGTTGAGGGTGACGACGGCCCAGCCGAAACCCATATCCCTCAGCTCCATGGACAGGAGCTTGAAATAGGGACTGTTGCTCACATACCGGCAAACGGCCTCCACGTGGGCGGGATTCAATTTTCTTTCCATAATGCCCCCCTTTTCTTCTCTTTCCCCCTGAGATCACGCCAACGGATCTTGAGCTCGAAGACCCGGGGCCAGAGCTTGCCCGTGACGAACAACCGGTCCCCCTCCCGGTCGTAGGCGATGCCGTTGAGGCAATCCTCTCCGCCCCTGCCCCGCGGGGAGACGTAGAGACCGCCGAGGTCGAGGCGGGCCTTGACCGTCCCGTCTTTCGGGTCGATGACGGCGATCACGTCTTCCCCCCAGACATTGGCAAAGATCCAGCCCCTCACATACTCCAACTCGTTCAAACGTGCAAGGGGCCCCCGCCCGTCCCGGACCCTGATGACACCCCCCTCCTCGTAGGTCTCCCCGTCGAGGACGTGGAGGCGGTCCGTCCCGTCACTGATGTAGAGCCTCTTCCCGTCGCCGGCGATCCCCCAGGCCTCGCAGGGGAAAGAGAAGGTACGGACGGTGCGGAAGGTACCCTTGTCGTAGACGAAGGCCAGGTGATGACGCCACGTCAGCTGGACGATCCGGTCGCCGATGATGGTGATGCCCTCCCCGAACAGGGGTCCCTCCAGATCCCGCCTCATCAAGACTCTCCCCGTCCTGAGGTCCACCTTCCTCAGGGAGGAACGGCCCTCGAGACCCGTTCCCTCGTACAGGAATCCCCCTTCATAGGCGAGGCCCTGGGTGAAGGCCGCCGGGTCGTGGGGATAGGAACGGACGACCCTGTAACCCAAGGGGGGGGCATCGACGGCGAAAGACGGAAAGGCGGCGATGATCACCGCCAACAGGGCGACAGCGACACCCGTCCCCCGCGGCCCCTTTTTTCTCACTCGCGCCTTGCGCGCCGCGAGATTATCTGATAGCGTCCCGCCCATGAGGATCGTCCAAGGCGAAGGTATCGCGTGCGGCGTCTGCGGGGCCGTCCCCGCCGTGATCTACTGCGACGGGTGCGAAATACCCCTGTGCGTCCGGTGCCGTGACTTCGACCTGTGGGGTTACGGTTGCGGCCACGTGGACACCAAGGTTTTCTGCCCCACCTGTCTCAGGGACGTCCGCACCAACCCCTACGGGGCCTGGCACGGCGGGGGTTAGGGTGATGACGGTCTGCGCCTGTTGCGGCAGCCCCAAGGTCTTCGCCCTCTGCGCCGACTGCCGTCGTCCCCTCTGCGAGCGGTGCGCCCGCTTCGAGCTCCTCGCCGAGGGCTGCGGCACCGTCATCCCCACGTACTTTTGCCCCGCCTGCGTCTCCAACCCCCTGGTCAACCCCAACGCCGTCTTCTGGGCGATGAAGGAGAAGGACGGCCCATCCGACAAGGGGCCTTCAACCTCTTGAGGCATAGGGCAGGGACTCCCGGATGTTCCCCGGTATGGGACCGTAGGTGCCCTCGAAGGCCTCGAGGAAGCGCCGCCTCCCCCTGAGGAACTCTTCCACCCATCTCTTGGCCTGGTCACGGTCCGCGAACAGCCGCTGGGCGTTCATGAGGTCGAGATTCGCCCGGTCGCACTGGATGGGGTAACGGTAGCCGAGGTAATCGGGCTCGTAACTGAAGCGGAGCTGTCGCCGGACGAGATCGTTGTAGGCCGAAAGGGATTGACGGAGGCTGACCTTCTCCTCACGGGGCCCGATGGTCCCCGTGTTGGCCAAGAAACAGCGGATGCCGTTTTTCCTGACGATATCGTAGAAGATCATGGCGTGTTCCAGGCGATCCCCGGCGATGAAGGGGTCGAGGAAAAAGACCCGCTTGAAGGCGCCGGCCTCTTCCGGGTTGCCCCCCGTGCTCTCTATGGACTCGCCGTAGATGAACTGCATCGTGGCCTGCTCGGGCGTCAGCATGCTGATGACGTTGATCAGGGGGTTCCTCGTCAGGATGATGATGTAGTGGACCCGCCGGGCCCGGAGGGAGGGGGAGGCGATCTCCAGGTTTTCCCTCCTCACCACGGCCCTGCCGTTACCCGTCTTGGAAATGTCCCGGAAATCGGGCATATAGGGATACTTAGTGATGGCGACGTTCTCCAGGAAGGCCTCCCGGGACTCGGCCGCCCTGAGGATCTCGGGCTGGCTTTCATCGAGCCCCTCCGTCTTCACGTAGAGCCCCCCGATCTCGAAGGCGCTGTAGCTCCCGTCGTAACCGAAGGTCCCACCGTCGTCACCGATCATCTCCGAGGTCTCACGGGGCATCTTCGCCAGGCGGCGGCACAGGGTGGTGGTCTTGCCCGTCGCCGTGAGACCCGACACGGCCGTGACGACCTCCTCGAGTTCCGGTCGCTCCGTCTTGGGATCGTAGATCCAAAGGCGGTCGCACCTGGCGCCGGCGTGGAGGAAGATGCCCGTTTTGTCGATGGCCTTGACCCGCCAATCCTCGAACTGGAAGACCCCCTTCTTCCCCTCCCCCAGGTAGATGGTGTTGCGGCAGATCTTGACCTGATCGCCCCGCTTGTGGCCCATCATGAGACGGACGGTGATATCCTTGTCCAGAAGCTTCCGTGATTTGTTGTACTCGAAGGCCTGGTCCGTGAAGTAGATGATGGTGTAGGTGGGGTCCTCGACCTGCCGCGGCGCGGGGTGGTCGAAGAGGAGCTTCAGACCGTAGGCGAGCTGGGCGTACTGTTCCGGGATGAGGAAACGGGCCGTGACGCCCTCCGTCCCGTCGCCGATGATGGTGTCCAGGGCGATGATACGCTCCCTACCCAAGACCTCCACCGCCTGGTGGGCCAACGCCTCCTCCTCGGGTCCGAAGGGACTGTCCACGCTGTTTTTCGTATGGGGAGCGGAACGGGACATGGGTTCCGAATCGGCGGCCACGGAACCGAGCTGCGTCTGGATCACCCCCTCCTGACTGAGGGCCAGTTCCTTTAGTTCCGCGAGACCCCCGCCGGTCACCAGACGCCCCTGATGCCTGGCCTCATCGTAGATCCGCAACGCCGCCTGCTTGAAGATGTTCATGGTTCCCTTTTTCTCCCTTTATCCAAATGTCCCGGACCAAAAACCATCACCCGCCGAAAGGGGATGATTTTACCCGCGGGGTGTGATAGGGCAAACCATTCTCTATCAGGAGGGCCTCCATGCCGACAGAAGAAACCCCCCAGCTTCAGGTCCGGATCGATCTGCAGAACCTCTACCGGGAAGAGGTGTTCACGGACCTGAAGGTGGCGAGCATCCGCCAGCTTACCCCCGTCAAGGCCAACGGGGAGATCGACAAGGGCCGCAAGATCCTCTTTTTCGGTCAGACGAGGATCATGACCCCCCACGGTGCGTTGCCGATACAGTTCCCCATCGAGGCCCGCAATCTTCAGCAGGCGGCGGACAAATTCCCCGAGACGATGAACGAGTTCATCGCCCGGATGGTCGCCGAGGCCGAGGCGATGCAACGCCAGGAGCAGTCCCGGATCGTGGTGCCCAACGCGCCCCTGTCCGAAGGCAGGATCATCCTCAAGTAGGACCCGCCTTACCAGCCGCCGCGGGACAGACGTTGTCGCTCAGGGAACGCCACAGACCCGCGGGGCCGACGAGCTGCCATAGGGACGCGGGGCTCTTCCTGTCGATGAGGACCCGACCCTCTCGGTCGCGATAGACGGTCCTCAGGTGGCGGATACGCTCACGTCGACAGTCGAGCTCCTTCTGCTGCTCCACGGAGGCGAGCTCCTTTACGGAGCGGCGGGCCTTCTTGAACTCTCCCTGCAGACGGTTTCTCAAGATACTCTTGGGGGCCGGTTTGACCCTCGTCCAGACCGTGAGCGTCCGGTCCTTTCCCTCCGTCACCCTGGTCATGTCGACGTACATGGCGTCTCGGTAACGGGTGAAACCGACAAAGCGCCACGATTTCTCGTCCCCCTCGGCCCGGCCCGTTAGAGGCAGGAGAAGCAGACACAGTAAGATCAAGACCCTCTTCACGCTACACCCCCTCTCGCCCCCCCTCGTGCGACGGCGGGTTGACGAGTCCGTATTGTTATTGTAGAAGACAATCCCTCTCATCACAACCATTTTATGGGGAAGGGGAGCGCGATGGCGAAGATCCTGATCGTCTATTCCTCGCAGACGGGTAACACGGAAAGGATGGCCAAAGAGGTCGCCGCCGGCGCCGCGGCCATCGAGGATACCGTCGTCGTCGTCAAGAAGGCCCAGGAGGCCACCCTGGACGACCTGCTGACGGCGGATGGTCTCGCCGTCGGCAGCCCGGAGAATTTCGGGTACATGGCGGGTCTGGTGAAGGACTTCTTCGACCGGACCTTCTACGGCGCCCAGGGCAAGGTCTTCAGAAAACCCTTCGCCGTCTTCATCAGCGCCGGGAACGACGGCACAGGAGCCCTGAAGGCCATCGAACGCATCGCCTTGGGCTACAAGTTCAAGACCGTCCATCCCCCCATCATCGCCAAGGGCCGCCTCACGGAAGAGATCCTGGCCCGTTGCCGGGAGATGGGGGGCGTCCTGGCGGGCGGCCTGGCCGCCGGTATCTTCTGACGAGGACCACTAAAGGATTCCCCTCCTCCTCAGGGTCCCGAAGAGGGTCTCCCGACTCCTGTCCTCGATCCTCCTTAAGATCTCCAGGGCCCCGCGGAAATCGTCGCGTCCCGCCGTGAAGACGCCGTGGCCGTAAACGATCACCCCTCCCCGTTCGTCCATCGCCGGCGGGACGGTGCGGGACAGGCCCGTCGGGCCCCCGCCCGCATCCCCTGACACGACGGGAAACCCCACGACCTCCCGGCGGACGGGGCAGAAGCGGCCGCAGTCATCCCGGGCGGGGCACCCCGGGCGTTCGGGGCACTCCATGGACAGGGTCACGGCAAAAGGCGGGTGCCCGTGGAGGACGGCCCGGTAGGGGCCGGACGAGACGATCCCCCGATGGGTGGGGTACTCCGTCGAGGCCCCTGGCGCCTCTTCTTCCGTTTGGGCGATGTCCACGGCCACGACCCTCCCTTCCAGCTCGTCCAAGGGCGCGGCCCTCCCGCTGATGTAGATCCTCCCGCCCAGACGGTAGGAGACGTTGCCGAAACTGGCGTTGACGAGCCCTTCCTCCACCACCCGGCGTCCCGCCTCGATGACCGCCCCCACGGCCGTGTCGGCCTTCGTGAAGGGCCCCATGGCCAAGGGACCGGAATCGTCATCACTCCGTCGCTCCAGAAAGGACAAGACCTCCCCCAGGGCCCTCTCCCACAGGGGGCCCCAGGGTCCGCCCGCGAGGAGATCACCGAGGAACTTCACGTAACAGGCGAAACAGACGGCGCTGTAAAGGACGGAGGCCAGGGTGACGTCCCCCTTCACGGCGACGACGACGCCCGCCGGGGGGACGAGGACCGCCCTGCGCCTACGGAGGGCGCCCACGAGGGAAGCGACGGAAAGCTCCCTGACGACGGGCAGGTCCATCAGGAAGATGCGGGTCTCGAAATCCCGCGGATGGATCTCCGCCTCCCCCCCCGCCGTCAGGGCCCCCATGACGGACCCGTAAGGTTCCGCCCCCCGGGCGAAGAGGACGGTCCGTCTCCCTAAGCGTTCCAAAAGGGGCGCCAACAACTCCCTCGGACCGGGATCGTCGTCGTTCCACACCAGGGCCCCCTCGGCCGTCCGGACGGCCATGGTCAGGGCCCTGGCCTCGGGGCGGGGGCGGTGGAGGAGCTTTTCCTCCCATCTGTGGAAGTCCGCCGCGATCTTTTCCCGCTGGTCCGTCACGAATCCGGTCTGCCGTGAGGCTCGATGACCACCTTGAGGGAGGGACCGCCCCCGGCGACGAGGCGGAACCCTTCCTGGATCCTTTCCAGGGGCAGGCGGTGGGTGATGAGGGGCAGGACATCGACACGGCGGTGGCGGATGAGATCCATGGCCACCACGGCGTCGAGGGGGGCGTTGCCGTAAGACGGCATGAGCTTGATCTCGTTGCGCCAAAACTCGTTCAACGGCACCGAGAGTTTCTCATCGGGCCCCGTAGTGGCGAAACACAGGACCACGCCCCCCCTTTCCACACAGCGGAGGGCCTCCTCGAAGGCCGATAGGACCCCGGCACAGACGACGACCAGATCGGCCAGGCGCCCCCCGTTCACCTCCCGGACCCAGGCGGCCGTATCTCCCCCGGCGGCCCTGACCACGGCCCCCCCCAGGCCCTCGGCGAGGGAGAGGCGAAAGGGGTTGACGTCCGTCGCCATGATCAGCCCCGCCCCCTGGGCGCGGGCCAGGAGGATGTGGAGCATGCCCGAGATACCGCTGCCCAGGACGAGGACGGACCATCCGGGTTGGAATCCGGCCAGACGCTGTCCCCGGACCACACAGGCGAGGGGCTCGATGAAGACCCCCTCCTCGTAGGACATCCCCTCCGGCAGGGGGAAGACCCCACGGTCCACGTTCAGGGCCGGAACCCGGAGATACTCGGCAAATCCTCCCGGGTCGTAGTTGGTCGTATGGAGAGTCTCGCAGGCCGTATGGCATCCCCGAAGACAGAGGCGGCAGGTGTTGCAGGGGATGTGGTGGGAGACGAAGACCCGCTGTCCCTCCCTGTACGCCTCAACGCCTGCGCCGACCTCGACGACGTCGCCGGCGATCTCGTGACCCAGGACGACGGGGGCCTTCCGGCGGCGGTACCATTCCATGACGTCGCTGCCGCAGATGCCGCTGGCCATGACCCGGACGAGCATCTCCCCGGGGCCGATGGCGGGCACCGGCCGCTCCTCGACCCGGACATCCTCGTTATGGTAGTAGACGGCGACGCGCACGCCCTTACCCCTTTCTCTTCCTGACCTTCCGCCCCTTTTGCTCCGCCTCCCGCACCTCCTTGAAGATCTCCATGGCCGTCCCAACCGTGGCGTTTTCGTGGATGATCGCCCGCAGGGCCCTCATCATGGCCACGGGATGAGGGTTCTGCCAGACGTTCCGGCCGAGGTTCAGCCCCGCCGCCCCGTTCATCATGCCGTCATAGACGAATTCCATCACCTCCCGCTCCGTCTCGCATTTCGGCCCCCCCGCCATCACCACGGGCACGGGGCAGCCTTCCACGACCTTCCCGAAATCGGGGCACCAATAGGTCTTCACGACCCGGGCCCCCAACTCGGCGGCGATGCGCGAGGCCAGGGCCAGGTAACGGGCGTCCCTCTTCTCCAGCTCCTTGCCCACGGCGGTGACGGCCATGACGGGGATCCCGAAATCCTCGCACATGTTGACCATCTCGGCGAGGTTGAGGAGGCTCTGCCGCTCGTAGTCGCTGCCGACGAAGATGGACACCCCCACGGCGGCGGCGTTGAGACGGACGATCTCCTCTATGGAGGTCGTCAAGCCCTCGTTTGCCAAGTCGCCCCCGACGACGCTCGTCCCCCCCGAGACACGGAGGATGATGGGTTTCGTGTTCTCCGGAGGGACAGCCGCCCTCAAGACCCCCCGGGTGACGAACAGGGCGTCGCAGTACGGGAGAAGGGGGCGGATGGTCTCGCCAGGTTTCTCCAGACAGGACGTCGGCCCCTGGAAGTAGCCGTGATCGATGGGCAGGAAGAAACAGCGCCCATCGGCTTGAATAAGGTGAGACATGCGATTTTTCATCCCCCAGTCCATGACACTCTCCTCCTCAATTTAAGGATATGATGGTCTCCGTCTCCGGCGTCTGCCTATGTAACAGGGCCCGCGTCGGGGGTAAAGGGATATCTGCCGTCCAGAATACATCTGCCCATCTTATTTCTTGACAAACATCTCGATCCATCTGTAAGTTGCTAAAAAATAGTTCATAACTCAGAAGGTCCGCTCATGATCATACGATGCTGGGGCGCCCGCGGTTCCATACCCGTCTCAGGGGATGAATACCTGAAATACGGCGGGGACACGACTTGTGTCGAGGTCCGGACCAAGGACGACGACATCATCATCATCGACGCCGGATCGGGGATACGCCGCCTTGGCAACGCCCTCCTGAAGGAAGGAAGGCGCGACTTCACCATGTTTTTCACCCACGGCCACTGGGATCATCTCATCGGTTTTCCCTTCTTCAAACCTATCTACCTCAGTTCGGTCAACATCAACATGTACGGCTGTTCCTACGCCCAGGCCACCGTCAAGGAGATGATCTCCAACGTCATGGCCCCCCCCCACTTCCCCGTGGCCTACGAGGAGATCCACTGCAACATCGATTACCACCAGGCCTGTAGTGAAGATTTTACCTTGAAATCCCTCAAGGTCTCGTCCATACCCCTTAGCCACCCCAATCAGGGGGTGGGTTACCGGTTCGAGGAAGACGGCAAGAGCTTCGTCTTTCTCACGGACAACGAGCTCTCCTACATCCACCCCGGCGGCATGGATTTCGCGGCCTACCGCGATTTCGCCCGTGGGGCCGACCTCCTTATCCACGACACGGAGTTCACCGACGAGGACTACAAAAAGACCTGGGGGCACTCCACCTTCACCGACGCCCTCCGTCTCTCCCTGGAGGCGGGGGTGAAGACCCTCGGCCTCTTCCACCACAACCAGGAAAGAACGGATCAGGGGGTGGAGGAGATCCTACAGCGGTGCCGCGAGATAGCCAGCCAGAGGGGTTCCTCCCTGCAATGCGTCGGCGTCAGTAACAGTTTCTCCTTCGAGCTTTAGATCCCGGGCCTCCCTCCCCTTTCCGGAGCCCGCAAAACCCTCAGAGGCGACCGTAATCGTCCTCGAGGCGCTCGATGTCGTCTTCACCGAAGTAATCACCCCTCTGAACCTCTATGTAGCGGAGGTCTTCCTTCCCCACCGCGGCGATACGGTGGGCCGTCCCCCGGGGGATGTCCACGCTGTCGCCGGGACCGACGGTGATCTCCCGGTCCCCCAACGTAATGACACCCTCGCCCGCCAGGACAAACCAGTGCTCATCCCGCCGCCGATGCCTCTGGAGGCTCAGGCGACGGTTCGGTCTCACGACGATGCGCTTGACCTTGTGGTCCTCCTCGTCCGCCAGGACTACGTAGTAACCCCAAGGACGATCTCCCCTTTCCATCTCAAAACTCCTTTCCTCGCGGACCGCCGCCGGAGAGAAAATTCCTTTTCCTTTTTTCACCTTCTCGGTTAGAGAGGCGCCCATGGATCTCACCTACCACATCGTCCGGAGCCGCTTGAGGCGCCGCACCATCGCCTTGAAGGTCCTGGCCGACGGCACCGTGGAGATTCGGGCACCCCTGGCGGCAACCGACGACCACATCGAGGACCTCCTTCGGGAAAGACGATCCTGGATCGAGGACCGGGTAAGGGTGTTGAGGCGAGGGCGTGATCCCGACTCCCTCCCCTATCTCGGCGTTCCCCATCCCCTGGTCGTCGCGGAAGGGCCCTGGAACACCTTCTCCCTCCAGGAGGGGCGTTTTGTCATCCCCGACGGGATGAAGGACCGCCTGGAGCCCCTGGCCGCCGCTTGGTACGGCCGCCGGGCGGCCGAATACCTTCCCGGCCGCGTGTCCTTCTACGGCGGCGCCAGCGGCTTGAAACCTAAGGGCCTGAGGATCACCGACGCCCGCAGGCGTTGGGGATCCTGTTCCCCCCGGAATTGTCTTGCCTTCCCTTGGCGTCTCATGATGGTCCCGCCCGAGGTGATCGATTACATCGTCGTCCACGAACTCGCCCATATCGCCGTCAAGGATCACTCCCGACGGTTTTGGGACACCGTCTCCCGTATCCTCCCCGATTACCGTCGGCGACGCCAATGGCTCAGGCGCCACGGGCCCTTCCTCCCCTTCCCATAGGACCAGATTTTTCTCTACTTATCAAGGCGCCTTCATGGTATGAGGGCAAGTTATGATGGAAAACGGCCTCAGTGCCTCTCCCGGTCTACCCCTCTCGGAGCTCAAGGAGGGACAGGAGGGTGTTATCCGCTCCATCGGGGGCGGTCGTAACCTCTCCGCTCGTCTCGCGGCCCTTGGCATCGTCCCGGGGGTCCGCGTCACGGTCCTCCAGAGCCCCGGGGGCCTATGCATGATCGAGGTGGGGGACACACGCGTCGCCTTGGGGCACGGGGAGATCGAGAAGATCCTCGTCATCCCCCAAGACGCGGCGGTCTGTGCGCCGCCACCGGAAGAGAGGGAACGGCGCCGTTTTCTCGTCGCCCTCGCCGGTCAGCCCAACGTGGGGAAGTCGACGGTCTTCAACATCCTCACGGGCCTCTCCCAGCACGTAGGGAACTGGCCGGGCAAGACGGTGGAGAAGAAGGAGGGCCTCCACGAGTGCGGTGCCGTGACGCTGCGCATCGTGGACCTCCCCGGGACCTACAGCCTGACCGCCTTCTCCGAGGAGGAACGGGTGGCGCGGGATTTCATCCTCACGGAGGACCCCGACATCATCGTCCTCATCGTCAGTGCCGCCGCCCTGGAGCGGGGCCTCTACCTCCTGGCGGAGCTCCTTCTCCTGCAAAAACCCGTGATCCTCGCGGTGAACATGATCGACGTGGCCCAGAAGCGGGGCATCAGGATCAACATCCGCTCCCTCCACGAGGCCTTGGGCATCCCCGTCGTCGCCATGACGGCGACGAGGAACGAGGGCATCCGGGAACTCGTCGATCGGGTCCTCTCCTTCCTCGAAGGCGGTGAGGCCTATCGACCGACGATCCCCCTCGTCGCCCCGGACCACCGGGACGTCTTCGAGGAGGTGGAGGGACTTCTCCAGAGGCACCTGGGGGTCCGGCAGGGAAAGGACCTCCCCCCCACCAAATGGCTGACGACGAAATTGATGGAGGGGGACCCGGAGATCGCGGCGAGGGTGGAGGCGCATCTCCCGCCGGACGTGTGGGGCCGCATAAGAAACATCTTCCTCCTCCACGAAGACGCCCTCCATGCCGTCGTGGGGGGACGCTACGACTGGATCGAAGCCGTCACGAGGGCCGCCGTCTCACGGTTCCAGATGGGGCAGGTCGTCTTTACGGACCGGATCGATCATATCCTGACCCGGCCTGTCTTCGGCATCCCCTTCCTCCTGGCCGTCTTCGCCTTCGTCTTCTTCGTCACGTACCGGATCGGCTATCCCGTCCAGAGGCTGATCGAGGATCTCATGGGACGCTTTTTGGACTGGGCTCAACCCCTCCTGTCGACCATGCCGGGCTGGGTGAGGGGCCTCCTTACGGACGGCGTCATCGGCGGCGTGGGCTCGGTCCTCACCCTCTTGCCCGTTCTGGTCATCTTCTTCGTCGTCATGGCCGTCCTGGAGGACGTGGGCTATATGGCGCGGGCGGCCTTTGTGATGGACCGCTTCATGCACCTCATCGGGCTCCACGGCAAGAGCGTCATCCCCCTGTGCCTCGGCCTGGGCTGTAACGTCCCCGCCGTCCTGGGGGCGCGGATCGTCGAGTCCCGGAGGGAAAAACTCCTCACCATCCTCCTTTCGCCCTTTGTGCCCTGCTCGGCCCGCCTGGCGGTATTGACCCTCGTCAGCGGATTCATGTTCCCCGCCGCGGCGGCCGTGGTCAGCTGGTCCCTCGTGGCCGTCAATTTCCTCGTCCTGGGCCTGGCAGGGATGGCGGTGAAACTCCTCCTGAAGAAGGAGGAACCCATGCCCTTCATCATGGAACTCCCCCTCTACCACAAGCCCGACCCACGGACCATCGGCACGGCCGTCTGGATCCGGACCCTGGCCTTCGTGAAGAAGGCGGGGACGGTCATCCTGGCCGTCTCCATCGGGGTGTGGTTTCTCTCCTATCTGCCCTCCGGGCGCGTGGAGGAGAGTCTCCTGGCCGTCATCGGCCGGTCTCTCGAACCTCTCGGAGCCTTCGTGGGTCTGGATTGGAAGATGATCACCGCCCTCCTGACGGGCCTGATCGCGAAGGAGAACGCCGTGGCCACCCTCGGGATCCTCTACGGAGTGGGCAAGGAGGGTCTCGCCGCGACCATGCCCGCCGCCGTCGGCCCCGCCTCCGCCCTGGCCTTTCTCACCGTCTTGATGCTCTTTCTCCCCTGCGCCGCCACCGCCGCCGTCATGGCGAGGGAGATGGAAGACCGGCGCTGGTTCGCCGCCTCCTTTCTCCTCATGCTCGTCGTCTCCCTCGCGGCGGGCGCCGCGGCCTACCGCGTCGGCCTCCTCATCTGGCCCTGATATCCCCGTCGCGCCGTCAGAGCTTGCGGATGCGGCAGGGGAGGGCCTTGAGGTTCGGCGTGGCGTATTCCTTCCCCAATCTCTCCACGGAGGTCAGCATGTTGAAGTTCGAACGCCGCCATTCGTACTGGGTCGCCGGATCCCCCTCGGGGAACCACCATCCATGGGCGGCGCATACGACGCGGGGATCGATGCCCTCGCAGAGGCGGGCCTTCTGTATGATACCGCCCCTGGGGGTCTCGATGAGGACCTCGTCGCCCTCGGAGATGCCGAGACCTTTGGCCGTTTCGGGATGGATCTCCACCAACGGTTCCGGGCGGAGCTTTCTTAGTCTTTCGATCCAGCGGTAGGAGGAGTGGAGATAATAGCGGCTCTTGGCGCTGGTGAGGAGGAGGGGATAGGAGTCGTCCTCCGCCTCGGGGAAGCCGTCGAAAGAGGGCAGGGGCTTGAGGCGGAATTTCTCGGCCACGGAGAGGACCAACTCCACCTTCGTCGTCGGCGTCTTGAAACCCTTGGCCTCGTATCCCCGCGGGATATCGGGACCCTTGAGATAACCCCTCTGGCAGAACTCCCCATAGGTCAGGCCGGCGGGGGCGAGGAGATCGTCGAGAAACCTCCGCCAGTCGTCATGCCAGAGCTCCGGCGGGGTCATGAGCTTCCCCAGCTCGTTGATGATCTTCGGGTCCGGCCAGCATTCCTCGGGGGGCTCCACCACCTGGGGCCGGGCGAGGATATAACCGTGACCGATGCCGTAATGGCCGATGTCGTCGTATTCGAAGGAGGTCGCCGCGGGCAGGACGATGTCGGCCAAAGCCGCCGAGGGGGTCATGAAAACGTCCGAGATCGCGAAGAAATCCAAAGACGTCAATGCTTTGTACGTGAGTTCGCTGTCGGCGTAGGAGAGCATGGGGTTGGAGCACATGGCGTAGAAACCGCGGACGGGATAAGGGACTCCTTCCAGAACGGCCTTGCGGAAATAGGCGGGGGAGACGGTCATGAGGCGTGGGATGATCCCGTGGTAGGCGCTGATCATCTCTTTGCGCTTCTCGGGGATGAGGTCTGCCCGCACGAAGGGGCCGAGGCCCATGATTTTCGGGTCCCGGGCCTCCACGTTCCCCCCGGGGACGTCCAGGTTGCCCGTGACGGCCATGAGGCAGATGAGGGCTCGGGTGGCATCGAAGGTGTGGATGTTGTGCTCGATGGGGTTTCCCCACTGGAGGGCGGCCGGCTTGGCGGCGGCGTAGGCCCGGGCGGCCCGGCGGATGTCGTCGGCGGGGACCCAGGTCACACCGGCCATCTTCTCGGGGGTGTAGTCCCGCACGTGGCGGGCGAGGTCCGGGAACCCATGGGTCCATTTCTCGACGAACTCCCGGTCGTAGAGCCCTTCCTCGATGATGACGTTGAGAAACGCCAGGGCCAGGGCGGCGTCCGTCCCGGGCCGGAGGCGAAGCCACATCTTGGCCTTCGACACGAGATCAATCCGCCGCGGGTCGATGACGATGAGGTCCGTCCCCTCTTTGAGCTGCCTCATCAAGAGGCTGTTGATCTCCCCCTCTTCGTTGGTGGAGGTGATGTTGCTGCCCCAGAGGACGACGAGGGCGCTCTTGTGGTGGAGATCAACGACGGGGTAGAACCCGCAGGTGTGGATCCCCGTGATCTCCCGCGGGGCGTGGCAGACGTCCTGGGAGGCCACGACGTTGGGGGAACCGAAAAGATTAGCCAGGCGGATCTGGAAAAAGTGGTCGAGGCCCTTGGGCATGCCCACGCCGAAGGCCACGGCCCGGGCACCGTGTTTTTCCCGGATCGCCCTGAGGTTTTCCGCGATGGTCCCCAGGGCCTCCTCCCACGAGATGGGCTGCCATTTCCCCTCCCCCCGGGCCCCCGCGCGCCTCAGGGGGCGGCGGAGACGCGACGGATGGTTGAGGCGCTCCCCGGAAAGGGCGCCCTTGGGACAGATGTAGCCCTGATTCAAGAAACCGTCGGGGTCCCCCTTGATCGAGACGATACGGTTGTCCTTGACACCCACCAGGAGGGCGCACCCCCCGTGGTCCATGCGGGCGCAATGGGTCTTCTTCCAGATAATCTCTTCGCTCATGATCTTTCCTTTCTGAGATAATTTATCCTTTCCTCACCAGGGATCCCGGGTCCTCTATCGCCAGCCCAGGGGTTCATAACCCCGCTCCCTGAGACATCTCTCCACAAACCGCTTGTAGAGGGGGGAGGGTTCCGAGGCCTTGGCAACCCCGCGCACCAGGCCGGCGGCCGCCCCACCCGCGGCCCCGACCCCCAGTCCCCGGCCAAGGTGCCCCGTCACGGCCCCGACGGCCCCGCCGACCACGGCGCCCCCGGCGGCGCCGGCGGCGGTGCTCATGGCCACCTTCTTGCCCTCATCCGACTCCACGTATGCCTGGGCCAACTGTTCACAGGCGGCGATGTCCCTCCGGGCCTGCTCCTCCCCCACCTTCTTGAGATGGGCGTTGGGATACAAAACCGGCCCCGGAGTGGCACAGGCGAAGACAAAGCCCAGGGACAAGACCAGCAAAAACTTTCTCATGGCTTTCTAACTCCTGCGGATCAAGACGGCCCCGAAAAAGCCGTCCGTGTCGTGCCGGTGGGGATAGGTGCGGAAGAAGCCGTCCCCGTCCGTGAGCGAGGGATCCAGGCCTTCCGGCCCGGCCACCTCGAACCCCCCGTTCTCATCTAAGAAGTCCCCTACGATCTCTTCATTCTCCTCGGGCAAGACACTACAGGTGGCGTATACTACCACCCCCCCCGGCCGCACATAGGCGGCGGCCCGCCGGAGGAGCAGACGCTGGAGGGAGGTCATCTTGTCCAGACGGGACGTGTCCCTCCGCCATCTTATCTCCGGGGCGCGCCTCAGGGTCCCCAAACCGGAACAGGGGGCGTCGACGAGGACCCGGTCGAAGGCCGCCAAGAACTCGGGTCCCAAATCCTGCGTCGCGTCCGCCCTCAAGGGAGTTACGATCCGGACCCCCAGTCGCTCGAGGAGGCGCCGCTGGGCCTGCAGTCTCCCGACACTGGCATCCACGGCGACGATCCGGCCCTCGTTTCCCATCAGGGCGGCCATGTGGCTCGTCTTCCCCCCCACACCGGCGCAGAGGTCGAGGATCACCTCACCCCTTCGCGGCGCCAGGCAATAGGAAACGAGCTGGGAGGCCTCGTCCTGGACCTGGATCTCCCCCCGCTTGTAGGCGGCCGTTTCCCAGAGGGGCTGCCGGGCATCCTTGACAATAAGACCGTCGGGGGAGTACGGCGTCTCTTCCGCCCTCATCCCCTCCGCCGTCAGGCCTTCCCTAACCGATTCCCGGTCGGCACGCAAGGTATTAACCCTCACCACGACGGGCGGCACGGCGTTGTCGGCGCGGCAGAGGGCCTCCGTCTCCTGGGGGCCGAAGAGGTCCAGCCACTTCTCCACAAGCCATAGGGGATGGGAATGGACGATGGAGAGATACAAGGGACTCTCCCGTTCCAGGCGCGGGAGCGGCGGCTCGGAATGACAACGGAATACCCTCCTGAGGACGGCATTCACCAAGTCCTCGCTGCCCCCTCGAAACTCCCTCGTGAGTTTCACCGCCTCGTGGACGATGGCGAAGGGGGGTATCCTGTCCATGTGGAAGTGCTGGTAGAGACCCGTACGGAGGATGTTCAAAACGGGGGGGTTGAGGGAGGCGAGGGGTCTTTTCAGATAACGGCCGATGAGCCAATCGCAGTAACCCCTCATCCGGAGGGTGCCGTAGACCAGCTCCGTCAGCAGCCGCCGGTCTCTGGGATCGGGGATGTTCTTCCTCAGGCACCGATCCAGGAGGCTCTCGGCGAAGGAACGGCCTTTCTCCAGGCAATTGAGGATATGGACGGCCCAATAACGTGCCGCATTGGCGGCTGTCGGCCGATGCGCCATGGCGTTACTGACCAAGGCGCCGTCCCGGGGAGAGGGGGAAACCACGGAGGAAATCGGCCGCCGCCATCTTTTTCTTCCCTTCCAGTTGGACCTCCTGGAGGGAGACCCAACCGTCGCTCACAGACACGGGGATCTCCCTGCCGTCGCCCTTGCCGACGGTACCGGGGGGGACACCCGTATCCCCGGTCGTAAACCGGGCCGCGAAGACCTTCAAGATCCTCCCCTCGAGATAGGTATAGGCCCCGGGGACGGAGGAAAGGCCCCGGATGAGATTGACGACCTCCCGTCCTCCCCGCTCCCAACGAATCAAACCGTCCTCCCTCTTCAAGCGCGGGGCGTAGGTCGCCCCCTCGTGATCCTGAGGGCGGCGGGAGAGTTGCCCCCGCTCCCAGGCCGGGATCGCCTCGACGAGGAGCTCCGCTCCCATCAAGGAGAGACGCTCATGGAGGGAATCGTAGTTCTCCCCCGCCGCGATGGGCGTCTCCTTCTGGAGGAGGATATCCCCCGTGTCCACCCCTTCGTCCATGAGCATGATCGTAACCCCCGTCACGGTTTCACCCCTGATGAGGGTCCAGTTTATGGGAGCGGCACCCCGGTATCGGGGCAAGAGGGAAGGGTGGACATTGAGGCAGCCCAAAGGTGGGGTGTCGAGGATCACCCGCGGGAGGATCTGACCGAAGGCGGCCACCACCACCAGGTGGGGGGCAAGATCCTTGAAAAGGGACAGGAAGCTTTCGTCCCTGACCCTTTCGGGCTGAATCACGGGCAGCTCGTACAGCCGCGCCGTCGCCTTGACGGGGGGCTCGAGGAGGCGGCGGCCCCGGCCACCGGGACGGTCGGGCTGGGTCACGACCGCCGCTACATGGAACCCCGCCTTGACAAGGGCCCTCAGGGGAGGCACGGCGAACTCCGGCGTCCCCATAAAGACGATGCGAATCCTCTCGGTCATCTAAAGTCACCCACCACCGAAGGCCTCTCTTTAAACTACTCTTGTCCCCCTGTAAAGACCCTCGAGGAAAAAAACAAAGCAATTGACTTCAGGGCTTACAAAAGCTACCGTTTCCCCGGAAGGAAGTGTAAAATGGAGCTACATTTTTGGGGATCCCGGGGGTCCCTGCCCGCTCCCTTAACGGCGGAGAAGGTCCGCAAGAAGATCGCCGCTGCCGTCCGGGCCGCCCGAGATCGGGAACTCCGATCGGAGACGGACATAGAGCGTTTCCTCGACGGCGCCCTCCCCTTCGCCGCCCGGGGCACATACGGCGGCAACACGTCCTGCGTGGAGATCCGAGGGGTGGGGCAAGATTACTTCCTGTGCGACGCCGGGACGGGGCTGCGCGATTTCGGCCACCGGGCGGCATCCAAAGGACCGGCGACCTTCCACATCTTCCTCTCCCATCCCCATTGGGACCACATCCAGGGTTTCCCCTTCTTCACCCCCGCCTATGGCAAAGGCAACAAGATTCTGATCTACGGCCTCCACCCCGACCTGGGCGCGATCTTCGAAACCCAGCAGCGTACCCCCTTCTTCCCCGTCCCCCTGAAGGCGATGGCGGCGGAGATCTCCTTCATCACCCTCGAGGCGGGGCGGACATACGAGATCGGACCCCTGACCGTGACGACCCTGAAACAGGTCCACCCGGGCGACTCGTACGGCTATTCCTTCGTCCATGGGGGGAAAAAGGTCGTCTATTCCACCGACGCGGAACATAAAGACGAAGACAGGGCCTTTTCGGCGGCCTATCTCGAATTCGTAAGCAAGGCCGATCTGCTCGTCTTCGACGCCCAATACACCTACGTGGACGCCGTGGGACCCAAGGAAAACTGGGGACACTCGAACAACATCACGGGAGTGGAGATGGCGGTGCATTCCGGGATCAAGCGCCTGTGCCTCTTCCACTCGGAACATACCTTCGACGACGAGGAGCTCGACAAGATCCTCGCCGACGCCCGGGAGTATCTCAAGATCTTCGCCCCCCATTGTCCCCTCGTCATCGACCTGGCTTATGACGGCTTGACTATCGAGGCCTGAAGGGGTAGATAGGGCGTCCCAAAGCGACCGTTTTCCCATGGGGAGGTTTTTTGATGTCCAAGCACAAGAAGATCGAAAGGCGCAAGGAACTGGATCGGAGAAGGAGACGCCGCAAGAAGCGTCTGAAGGAGAGGGCCCGGGCCATGAGGGCCGAAGGACTCAAGGCACCGCAGAAAACGAAATGACCTCGGGAAACTCGCCTCAGAAGCTCTCCTACGGTAGGAAGGATAGGGCCAGGGGGACGGTTTCCTCCGGTTTGATCCCGTAACGGGCCCCCAGGACCCTGCCTCTTTCATCTATGACCATGACGGACCTGATGACGCCCACGACCTTCTTGCCGTAAAGGCTCTTCTCACCCAAGACCCCATAGGCCGCCGCCACGGACCGATCAGAATCGGACAGGAGGGTAAAGTTCAGGCCGAGACGCTCGTGGAAACCCCTCAAGGTCTGTGGCTTGTCCGGACTGATCCCCAGGGGTTCGATACCCTTCCTTGCCAGTTCCGCCCGTGCCTCCCGTACCGCCTCGGCCTGGCGGGTGCACCCGGAGGTCCCGGCGCGGGGGTAAAAATACAAAAGGACCTTTCTCCCCCGGTAATCCGTCAAGGTCACACTGGAGCCGTCATGGGCCGCCAAGGAAAACTCCGGGGCCTCGTCGCCGGTTTTCAATCTCAAGGCCTCACCTCCCATTTGGGGCCAGGGTAGGCAATAGGCCCTTACCTGTCAAGGGGCAAACGAGGTATATATTGGCGTCCCACGGGGGTTGTGTTATGAGTGATCGACCGGGACAGATGAACAGGGAGGTGGGGGATATGGAGGTTAAGGAATTCTTTGGAAAAGCGGCAGAGGTGCTTCTGTGGTGTTTCTGGTTCTCCCTGGCGTTGATCGTGATCTCCGCCGCGGCCTACCTGGCGATCCAAGACTCGATCAACAACATCCACGGCTCGGTGTTCGGACTCTCCGGAAACGACATCGCCCTCACGGTTTACGGCTCCCTGGCCTACGCCAAGGTGAGCGCCTTGATGTTCTTTCTCTTCCCCTCTCTCGCTATCCGCATGGTCCTCCGGAAGGGTTGAACAGTCGCCTCCCTCTCCTGGTGACCGGATAAAAAGGGCTTGACTCATGGGAAAGGGCTTCTTATACTACTTGTGTAGTTACAAAACGTCCCTCCTGGGTCGGGGCGTGAGATAAAGCCTTCCCCGGGGGGTGATACCCCTAAACCAAGCTGCGGGGTGGGGTTGTGGCGCAGGGACAGGGTGATCTGATCCAGACCACCATCGAGACCCTCAGGGGAATGGGATTGACCCTCTACGAGGCGAGGGCCTACCTGGCCCTTCTGCAGAAGAGTCCTTCCCATGGCAACGACATCAGTCGCCGATCAGGCGTCCCCGGCCCCAAGATCTACGAGACCCTCAACAGGATGACCGTCAAAGGCCTGGTGTCAACCCTCAACACGGACCCCCAGTTGTATACCCCCCTGCCCTATCTGGAATTCCTGAAGCTGAAAAAAAGGGAATTCGAAAGTGCCGCGGCCATCCTGGAGGTAAACCTAAGAAAGGTGGCCCTGAGCCCCCCCGACACGGCCCTGTGGCAGTTGACGGATTACGAGGCCCTCCTTGCCAAGGCGAGGGATCTCCTGGACGATGCCGCCGAGACGGTGCTGATCAGCATGTGGCCCGAGGAGGGCTGGGCCCTCGAGGATCACCTGGCCGCCGCCGATCGCCGGGGCGTTTCCGTCATCTCCCTCCAGTACGGACCGCAAATGATCACCGTCGGGAAAGTCTTTCCCCATCTCCAGTCCAAGACCATCCACGAACGCCACAGCGGCGAACTGACCATGGTGGTGGACCAGAGGACGGGGTTGTTCATGGGCCGACCCAAGGGCGGCGAGTGGAACGGCCTGTGGACGAACAATCCGGGTGTGGTTAGGCTCATGACGAACTACATCCGCCACGACATCTATTCCAATAAACTTATTCACCGTTTCGAGGGCATCGTCAAGGCGGAGTTCGGGGAAGAGCTGGAAGGTCTCATCAACTTGGAGACGGACGATTAGAAGGGAAAGGAGGTTTTGCCATGGGCAGACGTTTTGTCGATCTGAGCATCGCCATCGAGGCGTCCCTTCCCTGCGACCCCCCCATGATGATCCCGAAGGTGGATTACGTGGATCACCGCCAAGGGGCGGAGCAGATGCTGGACTTCTTCCCGGGGATCAGGAAGGACCAACTACCGGGCGGTCTGGGTTGGGCGATCGAGTTCTTGACCCTGACCACCCACAGCGGCACCCATCTCGACGCCCCCTACCATTACCATCCCACGGCGGACGGCGGGGCGAAGGCCATGACCATCGACGAGATCCCCCTGGAATGGTGCATGGGGGACGGGGTGCTCTTGGACTTCCGCCACAAGGGCGACGGCGAACCCATCACCGCCGCGGACGTGGAAAAGGAGCTGCAAAGGATCGGCTATGTCCTGAAACCCTTCGACATCGTCCTCGTCCAGACGGGGGCCGACGCGGCGTGGGGTAAGGCGGAGTATCTCGTCAAGGGACCCGGCATGACCAGGGAAAGCACCCTCTACCTGACGAGCCGGGGGGTGAAGGTCGTGGGTATCGACGCCTGGAGCTGGGACCGGCCGCTGCCATTTTTGGCGAGGGAATTCAGGGACACCGGGGACCCCCGCGTGGTTTGGGAGGCCCATTTTGCAGGTATCGAGAGGTCGTACTGTCACATGGAGAAGATGGCCAATCTCGACAAGATCGGACGCCCCCACGGATTCACCGTCTGCTGTTTCCCCGTGAAGATCAAAGGGGCATCGGCCGGTTGGTGCCGTCCCGTGGCCATCATCGAAGAATGATCATGGACGCCTCAAGGCCCTTGCTTCAAGGAAAGGGGATCACCAAACGCTTCGGGGGGTTGACGGCCCTCTCCGGTGTCGATTTCCATGTCGAGCGGGGTGAGATCTTGGGGCTCATCGGCCCCAACGGTTCGGGCAAGACCACCCTGTTCAACGTCATCTCCGGCCTCCTGCGGCCGGAGGAGGGTCGATTGTCCTTCCACGGCCGCGACATCACCAACCTCGCCCCCCACAAGAGGGCCCGCTTAGGGATCGGACGGACCTTTCAGATCGTTCGTCCCCTGGCGACCATGACGGTGGCCCAGAACGTGGCCACCGCCGTCCTCTACGGCCGGGAGGGAATCGCCGGCTTCCGGGAGGCGGAGGAGAGGGCCCATTACATCCTGTCCTTCACCGGTCTGTCGGAGAAGGCCGATCGGCTCCCCTCCGAGTTGGGTTTGGGGGAGCGCAAGAGACTGGAGATCGCCCGGGCCCTTGCCCTCCATCCCGAGATCATCCTCCTCGACGAGGTCTTCGCCGGTCTGAATCCCGCGGAGATCTCGCAGGCCATTGACCTCACCTTCAGGATCAAGGAAGCCTTCGGGGCGACCATCTTCATGATCGAACACGTGATGAAGGCCGTCATGGGGACCTGCAGCCGGATCATCGTCCTCAACTTCGGCACGAAGATCGCCGAGGGGAGCCCCCGGGAGGTGGCGAGTCATCCCGAGGTCATCTCCGCCTACTTAGGAGCCGCCTATGCTGGAAATTGACGGGCTGACGGTCGCCTACGGCAAGATGACGGCCCTGCGGGACGTGTCGATGGCGATCCGGGCCGATGACATGGTGGCCCTCCTGGGGGGCAACGGGGCCGGTAAAAGCACCCTCCTCAATACCATCTCGGGCCTCGTCCAACCCGAAAAGGGGGAAATACGGTGGCAGGGGCAGTCCCTCCGCGGGCTCGGGCCGGATATCATCTGCTCCCTGGGGATCATTCAGGTCCCGGAGGGCAGGAAGCTCTTCCCGGCCATGACGGTCGAGGAGAACTTACTGATGGGGGCCTATCTGCCCGCGGCGCGTAAGGTGAGAAGACAGTCCCTCGACTGGGTTTACTCCCACATGCCTCATCTCGCCCAGCGGCGACGCCAGCGGGCCGGTAGCCTGTCGGGGGGAGAGCAGCAGATGGTAGCCATCGGCAGGGCCCTCATGGCCAGGCCGCGCCTCCTGATGCTCGACGAACCGTCTCTCGGCCTCTCGCCGAGGGCCTCGGCGGAGGTCTTCGCCATCGTCAGCAACCTCAACCGGGAGGGGATGACGACGATCATCGTCTCCCAGGAGGTACAGGAGACCCTGTCCATCACCTCTTACGCCTATGTGATGGAAAACGGCGGCATCGCCCTCCACGGCCCCTCGGCGGCCCTGAGGGAAGACCCGGAGATCAAGAAGTCCTACCTGGGACTCTGAAGCCAAAAGAAAGGAGGTTTCACCATGGGAAAGAAAAAATCCAAACACGCCTTTTTGCTTTTCTTCCTGATCGGCGTCTGCCTCACGGCCGGTTTGCCCGCCTCGGTCCTCGGTGCCGCCAAACCCATCGTCATCGGCGGCTCCCTGCCCTTGACGGGCCAGTACGCCGAAACGGGGCAATGGATCGAGAGGGGCATGCGGTACTGGGCCGAAGAGGTGAACGCCAAGGGCGGACTCCTCGGGCGCCCCGTGGAGTTCAAGATCTACGATGACCAATCGGAGGTGAGCAAGGCGGTGACCTTTGCCGAGAAGGCCATCACCGTGGACAAGGTGGACCTCCTCTTCGGCGGCTATCCGGGCACGGCGGCCCGGGCCGTCATGGCCGTGGCGGAGAAGCACAAGTACGTATACGTCTCCATGGGGGGCCATATGAAGAGCTTCCAGCAGGGATATACCTATTCCTTCGGCGCCCCGCCCCTGATGGGGGAATGGTGGTACGAGGGTTTCTTCCAGTGGCTCGCCACCCTGCCGGCCAATCAGAGACCGAAACGGGCGGCCGTGTACACGATCAACAACCCCGTGGGTCTGTCCCTCATGGACTCGATAAACCGCTGGACGAAAAAGCTCGGAATCCAGGTGGTCATAAATGAGAAATACAACGCCCCCCTGGCCGACGCCACCCCCCTCATCGTCAAGGCCAAACAGTTGAACTGCGATCTTTTGTTCTCCAACGGTTTCTTCCCCGACGGCGTGACGACCATCAAGGCGGCCAAGGCCCTGAACTACAATCCCAAGGCCATAGTCCAGGGCATCGGTTCCGTGATCCCCGCCTGGGTAAAGGAGCTGGGACGGGACGGCGACTATGTGTTCTCCGGGACCTCCCTCTACAACAAGCTCAACTACCCCGGCAACGACAAGCTCAACGCCTACGTGAAGAAAAAGTACGGTCTCGACGGTTATCCCCTCTACTTCGGTTTCGGCTACGCCTGGATGCAGACCCTGGAGCAGGGCGTGCGGGGTGCCAACAGCCTGAACCAGACGAAGATCAGGGACTGGCTCAAGACCCACAAGGTCCATACCATCGCCGGCCCCATGACCTTCGACAAGAACGGCCTGCCGCCGCCCATCAACTTCTGCACCCAGATCATCGACGGCAAGGTGGAGCTGATCTGGCCGAAGAACATCCGCACCAGGGAGCCCGTGTACCCCAAACCGGCCTGGAAGTAACGACGTGGATCCCGTCTTAGTCATCCAGTCCCTCATCAGCGGGGTCATGATGGGCATGGTCTACGCCCTCTTGGGTGTGGGGTTCTCCCTCACCTGGGGGGTCATGCACGTGATCCACATCTCCCATGCCGTTTTCGGACTGCTGGGGGCCTATTTCGCCTACACCCTCCTTACCCTCTACGGCGTGGATCCCGTGGTCTCCGCCATGGTTTCCACGCCCCTTCTCTTCATCGTCGCCTGCGCGGTCTACCAGGTCCTCATCAGACCCCTGACGAAGGCCAGGGAGATGGTGGTGGCATCCATGATCCTCACCTTCGGTCTGGCCATCATCCTGGAGAACCTCCTCGTCCTGGTCTGGAAGGCCGACCCCCGCCTCCTCACGCCCAGCTACGCCAGCGAGTCCTGGATCATCGGCCCCTTTTACCTCCAGTACCCCCACCTCATCGGCTTCGCCCTCTCCCTCGTTGGCATCTCCTCCCTGTACGTCTTCCTGAAGAAGACCACCACGGGGATGGCCGTACGCGCGGCCTGGCAAAACCAGGAGGCGGCACGGCTCTACGGGGTCAATCTCTTCCGCATCAGTATGATCACCTTCGCCCTCGCCGTTTCCACGGCGGGGGCGGGAGGTATCTCCCTGGCCCTGTTGTATTCCTTTGAGCCCCACTCCCACAACCTGTGGCTTATCTACCTCTTTTTGGTGGTGATCGTGGGGGGGGTGGGAAACGTCATCGGTACGGCCCTGGCGGGATTGATCATCGGCGTGATCACCGGTCTCTCCATGGCCTTCCTACCCTATCAGTGGGTCAATTTGATCACCTTCGGCCTGTTGATGGTCTTTCTCATCTTCCGGCCCCACGGTCTCTTCGGCGAGGTGGGATGATGAAGAAAGTCCCCCTGATCATGGCTGTTCTGACCGTCGCCGTCCTGGCCCTCTTTCCCCTCCTCCGACCGGAGGTCTATTACCTCTCCTTCCTCTTTACCCTCTTCATGTACGTCGTCCTGTCCTCTTCGTGGAACGTCATCGGCGGTTACGCCGGCTACCTGTCCTTCGGTCACGCCGCCTTCTTCGGCATCGGGGCCTTCGCAACGGCCAAGATGGCCACCGCGTTTTCCCTCTCCCCCCTCTTGACCATCCTCTCCTCTATTCCCGCCGGTCTCTTGGCGGCCCTGGTGGCCCTCATCGTCGGCTATCCCTGCCTGAGGATCCGGGGTCCCTACTTTTCCGTCGTGACCATCTGCTTCGCCTTCGTGGTGGATCTGGCGGTGAAGAACATCGAGGAACTGGGCGGCGCCGAAGGCCTCTGGATGACCTTCATGGATCTCCCCGAGGAGACATCCCGGGCCATCATGTACGAGGTCATGTTACTCTTGATGGTCGTCACCCTCGCCACCGTCTACCTCCTGGGGAGATCCCGTTTCGGAAGGGGCCTGACGGCCGTCAGGACGGACGAGGAGGTGGCCGAGACCATGGCCATCCCCACGGCGAAACTCAAGATCCAGGCCTTCGTCGTCTCCGCCTTCTTCCCCGGCGTCGCGGGCGGTCTTTTCGCCTATTACCTGTCTTACATCCACCCCGACGCCGTCTTCAGTATCAACATCTCCATCCTCATCGTCCTCATGGCCATGTTCGGCGGGGGGGGTACGTGGCTGGGGCCGATCGTCGGGGCCGTGATCCTGACGGTGGTCAACGAAGGTCTCTCCACCTTCGCCCAGGCGGAGATCGCCCGTATCATCTACGGGGCCCTTTTCATCATCGTCACCATCTTCATGCCCGACGGCATCATCGCCTACTTCCGCCGGTGGGCGACGGCGCAGAGGAAGGCCTGACCCCTCCGCACGGGGTGAGGGGCAGCCTTGGCAGGCCAAAGACAATGTGTTATGGGACAGGGCGGAGGTGTGTCATGGATATCCTGATGCCGATAAAATTTCACGGAAACTACGTCGTCGCCATCAGAAGCGGCGGCGGCGAGGACAGGGAGAGGTGCCAGAAGCTCACCATCCGACAATTGTCCCCGGAGGAGCGGGAGCGGTCCTACTCCGACCTTCCCGGGGAGAAGCGGCCGACCCACCAGGTCACCTTCTATGACTTCGGCTGCAAGCGGATCATCGAGGGCATCCTCAAGGACAACTCCCCCGAGCGGGTCTCTTTTCTCGTCAAGGACAAGGAGTACGTATTCGCCCCCTTCGTGCCGAAGGGTTCATAGGCCCAGGGCCTCACCGGCCCGGCGGGCGGCGGCGAGAAAACGCCTCACCTTTTCCAGGTCCTTACGGAAACGGATGGGCGTGCCCCCCTCATCGACGGCGTTGGTTCTCGTGCAACTGTCCACGCCGTAAGGACGCACCTTCATCACCGCCGCGAAGACGTTGTCCGCCGAGAGACCGCCGGCCAGGATAACGGGGCGGGGACTGGCAGCGACGAGGCGGGCGGCGATCTCCCAATCGAGGGTCTCACCCGTGATCCCTACGAAACCGGTCACGGGTTGACTATCCCCGTCCGTAAATCCGCCCAGATAGGTGTCGAGGAGAAACTCGTCGCTCAAAGGGGCGAAGAGACGCAGATACTCGAGGATCTGCCCTAAGACCTCCTCCTCCCTTCCCGACCCCGGCCGGGGGAGGGAGAGGGAGCGGCAGATGCGGATATCAGGGAAAAAGGTCCGGACGGCCATTTGGAGTTCCAGAAGGTCATCACAGAGACGCAGGGCCTCATCACGGCCGTCGGGGAAGGGGGAGAGGGCCTCGCAGAAATGGACGATATGGGGGCGGTAATGGTCGAGGACGGCCAGGACGCCTTCCCGATCGCGGAAGAGGGGGATCAGGCTCGCCGAGGCACCTCTCCGGCGGCATATCCGGATGGTTTCCTCGATTCCCGTAAGCCGCCACCGGCGGCGATGGAGGATGACGCTGCCGATGCGATCCACCCCCATGGCCGCCAGGGCCTCCGCCTGGAGGGGATCTTGGACCTCGTAGATTTGCACCACCGGGAGAGGCATGACCACACACCCCGCAACAGACTTCAACTCCCCAACGACTGCCTTCCTCTTAGACGTTTTTGGACCCCTGTCAAGGGCCAGGGCGATCGCCACCACACCACGGGGATAAAAGGAGGAAAAAATGAAGGATAACGACTGGCAATCAACCCTTTTCAAACTCGAAAGGCAGCGGCAGCGCCGGATGATCAACACCATCTGGCAAAAGGTCAAGACGGGGGAACCGGCCCCCGTGGAGAGGGAGGCGGAGATCCTCTACGGCATCCTGATGGACCACCAGGAATTCGCGAGTTATTTCGAAGATGAAAGTTACCTGGAAGGCGAAGGCATAGGGACGACGGAAAAGGTCAATCCCTTCCTCCACGTCGCCATCCACCAGATGGTGGAGGAGCAGGTGGCCGGCGAAAATCCCATCGAGGCGGCCCTATTGTGCGAGTATCTGGAAAGAATCGGTCATACCCGCCATGAGGCCCTGCACCTGATCATGACCGTTCTGGTCCACGTTATCCTCCAGGGCCTCGCGGAGGGAGCTTCCTTCGACGGGGTAAAATACGTCCGCATCCTCGAAAAACTGCGCCGGACGCCTCCGGAAAGGATCATCACGGAGCTGGAGGATCTCTTTTCTTGAAATCCCATTTTTTCGCGTCGTCCTGTCGAGGTTTCGCCCGTAAATCCCCCCTTGACAGGGTGTGCCTTATGAGGCAGAAACGCCCGCAGGTGAAGGCTGTCCCGTGAAACTGCTTACAGAGACGATAAACACGATCCCCACCTGCGACGAAGGGGCACGTCGGCGGGCCCGGGACCGCCTGGAGAGGTTGACGATGCCCTATTGGGCCCTCGGGCGCCTCATGGACCTCGCGGAGGACCTGGCGGGCATGACGGGCCGGACGCCCCCTCCCGCCACCCGGAAGACGGTGGCGGTCATGGCGGCCGATCACGGTATCGCCGCCCGGGGGGTGAGTCTTTACCCCCGGGATGTCACCATGCAGATGGTCCACAACTTCGTCCGGGGAGGCGCCGGTATCAACGTCCTGGCCCGCTTGGCGGGGGCAAGGGTCGTGGTGGTGGACATGGGCGTCGCGGGGGACCTGGGGGCCCTCGTCCGGACGGGGAAGATCAGGGACGGCAAGGTCGCCCCCGGGACGCGGGATATGACGGAGGGCCCCGCCATGACCCGGGAAGAGGCGGTAAAAAGCATTGAGACGGGGATCAGGATCGCCCGCGACCTGGCTCAGACCACGGACGTCTTCGCCACGGGCGAGATGGGTATCGGCAATACGGCCCCCAGCAGCGCCATCGTCGCCCTGTATGCCCGGGCGGAAGTCGCCGACGTCACGGGCCGGGGAACGGGCGTCTCGGACGACCGGCTCCTCCATAAAATCAAGATGATCGAAAAGGCCCTGGCGGTGAACGCCCCTGCGCCGGACGATCCCATAGGTGTCCTTTCCGGCGTGGGGGGGTTCGAGATCGGGGGTATCGCCGGCTTGATCCTGGGTGCCGCCTCCCTCAGGAAACCCGTGCTCGTCGACGGCTTCATCTCCACGGCGGGCGCCCTGATTGCCGCCGCGCTCGCCCCCCGGAGCCGGGACTACATGATCGCCTCGCACCGGAGCATGGAAAAGGGGCACCGCATCGCCCTCAATGCCCTGGGACTTAAGCCCCTCCTCGATCTGGACCTGCGCCTGGGGGAAGGGACGGGGGCCGCCCTGGCCATGCCCCTCGTGGACGCCGCCGTCGCCATCCTCTCGGAGGTGGCCACCTTCGAAGAGGCCAACGTATCCCAAGCCAAACCATGAAGGCCTTCCTGGCCGCCCTCCAGTTCCTCACCGCCATCCCCCTGCCGCGCGCCCTCAAAACGCCCCCCCCAGCGATCAAGGACAGCCTGCCCTTCTTTCCCATCGTTGGTCTCATCATCGGGGGCCTGACATTCTTCGCCGACCTCCTCTACACGACCGTCTTCCCCACCCCCATGGCGGCGGTCCTGACGATCATGACCCTGGCGATCCTCACGGGGGGCCTCCACCTGGACGGATTGGCGGATACGGCGGACGGTCTGTTCAGCGTCCGCGACCGGGACCGGATCCTCGAGATCATGAGAGACAGCCGCACGGGGGTCATGGGGGTGCTGGCCTTGATCTTCGTCCTCCTTCTGAAGATCTCCTCCCTCCTGTCCCTCACGGGTCCCTGGCGCGGCCTCGCCCTGATCCTGGCCCCCCCGGCGGGGCGCGGCGCCATGATCCTCATGCTCAACACCCTCCCCTACGCCCGTCCCGAGGGCGGTCTGGCCACGGAATTCACAAGACGTCGAACCCTGTGGGTCGCCGTCCTCTCCTTTCTCGTCCTGGGGGGGGCATGTCTCCTGGCCGGTGGGGGGCCGGGGATGGCCGTGGCCGCTTGCGCCCTCCTCGTCTCCGCCGGGGTAAACGTCATGGTCCGGCGCCGCCTGGGCGGCTTCACGGGGGATACACTGGGGGCCGCCTCGGAGCTGGCGGAGACGGCCTTTCTCGTCGCCGCCGCCGCCATGTTGCCTTATCTTGCCCGGCCTTGAGGTAGGCTGATGAATCTGGAGTACCAGCTCCTCATCGCCTTCGTCCTCGATCTCGTCCTCGGCGACCCGCGCCGCTTCCCCCATCCCGTGAAGATCATCGGCGGCCTGGCCGCCGCCTTGGAGGGGCCTTTCAGAAACATATACAGAAACGAGTACTTCGCCGGGGCCCTGGTCGTGATCACCGTCCTGACCCTGACGGGGGCCGTCGTGACCATGGCCCTCCACCTGGCGGCCCTCGCCTCCCCCGTCCTCGCCGACGCTCTCTCCATCTTCCTTCTCTACACGACCATCGCCGCCCGGGATCTCTCCCGCCATGCCCTGGACGTCCACGACAGTCTGGCGGCGGGCGACCTGGAGGAGGCGCGGCGTCGCGTCGGTTTCATGGTGGGACGGGACACCGGGAACATGGACACCACCGAGGTCGTTCGGGCCGCCGTGGAGAGCACGGCGGAGAACACCAGCGACGGTGTCACGGCACCCCTCTTCTGGGCCCTCATCGGCGGTCCCCTCGGCGCGGTCCTCTACAAGGCCGTCAACACCATGGACTCCCTCTTCGGTCACCGCGATGAACGCTACGGCCGTTTCGGCTGGGCGGCGGCCCGCTTGGACGATGTCTTCAACTACATCCCCGCCCGGCTCACGGGGGTCTTTATCGTCCTCGCCGCCGCCCTCGTCCGCCTCGATGCCGCGGGGGCCTTCAAGGTCATGAGGAGAGACGGCAAAAGGCATCCGAGTCCCAATGCCGGTTTTCCCGAAGGGGCGGTGGCGGGCGCCTTGGGTGTACGGTTGGGCGGCCTTAACACCTATGGGGGCAAAACCTCTCTGAGACCGTTCATCGGCGACGACACCAGGCCCCTCGAGATCGACGACATCCGCCGGGCCAACGCCCTGATGTGGGTCACCACCGTCCTCTTCTTCATCGCCGGCGTCTTCGTGAGGGCCGCTTTCGTATAGCCGTCGGCGGATAAGGCATTTTCCCCTTTTACGTTTGGGGCTCATCATGTATGATGCCGCGAAATCTCTGAGAGGAGACCGCAATGATCAAGAATTTCACCTTTACCGGCGCCGGCAAGATCCTCTTCGGCTGGGGGATCTGCGAGGGCCTCGGGGATTGCCTCGCCGAGCTGTCCTGCCGCCGCCCCCTCGTGGTCATGGACGGCGCCCTGGCGGCCCAGGGGCTGAAAGAGCGGATCGCCGACATCCTTGCACGCCGGGGCCTCAAGACGATCTTTTTCGACGGCGTGGAACCGGAACCGCCCCTCGAGACGGCCGACGAGGGGGCCAAGGCGGCCCTGAGAGGAAAATGCGACGCCGTCGTCGGTATCGGGGGGGGGAGCGCCATGGACACGGCCAAGGCCATCGCCGTCGTGGCGGCCCACCGGGCAAAGGCGGCGGAGTTCCTCGGTCTCAACAAGGTGCCGGGACCGGGGCTCAAGACCGTCATGGTACCCACGACCGCCGGGACGGGTAGCGAGGTCACCTTCACGGCCGTCTTCGTCAGGAAGGACCTGAACAAGAAGGAGGGGATGAACAGCCCCTTCCTCTATCCCACGGTGGCCCTCTTGGACCCGGAACTGACCCTCACCCTGCCCCCCTTTCCCACGGCTACGACGGGCATCGACGCCCTGTGCCATGCCATCGAGTCTTACACCTCCCGCAATTCCTCTCCCATGAGCGAGCTCTTTTCCCTCGAGGCGGTGGCCCTCATCGGCGGCTATATCCGCGTCGCCGTTCACGACGGCCGCAACGCCGAGGCCCGGTCGAACATGCTTCTGGCCAGCCTCTATGCCGGCCTGGGACTCGCCAACGCCGGGGTGACGGCCGTCCATTCCCTCTCCTACCCCCTGGGGGGCCGCTACGGGATCCCCCACGGCTTGGCGAACACCGTCCTGCTGCCCGCCGTGATGAATTTCAACCTCCCCGGGTGCCTGGATAAATTCGCGGACCTCGCCGAGGCCCTCGGGGAGGAAACGGAAGGCCTGTCCGTCCGCGAGGCGGCGGGACGGGCCGTGGAGGCCGTGGAGGCCCTCATCGAGGACTGCGGCGTCGCCATGTCCCTGGAGGACCTCGATATCCCCGAGGAGGACTTCGCCGACCTGGCCGAACAGGCCCTGACGGTCACCAGGCCCCTGGAGAACAATCCCCGGAAGATTGATCGTGAGGCGGCCCTCGAGATCTATCGGGCCGCATGGTGAAACAAAAACAATAAAATCGGGAGGATCTCAATATGCCCGGTATGGAAGTGATCGGTCAAGAAGAGCTTAAAGAGGTGATGGACGTCATGGAGACGGGCGTCCTGATGCGCTACGGTTTCGATAAGGAACGGCGGGGCGTGTTCAAGGTCCGCCTCTTCGAGGAGGCCTTTGCCCGTTACTGCGGCACTTCCTACGCCCTGGGCGTGACCTCGGGCTCGGCGGCCCTCAAGGTCGCCCTGACGGCCCTCGACGTGGGGCCGGGCGACGAGGTCATCTGTCCCGCCTTCACCTTCATCGCCACCTACGAGGCCGTCCTGGAGGTCGGCGCCGTACCCGTGATGGCGGATATAGACGAGAGCCTCTGCCTCGACCCCGACGACATCATCCGCAAGATGACCCCCTATACCAAGGCGGTGATACCCGTTCACATGTGCGGCGCCCCGGCCAATATCGACCGTATCGTGGAGGCGGCCCGCCGGTCCTTTCTCCTCGTCCTCGAGGACAACGCCCAGGCGGCGGGCGGGAGCTTCCGGGGGAAGAAACTCGGGACCTTCGGCGACATGGGCATCTTCAGCTTCGACTACTACAAGACCATGACCACCGGCGAGGGCGGTATGGTGGTGACGGACCGCAAGGACCTGTACGAGCGGGCGGACTGGTACCACGATCACGGCCATGACCACGACCCCCGGGTCAGCCGCGCCCAGGAGAGGCACCCCATCTTGGGCTTCAACTTCCGGATGAACGAACTCCAGGGGGCCCTGGGCCTGGCCCAGCTCAGGAAGCTGGACGATATCATCGCCGCCCAGCGACGCAACAAGGCCGCCGTCAAGGCCGTCCTCTCCGAGGTACCCGGCATCGGGTTCAGGGCCATCCCCGACCCCGACGGCGACACGGCGACCTTTTTGGCCTTCAATTTCCCCGACGAGGTGACGGCGGCCCGTTTCCAGGACGCCCTGGCCAAAGAAGGGGTCGATACGGTCAATTTCAAGAAGAACAACTGGCACTACGTCCCCAACTGGCACCACCTGATCTCGTGGGCCACGGCGAATTCCAAGAAATACCCCTTCACCGACCCTTCCTACCGGGGGAAGGTGGACTACAGTATCCGTCACATCCCGAAGGCGGAGGACCTCCTGGGTCGTACCCTCTTCATGGCGATCCCCGTGAAGATGGACCAGGAAAGGCTCGACCGTATTGCCTCGGCCGTCGCCCGGGCGAGGAAGGAGATATGAAAACATCCCAGATCAAGGAGGGCGGCCCAAGATGATCGTGGTCACCGGCGGTGCCGGCTTCATCGGCAGCGCCTTCGTCTGGAGACTCAACGAGGCGGGGGTGGAGGATATCGTCGTCGTCGATCGCCTCGGCACCTCGCAGAAGTGGAAAAATCTCGTCAACCGGCGCTTCATAGAGTACATCCACAAGGACGACTTTCTGAAGATGATCTACGCCGACCAGGTCCACTTCACCTGCCGGGCCCTGATCCACATGGGGGCCTGTTCCTCCACGACGGAACGCGACGCCGATTACCTGTGGATGAACAATTACCTCTACTCCTGCCGGCTCTGCGACTGGGCCGTCCGCAACGGCATCCGCTTCATCTACGCCAGCTCCGCCGCCACCTACGGAAAGGGCGAGCAAGGATTCAGCGACGACGACGAGGTCACCAAGACCTTGAAACCGATCAATATGTACGGTTATTCCAAGCAGGTCTTCGACCTGTGGCTCCTGAAGAGGGGGTGGGAGCGGAACGTGGCGGGACTGAAATTCTTCAACGTCTTCGGTCCCAACGAGTACCACAAGGGGGAGATGCGCAGCGTCGTCCACAAGGCCTTCGGTCAGATCAGGGAGACGGGCAAGGTCGGCCTCTTCAAGTCTTATCGGCCCGCCTATCCCGACGGGGGACAGATGCGCGATTTCGTGTACGTGAAGGACTGTGTCGAGGTCATGTTCTGGCTCCTGGAAAACCCTACCGTCAACGGCATCTTCAACCTGGGTACGGGGCGCGCCCGGTCCTGGAACGACCTCATGGCGGCCACCTTCGCGGCCATGGGACTCCCTCCCGTCATCGAGTACATCGACATGCCGCCCGGCCTCGAGGCCCAGTATCAATACTTCACCGAGGCAAAGATGGACAAGCTCAAGGAGGCGGGTTGCCCCGTCACCTTCCGCACCCTGGAGGAAGGCGTCGCCGATTACATCAAGAACCACCTCCTGAAAGACGATCCCTACCTGTAGAGGGCCTGTCATGAAGGTCGTCGGCATCATACCCTCCCGCTACGAGTCCTCCCGCTTCCCCGGGAAGCCCCTGGCGCCCCTGATGGGTAAACCCATGATCCAACACGTCTACGAGAGGGTTCGTTCCTCCCCCCTCGTGGACCTCGTGGCCGTCGCCACGGACGACGACCGGATCAGGGAGGCCGTGGCGGCCTTCGGCGGCCGGGCCGTGATGACGGCCTCCCGCCACCGCTCCGGCACGGACCGTCTACACGAGGCGGCGGAGATCCTCGGTCTGAGTAACGACACGATCGTCATCAACATCCAGGGCGATCAGCCCCTCTTCCATCCCCGTCACATCGAGGAGGTGACGACCCCCCTGTTGGAGGATCCGGATCTACCCATGTCCACCCTGATCTACCGGATCGTCCGCCCCGAAGAGATCCACCATCCCAACGCCGTGAAGACCGTCTGCACCCAGGACGGTTTCGCCCTTTACTTTTCCCGGTCGACCATCCCCTTCGTCAGGGACGGGGGGCAGAAGGCCGTCTACTACAAGCACCACGGCATCTACGCCTACCGGCGGAGCTTCCTTCGACTCTTCGCGTCCCTCCCCACGGGACGACTCGAACGACTCGAGGCCCTCGAACAGCTCCGGGCCCTCGAGCACGGGTACCGGATCAAGGTGGTGGAGACGGACCATGACTCCGTGGAGGTGGACACGGAGGAGGACCTCCGGAGGGTGGAGGAGATCATGATCAACGGCCGCCAAGACGACCCCTGATGGGCGAGGGCCTTTGGGAGAGGTTCGCCGGCGCCGCATCATCCTTAGGCATCGGCCTCGACGAAGAACAGCTCCGGGCCTTCGGGCGTTATCTCGAGCTCATCACCTTCTGGAACAGAAAGATCAACCTCATCTCCTCTCGGTCACCCGAGGAGGTGGTGATGGTTCACTTCGTGGACTCCCTCACCCCCCTGGCCCTCCTGGCCGGAGGCCCGCAACGGATCGTGGATCTCGGCTCGGGCCAGGGCCTCCCCGCCGTGCCCCTCAAGATCGTGCGGCGGGACTTGAGCTTTGCCCTCGTCGAACCGTTCCGAAAAAAGGCCTCGTTCCTGAGGGAAACGGTCAGGGTCCTGTCTCTGCCCGACGTGGCGGTGTATCGCGTCCGGGGGGAAGAACTGGCGGCACGGGAGGAACATCGAGGGACCTACGATGGGGCCCTCTCCCGGGCCGCCTTTCGCCTCCCCGCCTTTTTGACCCTCGCCTCCGTCTTCGTCCGTCCCGGCGGCTGGCTCCTGGCGATGAAGGGCGTCCTCGGTCCCGAAGAGCGGTCAGAAACAGAGAAAGTTATTGATAAGATTGGCCTTATTACCCAACCGCCCCTGGAGGTGAAACACCCCTTCTCACCCCGCCCCAGGAATTTGTTTCTTTTCAAAAAACCAAATTAAATCTTATACATAAACTGTATTGACGGGACGGGAAAACTCTTCCCAAGACCTTGCTTTTGTGGTAGTCTCTCTCTCGCTCTCGGTTGGTTGTCATCAAGAAAATAAAATGGGTAAAATAATAGCCATTGCCAATCAAAAGGGTGGCGTAGGCAAGACGACGACGGCCATCAACCTCGCCGCCTCCCTGGCCACGGCGGAGCAGGAGGTCCTCCTCGTCGATTGCGATCCCCAGGGGAACGCCACGACGGGTGTGGGGATCGACCGCGGCGCCGTCGGGGGTAGGAACCTCTACCACGCCCTCATCGGACAGCTGCCCGTGGAGGAGGTCATCCGTCCCACCCGTCTGCCCCATCTCCACGTCCTGCCGTCGGATCAGAACCTCATCGGCGTCGAGGTCGAGTTCGTCCATCTCGATCAGCGGGAACGTAAGCTGAAGGACCTCCTGGCGGGAATGAAGGGCTCCTTCCACTACATCCTCCTGGATTGTCCCCCTTCCCTGGGGATCCTCACCGTCAGCGCCCTCGTGGCGGCGGATCACTATATCGTCCCCCTCCAGTGCGAGTACTTTGCCATGGAGGGACTCGCCAATCTCCTGAACACCGTCCGTCTCATCCGCTTTGCCTTCAACCCCTCCCTGACCATGGCGGGGATCCTCCTGACGATGTTCGACACCCGCAATCTCCTCTCCCATCGGGTAAGCGAAGAGGTAAGGCGTCACTTCGGGGCCAAGGTCTTCAACACCGTCATCCCCCGTAACGTGCGTCTCTCCGAGAGTCCGAGTCACGGTCTCCCCGTCCTCCTTTACGACATCAGGTCCCGGGGGGCGGCGGCCTACATGGAACTGGCCGGTGAAATCATGAGAAACGGGAGGGTATAGATGTCCCCCAAGCCCACCCTCGGGAAGGGTCTCGGCGCCCTCTTCCCCGATCTGGCCAAGAACCTCGACAAACGTCTCGACTACCTGACCGTCGGGATCGAGGAACTCAGGCCGAACCGCTTCCAGCCCCGCAGGGACTTCAAGGCGGAGCAACAGGAGGGGCTCGTCGCTTCGGTGAAGAAAAACGGCATCATCCAGCCCCTCGTGGTCAGGAGGCTGACCGAGGGGGGCTACGAGATCATCGCCGGCGAGAGACGCTGGCGGGCGGCTCAGGAGGCGGGGATAAAAGAGGTACCCGTCGTCATCCGGGAAGCGGAGGATCGAGACCTGGCCGAGATCTCCCTCATCGAGAACCTCCAGCGGGAAGACCTGAACCCCATCGAGGAGGGGGAGGCCTACGCGACCCTGATGGGTCGGTTCGGCCTCACCCAGGAGGAGATCGCCGCCCGGGTAGGGAAGGATCGTTCCACCGTCGCCAACACCCTGAGGCTCCTGAAACTGCCCCAGGAGGTGAAGAAGGCCCTGGTGGAGAAGAAGATCAGCACCGGCCACGCCCGGGCCCTCCTCGCCCTCCCCGAACCGTCCGACCAACTGCGGGCCCTCAGGGTCGTCCAAAACCGCTCCCTCACCGTCAGGGGCACGGAACGTCTTGTCCGTCTCATGTCCGAGGCCAAGAGGGAAAAAGGGGGGGAGAGAAAAAGGGAGCCGTACTTTCAAGACCTCGAAAAGAGGCTGACGGAGCGGTTCCTCGCCCCCGTCCGTCTCAGGGGACGGGATGGCTCGGGGAGAATAGAGATCCTCTTCTCTTCCGTCGAGGAGCTCGACCGCCTCCTGGGGCTCCTCCTGAAACTGTGAGGTCCCAGAGAAACTTATTCACAGGTGTTGACAAACCTGTTGAGAAATGACGGAAAATGAACGATATTTGGAATCAAGTAATTGATTTAATTGAAAAAAGTTTGAGTAAACAAAATTTCGATACGTGGATAAGGCCCCTGCGCTTTCTTGGTATCGAAGAGGACGTCTTCCGTCTGGGCGTCCCGAACCGCTTCTTCAAGGACTGGATCACGGACCACTACCTGGATCTCATCCGCAACTCCGTCAAGACCGTGCAGGGTAAGGAGCTGGTCGTCGAGATCTCCATCCACCACGGGAAGATGAAAGGCGACAAGCCCCCGCAGGCGGCGTCTCCGGCCGAGGGGAAGAGGGTCCCGGAGAACGAGAGGCGCCTGAAACAGGTCAACCCCAGCCTCAACCCCAACTACAGTTTCGAGAGATTCGTCGTCGGGCCGTCTAATCAGTTCGCCCACGCCACATCCGTCGCCGTGGCGGAAAAACCGGCCAAGAACTATAACCCCCTCTTCATCTACGGGGGGGTCGGCCTGGGTAAAACCCACCTCCTCAACGCCATCGGCCTCCACACGATCAACCTCTATCCCCACATGAACGTCCTTTACATCTCCGCCGAGGCCTTCATGAACGAGATGATCAACTGCATCCGCTACGACAAGATGCAGTCCTTCCGCGACAAATACCGCAACATCGACTGTCTGTTGATGGACGACATCCAGTTCATAGCGGGTAAGGAAAGGACCCAGGAGGAGTTCTTCCACACCTTCAATTCCCTCCACGACACGGGAAAACAGATCGTCGTCACGAGCGACAAATTCCCCAAGGAAATACCTAATCTCGAAGACAGGCTCCGTTCCCGCTTCGAGTGGGGTCTCATCGCCGACATCCAGCCCCCCGAAACGGAGACGAAGGTGGCCATCATCAAGAAGAAAACCCAGGAGAACAATATCGATCTGCCGGACAGCGTCGCATATTACATCGCCTCCCATTCGGAGTCCAACATCCGCGAGATCGAGGGTTTTCTCCTGAGGATCGTGGCCTACGCCTCCCTCAAGGAACGGCCCATCGACACGGACCTCGTCCGGGAGGTCCTCAAGAACATGATCCGTCGTACCTCCCGCAACGATCTGTCCATCGACGAGATCGTCAAGGCCGTGGCCGCCAAGACGGGCGTGAAGGTTTCCGACATAAAATCACCAAAAAAGAACAAACAGATAGCCTTATCTCGGCAGATAGCCATGTATCTGGCCAGAAAGATCACCGAGGCCTCCTTCCCCGATATCGGAGAGAAGATCGGGGGCCGCGATCACTCGACGGTCATCCATGCCTGTCACAAGATGGAGAAGGTGAGGGAGACGGACCCCGGGGTAAAGAGACTCATGGACGAGATCGAGGACCTATTGAGGAGCAGGTATTGACAGGCCATCAACAAAGATCACCACGGGTCTTTTCCTGCCTTGAAGTTTGATATTAAAGGCTTTTGGAAACGTTATCCCCTTTTCCACAGGCGTTCCTATTGAAACTTATCTTTCTATTGAAGATTTTTTAAAGACATAGGACATAAACCGGACGCGAGGTGAAAAAGATGCAATTCGACATCGACAGAAACGTTTTGATGAGGGGTGTTTCCAGGACCTTGGGGATCACCGAAAAGAAGACGACCTTGCCCATCCTGAACAACATCCTCCTGAAAACGGAGGAAGACCGTCTGAAGATCGTGGCCACGGACCGGGAGATCAGCCTCATCACCCGCTTGGGGATCGAGATCGTAGAACCGGGTGAGATCACCATCTCGGCCAAAAAGGTCTTCGAGATGGCCAAGGAGGTCCAGGAGGAGAAGATACGGGTGGTGACGAACGAGCGAAACCGGGTGACCATGACGGCCGGGAAGGTCGTCTATCGTCTGAACGGGATGCCGGCCGAGGATTTTCCCTCCGTCATCGAATGGGAGGATATGCCCCTCTACGAGATCGCCGCCGACGGCCTCGCAACCATTATCCGAAAAAGCATCTATGCCTCGCCCGTCACGGACGATGCGAAAAACCAGCTGAGAGGGGTCTATTTCGAGGTCGAGGACTCCGTCAACGGCCCCCGTCTCAAGATGACGGCCACGGACGGCCATCGGTTGGCCATGGCCTACGGTCAACCGGGGGAGGCGGGGGATTTTAAGCTCGAAAACGGCGTCATCATCCCGAGGAAGGGCCTGACGGAGGTGAGGAGGATCCTGGAGGAGGTGGAGGGCACGGTACGGTTCGGTGTGGACGACGGGGTCTTCGTCCTCAAGACCCAAGACACGACCCTCAAGGTGAGTCTCATCGACGGTGTCTATCCCGATTACCGCCGGGTCCTGCCCCCCGAGAAGGGGGTCGTCGTCCGCCTTGATCGCCAGTCCCTTCTCCACGCCTTGAAGAGGATGAACGTCATCTCCAGCAGCAGCACCTCCGGGGCGGCGATCTTTACCTTCCAGGAAGGTCGGATCGTCGTCAATTCCAACGACCCGGACCTGGGGGAGGCGATCGACGAGATCGACGCCAATTACGAGGGGCAGGAGATGGTCCTGGCATACAACGTCAATTACCTCATCCAGGCCCTCGAGGTGATGGACGCGGAGGAGATACTCCTGGACGTACGCCAGGGTATGAAGCCCGCCGTCCTGAGGGGGGTGGGTAATGACGATTACATAAGTATTATCATGCCGTTGAAACTTGAGGGTTGGGGTGGCAAATGATTAACGAGACAGTGGGCTTAGATTACGGGGCCGACAGTATCAAGGTCCTCGAGGGCCTGGAGGCGGTCCGTAAAAGACCGGCCATGTACATCGGCAGTACCGGTAAGGAGGGACTGCACCATCTGGTCTACGAGGTCGTGGACAATTCCATCGATGAGGCCGCCGCCGGTTTCTGCGATACCATCGTCGTCACCATCCGTCCCGACAACAGCGTCAGCGTCGACGACAACGGGCGGGGTATTCCCGTGGATATCCACAAGACGGAAGGGGTGTCGGCGGCGGAGGTGGTCTTGACGAAGCTCCACTCGGGGGCGAAGTTTTCCAACGACAACTACAAGATCTCCGGGGGCCTCCACGGCGTGGGGGTGTCGGTCGTCAACGCCCTTTCCTCGTACCTCGATCTGGAGGTGAGGAGGGACGGCAACATCTACACCCAGTCCTACCGCAACGGCGTCCCCCTGGCGCCCCTGGAGATGGTGGGTAAGACGAGGCGGAGGGGGACGAAGATCACCTTCAAGCCCAGCGAAGAGATCTTCGAGGAGACGGAGTTCAGTTTCGACATCCTCTCCAACCGCCTCAGGGAGCTCGCCTTCCTCAACAGCGGGGTCCGCATCACCCTCATCGACGAGCGGACGGACAAGACCAGCGAGTTCTACTACAAGGGCGGGATTGTCTCCTTCGTGGAGTATCTCAACAGGAACAAACGTGTCCTCCACAAGAGCCCCATCTACGTGAGCGGCTCCCGGGAGGACTGCTTTGTCGAGGTGGCGATCCAGTACAACGACACCTACACGGAGAACGTCTTCTCCTTCGCCAACAGCATCAACACCACCGAGGGGGGGACGCATCTCATCGGTTTCCGTTCCGCCCTGACGAGGGTTTTCAACAACTATGCCTCGGCCAACAACCTCCTCAAGGGGGGACGGGAGAGTCTCAAGGGGGAGGACCTGCGGGAAGGTCTTACGGGGGTGATCAGCGTCAAGATCAAGAACCCCCAGTTCGAGGGCCAGACGAAGACGAAGCTGGGGAACAGCGAGGTCAAGGGCCTCGTGGAGGGGATCGTCTACGAGCGGATCGGGGCGTACCTCGAGGAGAACCCCGCCGTGGCCAAGCAGCTCCTCAACAAGTGCCTGGAGGCCGCCCGGGCCAGGGAGGCGGCCAGGAGGGCGAGGGAGCTGACGAGGAGGAAGAGCGCCCTCGAGGTCGGTTCCCTGCCGGGAAAATTGGCGGACTGTCAGGAACGCGACCCCGCCCGGAGCGAGCTCTACCTCGTGGAGGGAGACTCGGCGGGTGGCTCGGCCAAACAGGGGAGGGACAGGAGATTCCAGGCCATCCTGCCCCTGCGGGGCAAGGTCCTCAACGTCGAGAAGGCACGGTTCGACAAGATGCTCCAGAACGAGGAGATCAAGATGATCGTCACGGCCCTGGGCACGGGGATCGGCAAGGAGGATTACGACATCTCCAAGATCAGGTACCGCAAGATCATCATCATGACCGATGCCGACGTCGACGGCCTCCACATCCGCACCCTCCTGCTGACCTTCTTCTTCCGGCAGATGAGGGAGGTCATCGAGCGGGGTTACCTATATATCGCCCAGCCTCCCCTCTTCCGCATCGCCGACAAGAAGCGGGAGATATACGTCTCCGACGAGGAGAGGATGAAGGAGTTCATCATCGAAAACGGCGTCAGTCGCTGCCAACTGGCCTCCGATCTCAACGGCGGGTCTTTGGTCACGGGGAACAGGCTCTCGGCCTTCGTCAAGAGGGCCGTGCGGGTCGGCACGATCCTGGATCGGTTCGAGCGGGAGGGCCGTCATCGGGAGATCATCAAGATCCTCGCCCGGGATCCCGCCTTCTCCGATCACGACTTCAAGTCCGAAGAGGCCGTGGGTCGCCTGGCCGCTCGGACCGCCCTGGCCATGGGCGGGAAGGTCGTCTCCTGGCGCGTCGATTGCGACCAGGACCGGGGCGGGTTCAAGATGGTCTTCGTCACGGAGGAGGACGGGAGGCGCGCGGAGACTTGCGTGGACAGGGATATCTTCCGATCGCCCCTCTTCAGCGACCTCCGGGTGCAGATGGCCTCCCTATCCGCCGTCGGCGAGCCGCCCTACCGCCTCCTGTTGAACGGCGCCGACGGGGAGCGGATCGTGAAGGACCTGGGCGAACTGGTGGAGACCGTCGTGGCCCAGGGGAGGAAAGACCTGACGATCCAGCGCTACAAGGGTCTCGGCGAGATGAACCCCGAGCAGCTGTGGGAGACCACCATGAACCCGGAGAAGAGGACCCTCCTCCAGGTACGGGTGGACGACGCCGTGGTGGCAGACGAGATCTTCACGACCCTCATGGGGGACCAGGTGGAACCCCGTAAGGACTTCATATACAAAAACGCCCTCTACGCCTCAAACCTTGACGTGTGACGGGGCGCCGTAGGGAGAAAAAGGGGAGTTGACCATGGAGCCAGTGTTACAACGGTCCGTCCCGGTGAACATCGAGGACGAGATGAGAAGGTCCTACATGGACTACGCCATGAGCGTCATCATCGGCCGGGCCATACCCGACGTCCGGGACGGACTGAAGCCCGTCCACCGCCGCGTCCTCTTCGCCATGTACGAGATGGGCAACCGGTGGAACCGGCCTTATCGGAAATCCGCCCGCATCGTCGGCGACATCATCGGCAAGTACCACCCCCACGGGGACGCGGCGGCCTACGACACCATCGTCCGCATGGCCCAGGACTTCAACATGCGCTACCCCCTCATCGACGGGCAGGGCAACTTCGGGTCCCTCGACGGCGATCCCCCCGCGGCGATGCGCTACACGGAGATCCGCATGGCCCGCATCGCCGAGGAGATCATGGCGGACCTGGAGAAGGACACGGTGGACTTCGTGCCCAACTACGACGAATCCCTCAGGGAACCCTCCCTCCTCCCCACCCGGATCCCCCTGTTGCTCCTCAACGGCACCTCGGGCATCGCCGTCGGTGTCGCCACGAACATCCCGCCCCACAACCTCAGGGAGGTCATCGACGGGACCGTCGCCCTGATCAGGAACCCCGGGATCACCGTGAGGGAGCTGATGAGGTACATCCCGGGGCCGGACTTCCCCACGGCCGGCTTCATCAACGGCATCGACGGCATCGTCTCGGCCTACGAGACGGGCCGGGGGATCATCAAGATCCGCGCCCGGGCCATGATCGAACGCAACGCCCGGACCGATCGGGAGAGCATCGTCGTCACCGAGCTCCCCTATCAGGTGAACAAGGCGAACCTCATCGAGAAGATCTCCGAGTTGATCAAGGAGAAGCGGATCGAGGGCGTCTCCGACCTGAGGGACGAGTCGGACCGCGAGGGGATCCGCATCGTCCTCGACCTGAAGAGGGACGAGGCCGCCAACGCGATCCTCAATCAGTTGTACAAACACACCCAGATGGAGTCTTCCTTCGGGGTGATCATGCTGGCCATCGAGGGGAACCAGCCCAAGGTCTTCAACCTCAAGGAGATGATCTCCTCCTTCGTGGAGTACCGGAAACAGATCGTGGTCCGCAGGACGCGCCACGACCTCAAGGCGGCGAAGGAGCGGGCCCATATCCTCGAAGGTCTCATGAAGGCCCTCGCCCGTATCGACGAGATCATCGCCGTCATCAAGGCTTCGGCGGGCCCCAGAGAGGCCTCTTTGGCCCTCCGGGAGGGTTTCGACCTCTCGGAGGAACAGGCCAGGGCCATCCTCGAGATGCGTCTCCAGCGCCTCACCTCCCTGGAGAGGGAGAAGATCGCCAAGGACTATGAAGAGCAGACGGCCCTCATCAGGGACCTCCAGGCGATCCTCGACGACCCGCAAAAGGTCCTCGACGTCATCGTCCAGGAGCTGACGGAGATCAGGGAACGTTACGGCGACGAACGACGGACGGAGATCGTCCTCCACCCCGAGGACATCGACGTCGAGGACATGATCGTCGAGGAGGAGATGGTGGTGACCATCACCCACTCGGGCTACATCAAGCGCAACCCCGTCAGCCTCTACCGGAGCCAGCGCCGGGGCGGCCGGGGCAAGACGGCCATGGGGACGAAGGAGGAGGATTTCGTCGCGAAGGTCTTCACCGCCTCGACCCACGCCTACGTCCTGATCTTCACCAACGTCGGGCGGGTGTACTGGCTGAAGGTCTACCAGATACCCCAGGCCGGCCGTGCGGCGAAGGGCAAGGCCATCGTCAACCTCGTGAACCTCTCCCCCGGTGAGAGGCCGGCGGCCACGGTACCCGTCAAGGAGTTCTCCGATGACCGTTTCGTCGTCATGGTGACGAAGCGGGGGGTGATCAAGAAAACCCCCCTGTCGGCCTACGCCAACCCCCGCAGCACGGGCATCATCGCCGTCTCCGTCGACGAGGGCGACGAACTCATCGACTGCCGCCTCACGACGGGCGACCAGGACATCTTCCTCGCCACGCGCCGGGGCAAGGCCATCCGCTTCTCCGAGACGGAGGTCCGCGACATGGGGCGCCAGGCCCGCGGTGTCAGGGGCATCACCATGGAGGATGACGACACGGTCGTCGGCGTCGAGATACCGGCGGAGGGGACCTCCGTGGTCACCGTGACGGAAAGGGGTTACGGAAAGAGGACCCTGACGGAGGAATACCGCCTCCAGAGCCGGGGCGGCAAGGGGACGATCAACATCAGGACGGTCCCCAAGGTCGGATTGGTCTCGGGGATCTGCCAGGTGGCGGGCGACGAGGACCTGATCCTCATCAGCGACGCCGGCAAGCTCCTGCGTCTGGGCGTGGAGGAGATCCCCCTGATCCACCGGGCCACCCAGGGGGTCAGGCTCCTCGACCTGGAGGAAGGGGAGCGCCTCGTGGGCCTGGCCCGGGTGGAGCGGGAACAGGGAGCGGCGGACGGCGAGGAAGATGACGAAGAAGGAAACGGCGTCTTACCGCCTCTTTGATCACACGGCGGACCTGGGGGTGGAGGTGACGGCGCCCACCCTTGAGGAGGTCTTCGCCGGGGCGGGGAGGGCCCTCTGCAGGGTCCTTACGCCGTCGCCCCTTAAAGAGGAGGAGGAGAGGAGGATCGCCGTCTCCGGCCTGGACCGGACGGATCTGTTGATCAACTATCTGCGGGAGCTCCTCGGTCTCTACAACGTAGGCGGTTTCACCGCCGCCGGGATCGAGATCCTCGGTCTTTATGAGCACTCCCTCGAGGCCGTCTTGAGGGGCGAGACCTTCGACCCCGCCCGGCACGAGGCGGGCACGGAGGTGAAGGCCGTGACGTACCATAAGGCGGAGGTGAGCAAAACCGCCCGGGGATGGCGTGCCCGTTTCATCCTCGATATCTGAAGAAGGGATGGTTATGGAGAGCCGTCAGGAACTCAAGAAGATCGACGATTACCGCTGGGAGATACCCAAGAGGGGCGGGATGAGGGTCCCGGGTCTCATCTATGCCGACGCCCGCCTCCTGGGGGAGATGAAGGGGGACGAGAGCCCGAAACAGGTGGAGAACGTGGCCCACCTCCCCGGGATCGTGGGTCGTTCCCTCGCCATGCCCGACGTCCATTGGGGTTACGGTTTCCCCATCGGCGGCGTGGCCGCCTTCGACCTCGAGGAGGGCATCATTTCCCCCGGGGGCGTGGGGTACGACATCAACTGCGGCTGTCGCGTCCTGACCACCCGCCTCCGGTTCGAGGAGATCAAGGCAAGACTCCCGGACCTCGTCGCCGCCCTTTTCGAGGCCATCCCGTCCGGCGTGGGTTCGAAGGGGGAGCTGAAGCTCTCCCTCAAGGAGGAACGGAAGGTCCTGGAGGAGGGGGCCCGCTGGGCCGTCCGCCACGGCTACGGCACCGAGGGCGACCTGGAGACGACGGAGGACGGGGGCTGCATGGAGGGGGCCGACCCGGACAGGGTCAGCGACCGGGCCCTGGAGAGGGGGCGGGAACAGCTGGGGACCCTCGGGTCGGGAAACCACTTCCTCGAGATCGAGGTGGTGGAGGAGATCTTCGACGAGCAGGCGGCCGCCCTCTTCGGCTTGTTCCTCGGCCAGGTGACGGTCTTTCTCCACAGCGGTTCCCGGGGCCTCGGCTACCAGATCTGCGACGACTACCTGGCCATGATGGTCAAGGAGATCCCCCGCCTCGGCTTCCCCCTCCCGGATCGTCAGCTCGCCTGCGCCTATCTCTCCTCTCCGGCGGGGAAGGACTACCTGGCCGCCATGGCCTGCGCCGCCAACTACGCCTGGGCGAACCGCCAGATGCTGACCCACTGGACGAGGGAGACCTTCGCCAAGGCCCTCGGCCTGTCGCCCGTCAAGATCGCCATGAATCTCCTGTACGACGTCTGTCACAATATCGCCAAGATCGAACGCTTCCCCGTCGAGGGGGGGGAGATTACCCTCTGTGTCCATCGCAAGGGGGCCACGAGGGCCCTGCCGCCGGGTCACCCCCTCGTGCCCGCCCGCTACCGCCCCGTGGGCCAGCCCGTTTTGATCCCCGGCGACATGGGCACGGGGTCCTACATCCTCACCGGGACGGAGGTGGCCTACCGGGAGACCTTCGGCAGCGCCTGCCACGGGGCGGGGCGCTTGATGAGCCGCGCCCAGGCGACGAAGGCGAGCAAGGGGAGGGCCATCCATCGGGAGATGGCCGAGCGGGGGGTGATCGTCATGGCCTCCGGCAAGGGGACCCTCCGGGAGGAGATCCCCGAGGCCTACAAAAGGGTGGATCACGTGGTGGAGGTGGTCCACCGTGCCGGCCTGGCCAGGAAGGTGGCCAGGCTCCGCACGGTGGGGTGCATCAAGGGCTGAGGGCCCTCAGGGGCGCCAGGACTTGAAGGCGGCGATGATGGCCTCCACGGCCCCCTCGACGGTTATGGCCCTCATGTTGATGGTGAGGTCGTAGTGGACGGGGTCGGTGACGTCCTGGTTGAAGTACTTGCGGATGAAGGCGCGGCGGTCCGCCTCCGTCTTGATGAGGTAACGTTCCGCCTCCTCCCGGGTGGTCCTTAGGATGTTCTTGACCTTCACCTCGTAGGGGGCCATGATCCTCACCCGGAAGGTGTCCTGCTCGGGGAGGATGAAATTGGCGCCCCGCCCGAGGATGATGGCGTTGCCGTGTCGGCCGATGGTGCCGATGACCTTCGTCAGGTGATGGAGGTACTGGTCGGGCCAGAGGTGGCGGGTCTCGAAGAGGGAGTTCAACCAGTCGTCCCTCTTGGTGATCTCCTTCTCGTCGAGGGACTGGACCACCTTCTCGCTCATCTCCACGCTCTCGGCGACCATCTGGATGATCTTGCCCCCCATGAGATCCATCCCGAGCCTCTCGGCCAGCATCTTGGCGATCTTGGTCCCCCCGCAGCCCGCCTCCCGGGAGATGGTGATGACAGGTCTGGGTTTTTCCCCCTCCTCCTTCTTCTTCTCCTTCGTGGAGACGTTCCACTTGGTGAGCTGTTCCTCCACGAGCTGCCACGCCTCTTTCTTCCTGATGGCCATGATACCTCCTCCGTTAAGATAAGAATTTTAGGTAAAAATACGAGCTATGGACCGGGACCGCCTCAGAGGGAGTAGAGCTTGTCCCCCGAAAGGACGGTGAAGTTATTTTTTTTCAACACCTCGATGGCCGCGTCGGAATCGTCGAAGCGGAAGATGATGACGGCGTTCTCCCCGCTCTTCTCCACGAAGGCGTAGAGGTACTCGACGTTGATGTTCTCCCTCGCCAGGACCTCGAGGATCCCGTGGAGACCCCCGGGCCGGTCCGGCACCTCCACGGCCACGACGGTCGTCCGGCTCACCCTCAGGCCGTTGTCCCTCAGGACCCGGCTGGCCTTGTCCACGTCGTTGACGATGAGGCGCAGGATGCCGAAGTCCGTCGTATCGGCCAGAGAGAGGGTGCGGATGTTGATGTCGGCGTCTTTGATGATGCGGGTGACCTCCTCGAGGCCGCCGGGCTTGTTCTCGAGGAACACGGAGATCTGCTCGACTTTCATGGTTCTCCCTCCGTCGTTAGATTTTGCGGCGATCGATGACGCGGCTGATCTTCCCCTCCGATCTCTGGAGTGACTTGGGCTCCACGAGTTTCACCTTCGCCGTGATCCCCAGATAGTCCTTGAGATCCTTGGTGATGCGCCGGTCGAGCCTCTGGAGGACCTTCACCTCGTCGGCGTTGGCGAAGAGGCTCTCCGTCACCTCCACCTGGACCTCGAGGGTGTCCAGGGTCCCCGCCCGGTCCACGATGAGCTGGTAGTGGGGTTCCAGCCCCTCGATACCCATGAGGACGGCCTCGATCTGGGAGGGGAAGACGTTCACGCCGCGGATGATGAGCATGTCGTCGCTCCTGCCCATGACGCGGTCCATGCGGTAGAGGGTCCGGCCGCAGCGGCAGGGGGCGGCGAAGAGACGGGAGATGTCGCGGGTGCGGTAGCGGATGAGGGGGAAGGCCTCCTTCGTCAGGGTGGTGAAGACCAGTTCCCCCTGTTCCCCCGGGGGGAGGACCTCACCCGAGACGGGGTCGATGGTCTCGACGAGGAAGTGGTCCTCGAAAATGTGCATCCCTTCCCGTCCCTCCAGGCATTCCATGGCGACCCCCGGGCCCATGATCTCCGACAGGCCGTAGATGTTGAGGGCCGTGATGTTCAAGGAGGCCTCGATCTGCTGGCGCATCGTGTCGCTCCACGGCTCGGCCCCGAAGACGCCCACCCGGAGCTTGAGGGCCTCCATGTCCACCCCCATGGACCGCCCCTGCTCGGCGAGGTTCAGGGCGTAGGAGGGGGTGCAGCAGATGACCGTCGGGCCGAAGTCCTGGAGGATCATGATCTGCCTCTTCGTGTTGCCCCCCGAGATGGGGATGACGCTGGCGCCGAGGCGCTCGGCCCCGTAGTGGACCCCCAGACCCCCCGTGAAGAGGCCGTAGCCGTAGGCGTTGTGGATGATGTCGTTCTTCGTCACCGAGGCGGCGACGAAACAGCGGGCCATGAGCTCCGACCAGGTGTCGATGTCCCTCTTCGTGTAACCCACGACGGTGGCGCGCCCCGTCGTCCCCGAGGAGGCATGGAGGCGGACGATGCTGCTCATGGGCACGGCGAAGAGTCCGAAGGGGTAGTTGTCCTGGAGATCCTTCTTCGTGGTGAAGGGGAGCCTCCGCAGGTCCGTGAGGCTCCTGATGTCGTCGGGCTTGACGCCGGCCTCGTCGAAGGCCCTCCTGTAAAAGGCGACGGTGTGATAGACCCGTTCCGTCACCTGCCGCAGGCGCTTGAGCTGCAGGGCCTCCAGGGCCTCCCGGGGCAGGGTCTCGAAATCTTCGTTGTAGATCATCTCCGAACAGTCCCCCTTACTGATTTTACCGTCCCCGGCGACCCGGGGATTCACGGGTTTTCATGATAGCAGAAATCCCGGGGCTTTGCAAAAACTCTCCCGCCGGGCGACCACGGAGGGGACGCAAAAAGAGGCGCCCCCTGCCGGGGACGCCTCTTGTCGTCGGGTTTCCCTTCCGGGCGTCTACTACTTCTTCTTACCCTTCTTGGCGGGTTTTTCCGGGACGGCGGCCAGCTCCTTGAAGGCGGCGTCCCACTTGTCCAGGAGGGCCTTCAGCTCCCCGGCCTTCTTCTTCGCCCCCAGGGGATCTTTGTTGACGGCGTCCTTGGCGGCCTTCAGACCCTCCTCAAAGGCCTTGATGTCGGCCTCCCAGGCGTCCTTCTGATCTTTCAGTTTCTTCTCCAGCTTCTTGGCCGTGGCGGAGAGCTCTTTCCACCCTTCCTCGAGGACGGCCAGGGCGGCCGTCGCTTCGGAGACGGCGGCCGTCTTCCCCGTCGCCGCCGCGGCGGCGGCCTTGTCGAAGGCGGCCTTGGCGTTCAGGTAACCCTGCTTGGCCTCTTCGTATTTCTTTTCCCCCATCTGGGCCTCCGCGCCTTCCCAGGCCTTCTTGGCGGCGGCGAAGTCAGGGGCGGCGTACTTGTCCGCGCCGGCGCCGACGGCGGCGTCCATGGCCGCCTTGGCGGCCGCCTTTTCCGCCTCGGGGGGTTTGGCGCATCCGCCCAGGAACGCCACCAGGGCCAGGACCAACGTCAATGCGAAAACGGACCTAAAAAATCTCATACCTATTCCCTCCTTCAAGGATTTATTGGGGATTGTGAAGCGTCCCCAAGATATCCCTTTCGTCCTTTTTGTCAAGGCCTTTTCGGGGCGGCGCCGGGTGATCGATCCCGGTGAGGATCAGTAGATACCGCCCCGAGGATCGACCATGGGGACGAAACGGACGGGGAGGATGGAGTGCCGGCGGAGACGGCCCTTTTCCTTCTTCAGGAGGACGAGCTCCTGGGCCCCCGCCTCCCCCACGGGGATGATCATCCTGCCGCCCTCGCGGAGCTGGGCGATGAGGGGCTCGGGGACGGCCCGGGGGGAGCAGGTGACGATGACGGCGTCGAAGGGGGCCTCCTCGGGCCAGCCCCGGTAGCCGTCGCCGATGCGGACCCGGACGTTGGGGTAGGTCCTGCCGAGGATCTCTTGGGCCTTCCTGGCGAGGGAAGGGATGATCTCGATGGTGAAGACCTCGCGGCAGAGCTCCGCCAGGACGGCGGCCTGGTAACCGGAACCGGTGCCGATCTCGAGGACCTTCATGGACCGGTCGGGGGCGAGGGCCTCCGTCATGAGGGCGACGATGTAGGGCTGGGAGATGGTCTGGCCCTCGCCGATGGGGAGGGGATGGTCCCCGTAGGCCAGGGGGCGCAGATGGGGGGGCACGAAGAGGTGGCGGGGGACCTTGCGCATCGCCGCCAGGACCCCCTCGTGGCGGACCCCCCGGTCGGCGATCTGGCGTGCCACCATGGCCTCCCGCAGGGCCCGGTAGCGCCCCTCGACGTCCGTCTCCCCCCGGCAGCCCCCCGGGAGGAAGAGGGGGGCCATGGCCGCCAGGAGGAGGCCGCAGGATAAATATGAGTGAAACCTAAAAACTTTTCCCATCGGGGGCCGACACGGCGTTTTTCAATAAAGTTCAATAATATCGAGAATTTGCAAAATCCTCAATCGCTGCCTAAGCGTAGGTTTTCGCTCAATGATATCAAGGAGTTAAACCTTATGCTACGCGCATAATTTGTCTTTCCAGGGCCGCTGCGTAGTCGGAAAAATGGGATAAAATGTTAGTTTGGTATGGTGGGACGTGCGGGAATCGAACCCGCGACCAACGGATTAAAAGTCCGCTGCTCTACCGCCTGAGCTAACGTCCCTTCGGGATACCGGGAAGGGGGCGTCTCTTAACAGCAACGCCCCTCCCTGTCAAGGTCAAAACTTCCCCCTCAGCCGGAGAAGGGGTTCCTGAGCACAATGGTCTCGTGGCGGCCGGCCCCCACGGAGACGAGGGCCAGCTCCGTGTCGGCGAGGTTGGCGATCAACTCCAGGTAACGGCGGCAGTTTTTGGGCAGCTCCTCCAGACGCCGGGCCTGGGAGATGTCCTCCGTCCACCCCTCGATCTCCTCGTAAACGGGCCGACAGGCGGCGAGGGCCTCGACCTGGGAGGGCACGGCGAGGGTGAACCTCTCCCCCTGGTCGTTTTCGTAGGCCGTGCAGATCCGCAACCGCTCGAGGCCCGTCAGGACGTCGAGCTTGGTTATGGCCAGGGCGTTGATGCCCGACACGCGTATGGCGTGCCGCACCAGGACCATGTCCAGCCAGCCGCAGCGACGCCTCCTGCCCGTCGTGGCCCCGAACTCCCGGCCGACCCGCTGGATGTGATCGCCGACGGCGTCCGTCAGCTCCGTGACGAAGGGCCCGCCCCCCACGCGGGTCGTGTAGGCCTTCACGATCCCGATGACGTTGTGGATCGCCGCCGGCCCGATGCCGGCGCCGCAGGCGGCGTTGGCGGAGACGGTGTTGGAGGAGGTCACGAAGGGGTAGGTCCCGTGATCGACGTCGAGGTGAGAGCCCTGGGCCCCCTCGAAGAGGATGCGGCTGCCCCGCCGGACCTCCCGGGCGAGGGCGAGGGAGGTGTCGGCGGCGAAGGGCTTCAGGCGCTTGCCGTACTCCCGGTACTCGGCGAAGACCTCCTCGGCGTCCACGGGTTCCTCGCCGAAATAGCGGGTGAGGAGAAAGTTCTTCTCCTCGAGATTGGCGGCGATCTTCTCCCTCAGGACCCCCTCGTCGAAGAGGTCGATGAGGCGCACCCCGCAGCGGGCGACCTTGTCCTCGTAGGCCGGTCCGATCCCCCGCCCCGTCGTGCCGATCTTCTTGCCCCCCCTCCTGTTCTCCCGGGCCGCATCCAGCCGCCGGTGGTAGGGCATGATGATGTGGGCCTTCTCGCTGACGAGGAGGCGCGTGTTGGGAGGGAAGAGACCCCGGGCCCGCAGGTCGTCGATCTCCCCCAAGAGGACGGCGGGGTCCACGACGACGCCGTTGCCGATGATACAGACCTTGTTGTCGTGGAGGATCCCCGAGGGTATGAGGTGCAGGATCGTCTGTTCGCCCTTCACCACCAGGGTGTGACCGGCGTTGTTGCCCCCCTGGAAGCGGACGACGACGTCGGCGTTCTCCGCGTAGAGGTCCACCACCTTCCCCTTCCCCTCGTCTCCCCACTGGGTCCCGACGATTACCACGTTGGCCATGACCGCTGATCCTTTCTGGGTCTCCTCGTCACGTTACATCTCGAGGTCCGTCACGGAGATGACGTTGGGCAGGCGCCTCAATTTTTCCATCACCTCCGGGGGCACGACCCCGTCCGTGCTGAGGATGACGAGGGCCTTCTGGTCCACCTGCTCCCGACTCAGGTGGAGCCGGGCGATGTTGACGTTGTGATTCCCCAGGGTCGTCCCGATGTTGCCGATGACGCCGGGGCGGTCGTAGTTGTAGAGGACGAGCATGTTCCCCTCGGGCACCACGTCCATGACGAACTGATTCACCCGGACGATCCGGGGGTCCTTGAGGCCGAAGAGGGCCCCGGCGGTGCAGCTCTCCTCCTGGGAGGTCTTGATCTTCAGGGTGATGAGGCTGGTGTAGTCCTTCATCTCCGTGCTCTTCGCCTCCACGACCCGGATGCCCCGCTCCTTGGCCACCACGGGGGCGTTGATGTAGTTGACGTTCTCCTTGAGGATGGGGGTCAAAAGACCCTTGAGGAGGGCGATGGTCAGGGGCGCGACGTTGTAGTCCAGGATCTTGCCGCTGTATTCCACCTTCACCTCCTGGATCCCCCCCGTGACGAGCTGGATGTGGAATTTCCCCAGCTTTTCGGCGAGATCGAGGTAGGGCTCGATGACGTTCAGGAGCTCGGCGCTCACGGAGGGGAAGTTGACGGCGTTGACGATCTCCCCCGTCGTGAGATAGGCCGCCATCTGCTTGGCGATGGCGACGGCGACATTGATCTGCGCCTCGTCCGTCGAGGCCCCGAGGTGGGGCGTGCAGATGACGTTGGGCAGGGAGATGAGGTCCATGTTCTTCGTGGGCTCCTCCTCGAAGACGTCGAGGGCCGCCCCGGCCACCTTGCCCGACACGAGGGCGTCATAGAGATCCTTCTCGCTCACGATCCCGCCCCGGGCGCAGTTGATGATGTAGACCCCCTTTTTCATCTTGGCGAAGGCGTTGGCGTTGATGAGGCCCCGGGTCTCCTTCGTCATGGGGGTGTGGATGGTGATGAAATCCGCCTCCTTCAGGAGTTCGTCGAGGGAGACGAGGGTGATGCCCAGTTTCTCCGCCGCCTCGCGGGAGATGAAGGGGTCGTAGGCGATGACGCGCATCTTCAGTCCCAGGGCCCGGTCGGCGACGATGGAGCCAACGCGGCCGATGCCGATGACCCCCAGGACCTTGTTGAAGAGCTCGTTGCCGATGAACTTGTTCTTCTCCCACTTGCCGGCCTTCATGGAGGCCGTGGCCTGGGGGATCTTCCTGGCCAGGGAGACCATGAGGGCGATGGCGTGCTCCCCCGTCGTGATGGTGTTGCCGCCGGGGGTGTTCATGACGACGATCCCCCTCTTGCTGGCGGCGCCGATGTCCACGTTGTCCAGACCGCTCCCGGCCCGGCCGATGACCTTGAGGTTTTCCGCCGCGTCGATGATCTCCTTGGTGACCTTGGTGGCGCTGCGGATCACGAGACCGTCGTACTCCTTGATGACACCCCGAAGCTCGTCGGGGGTGAGGTTGGTCATGACGTCCACCTCGATCCCCGGGGTGTTGCGGAACACGGCCACCCCTTCCGCCGACAGGTTGTCGCTGATGAGGACCTTTTTCATGGGTTCAGTGCTCCTTGTCTGTATCTCTTCAGTTGTGACCGAGGGCCTTGACCCTCTCTTCGTAGACCTCCTTGAGGGCCCCCAGGGCCGTTCTCAGGTCCCCGGGTTCCACCGTCGGGCCGCACCAGAAGCGGAAACCCGCCGGTGCGTCCCGGTAGGAGTTGATGTCGTAGGCGATCTTCCGCTTCGCCAGCTCGCTCGAGATCCCCTTGAGGAACTTCTCCCGCTCCGCCGGCGCCAGCCTCCGGACCTCTTCGGCGACGACGGTGAGGCAGACGGAGGTGTTGGAACGGATCTTCTTGTCCTCCGCCAGGAAGGCGATCCAGTCGTTGGCGGCGACGAACTCCTCCACGACCCCGAGGTTGGCCTCGGAGCGGGCGATGAGGCCCTTCAGGCCGAGACCCGCCGCCCAGGCCAGGGCATCGAGGTAGTCCTCGACGCAGAGCATGGAGGGGGTGTTGATCGTGTCCCCCTGGAAGATGGCGAGGTCCAGCTTCCCCGCCTTTTTCATCCGGAAGATCTTGGGGAGGGGCCAGGGGGGATCGTAGGCGGCGATGCGCTCCTGGGCACGCGGGCCCAGGACGAGCATCCCGTGGGCCGCCTCGGAGCCGAGGCACTTCTGCCACGAGAAGGTGAGGGCGTCCACCTTCGCCCAGTCCACCTCCATGGCGAAGACGGCGCTCGTGGCGTCGCAGATGGAAAGGCCCTCGCGGTCGGCGGGGATCCATTCCCAGTCGGGGATCTTGACGCCGCTCGTCGTGCCGTTGGCCACGAAGACGACGTCGCCGGACCAGTCGACGGCCTTAAGGTCCGGGATCTTGCCGTAATCGGCCCGCAGGATCGTGGGGTTGAGTTTGAGCTGTTTCGCCACGTCCGTCGCCCAGCCCTCGGAGAAGCTCTCCCAGACGAGGACCGTCACCGGCCGGGGGCCGAGGAGGGACCACAGGGCCGCCTCGAAGGCCCCCGTGTCGGAGGCGGGCATGATACCGACCTGGTAGCCCGCCGGGATCTCGAGGATCCGCTTCGTTTCTTCGATGGCCTTCGCCAGCTTCTCCTTACCCAGGGCGGAACGGTGGGAACGACCCACGGCGGCGTCGGCGAGGGCCTGGAGGTTCCATGAGGGTCTCTTGCTGCAGGGACCGGAACTGAAATTGGGGTTGTGCATTGGTTGTTCTCCTTCCATAAATCGCAAGCAGAATCACCTATCAGGATCCACGGGATTATTCAAGAAATTTTCTCCCCAAAATCCCCTTGCCACGGCCCTTCCCTTGGGCTATCTCTCCCCTCGGAGGGGTCGGGGATGGCCAGGGACGAGACAAAGGTCAAGACGGTTTTTTCCTGCCGCCTCTGCGGCCATCGATCGCCCAAGTGGCTGGGGAAATGCCCCGCCTGCGGTGAATGGAACACCTTCGCCGAGGAGGAGGCGCGCCGGGAGACGCCCTGGGACCGCCGCCTGAACCTCACCCGCGAGGCCCCCCGCCCCCTGGCCCTCATCGCAGCCGAGGACGGGGAACGGGTCTCGACGGGGATGGGGGAGATGGACCGCGTCCTGGGCGGGGGGATCGTCAGGGGGTCGGCGGTCCTCGTCGGCGGGGAACCGGGGATCGGCAAGTCCACCCTCCTCCTCCAGGTCTTGAACGGCCTCGCCCGGGGGGGTCGGAAGGTCCTCTACGTCTCCGGCGAGGAGGGGGCGGGGCAGATCAAGATGCGGGGCGAGAGGATCGAGGCCCGGTCGCCGGACCTCTACGTCCTCGTGGAGATCGACGTGGAGGAGATCATCGCCCGCCTGGAGGAATTGCGGCCGGCGGCGGCCGTGGTGGATTCCGTCCAGACCCTCTACCTCGGGTCCCTCTCGTCGGCCCCGGGGACGGTGGGGCAGGTGCGGGAGACGGCCCAGCGCCTCATCCTCTTCGCCAAGAGGACGGGCATCCCCGTCTTTTTAGTGGGCCACGTGACGAAGGACGGTGCCATCGCCGGGCCCCGGGTCCTGGAGCACATGGTGGACGCCGTCCTGTACTTCGAGGGGGACGGCAGCCACGCCTACCGCATTGTCCGCAGCGTCAAGAACCGCTTCGGGCCCGCGGGGGAGATCGGGGTCTTCGAGATGGGACAGGGGGGCCTCACGGAGGTCCCCAACCCCTCGGCCTATTTCCTTTCCCAGCGGGAGGAGGCCGTCCCCGGGATGGCCGTGACGGCCTTAGTGGAGGGTACGCGCCCCCTCCTCGTGGAGATCCAGTCCCTCGTCGTCCCCGCCACCTTCGGGATGCCCCGCAGGACGGCCATCGGCCTGGACGCCAACCGCCTCTCCCTCCTCGTGGCCGTCGTGGACAAGATCCTGGGGTTGCAGCTGGGCGGTCACGATATCTACCTCAACGTCGCCGGGGGGGTGAAGGTCACGGAGACGGCCGCCGATCTCGCCGTCGTCGCCTCCCTCGTCTCGGCCTTCCTCGACCGTCCCGTGAAACCCCACACCGTCGTCTTCGGGGAGGTCGGTCTGGCGGGGGAGGTGCGGGCCGTGGCCCATCCCGATCTCCGCGTAAGGGAGGCGGCCCGCCTCGGCTTCTCCTCCTGCCTCCTGCCCCGCGTCAAGGCCCCCGCCGGGGAAAAGGCCCGCATCAGGCGCCTGGCCGTCGGCGACCTCAAGGAACTGCTGGGACACCTATTCTGATTCTTTGCCTCCCGCCGGGCCGGCCGTGAAGAGGGGGGCGACGAGGGCGATCCGGTCCGGCTCCCCGAAGACGACCAGGACGTCCGAGGCCCTCAGGGTCAGCTCCGCGGAGGGGTTGTAGATCAGTTCCCCTCCCCGGCGGACGGCCAGGACCGTCACGCCGTGTTCCTTCCGCAGGGCCAGTTGACCGATGGTCCTGTCGGCGGCGGGGGCCCCTGCTTCGAGGCGGAAGGTGGCGACCTCCGTGTCGGGGAGGCAGATGGAGATCTCCGAGCAGGTGGCGGCCTCGGGGGAGAGGGTGCGGAACATCTCGTAGCCGTCCGCCCGCGTCTCGGCGATGAACCGCTCGATCTCCGGCCGGGGCACGAGGTACTTTCTCAGGACCCGGGAGAAGATCTCCACGGAGGTCTCGAACTCCTCGGGTATGACCTCGTCGGCCCCGAGACGGTAGAGGGCCTCCATCTCCTGGAGGAAGCGGGTGCGGACGATGATGTGGATCCGGGGGTTGAGGCGGCGGGCCAGCTCGGTGATCCGCCGGGCGGCGGCGGCGTCGTTGATGACGATGACGATGGAACGGGCGGCGGCGATCCCGGCGTGTTCCAGGACCGTCTGGCTCGTGGCGTCGCCGTACACGACGGGTTCCCCCTTCTCCCGCTCCCTCCTTACCGTTTCGGGATTCGTCTCGAGGATCAGGTAGGGTATCCCCGCCTTCTGGGAGGCCCGGGCCACGTTGCGGCCGTTGAGGCCGAAACCGACGATCACGAGGTGGTCCTTGAGGGCGGCCTTGGGGACGGTCTGCCGGGTGAGGCGTCCCGCCGTCCAGGCCGGGGGCAGGGGGAGCCGGGAGACGGCACGGCCGACGCGGGGGGCGGCGGGGATGATGAAGGGCGTCAGGGCCATGGTGACGGCGGAGACGGCGAGGAACAGGGCGTAGGTTTCCCCCCCGATGAGGTCGTACCCCGCCCCGATCTTGGCGAGGATGAAGGAGAACTCGCCGATCTGGGAGAGGGAGAGACCGGCGGCGACGGCCATCCTCAGGGGCAGGCCCTGCCACGCCACGGCCAGGGTGCCCGTGAGGGATTTGACGGCCAGGACGGCCAGGACGAGGGCGCAGATCAAAAGGGGGTGTTCGAGGAGGAAGGCCGTGTCCAGGAGCATCCCGATGGAGACGAAGAAGAAGCTCGTGAAGATGTCCCGGAAGGGCAGGACGTGCCCCGCCGCCTGATGGCTGTACTCCGACTCGGAGATGATGAGGCCCGCCAGGAAGGCCCCCAGGGCCAGGGAGAGACCGGCGGCGTGGGTCAGCCAGGCGATGCTCAGGGCGATGATGACCACGGCCATCAGGAAGACCTCCCGGTTCCGCGCCGCCGCCGCCTGGTGGAGGAGGTAGGGGACGAACCACTTGGCCCCCGCCACGATGAGTAGGAGGGCCGCCACCCCCTTGACGAGACCCCCGAAGAGGGCGGGGGACAACTCGAGGGCCATACCGCCCAGAAGGGGCGTGAGGAGGATCATGGGGACCACGATCAGGTCCTGGAAGATGAGGATGGCCAGGGCGCTCCTCCCCTGGGGGCTTTCGATCTCCCCCCGGTCCTGGGAGATCTTCATGACGATGGCCGTGCTGGAGAGGGCCAGGAGGAACCCGAAGAAAATGGAACGGCCCGGGGGGTGGCCGAAGAGGAGGGACACGAGGGCCCCCAGGAGGGTCGTCAGGCCCACCTGGACGGTCCCGCCCGCGATGACCCAGCGGCGGATCTGGAGGAGGTTCCTCAGGGAGAACTCGAGGCCGATGGTGAACAGGAGGGCCACCACCCCCAGCTCCGCCAGGGTGTCCACGTTTTCCCTGAGCTTGATGAGCCCCAGGCCGTAGGGCCCCGCCAGCATCCCCGTGAAGACGAAACCCACGAGGGAGGGGAGGCGCAGTTTCTGAAAGACGATGATCACCGCCACGGAGATACCGAAGATGATGATCATGTCCGACAGGAGCTCTCCGGGCACGACGCCTCTCTCCTCTCTACCGGGGATGCAAACGGACCCTCAGAGGGCCAGGGGCTGGAACCAGCGGTTGGACTCGCCGTCGTAGAACCATTTGTCCGGCAGGCCCCGGCGCCTCTGGATCGACGGCCTCTCCGACCAGCTCATCAACTCTTCGTAAGCCTTGTGGATCTTGCGGAAGGTCTCGGCGTCCCCCCCCAGGTCGGGGTGATGGTGCTTCGCCTGGCGGCGGTAGGCCGCCTTGATGATCCCCTTGAGATCCGCCGACCAGAGGTGGGAGCGGTGGATCCGCAGGCGGGTCAGGGACTCCTGGTTGACCGTGTAGACATGGATCAGGGTGGGCTTAACCGCCTCGAGGGGGGTGCCGTTGCGCACGGCGTGGGCGAGGACCCGCTCCGAGGCGAGGTGGCGCTTGTTGGTCCGCCTCTTCTCGTCCCACCAGATGTCGCCCAGGAGGTTCGCCATGCGGCCGAAGTCCTCCGCCGGCTTGGCCCCCGCCGAGCGGGGGAAGAGGAAGCTGAAGATCTCCTGGGAACCGTAGGGGAGGATGTCCATGATGATCATGTCGTCGGAGAAGTAGAAGGCCCCGTAGCGGGTGTTGAGGGCCTGGACGAGGCCGACCCGGGCGTCGAGCTTCAGGCGGAGCCTCTGCCGGCAGTCGCGGGAACAGTAACGGCGGCGGCCCATGTTCTCCACCTCGCCGCAGGAGAGGCAGCGGTAGACCTTCTTTTCCCGGGGGCGTATTATCAGGGCCTGCGTTTCCATAGGGGCAGGCATGATATCACATCAGGGCGTCCCTGGGAAGGGCGAATTCACCCGCCCCTCCCCCCTTTACACGTCCCGGGGGGAGGTATATAAAAGGCCCGGGTTTGATCACGGGGTGCAGGAGGTGGAAGGGGATGGTCAGGGACGGTTTCGTGACGTCCTTTCTCTTCCGGGAAGGGGAGACGGGCAGGGACGAGGGAGGCCCCTGGGCGCGGGTGGTCATGGACGACCGCATGGAGGGCTGGCTGGGCATCCCCCACGGCGGCGTCGCCATGGGGATGGTGGCGACCCTGGCGGGTGTCCTGAGGCCCGGCCCGGCGGGGGGGACCCTCCCCTACCCCTTCACGGCGGAGTTCCGCTGGGGTGGACCCCGCCTGAGGACGGGCGACGAGGTCACCGTCCGCGTCGGTGCCGCCGGTGAGGGGATCGGGGGGGAGGTGGTCCCCGTCGGCGGGACGTCACCCTACCTCAGGGCCTCTTTGGCCTTCGGGGTGCCCGTCGCCGGCGGGACGGGCGACGCGGACGCCCCGCCTTTCCCCGCCGGGGACCTCACCCCCCTGCCCCACTACCGCAACTGCTTCGTCTGCGGCGTGGGCCGGCGGGCCCCCGGCCTGTGGCGCCGTTTCTATCATCTGCCGTCGCCGGGTGGGGCGGGTTGGGTCCTGTCCCCGGTGGGCGGGGAGGAGACGGACCGCCGGAGCTTTTACCTCTTCTTGGACGGCGACGGGACGGTCCACCCCCTGGCCCTGTTGGCCCTCATCGACGAGACCCTGGGCTGGGGCGGCTTCCTGATCACCCGCCAGGGGGCGGTGACGGTGCGCCTCCGTTTCGTCTTCCACCGCCCCGTCCCCGCCGGCGCCCAGATCGTCGTCTTCGGCCGGGGCGGGGAGGTCCGCGGCCGGTCGCCTTCCCGCATGCTCTTCACCGCCGAGGGGGGGGCCGCCGTGCGGCGGTCCGGGGGGGTGACGGAGACCTGCGTCACCGCCGCCGGCCAGTGGATGGTCCTGCCGGAGCTGACGGACCAGATGAGGCGGGAACTCATCCCCCCCGATAATGCGGCGGCGGCCTTCCGTCTCGCCTCTTCCCCTTGCGATCCATGACGGCGGCGAACCTCGACAACGTGGCCGTCGTCCTCCATCGTCCCCGTTACGCCGGCAACGTGGGTTCGGCGGCCCGGTGCGCGAAGAACATGGGGATCCGGCGTCTCATCTGTTCCGGGGCGGGGCCCTTCGAGCGGGAGGCGATGGTGACCATGGCCACCCATTTCGCCGCGGACATCGTCGATGCCATGGAGTATTACGACGATCTCAGGGACGCCCTGGCGGACTTCCAGTACGTTGTGGGGACCACGGCCCGCCTCGGGTCCGCCCGGGGACCGGCCCTCACCCCCCGGGAGATCGCCCCCCGCCTGGCGGAGCTATCCCAGAACAACCGCGTCGCGGTCGTCTTCGGTTCCGAGGACCGGGGCCTCAGCAACCGGGCCCTCCATCTCTGTCACGCCGTCGTCACCATCCCCGTCTCGGACGCCATGAGGTCCATCAACCTTTCCCACGCCGTGATGATCGTCTGCTACGAGCTCTTCACGGCGGCCGTGCCGCCCAGGGGGACCTTCACGCCCCGCCTCGCCGACGCCCGGGAGTTGGAGGGGATGTACGACCAGATCAAGGAAGTCCTGAAGGAGATCGGTTTCCTGAACCCCCAGAACCCCGACTACTGGATGATCCACATCAAGAGGCTCCTGGCCCGGGCGGGCCTCCAGGCCCGGGACGTGAAGATCATACGGGGGATCTGCCGCCAGGTGAGCTGGGCCGTCAGGAACGGTCCGAGAACTTGAAGGCCCAGCCCTTGAGGGTGACCACCTCGAAGCGGTTGAGGCGGCCGGCGAGGGGGAACACGGCCCCCGGGGGGCCGCTGAGGCGTCCCCGGTAGGAGATCTCGTAGTCGTGGAGGGGGGTGTAGGCCTCCACTCCCTTGCCCTCGGGGTCATACCGCTCCTCGGGGGAGAAGGGGGGTGAAAGGGTGACCCCCGCCGGCGGGGCCCCGAGGAGGGCCTTGAGCTCACCGCCCACCTCCCGGGAGTAGGTGTGGAACGACAACTCCACCTCGACCTCGCGGATGAGCTCCACCTTCTTGACGGCAAGGCCGAGGTCCCCTCCCCTCGCGGCGACGGCCGCCGTTACGTCGTCCAGGAGGGCCTCCGCCATGACCACGACGGTGTGTTCCTCCCCGAGACCCACGAGATGGGCGAGGAATCCCCGGGCCCCCTCTTCCTCCAGGTCGAAGTCCGACCCGAAGTAGATCTCCCCCTGGAGGCCCCGGCCCGCCGCGAAGCCCAGCAAGAAACCCTTGGCGAGGTCCGCGTTTCCCTCAAGGACGACCCGGACGTAGTTCTTCGTCATCGTCTCACCCCTGTCAGAAGAAGATCCAGGTCACCGCCACGAAGACGGGGATCAGGACGGGTAGGGAATACTTGACCATGTACCCGAAGAAGGAGGGCATGTTGATGCCCGCCTCCTCGGCGATGGATTTTACCATGAAGTTCGGGGCGTTGCCTATGTAGGTGTTGGCCCCCATGAAGACGGCCCCCGCCGAGATCGCCTCGAGGTAGTAGATGAACTGGACATTGGCCGTGGGCGCGCCGACGTTGAGGGCGGCGGGGATCATGGCCTCCGAGAGGTGGAGCTTGCCCAGGGCCATGTTGAAGAAGGTCAGGTAGGTCGGGGCGTTGTCCAGGAAGGAGGAGAGGCTGCCCGCGGCCCAGAAGTAATGGGCCGGGGTCTTGACGGCGAGGATCAGGTCCCTCAGGGCCCCGTCGGCCCCCGCCTTCAGGATGGCCAGGGCGGGGATGATGGTGATGAAGATCCCGGCGAAGAGTTTGGCCACCTCCAGGATGGGGCCCCAGGTGAAGTCGTTGGCCTCCCGGAGGGCCTTGGGGGTCACGTAGAGGGAGAAGAGGCCCAGGCAGACGATGGAGAAGTCCCGGACGAGGTTCTGGATCTGGACCTCCACGCCGAGGATGTGGATGCTCCCCGCCTTCCAGTAGCCGCTCAGGAGGATGACGCCGACGACACCCGCCAGGAGGAGGAAGTTGTAGAGCCCCTCCACCCGGATCGGCGCCTTTTCCTCGGGGGTTTCATGGCTCTTCTCCCGCCGGTACATCCAGAGGTCCCAGAAGTAGAAGACGGCCAGGACCACCAGGGCGGCGAAGGCGAAGTGGGGGAAGATGTTCGTGGTCACCCAGAAGAAGGGGACGTTGTGGAGGAACCCCAGGAACAGGGGGGGGTCCCCCAGGGGGGTGAGGGAACCGCCGATGTTGGCCACGAGGAAGATGAAAAAACAGATGATGTGGGCCTTTTTGACCCGGTGGCGGTTTGCCCGGAGCACGGGCCTGATCATGACCATGGAGGCCCCCGTGGTCCCCACCCAGGAGGCCAGGAAGGTGCCGATGAGGAGGAGGACGGTGTTGGTCAGGGGCGTCCCCCTCAGGGAGCCGCTGACGACGATCCCCCCGGCGATGGTGAAGAGGCCCCACAGGAGGATGATGAAGGGGATGTAGTCGATGAGGAGGATGTGGCAGATCTCGTGGAAGGCCGTCTCCCGAAAGACGATCAGGAAGGGGACGGCCAGGGTCAGGGCCCAGAAGGCGGATACCTTGCCGAAGTGGTGATGCCAAAACCGGGGCGTCCAGAGGGGCAACAGGGCGATGGACAGCAGGATGCCCACGAAGGGGATCACGGACCAGAGGGGCAGGACCCTGCCGATCTCCTCCGGCACCGCCCCTCCGGATCCGTAGGCCGCCGTGGCGGCGCCGAAGAAGGCGCCGGAAAGACAGGCTATGCCCAGAAATCTACCCATGGTCTGCGCCGTTTAGTGTATCTACCCCGGGATGTCAAGAGAATAAGGATCGGATCACCGCTGGTGCTTCCCCCTGCAAGAAGGCCTTGACACGGGAGGGGGGGCTGTAGAATAGGACCACAGGCTCTCCGGGAGGTCGGTAAGATGCGGATTATCATCGTCGGCGCCGGCGAGGTGGGTTACCACATCGCCAAGAAGCTCTCGGAAGAGGACCAGGACGTGGTGGTCATCGACCGCGACCCCGCCAAGATCCGGCGGATCAACGAGAACCTCGACGTCCAGACCTTCCTCGGCTCGGGGACGAGTCCCCGGATGCTTCGGGACGCCGGCATCGAGGAGGCGGAACTCCTAGTGGCCGCCACGGACTCCGACGAGGCCAACCTCGTGGCCTGTCTCCTGGCCCGCCATCTCAATCGTTACGTCGTCAAGGTCGCCCGGGTGAAGAACCAGGAGTTCGTCCGGGAGGAGGACCTCTTCAAGAAGGACCTTTTGGGGATCGACCTCATCATCAACACCAGGGCCATGATGGTGGAGACGGTCCTGCGCCTCATGGAGGTCCCGGGGGCCTCGGAGGTCATCGATTTCGTCGGCGGCAAGGTGAAGCTCGTCAGCTTCCTCATCACCCCCGAGTCGCCCCTGGCGGGGAAGGCCCTGAGCGAGATCCGGTGCCTCGGGGGGAATTTCCTGGTGGGCGCCATCGTCCGGGGCCATCGGATCCTCATCCCCGGAGGCCGGGACACGATCCAGCCCCGTGACCTGGTCTATTTCGTCAGCCGGGCCGGCGAGCTGGCCGAGGCCTTGGGGGCCCTCCAGGGGGGGGTCCTGGAGATGAAGAACGTCATGATCATCGGCGCCGGCGACACGGGCATGGCCATCGCCAAGGCCCTCGACGAGCGGCGCCTCCCCGTGAAGCTCATCGACCAGGACCGGACCCGCTGCAAGGAGGCCGCCACCGGCCTCGACCGGGTCGTGGTCATCCGCGGCGACGGGACGGACCGGGAGCTCCTCCGGGAGGAGAACGCCGGCGACATGGACCTCCTGATCTCCGTCACGGGGGACGAGGAGAGCAACGTCCTCATCTCCCTCCTCGGCAAGGACCTGGGGGCCAAGAAGACGATCACGAGGGTGAGCAAGCTCAGCTACATGCCCGTCGTCTCCGCCCTGGGCCTCGACACGGTCATCAACCCCCGGATGACGGCCGTGCGTGAGATCCTCCACTACATCCGCAAGGGCCGGATCATCTCCGTGGCCCCCCTGAGGGAGGAGCAGGCCGAGGCGATGGAGGCCGAGGCCCTCGAAACCTCCGACATCGTCAACGTCCCCCTCTCCAAGGTCCGTTTCCCGAGGGGCGCCATCGTGGGGGCCGTGATCCGGGGCGAGGAGATCATCATCCCCCGGGGATCGACGGTGATCAGGCCCCGGGATCGCCTCATCATATTCGCCTCCCAGAAGGTGATCCCCCAGCTGGAGAAGCTCCTCACGGTCAAGCTGGAGTACTTCGGATGAATTTCCCCCTGGTGGCCCGCCTCGTGGCCGTCCTCTGCCTCTTCATCGGTATTTCCATGGCCTTCCCCCTGGCGGTGTCCCTCCATTTCGACGAGGCCCCGGGGCCCCTCCTGTGGTCATTGGTCATCACCTGCGTCGCCGGCGGCGCCGTCTGGATGTGGACGAGGGACGTGGAGGACACCCACCTGAGCCATCGGGACGGCGTCACCGTCGTCGCCCTGGGGTGGGCGACGGCGGGGTTGGCGGCCACCTTGCCCTACCTCTTCGCCGGTGTCGTCCCCACGTTCACGGACGCCTATTTCGAGAGCGTCTCCGGCTTCACGACGACGGGGGCGAGCATCCTCACCCAGGTCGAGGGCCTCCCGAGGGGTCTCCTCCTCTGGCGGGCCCAGACCCAGTGGCTAGGGGGGATGGGGATCATCGTCCTGTCCGTCGCCATCCTCCCCTTCCTCGGCGTGGGGGGCATGCAGCTCTACAAGGCCGAGACCCCCAGCCCCGTCGTGGACAAGCTGACCCCCCGCATCGCCGACACGGCGGCGGCCCTCTGGAAGGTCTACATCTTCTTGACCTTTCTGGAGGTCTTCCTCCTCGTCGCCGGGGACATGTCCGTTTACGACGCCGTCTGCCACGCCTTCACCACCCTGCCCACGGGGGGCTTCTCCACGAGAAACGCCAGCGTCGGCGCCTACGGCAGCGCCTACATCGAGTACGTCATCGTCCTGTTCATGTTCTTGGCCGGCGTGAGCTTCTCCCTCCACTACCGCCTCGCCACGGGTAACTGGCGGGCCTTCCTGGGTGACCCGGAATTGCGGGTGTATTTCTGGATCACCGTGGTCCTTGTCCTCCTCGTCACGGCCGACGTGGCGTGGTCCGTTTACGGGGGGATCGGCGAGGCCTTCCGCCGCGCCCTCTTCCAGGTGGTCTCCGTCATGACCACGACGGGGTACGCCACGGCCGATTTCAACAAGTGGCCCGTCTTCTCCCAGCTGATCCTCTTTTTCTGCATGTTCTTCGGGTGCATGGCCGGCTCCACCGGCGGGGGTCTCAAGATCATGCGCCTCATCCTCCTGGCCCGCCACGCCTACCTGGAGATCTTCCGCATCATCCACCCCCACGCCACGACGGTGGTCAAGTTCGGTTCTCAACCCGTCCCCCAGGCGATCATGCGCAGCGTCTGGGGCTTCTTCCTCCTCTACCTCGCCATTTTCGTCCTCGCCGCCGCCGCCCTTACGGCCCTGGGCCTGGACATGGTCTCCGCCCTCACGGCCGCCGCCACGGCCCTGGGGAACGTGGGGCCCGGTCTGGGTTCCGTGGGTCCCATGGAGAACTTCGCCGCCGTCCCCGCGGCGGGGAAGTGGATCCTCATCGTCTGCATGCTCTTGGGTAGGCTCGAGATCTACACGATCCTCGTGCTCTTCATGCCCGCCTTCTGGCGGAAGTGACGGCGGACACGGGAGAACAGGGCATTTTGTGGTTGACTTTGCCCCGTGGCAAGAGTAATTCTTTCAACAGGTTGTGCACACGATCGACGGCGGAGACGCGGGGCTTATGCCCCGCATGAGGGTTGTATGGTCAAGGTATCTTTTTCTCTAACTTTTTTTAGCAAAGGAGGTAGTCTATGACCACAACGGTTGCCGTAGTCATCGGTTTTCTCATCTACATCACCCTTTATTTCACTTACGGCAAGAAGATCCAGCGGGACGTCGTCAAGGCGGACGACAGCATCCAGACGCCGTCCCAGCGCCTCTACGACGGTGTGGACTTCGTGCCGGCCCACAAGGTGGTCCTCTTCGGCCATCACTTCTCGTCCATCGCCGGGGCGGGGCCTCTGGTGGGGCCCGCCATGGCCATGTGCTGGGGATGGCTCCCCGGCCTGTTGTGGGTGTGGCTGGGTAACATCTTCATCGGCTCCATCCACGACTATCTGGCCCTCATGGCCTCGGTGCGCTACGACGGCAAGTCCGTCCAGTTCGTGGCCTCCGATCTCATCTCCAAGCGGACGGGCACGGCCTTCTACTGGATCGTCTTCTTCCTCCTGATCCTCGTCGTGGCCGCCTTCGCCAACGTCATCGGGACCATGTTCGTCAAGACCCCCGAGATCTCCGCCGCCTCCATCTACATGACCATCGCCGCCATCATCCTGGGGATCCTCATCTACCGGGTCAAGATGAACCTCCTCGCCGCCACGGTCATCGGGATCGTCCTGATGATCGTCGCCATCTGGGGGGCGACCTATCTCCCCGTACCCGCCTCCTATGAGACGTGGATGGTCGTCCTCTTCCTCTACATCATCATCGCCGCCGCCATCCCCGTGAACGTCCTCCTCCAGCCCCGGGACTACCTCAACTCCTTCCTCCTCTACTTCGGCATCGCCGTCGGTTTCATCGCCGCCGTCTTCACCTTCCGGGGCTTCGAGATCCCCGCCGTCTCGAGTTTCTCCCCCATACTGCTGGGGAACCAGCCGACGCCCTTCTGGCCCGCCATCCCCCTGGTCATCGCCTGCGGGTCCCTGTCGGGTTTCCACTCCCTCGTCGGTTCGGGCACGTCATCCAAGCAGTTGTCTAAGGAGACGGACGGCCTCTTCGTGGGCTACGGGGCCATGTTCACCGAGGGCTTCCTCTCCACGGTGATCATCTGCGCCATCGGCGGCTTCGGCTTCACGGCGATCCAGAACGCCCACGCCGCGGCGGCGGCGGCCGCCGCCGCCAAGGCCGCCGCCGGTGCCGCCGCCGGTGCCGCCGCCGCAGCCGCTCCTCCCCCCGCCGTCCCGCCCCTGGCCCTTACCCTGGAGAACTGGGGCGAGCTCTACACGAAGACGACGACGAGCCTCAAGCTGGCCCCGCCGAACATGATCGTCCAGTGTTTCGCCGACATGGTGGCGGCCAGTTTCCTCTCCTTCATCCCCACGAAGATCGTCAAGGTCATCGCGGGCCTGTGGATCTCCGCCTTCGCCCTGACGACCCTCGACACGACGAACCGCCTGGCCCGGTACTGCCTCGTGGAGATGCTCGCGCCCCTGAAGGACAAGGCGGCGGGCCTCTACGGCACCCTGACCAACCGCTGGACGGCCTCCCTGATCCCTGCCGCCATCGGTATCTATCTCGCCTGGAGCGGGCAGTTCAACATCCTCTGGCCCTCCTTCAGCGCCGCCAACCAGCTCATCGCCTCCATCGCCCTGATGACGGGGGCGGCCTACGTGGCGAAGAAGCTCAAATCCCAGTTCGCCGTCGTCGCCGTGGTCCCCGCCTGGTTCCTCTGGCTCACCGTGACCTGCGCCATTGTCTGGTTCATGTACGTCGTCATGCCTCCGGCCATGGCCAAGGCCGCCGGGCCGGGCTGGACGGTCCAGATCATCATGGGGATCATGGTTATCCTGAACTTCCTCTTCATCATCGACTTCACGAAGTCGAGAAAGAAAGAGTGACCTTGAAGTAAGACGTCGTGCGGCCCCGGCGGGGCGGGGTGACCCGCCCCGGGGGGCCTTTTTGTGGGTGGCGTTATGAAGGAAAAAGGTTTCCTGACGGGCCTGGGCCGTTTCCTCCGGGGGGTCGGCGCGGCCCACCGGGAACGGGCCGTGGCCCTCACCCGCCTCGAGGTCCGGGAACTGGAGAACATCTTCGCCCTTTTGATCATGGGTTCATTCATCGGTCTCCCCGCCCCGCCCACCTTCCTGGCCGTGGAGCTCCTGCCCTTCATGGAGAGGGAGATGCGCGTCGTCCAGCGCCGGGCCGAGGACAGCTGCGACATGATGGCGGAGATGATGGGGGCCTTGGGGATCGACTGATGCGGGTCGTCTTCTTCACCGGCAAGGGGGGCGTGGGGAAGTCCACCCTCGCCGCCGCCGCGGCGAGACAACTCTCCCGGCGTCACCGGGTCCTCCTCGTCTCCCTCGACCCCGCCCACAACATCGGGGACATCTTCGGGATCGACCTCGCCGGCGGGCGCCGCCGCCTCGACGGGAACCTCACCCTCGCCGAAGTGGACCTCGGGACCATGGCCCGGGAATACCTGGAGGGACAGAGCCGGGCCCTGGCGGACACCTACCGCTACCTCACGACCCTCAACCTGGAGCGTTACTTCTCCGTCTTGAAGTACTCCCCGGGGATCGAGGAATACGCCCTGTTGACGAGCATCGAGAGGACCGTCCGCGAGGGGGGTGATCTCGATTACGTCCTCTTCGACACCCCCCCCACGGGCCTGACCCTGCGGTTTTTGGCCCTCCCCCAGGTGACGACGACGTGGATCGAGCGCCTGGCGGCCATTCGCCGGCAGATCTTGGAGAAACGCTACACCATCGGGAAGATCACGAAGGAGGACGGCCGGACGGCGGGGGTGCGCCTCGCCTTCGACGAGGACGAGGACGAGATCATGAGGCGCCTCAAGACCCTCCGGGAGAACTACGGCGCCCTCTCGGCGCTCCTGAGGGGGGAGGGGACGGCCATGGTCCTGGTCTGCAACCCCGATCTCTTGTCCCTGCGGGAGTCGCGGCGCCTGGTGGACGGTTTCGCGGACCTGGGTTTACCCCTGCGCCTCGTCGTCCTGAACAAGGTCCCGTCCCGCGACGCCGCCGTGGCGGCGGAGGTGGAGGAGAGGCTGAGGGAGATGGCGGGGAGGGACAAGAGGTTCTTGAGGGTGCCCCTCGACGAGGAGATCGCCGGGGGGAGGAGGCCCCTCTACGAGATCGACGCAGAACTGGAGGATTTCTTTGTCTTTTAACCTCTTCGAGCACGAGTACATCGCCCGCCAGCCCCTCTTCTACCTCTTCATCGCCTTCTCGGCCCTCTTGGGCTACGGGTTCTTCCGGGGCCGGCGCGTCAACGAGGGGATCTTCCGGTCGGCCTTTCAGGACCTCCTCGACATCGTCCGGCCCGTGGACCAGACCTTCGTCAACATCGGGGGGACCATCGGCTACCACGCCACCCTGACGCCCCCCAAGGGGGGACCCGTGACGAAGGTGGAGGCCACCATCACCTTCCTCCCCCGCCAGGCCCTGCTCTGGATGCCCATCTCCCTCATCATCCGGCGCTGGGACCGCCTCTTCGTCACCCTGCACCTCAGCCGCCCCCCCGTCGCCGAGGGGCACCTCATCGAGAAGGGCTACGCCCGCTTCCGGGGTCCGAAGATCGCCAACGCCCACCTCCTGAAACGGGAGGACCTTGCCTGGGGGGGGCGGGAGTTCTTCCTCTACTGGGGTAGTGAGGCGATAAGGGGACACCTCCGGCGCTTCACCCAGGAACGGCCCGATCCGGGTCGCCTCCGCCACCTCGCCCTCGTCCCTTCCCAGCGGCGGGCCTTCGTCTTCATGATCCCCAAGGCGGGGCAGGTGGCCCGGGACCTCGGGCCCGTCTACCGCTGGCTCCCGACGGTCCTCAAGGGGGGCTCCTGAGGGACCTGCCCGGCGCCCGGTCCGGTTAAAGGCTGCGCCGGCCGGAGGGCCGGAACTGCCGGGACACGATAACCCTTTTCCACCGAAATTTTATCATGTGATTTCAGACGAAGGTGACCTTGAGGTCGGGGAATTCCCTCTCCAGCTCCGTCCGCAGGTCCCGGATAATCCCCTCCATGACCAGTTTCGCCACGGCGGCGCAGGTGATGCACTTGGGGAGGTGGCCGTAGGTGTCCAAAAAGACGTAGAGGATCTTCTCTTTCTCGCTGTAGCGGAGGCGCCTCACGAAGCCGAGGGCCCCGACGGGCAGGCCGCTCTCCGGGTCCTTGACACGGTCGAGAACCCCTTCGATCTTGGCGGTCATCAAGGGATCCATAGGCGGGTGATGACGGAAAAAGGGGCCGCCCCCTGCTTGCGGGGGCGGCCTGCCGTTTCGGTGACGGGGTTAGAACAGGCCCATGCCGAGGAGGAGGGCGACGCAGGAGAGGACCAGACCCATCCAGAGGAGGACCATGGTGGTGTAGCCCATGATGTCCCTCGCCGAGAGGCCCGCCAGACCCAAGAGAGGCAGGGCCCAGAAGGGCTGGATCATGTTCGTCCACTGGTCGCCCCAGGCCACCATCATGGCCGATTTGACCATGTCGATGTTCATGAGTCTCGCCGCCTCGACGGTGATGGGTCCCTGGACGGCCCACTGGCCGCCGCCGGAGGGCACGAACATGTTGATGAGGCCGGCGGACCAGAACTGGAACATGTAGAAGGTCTCCTTGGTGGAGATGGCCACGAACCAGTTGGCGATGACCTTGGCCAGGCCCGTGCCGATGAGGATCCCCATGATGCCGCCGTAGAGGGGGAACTGGAGGGCGATGCCGCCGCAGGACTTGATGGCGATGTTGACGGCCCGGACGTAGTTGATGGGTTTGCCGTGGAGGATGACGCCCGCCATGAAGAACAGGAAGATGACGATGTCGAGGTTGAGGTCGAGGCCCTTGGTGGAGAAGTGCTGGTAGAGGTAGACGAGGCCCATGAGGGCGAAGATGATGTTGATGATGTAGCTGTGGTCGACGTGATCAGCCAGGGTCGGCTGGGCGGGCTTCTCCACGTCCACCGTCTCGCCCAGGAGCTCCTTGGCCCGCTCGTCCGTCAGGCTGATGACGTCCTCCTCCTTGGGGTGCATGAAGTAGAACAACAACGGGATGGTAAAGAGGAGGAAGAGGGCCGGGGCGAGGTTCCAGTAGGCCAGGATCGTGTCCGCCACGGGGGTGACCTTGCCGGTGATCTTCTCGATGAGGTTCATGTTGTGCTTGGGTGTGGCCAGCAGGAGGGGAATGGAGCCGGAGAAACCCATGTGCCAGATGCCCAGGCCCGTGTAGGCCGCCGCGACGATCATGGGGAAGTCGGACTTCTTCGTCCGCCGGGCGATCTCGAGGGCCAAGAATCCGCCCAGGATCAGGCCGAAGCCCCAGTTGAGAAGTCCCCCCAGGCTGCCGACGAAGGCCGTGATCATGGCGCCCTTGACGGGGGTCGTGGCCAGGGAGGCCACGGCGTCGAGGAACTTCTTGGCCGGCTTGGTGAGGGCGAGGCAGTAGCCCGTGACGAGGACGAGGATCATCTGCATGGCGAAGGCGACGATCCCGTAGACGCCCTTGCCCCACGTCGTGATGACCTTCATGAAGTCGGCGTCCGTGAAGAGCAGGGCGAGGATCGCCGACAGGAAGGTCAGCAGGATCGCGAACAGGTAGGCGTCGGGCAGGTAATGCCTCATGATGTAGGTGAAGAATTGGGCCAGTTTTCTTATCATAAAACACCTCCCTCTTCTAAAAATGTCTGGTCAATAAAAAAGCCGCCCCCCTGACGATGAGACGCGGCCCCGACGAATCGATCATGAAAGCCTCCCGATCGATTGAATTCCCTGGCTCTATACATGAGGCGGCGGCGAAAATCAACACATTATTGGCCTTTATTCGTGGAAAGCCTTGACAGGGCCGACGGGCGGGTGTCATAGGGGAGGTCTGACACGGAGGAAGACCCTTGGACCAGCAGAAGCGAAAAGAACGGGCCGCCCTGCTTTCCGTGGCCGCCAACACCGTCATGGTGGCCGTGAAGGTCGTGACGGGTCTGATGATCGGATCCCTCTCCGTCCTCTCCGAGGCCGCCCACTCCAGCGTCGATCTCCTGGCGGCCCTCATCGCCCTCTTTTCAGTGAAAATATCCAATCGCCCCGCCGACAGCTCCCACCCCTTCGGTCACGGCAAGGTCGAGAACGTCTCCGCCACCGTGGAGGCCCTGTTGATCTTCCTCGCCGCCCTCTGGATCGTCTGGGAGGCGGCGGACAAACTCCTCTCCCCCCGCCCCGTCGAGACCCCCGCCTGGGGGGTGGCGGTCATGGCCTTGTCCGTCGTCGTCAACTGGTCGGTCTCCCGGCGGCTCCTGAAGGTGGGGAAGGAGGAGGACTCCCTCGCCCTCATCGCCGATGCCTGGCATCTCAGGACGGACGTCCTGACGTCCCTGGGGGTCATGGTCTCCTTGGCCGCCATCTGGTTGGGCCGTGTCTTTTTCCCCCGTCTGGATCTCTCGTGGATGGACCCGGCGGCGGCCATCGCCGTGGCCCTTTTGATCTTCAAGGCCGCCTACGACCTGACGATCCACTCCGCCCGGGACCTCCTGGACGTCCCTCTCCCCCGCAAGGAGCTCGACTGGATCCGGGGGGCCATCGTCGGTCAAGGTCCGGACATCTCGGGTTTCCATGACCTCAGGACGCGCAAGGCCGGACCCAGTCGTTTCGTCGAGTTCCATCTCAAGGTCAACCCTTCCCTGTCCGTCAAGGAGGCCCACGCCGTCGCCAAGGACCTCTCGGACCGGATCAAGGGCCGCTTCCCCCACACGACCGTCACGAGCCACATCGAACCCTGCGACGGGGAATGCACCCCCAAGTGCCTTGCCGGCTGCCTCCTCTCGGAGGAGAAGAGAGCGGAGGCCCGGCGGCAGGGAGGGGCGGACACGGCGGGGTTAATGAGAAACGATCACGCAGGAGAAAGGAGGTAAATAAGGTGCAGGCCATTTTCACACTCACACCGGCGGAATCGAAGCGGCTGATCGGTAAGGGGATCGCGGCCCTGCCCGAGGTGCGGCAGGCGAAGGAGAAGGGTTATCTCCTCGTGGGGCGGGGATCGACGAACGCCTACGTCCTGGAGGAACTCCTGGGGGAGAGGGTCGTCAAGGAGGGTTACGTGGCGGGCCAGGTCATCCGGGGGATCCTGTGCGCCCTGGGTCCCAAGGAGCGGACCAGGCCCGTGGTCTTCCACAAGGGGGAGGTCCTGTCCGTGGAGCCGGGGGAGGTCCTGGACAAGCTGGGTCCGGGGGACATCCTCCTCAAGGGGGCCAACGCCCTCGACAAGGACGGCCGGGTGGGGGTCCTCATGGCCAGCCCCGCCGGCGGCACCATGGGCCAGTTCTACATGGCCATGAAGGCCCGGGGCCTGACGATCATCTACCCCGTGGGCCTGGAGAAGATGATCCCCTCCGTGGAGATAGCCGCCCAGTACGGCGGCATCCACGCCCTGGGGAAGACCATCGGCGCCGCCGTGGGCGTCGCCTGCGTGGCCGACGGTTATGTCTTTACGGAGATCGAGGCCCTTGAGACCCTCTTCGGCCTCGAGGCGGTCCACGTCGCCTCCGGCGGCTGGGGAGGCGCGGAGGGCGCCGTCACCCTCGCCGTGGAGGGCCTCGACGGGGACGTCAGGAAGTGTCTGCGGTTCATCGAGAAGGAGATCAAGGGTGAGCCGCCCCTGCCGGCCCTGAAGAGCCCCTGCAAGACCTGCGGCATGGTCTGCAGCTTCCGGGGCAAGGAGGAGGCCAAACTTCCCAAGTATCTGAGGGGTTGAAAGACGGGGGCCGGGGGGATTGGGCCCCCCCGGCCCCCTGTGTCGGACGGTGAGGCGGGAGACGGCCTCGGCCAGGGGTGATTCCTCTGCCCTTGGGGATTGCTTTTTGCTTCCCCATGGGTTAACGATCCGACAGCGGAAGGTTGCGAGGGGGGTGACTGGGGGAGACCCTCCGGGAATGAAGCGGCGGCGGTCCCCACTGCCAGGACGAAGGGACTACCCTTGAGAGAACATCCGCGCCCCTCCCTCACCAAGAGATGCAGCCGCCTCCTTCCGTCTGTCACGCCGGAGGCGGGACCCGGGGCGTCTCGGGAGAGAGACGCCTTATGAGAAGGGCGGCGGTCTGTCTCTCCCTCTTTTTTCTCCTGGTGCCCACGATCCTCCCGGCGGCCCCACCCGCCCTGGGTCCGGGGGAGGAGCTGACCCTGGAGAGGTGCATCGAGATCGGGATCGCCAACCAGCCGGAGATCCTCCAGTATCTCTACACGTTGGAGGCGAGCCAGGCCGACCTCGGCAAGGCGAAGGCCTCTTACTACCCCCGCTTGGACGTCAAGGGGACCCTCACGGGCTACAACCTGGCCCGAAAGACCGACGACCCCTATCCCCCCATCAACCTCTACGGATACCGTTACCTCGACAACACCCTGAGCCTCTCCCAGAAGATCTACGATTTCGGGAGGCGGGAGGCCGAGGTGGACGTCGCCCGTCATCGCGTCGACGCGGCCCGTCTGGAGATGGAGGATCGGATCAACAACCTCGTCAACCGTATCAAGGGGGCCTATTACGAGGTCTTGAAGGCCCAGATCTCCCGTGACATCGATCGGGAGGCGAGGGAGCAGTACCGCAAGCAGCTCGATCAGGCCCGCCTCTTCTTCGCCGCCGGTAAGAGGCCGAAATACGACGTGACCAACGCCGAGGTCTATCTGAGCGGGGCGGAGATGCGTCTCATCGACAGCGAGAACGCCCTGCGCATCGCCCGCCTGACCCTGAACACCGCCATGGGTTATGAGGGGGACGCCCCATACACCCTCAAGGGGGTCTCCCTCCCCGAGAAGGGCTCCCTCTCCGAAGGGGATGCCCTTGACGGGGCCTACAAGAACCGTCGGGACCTTCGCGCCCTCCTGGCCCAGCGGGAGGCCGCTGTACGGGCGACGGATCAGGCGAGGAGGGAGTACTTCCCCTCCCTCGACGCCAACGGGGCCTACGAGTTCGCGGGGAGCCAAACCCCCCTCGCCCAGGGATGGACCGTGGGGGTGGGTCTCACGTGGAACCTTTTCCAGGGTTTCGCCACCCGGGAGGGGCTGCGCAAGGCCCAGGCCGACCTTAAGACCCAGGAGGCGAAGATCGCCGCCCTGAGGCTCCAGATCCTCCAGGAGGTCAAGACGGCCCTCCTGAGCATCAAGCGGGCGGAGGAGTCCATGGCCAACGCCCGCCTCCAGGTGCGGCAGGCGACGGAAAACCTGGAGCAGGTCAATCTCCGTTACGAGGCGGGTCTGGCCACCTCCCTCGAGGTCACGACGGCCACGGTGAACCTCAGCCAGGCGCGGCAGGCCGAGGCGAACGCCTTCTACAACTATTTGAGTTCGCAGGCCAATCTTCAGAAGGCGATGGGGGTGAGATAGGGGGTAGGTTATGTCTGTAAGTTTGTTCCCGTCCTTTTGCGCGCGCTTCCTGACGGCCTTCCTAGGCCTGGTCGTGGTCTGGATGACCGGTTGCGCCGGGGATCCTCCCCCGGCGCCGCCCCCTCCTCCCGCCGTCCTCGCCGCGAAGGTCGTCCGCAAGGACGTCCCCCTGGCCGTCCCCGCCATCGGCACGGTGGAGGCCTACCGCACCATCAGCGTCTATCCCCGCGTCACGGGGCAGATCCTCAAGATCCATTTCCGGGAGGGGGAAGACGTCCGGCAGGGACAGCCCCTGTTCACCATCGATCCCGCCCCCTTCCGGGAGCGGCTGCGCCAGGCCGAGGCCAAGCTCGCCAGGAGTATGGCGCAGAGGGAGTACAACGATCAGGAGGCCAAACGTTACGCCTTTCTCTTGGAAAAGGGGGCGGTGTCCAAATCGGAAGCGGATCGGTATCGGACGGACGCCGCGGCCTACGACGCCTCCGTCAAGGCCGACCGGGCGGAGGTGGAGGACGCCCGCCTGAACCTTTCCCACTGTTTCGTCAACGCCCCCTTCGCGGGGCGTACCGGGACGTACGGCGTCAATATCGGCACCGTCGTCCGGGCCAATGAGACCACCCTGACGACCCTCAACCAGATCAGCCCCGTCTACGTCCGCTTTTCCATCCCCGAGGCCCATCTTCAGGCCACGCGCCGTTACCTGAGGGAGGGGTCCGTCGCCGTCCTGGTGGGGCCCCATAAGACCTTCACGGGAAACGAGACCGTCGGACGCCTCGTCTTTATCGATAACACCGTCGATCCCGCCACGGGGATGATCCTGATGAAGGGCGAGTTCGCCAACCGGGACCGGGGCCTCTGGCCGGGTCAGTTCGTCAACGTCTCCCTGCGCCTCACGACGTTGAAGGAGGCCGTCGTCTGCCCCGTGCGGGCCGTCCAGACGGGCGATAAGGGGCGGTACGTCTTCGTGGTCAATCCGGACATGACGGCCGAGGTCCGACCCGTCGTCGTGGAGAGGACCCAGGGGGAAGAGGCGGTCATCGCCGAGGGCCTCAAGGGGGAAGAGACGGTGATCACGGACGGGCACCTCAAGGTGAGACCGGGAGGGAAGGTGGAGATCAAGGACGTCTTGGGTGCGACGCCGGGAGGCAACGCCAAGGGGCCGGGCCGGTGAACATCTCCGCCGTCTGGATCCGCCGGCCCGTCATGACGAGCATCGTCATGATCGCCATCCTCTTCTTCGGCCTCATCGGCTATCGCCACCTGCCCGTCAACGACCTGCCCCAGATGGATTATCCGACGATCCAGGTCGTCGCCTATCTCCCCGGGGCCAGCCCCGAGACCATGGCCGCCACCGTCGCCACCCCTTTGGAGAAGAAGTTCTCCACCATCCAGGGCCTCGAGTCCATGAACTCCGTCAGCACCCTGGGCCAAACCTCCATCACCATGCAGTTCAGCCTCGACAGGAACATCGACGCGGCCTCTCAGGACGTCAGTTCCATGATCTCGGCCGCCATGGGCGTCCTGCCGCCCCTGCCGGTCCCGCCTACGTACCAGAAGGTGAACCCCGCCGAATGGCCCATCATGTTCTACGCCATGGTGGGGGAGACGGTGAGGGAGACGACGGCCTATGATTACGTCGATACCGTCATCGCCCCCCAGCTGTCTTCCATCAAGGGGGTCTCGGAGGTTCTCAAGTACGGGAGAAAGTACGCCGTCCGCATCCAGGTCAACCCCCACCGCCTGACGGCGAAGGGCATCGGTCTCAACGAGGTGGCCGACGCCCTCGGCGCGGCCAACGTCAGTCTCCCCGCCGGGAACCTGGAAGGACCATGGCAATCCTTCGCCCTCGATCCCCAGGGCCAGCTGAAGACGGCGGCCCTCTACGAGCCCCTGATCATCTCCTATCAGCAGGGGTACCCCGTCCGGCTCGGGGACGTGGGTCGGGCCGCCGACGGCGTGGACAGCAAACGGGTCTCCGTTTGGTACGCCAACGACGACATGTCTCAGCGGACGATCGTTTTCGCCGTCCGAAAACAGCCGGGGGCGAACGCCGTGGAGGTGGCGAGGCAGGTGAGGGAGATCATGCCCCAGGTGACGGAGGCCATCCCCCGGGGCATGGAGGTGCGCCTCCTCTTCGACCAGACGGATTTCATCAAGGAATCCATCCGGGACGTCCAGTTCACCCTCCTGTTGACCATCTTTCTCGTCGTGACGGTCATTTTCCTCTTCTTGAGGTCCTTGAGGCCGACGATCATCCCGAGCGTCGCCGTGCCCCTCTCTTTGGTGGCCACCTTCGCCGTCATGTACCTCTGCGGCTACAGCCTCAACAACCTCTCCCTCATGGCCCTCGTCCTGTCGGTGGGTTTCGTGGTGGATGACGCCATCGTCATGTTGGAGAACATCATCCGTCGCATGGAGCACGGCGAGGACGCCATGACGGCCTCCCTGCGCGGCTCCGAAGAGATCGGCTTCACCATCCTCTCCATGACCGTTTCCCTGGTCGTGGTATTCATCCCCGTCCTCTTCCTGGGGGGCATCGTCGGCCGGATCCTCAAGGAGTTCGCCGTGAGCATAGCCGCGGCCATCCTCATCTCCGGTTTCATCTCCCTCACCTTGACGCCCATGATGGCCAGTCTCTTCCTGAAGGACTACGCCCAGGTGAAGAGCGGCCGCCTCTACCGCGTGTCCGAGCGGGTCTTCGACGCTATGCTGGCCTTCTACGACCGGACCCTCCGCATGGTCCTGAGGAGGTCCCGGTGGGCCCTCCTCTTCACCCTTTGCGTCATGGGGGGCACGGTCTGGCTCTTCGTGATCTCCCCCGGCGGCTTTATCCCCAGCGAGGACCGCAACTTCTTCATCGCCTACACCATGGCCTCCGACACCATCTCCTACGCCGACATGGCGGCCCACCAGGAGGTCCTCAACAAGATCATCATCGACGACCCCGACGTGGACGGCATCGTCTCCGTGGCCGCCGTCCCCAACAACAACAAAGGCTTCATCTTCGCCCGCTGCAAGGGGGGCAGGGAGAGGAAACGATCCATCGACAGGATCATCGACGAGCTGCGCCCCCAAATGAACGTCATCCCGGGGCTCTTCGTCTTCCCCATGAACCCCCCTCCCATCGAGATCGGGGGCAAGGAGACCACGGCCCTCTACAACTATACCCTCAAGAGCGAGGACCTCGAGCTCCTGTACCGCCACGGCAAGGAATTCGAGGCCCGGATGCGGGCCCTGCCCGGCCTTACGGACGTGAGCAGCGACCTCAACTTCGGGAGCCAGAAGCTCCAGATCAACATCGACCGCGACCGGGCCGCCGCCCTCGGCGTGACGGCCCGGGACCTGGAAAACACCCTGGGCTACGCCTTCGCCGGCGGGAAGGTGAGCACCATCTACGCCAGCGTCACCCAGTACGACGTCATCCTCGAGGTGGAGGAGGATTTCTCGGCCTACCCCGACACCCTGGACCTCATCTTCATCAAGGCCTCCACGGGCAAGCTCGTGCCCCTCAAGGCCGTGGCCGAGGTGAAGCGGACCCAGGGGCCCCTGTCGGTGAACCATCAGGGACAGAGACCGGCGGCGACGATCTCCTTCAACCTCCTCCCTGGATACTCGATAGGGCCGGCGACGGAACAGATCCGGCGCCTGGCCGACCGTGTCCTTCCGCCCTCGATCACGGGCAGCTTCGAGGGGGCGGCCCAGGCCTTCGAGACCTCCTTCGCCAACCTGGGTTTCCTCCTCTTCGTCACCATCGTCGTCATCTACATGGTCCTGGCGATCCTGTACGAGAGCTACCTCCACCCCGTGACCATCCTCTCCGCCCTTCCCCTGGCGGGATTCGGGGCCCTGGTGGCCTTGAGGATCTTCCGGATGGAGCTGGACCTGTACGCCTTCGTGGGGATCATCCTCCTGGTGGGCCTCGTCAAGAAGAACGGGATCATGATGATCGATTTCGCCCTCGAGGCGCAGCGGCGGGGGGACGACAAGACGCCGGAAGAGGTCATCCATGAGGCCTGCCTCGTCCGTTTCCGCCCTATCATGATGACGACCATGGCGGCCCTCTTCGGTACGCTGCCCATCGCCCTCGGCATCGGCGCGGGGGGTGAATCGCGGCAGCCCCTCGGGGTGGCCGTCGTGGGGGGCCTTTTCTTCTCCCAGTTCCTGACGATGTACGTCACCCCCGTCTTCTTCGTCTATATCGACAGATTGAGCCGCTGGTCGCCGTCCTGGCGGCGCAAGAAACCATTGTCACCCTAGGGGCGGCCTCGACACCTTTTTTCGTTGACACGGCGATCCTTTCCGTATAGAGGCATCGGCAAACGGTTGCCTATTGCCTATGCCATTTGTCGGGACACCCCACGGGGACACGGAACGTAAGACCCTGATGATCCTGAGGATCCTCCGCGAGACGGGGGAGCCCCTCGGGTCCCGCCACCTCGCCCGGGAGATGCGATCGAGGGGCATCGTAACCAGCGAGCGGGCGGTCCGTTACCACCTGAAGTTGATGGACGAGCGTGGGCTCACCCGTTTGGTGGGGAAGAAGGACGGTCGGGTGATCACCGAGCGGGGCGTCGAAGAGGTGGTGAGGGCGCGGGTGCGGGACAAGGTGGGCCTGGCCATCTCCCGGATCGAGATCCTCTCCTTCCGGACGACCTTCGATCCCCGGACGGGGAAGGGGGAGGTGCCCGTCAACGTCTCCCTCCTGCCCGCGGAGGGCTTCTCGGCGGCCCTGGAGATCATGGGGCCCGTTTTCGCCGCCGGTTACGCCGTGAGCCCCCTGGTGGCCGTGGCAACGGAGGGAGAGCGTCTCGGGGACGTCCTCGTGCCCGAGGGGATGACGGCCCTGGCGACGGTCTGCAGCATCGTCGTCAACGGGGTCCTCCTGAAGAGCGGCATCCCCATGGACTCCAAGTTCGGCGGGATCCTCCAGGTGCGGGGGCACAAGCCCCTGCGCTTCGTGGAGCTCATCACCTACGCCGGCTCCTCCCTCGACCCCTCCGAGGTCTTCATCCGGGGGGGGATGACGGACGTCATCGGGGCCACGCAGGACGGCGAGGGGTTGATCCTGGCGAATTTCCGCGAGATCCCCGCTCCCTGTCTGGGTCTCATGGGCGAGATCGTCTCTGCCCTCGAGGAGAGGCGCATCGGCGGCGTCCTGACCGTGGGGGAGGTCAGCGCGCCCGTCTGCCAGGTCCCCGTGGATATCAACAAGGCGGGGATCATCCTCGTCGGCGGCCTGAATCCCGTCTCGGCCCTGAGGGAGAGGGGCTGGGAGGTGGAGAACCGGGCCATGGCGACGGTCCTGGACTACGAACGGCTGCGACCCGTCGACGGGTTGTAGGCAAAAAACGAAAAAAAGAGAAGAAAGGGGTAAGGTGATGTCAGTAATTTCAGAGGTAATTGCGAAGGTCAAGAGTAAGGACCCGGACCAGCCGGAATTCCACCAGGCCGTGGAAGAGGTGATGGAATCCCTGGAGCCCACGACGAAGCGCCATCCCGAGTTCGTCAAGGCCAATATCTACGAGCGGATCGTGGAGCCGGAGCGGTCGGTCATCTTCCGGGTCCCCTGGGTGGACGACAAGGGTAACGTCCAGGTCAACCGGGGTTTCCGCGTCCAGTTCAACAACGCCATCGGTCCCTTCAAGGGGGGCCTTCGTTTCCACCCCTCCGTCAACCTGGGGATCATCAAGTTTCTCGGGTTCGAGCAGATCTTCAAGAACTCCCTGACGACCCTCCCCATGGGGGGCGGCAAGGGGGGGTCGGATTTCGATCCCAAGGGTAAATCCGACGGCGAGGTCATGCGCTTCTGCCAGTCCTTCATGCGGGAGCTCTTCCGCCACATCGGGCCGGAGACGGACGTGCCCGCCGGCGACATCGGCGTCGGCGCCCGGGAGATCGGCTATCTCTACGGGTACTACAAGAAGATCCGCAACGACCACACGGGGGTCCTCACGGGCAAGGGCCTCGAGTACGGCGGCAGCCTCATCCGGCCCGAGGCGACGGGATACGGCGTCACCTACTTCGCCGCCGAGATGCTCGCCACCCGGGGCCTCGACTTCAAGGGCAAGAGGGTGGCCATCAGCGGCGCCGGGAACGTCGCCCAGTACGCCGTGGAGAAGGTCAACCAGCTCGGCGGCAAGGTCATCAGCCTCTGCGACTCCACGGCCTGCGTCTTCGACGAGGCGGGGATCGACGAGGAGAAGTGCGCCTTCGTCATGGAGCTGAAGAACGTCCGCCGGGGGAGGATCAAGGAGTACGCCGACAAGTACAAGACCATGTGCGTGGAGGGGGCGAGCGTCTGGGACGTCATCCGGGACCAGGGGATCAAGGTGGACATCGCCCTCCCCTGCGCCACCCAGAACGAGATCGACGGCTCCCACGCCGCGGCCCTCGTGAAGAACGGGTGCATCTGCGTGGCCGAGGGGGCCAACATGCCCTCCACCCCCGAGGCGGTCAGGATCTTCCAGGAGAACAACATCCTCTACGGTCCCGGCAAGGCGGCCAACGCGGGCGGCGTGGCCACCTCGGGCCTCGAGATGAGCCAGAACAGCCTCAAGCTCTCCTGGACCCGGGAAGAGGTGGACAACCGCCTCCAGATCATCATGAAGAGCATCCACAAGGCCTGCGTGGAAACGGCGGAGGCCTACGGCCGGAAGGGCGATTATGTCACGGGGGCCAACATCGCCGGTTTCGTGAAGGTCGCCCGGGCCATGCTGGCCTACGGCGTGGTGTAGGGCCCTTCGGCAAGAACCGGACCCGTCTATCCCCCCGGGGTCAGACCCCCCGGGGGGATCCCGTTTTTTTCCTCTTCTTCTCCTTTTGGCGGTACATGCGCTCGTCGGCGGCCCTCAACCAGTCGTCGAGGGTTGGGTGGGCCTTGGCGTCGAAGGGTACCATACCGGCGCTTATGGAGAGGGCGTACCTCCTTTCGGGGTGGCCGTTGCGGGCGATCAGGCAGTCGTCGAGGCGCCGGGCGACGGCGGTCTCGGACTCCCGGGCCGTGTCCACGACGAGGACGGCGAACTCGTCGCCCCCCAGACGGGCCGCGATGTCGGAGGCGCGGAAGACCTCCCTCAGGACCTGGGCCGTTTCCCTGATCGCCCTGTCCCCCTCCTCGTGGCCGAGGGTGTCGTTGATCCCCTTGAGGCCGTCCAAGTCCATGTAGACGAGGAGGAGGCCCTTCCCCGATCGTCTCGCGAGCCTCATCTGGTGCTCCACGAGGGTGAAGAAGCCCCGGCGGTTCAAGAGACCCGTCAGGGGATCGGTGATGGCGAGGTTGCGGATCTCCTCCTCCATGGCCTTGCGGTCCGTGATGTCCCGGATCGTCTCGATGGCCCCCCTGATCCTTCCCTCCTGATCGAGGAGGGCGGAGGCCATGCCCCAGATGATCCGGTCCCCGCCCCGGAAGTGCCTGAGCCTCGCCTCCCCGGAGACGACATGCCCTTCCCTCACGACGTTGGGGTAGAGGGCGTCGAGCTTCGGGTCGGCCCGCAGGGCCAGGTCGACGAGGAGGGGTCGCCTTTTTTTGTAGAACGGCAGGGCGTAGGCGTAATCCCCCCTGCCCAGGATCTCCGCCGCCGGCACCCCCGTCAGGGCCTCCATGGCCCTGTTCCACGCGATCACCCGGCCCTCTTCATCGACGACCATCGTGGCGTCGGGGAGGAAGGCGATGATGTCCATGAGCCTCCGCTGGGACTCGAGGAGGGCGATCTGGGCCTCCTTGCGCTGGGTGATGTCGAGCATGAGGCCCCTGAAACCCACGGGCTCCCCCGTCGCGGCGTCGCGGATGAGGGAGACGGAGGTCTCCACCCAGACCCTCCGGCCGTCCTTGCGGATGAGTTCCCACTCCAGGTTCCTCATGGGTACGCCCGAGCGGTACACCTCGTTGTAGGCGCGAAAGACCTTCTTGGCCGTCTCGGGATCGGAATACCGCCGGTTGTTCATCCCCAGGAGCTCCTCGGGGGCGTAGCCGAGGATCCGGGTCAGGGCGGGATTGAAAAAGGTGAAGTTCCCCGCCAGGTCCACCTCGTAGTAGCCCTCCTGCATCCCCTCGAGGATGGCCCGGTATTTCTCCTCCGCCTCCCGGTGGCGGCCGCTCTCCTCGGCGAGGAGACGGTTGATCTCCCTCAGTTCCGCCGTTCTTTCCGCCACGGCTCTCTCCAGGTCCCGACGGGCCTTCAGGAGCGCCTCCTCCGCCTCCTTGCGCCGCGTGATGTCCCGCATGGAGCCGACGATCTTCCGGGGGACGCCCGCTTCGTCGGCCACGAGACGGACGTTGACGGACAAGAAGAGGGGCCGGCCGTCCTTGGCCCTGAGGACGAGCTCGTAATCCTCCACCTTGCCCGTCTCCCGGATCCGCCGGAGAAATTCCGCCCGCGCCCCCTTGACGAGGTACAGTTCCTCCACCGACCGCCCCAGGAGGTCTTCGGGCCGGTAACCGCTGATCTTCTCCACGGAGGGACTGATTTCGAGGATCGTCCCGTCGATGGCGCACTCGTAGTAGATGTCCTGGATGTTCTCGAAGATGGAGCGGTAGTGCGCCTCGCGGCCCCTTAAGAGCTCGATCTCCCCCTTGAGGTCCGCCACGAGGCGGCGCAACCTTTCGGTCTCGTCCATGGCCTCCCCTCCCTTGCGACGAATTTCTTTTTATATCATCATTCCGGGACGATGCAAAGGGAAGGGACCTATATATCTGTTGACAGGGGACGGCATATTTGGGATAGAAAGAAGCTTTACAGCGGAGACGAACCGAAGGAGTTCCGGAACCGGCCGAGGGGCCGGTCATTTTGATGAAAAGGGAGAAGAGATGGAGATCTGCGCCACGAAGGAAGATGTGTTGAGGCTGGTGAGGGACAGAAACGTCAGCTTCGTCCAGTTCTGGTTCACCGATGTCTTGGGGATGCTCAAGGTCTTCAGCATCACCCCGTCGGAGCTCGAGGAGGGGATCGAGGAGGGCATGGGGTTCGACGGTTCGTCCATCGAGGGGTTCTGCCGCATCGAGGAGAGCGACATGATCGCCAAGCCCGACCCGAAGACCTTCCGGTTCCTTCCCTGGAGACCGGCGGACCGGCCCGTGGCCCGCATGATCTGCGACATCGTCAACCCCGACGGCACCCCTTACGAGGGGGATCCCCGGTGGTGTCTCAAGAGGATCCTCGCCCGACTCTCCGAGGAGGGCTATACCTTCTATACGGGCCCCGAGCTTGAGTATTTCTACTTCGCCGACGAAACGGCCCCCAAGACCCTGGACCGGGCGGGCTATTTCGACGGCCTCCCCATCGACCGGGCCACGGATCTGCGCCGGCAGACCATCTTCGCCCTCCAGGAGATGGGGATCCGGGTCGAGTACTCCCACCACGAGGTCGCCCCGAGTCAGCACGAGATCGATCTGCGCTACGACGAGGCCCTGACCATGGCCGACAAGGTCATGACCTACCGCACGGCCGTCAAGGAGGTCGCCCGCCAGAACGGGGTTTACGCCACCTTCATGCCCAAGCCGATCTTCGGCCAGAACGGCAGCGGTATGCACACCCACCAGTCCCTCTTCCAAGGGGACAGGAACGTCTTCTTCGACGCGGCGGACGAGTTTCACCTCTCCGCCCTGGCCAAGAGCTACATCGCCGGCCTCTTGAGGCACGCCCCGGAGATCACGGCGATCTGCAACCAATGGGTCAATTCCTACAAACGCCTCGTCCCGGGCTACGAGGCCCCCGTCTATGTCTCCTGGGCCCGCCGCAACCGTTCCGCCATGATCAGGGTGCCCATGTACAAGCCGGGGAAGGAGAAGGCGACGCGCATCGAGTTCCGCTCCCCCGATCCGGCCTGCAACCCCTATCTCGCCTTCGCCGTCATGCTCGCCGCCGGTCTGAAGGGCGTCAAGGAAGGCTACCCCCTGCCGCCCCCCGTGGAGGAGGATATCTACGAGATGAACGAGAAGGCCCGGGAGAAGGCCGGGATCATCTCCCTGCCGGGGAGTCTCAACCAGGCCATCACCCTCTGCGAGAAGAGCGAGCTGGTGCGGGAGACCCTCGGGGACCACATCTTCGAGAAGTTCATCGAGAACAAGCGGATCGAGTGGGACCGTTTCCGGACCCACGTGAGCCAGTTCGAGATCGAACGCTACCTGCCCATGTTGTAAGGAGGCGCCGGACTCCGGAGAGGAGGTTTCCCTTGATCCTCGTCATCGACTTCGGTTCTCAGTACAACCAGCTCATAGCCCGGCGGGTGCGGGAGCAAAAGGTCTACTGCCGCATCGAACCGCCCGATCTGAGCGCCGCCGCCGTGAGGGAGATGGCGCCCGAGGGGATCATCCTCTCGGGGGGGCCCGCCAGTATCTACGAGAAGAACAGCCCCGGCCTCGATGGGGAGATCTTCTCCCTCGGTATCCCCGTCCTGGGGATCTGTTACGGTTTCCAGTACATGGCCCACGCCCTGGGGGGGCGGGTCGTCCCTTCCGAGAAGAGGGAATACGGCTTCGCCGAGCTTCGGGTCTCCCGCCCCGGGGTGTTGTTCGCGGGGGTGGCGGCCAAGACCAGGTGCTGGATGAGCCACGGCGACTCCGTGGAGGAGGTGCCGTCGGGTTTCCTCGTCACGGCCGCGACGGCCAACACCCCCATCGCGGCGGCGGAGGATCCCGAGAGGCGCCTCTTCGGCCTCCAGTTCCACCCGGAGGTGGCCCATACCCCCGAGGGGGGAAAGATCCTCTCCAACTTCCTCTTCCGGGTCTGCCGCTGCCGCCCCACCTGGACCATGAAGGCCTTCGCCGGCGAGGCGGTCGAAGAGATCCGCCGGGAGGTGGGGGATCGGCGGGTGATCCTGGGCCTGAGCGGCGGCGTGGATTCCTCCGTGGCCGCCGTCCTCGTCCACCGGGCCGTGGGGGATCGCCTTACCTGCGTCTTCGTGGATAACGGCCTCCTGCGGGAGGGGGAGGCGCGGAAGGTCCGGGATGTCTTCGTCCGCCACTTGCGCATGGACATCCGGTTCGTCCGGGCGGGGCGTATCTTCCTCGACCGCCTGAAGGGGGTGGAGGATCCGGAGAGGAAGCGCAAGATCATCGGTCGGACCTTCATCGAGGTCTTCGAGGGGGAGGCCCGGCGGATCCGTGACGCGGCCTTTCTCTGCCAGGGGACCCTCTACCCCGATCTCATCGAGTCCCGTTCCGCCTTCGGGGGGCCGAGCGCCGTCATCAAGTCCCACCACAACGTCGGCGGTCTGCCCAGGAGGATGAGATTGAACCTCATCGAACCCCTCAAGCACCTCTTCAAGGACGAGGTGCGTCTCCTCGGCCGGGAACTGGGCCTTGCGGAGGAGATGATCCACCGCCAGCCCTTCCCCGGCCCCGGTCTGGCCGTGCGCGTCGTCGGCGCCGTGACGCCGAGGAGGCTCAAGATCCTCCGCCGGGCCGACGCCGTCTTTCTGGAAGAGATCAGGGCGGCGGGTCTCTACCGGGATCTGTGGCAGTCCTTCGCGGTCCTCCTCCCCGTCCGGAGCGTGGGGATCATGGGCGACCGGAGGACCTACGAGCACATCGTGGCCCTGCGGGCCGTGACGAGCGAGGACGCCATGACGGCCGATTGGGCGAGGCTTCCCTACGATCTCCTGGGGAGGGCCGCGAACCGCATCATCAACGAGGTCCGGGGGGTCAACCGCGTCGTTTACGACATCAGTTCCAAGCCCCCGGCCACCATCGAGTGGGAGTAGGAGAGAGAAAACCGTCACGGGAGGGATAGGCCATGGCCGTGGCGTGGCATACCGACCGGGGATTGATCAGGCGCAACAACGAGGACAGCCTCCTCGTCGACGAGGGACGGGGGATCTTCGTCGTCGCCGACGGCCTGGGGGGGCACAACGCCGGGGAGGTGGCGAGCGCCCTGACCGTCGACGTCATCCGCCGGGTCCTCGCGGCGGAGATGGGAGACCCGGCCAGACCCCTGGCCGATCCCGAGGGGACCTTGCGGCGGGCCGTGGAGGCCGCCGATGCGGCCGTCCGCGAGGGGGGCAAGGACCCGGCCTGCGCCGGCATGGGGACGACGGTGGTGGTCGCCCTCGTCCAGGGCCCTCGGCTGTATCTCTGCCACGTGGGGGACAGCCGGGCCTACCTGTACCGCGACGGCCTCAGGCTCCTCACGCGGGACCACACCGTCGGTCAGGAACTGGTTGATTGCTACCATATCCCCCGCGACCGGGTCCCCGAGGAGGAATGGCACGTCCTGACCCGCGCCGTCGGCACGGGCAAACCCCCCGTGGCCGATCTCTCCGTGGTCCCCCTCGTCGAGGGCGACATCCTCCTCCTCTGCACCGACGGCCTGACGGACATGGTCTCCGAGGAGGAGATGGGCGCCATCATCGCGGGGCTCGCCGAGGCCTGGGCGTCCCCCGGCGACGCCGGGATGGGACGGGACGACCTCGTCGCCTTCACGGCCCGGCGCCTCGTCCAGGCGGCCCTCGCCCGGGGCGGGAGGGACAACGTCTCCGTCGTCCTATTCCTGTACTGACTCCCCCCTGCGGCCGCGACGGCCCCTCCGCTTGCCCCTCTTGACCGCCGCGGCGGGCGGCGCCTCTTCGCCCTCCGTCTCCGGGGCCTCTTGGACCGGGGCCAGGGGTGCGGCCTGGAGGGTCCGCTGGTAGTACTCGTCCAGGAGCATGGCGATGAGGGGCGACTCTTCCTCCGCCTCACCCAGGCTCCTGGCCAGGGGCATGAAGCGTTTGAGGCGTTCCATCTCGACGCCCCCCCGGGCCCGGAGGTCCGCCTCGAGGGAGGCGACGACCCGCTGGGCCACGATCTCCCCCACCTCCTCCTCCGTGGGGAGGGGCTTCTCTCTCATGGTGATGGAGAAGGTGCGGGCGATCTGTTTCAGTTTGAACTGCTCCATCCCCGCCACCATGGTGATGGCCGTCCCCACGGCGCCCACGCGCCCCGTCCGCCCGGCCCGGTGGATGTAGAGCTCCGGGTCCTCCGGCGGTTCGTACTGGATGACGTGTGAGAGATCGGGGATGTCGATCCCCCGGGCCGCCACGTCCGTGGCGACGAGGAAACGGAGGCTCCCCCTCTTGATCCGGCCCATGACCCGTTCCCGGGCCGCCTGGGCGAGGTCGGAGCTCAACTCGTCGGCGTCGTAGCCGAAACGCTTGAGGACCACGGCCACGAAGTGGACCGAAGATTTCGTGTTGCAGAAGATGAGGGCTGAGACGGGGTTCTCCGCCTCGATGATGCGGACGAGGGACCTCTCCCTCTGCATCCCCGGGACGACGTAATAGACGTGGTCCGTCGTGTCCACGTGGACACGGTCGGCGCTGAGGCTCAAGAACTCGGGGTTCCTGAGGAACTCCCCGGCGAGGCGCAGGACGAAGCCGGGGAAGGTGGCGGAGAACATGGCGGCGTTGATGGGGCGCCGGGGCAGGAACTGCCTGATCCGGCGCATGTCGGGGTAGAAGCCCATGGAGAGCATCCGGTCGGCCTCGTCGAAGACGAGGATGGAGAGACCGTCGAGGTTGAAGGTCTCTTTCAGGAGGTGATCGAGGATCCTCCCCGGCGTCCCCACGACGAGGTGGGCCCCCTCCCTCAGAGCCGCCAATTGAGGCCCGTACTTGACACCCCCGTAGACGGCGGCGACGCGGATGGGGAGGTCGCCGTAGAGGACCTCCGCCTCCCGGGCCACCTGGAGGGCCAGTTCCCTTGTCGGCGTCAGGACGAGGGCCTGGCACGCCTTGCGGGCCGGGTCGATGCGGTCCAGGATGGGGAGGAGAAAGGCCCCCGTCTTACCGCTCCCCGTCTGGGACTGGACCATCATGTTGCGACCCTTGATCAGGTACGGGATGGTCCGGGACTGGACGGGGAGGAGGCGGGTCCAGCCGGCGCGGGCACAGGCCGCCCGCAACCCCTCGGGGAGTTCCTCCAGCCCCACGGGGGGGAGGGGGTTCTCCGGTTCGATGATCCTCTCTTCCCGGACGTCGAGATCTTTCTGCCCGTTGTTCGTTTCTTCTCCCATAGCCACCATCCTTAATCAGTTTTTTCCTTCCCGAAGAGGTCTTCCAGCCACCGGGCCGTCCGTTCCCCGATCCACCTGTAGATCTCCCCCTCAGTCCGGTCGTCGCCCAAGGGCGGCACGAAGGAGTGATCTCCCCCCGGCACCGTCTCGAGGGTCCAGGGGGCCTTGGTCTCCCCAAGGACCCTTTCCAGGACCGCGAGGTTGCAGAAGGGGTCGCGGGTGCCGGCAAAGATCAGCATGGGGATCTCGACGGCCCTCAAGGGCCCGTCCCGCAATTCCTCCTCCCGTCCCGGGGGGTGGAGGGGATAACCCAACAGGACCAGGGCCGACGCCTCGATGGCCCCCTGGGAGACGGCCGTGATGGCCATCCGTCCCCCCAGGGACTTGCCCCCGACGACCAGCTTCTTGAGGGGGCGGGGGGCGTGGCGTCCGAGGGCCTCCAGGGCCTGGCGGAGACTCCCGATCAGAACTTCCGGCGGGTCGGGGAGGTCCTCACCCCGCCTGCGGTAGGGGAAGTTGAAACGCAGGGTCGAATAGCCCCTGGCGCCCAGGACCCCCGCGCAGGCCGCCAAAAGGGGGTGATGCATGTCGTTGGCGAGACCGTGGGCCAGGACGACGCCCGCCCAAAGAGGTCTCGCTGCGGGGACGGTCAAGATCGCCTCGGACCGATCCGCCAGGTCGATGAAAAGTTCCTTCGTTTCCATGTCATCGCCAGGGGTCCGGATCATATCACTTTCCAGTCATAAAACAAGACCCGGCTCATGACCCGCGGCCCTTTCCCTTGACGCCCCCGCGGCCCTGTCGTATGTTGAGGCCGATCTTTTGGGAGGTTACGCCGATGTCCATGCCCGGCAAGCAGGGCCCCTACGACGTCATCATCATCGGCGGCGGCCCGGCGGGTTTCACCGCCGGTCTCTACGCCGCCCGCGCCGGTCTCGCCGCCCTCCTCGTCGAGGGGGCCGCGACGGTCAGCCAGATCACCGTCACGGACGTGATCGAAAACTACCCCGGCATCCCCGAGGGGATCAACGGCTTCGAGCTCGTGGAGAGGTTTCGACGCCAGGCCTCGTCCTTCGGCCTTGAAATCACCCGCTCCGACGTCAAGGGCCTCTTTGGGGGGCCATCGCCAGCGTGGTCCGTCGAGGGCGGCGGGGCGGTATGGGAAGCCCCGGCGGTGATCATCGCCACGGGGGCCTCGTGGCGCAAACTCGGCGTCCCCGGCGAGGAGGCCCTCACGGGGAGGGGGGTGTCCTACTGCGCCACCTGTGACGCCCCCTTCTACCGCCACCGGGAGGTGGTCGTCGTGGGGGGCGGTAACGCCGCCGTTCAGGAGGCCCTGTTCCTCACGAACTTCGCCTCCCGGGTGACCATCGTCCATCGCCGGGACCGCCTGCGGGCCTCGGAGGTCTTAAGGAGGCGGGCCCTCCAGAACCCCCGGATCGCCTTCGCCTGGGATTCCGTCATCGACGAGATCCGGGGTCGAGAAGGCGTGGAGGGGGTCCTCATCCGCAACGTCAAGACGAACGAGACAAGGGAGATGAAGACGGACGGCGTCTTTGTCTTCGTGGGCCTGGAGCCCAACACGGCCTTCTGTCGGGGGGTCGTGGCGACGACCCCCGAGGGGGCCGTCATCGTGGACCGGGCCATGAGGACCAGCGCCGCGGGTGTTTTCGCCTGCGGCGACTGCACCGACACCCCCCTGCGCCAGGTGATCACGGCCTGCGGCGACGGGGCGCAGGCGGCCTACTCGGCCCAGCTCTACGTGGAGGCCGTCAAGGGGGAGACTTACGGATGATGGAGGCCTGGCGGCACCTCCCGGAGCATGTCAGCCCCTATCTCTTCCAGGTGGGGGCCTTCCAGCTCCGCTACTACAGCCTCATGTACCTCCTGGCCTTCGCCCTGACCTATCTCCTGGTCGCCTACCGGATCAAGACGGAAGACGCCTACCGGGGCCTGACAATGGAGTTCGTCCAGGACGTCATGGTCTTCCTCATCCTCGGCCTCCTCATCGGCGGCCGCCTGGGTTACGTCGTCTTCTACAACCCCGCCTATTACCTGAGCCATCCCCTCGAGATCTTTCTTCCCTTCGAGTTTTCCGAAGGTATCCGTTTCGTGGGCATCAGCGGCATGTCCTACCACGGGGGGGCCATCGGCGTCCTCCTGGCGGGGATCTTCTTCTGTCGCCGAAGGGGGTTCGACTTCTGGAGGCTCGCCGACCTCTTCGCCCCCGCCGTGCCCCTCGGTTACACCTTCGGCCGCTTGGGCAACTTCTTCAACGGGGAACTCTACGGGCGTCCCACCCAGGTACCCTGGGGCATGTATTTCCCCCTCGACCCCGCGGGACGTCTCCGTCATCCCTCCCAGCTCTACGAGGCCGCGGGTGAGGGCCTGTTGCTTTTCTTCCTCCTGTGGCTGGTGCGCCGCCGGAGGCCCTTCGACGGCTACCTCCTTGCCCTCTACGTCATCGGCTACGGCCTCGTCCGCTTCCTCATCGAGTTCTTCCGGGAGCCCGACGCCCACCTGGGTTTCTTCCCCGGGGGGCTGACGATGGGCCAGATCCTCTGCCTGTTCATGGTCGCCGCGGGGGTGGCCCTCTACCGCCTCCGGGCGGGGGCAGCGAAAAAGATATGAGGAGGGAAAAAGGGGAGGCGGGGCCGGTCCTTTCGGTCCCCTCCCAGGGACAGCTCCGGCGCTGGACCTCCCTGACCCGCAAGGGGATGAGGCGGCGGGAGGGCTTGACCCTGGCGGAGGGCCTGAAGGTGGTCCGGGAACTGTTGGTGAGCCCCTGGCACGTCGAGGCGATCCTCGTCCTGAAGGGACGGGAAGATCTCTTGGAGGGTCTCCCAGGAACGGGGGCGAGGGCCCCCCTTTTCCGCCTGACGGAAGGGGAGTGGCGTCGCCTGACCCAGGACCCGACCCCCGAGGGGATCATGGCCGTGGCCGGGCGTCCCCGGGGAGAGGAGGGACGGCGGACGACCCGGGATGACCGATGGGTGGTCCTGGCCCCCGGGATCGGCAACCCCAGCAACCTGGGCGCCCTGATCAGGACCATGCACTGGTTCGGTGTGACCCGCCTGGTCCTGGGCAAGGGTTCCGTCGATGCCGCCTCCCCGAAGGTGATCCGGACCTCCATGGGATCCGTCTTTCACCTCCTCATCGAGGAAGGTGTGGACTTTCAAGCAACCCTCCCCCGGTGGCGGGAGGAGAGGCGCCTCATCGCCGCCGTACCCCGGGGGGGGCGGGCCCCTCACGCCGTCGGGGAACCGGCGGCCCTCCTTTTGGGTAACGAAACCTGGGGCCTGTCCGATGAGCTCCTGGGTCACGCCGATGAATTATGGACCGTCCCCGGGGAGGGCGGGGCCGATTCCCTGAGCCTCCCCCAGGCGGCGGCGATTCTGTTGTATGAACTGTGGAAGGGGGGAAGGAGATGACCGACCTGATCCAGATCATGACCACCGCGGAAAGCGGGGAGGCGGCCCGCGCCATCGCCCGCCGCCTCGTGGAGGAACGTCTCGCGGCCTGCGTCCAGGTCGTGGGGCCCATCACCAGTGTCTACCGCTGGAAGGGGGAGGTGGAGGAGGCGCCGGAGTGGCTGTGCCTCATCAAGACCCGGGCGGGTCTCTACGAAAGGGTGGAGGCGGCCGTCAAGGCCCTCCATTCCTACGAGGTCCCCGAGATCCTGGCCTGGAGGGTGACGGCCGTCAGCGCCTCCTATCTGGCCTGGGTCACCGAGGTCACGGGGCCTTAGGGAGCGGGTGATTTTGTGTTTGCAAAGAGGCACACACAGTTGTAAAACTCTTAGCCTTGCGGAAAAAAACAGCCCCGCCGAGGTCGAGTCATGAGGGAAGTCACGGTCAGCATTGAGGAAAAGTGCATAAACACCCTGCGTTTTCTCGCCGCCGACGCCATCGAGAAGGCCCGCTCGGGCCACCCGGGGATGCCCCTGGGGGCCGCCCCCATGGCCTTCGTCCTCTGGACGCGGCATCTGAAGCACAATCCCGCCGACCCGTCCTGGCCGGACCGGGACCGTTTCATCCTCTCGGCGGGACACGCCTCCATGCTCCTCTACGGTCTCCTCCACCTGACGGGCTATGACCTTTCCCTCGAGGACCTCAAGTCCTTCCGCCAGTGGGGGAGCCGGACACCCGGCCACCCCGAGCGGGGTCGGCCGCCCGGCACGGAGATGACCACGGGCCCCCTCGGCCAGGGGATCGCCCACGCCGTGGGCGTGGCCGTCGCCGAGGCCCACCTCGCCGCCCGCTTCAACACCCCCGACTATCAGGTGGTGGACCACTACACCTACGTCATGGCCAGCGACGGGGACATGATGGAGGGGGTCACCCTCGAGGCCTGCTCCCTGGCGGGTCACCTCGGCCTGGGAAAGCTCGTCGTCCTCTACGACGCCAACGGCGTCTCCCTCGCCGGTTCCACGGCCCTTACCTTCACCGAGGACACAGGCAGACACTTCGAGGCCCTGAACTGGCACGTCCAGACCGTGGCGGACGGCAACGACCTCGACGCCGTCGACGCCGCCGTCACGGCGGCGAAGGCGTGCTTAGACCGCCCCTCCCTCATTATCGTTTCCACCTGTATCGGCTACGGCGCCCCGACGAAGGGGGGGACCTTCGCCTGCCACGGCGCCCCCCTCGGCCAGGAGGAGTTGCGGGCCGCCAAGGAACGCCTCGGCTGGCCGCCCGACGAGACGTTCCTCGTCCCTCCGGAGGTGCGGGAGTACTTCCGTCGCGCCGCCGCCAAGGGCAGAGAGGAGCAGGGGCGCTGGGAGGAGGCCTTCCGGGCCTATGCCGCCCGCCATCCCCGGGAGGCGGAGGAGTTTCGGCGGGTCATGGCGGGCGAGCTCCCCCCCGACTGGGACCGGGGTCTGCCCGATTACGGTTCCGCCGCGGGCAAGTTGGCCACCCGCCGGGCCTCGGAGGCGGTCATGCAGGTCCTGGGGGCCAACATGCCCGAGTTGATGGGCGGCTCGGCGGACCTCAACCCCTCGTGTCTCACCTGGCTCAAGGGGAGAGGGGATTTCCAGAGACCCCGCCGGGATCATGGACCCCTGTCCGGGGAGGTCGGCGGGGGCTGGGGTTACGGCGGCCGCAACATCCACTTCGGCGTCCGGGAGCATGCCATGGGGGCCGTCGCGGGGGGACTCGCCGTCCACGGCGGGATCCGTCCCTACACGGCCACGTTCTTCACCTTCAGTGATTACATGCGCCCCCCCATGCGACTCGCCGCCCTCATGGGTCTGCCCGTCATCTACATCTTCACCCACGACAGCCTCGCCGTGGGGGAGGACGGCCCCACCCACCAGCCCGTCGAGCAGCTCATGAACCTCCGGGCCGTCCCGAACCTGTATGTCATCCGCCCCTGCGACGCCGCCGAGACGGTGGAGGCCTGGCGGGCCGCCGTCGGCCATCGCCGGGGACCGACGGTCCTGGTGTTCACCCGCCAGGACGTCCCGGTCCTGGACCGCGGCCGGCTGGCCCCCGCCGCGGGTCTGCACCGGGGGGGGTACGTGTTGTGGGAGGCGAAAGAGGGCCTCCCCGAGATCATCCTCATCGCCACGGGGTCGGAGGTCCACCCCACCCTGGAGGCGGGGCGGCTCCTGGCCGACGGGGGCCGGGCGGTGAGGGTCGTCTCCCTCCCCTCCTGGGAGATCTTCGAGGAACAGCCGCAAGACTACCGCGACGAGGTCCTCCCCCCGGCCGTGAAGGCCCGCCTGGCCGTGGAGGCGGGGGTTTCCCTCGGCTGGGAGCGCTACGTCGGACCCGCGGGGCGGATCGTCGCCGTGGACCGTTTCGGCGCCAGCGCCCCTTACCCCGTCCTCCTCGAGCGCTTCGGATTCACCCCCGAGGCGATCGCCGCCGCCGCCTTGTCCCTCCTTGACGCCCCGGGGGCCTGAGGCCGTGCGGTACGACCAGGGGACCTGCGAACATTTACACCCGCGCCTGCGTCGGGAACTGGTGAGGGAGATCTTCGCCGCCATCCCGGGGCGCTACGATCTCCTCAACCGCCTCCTCAGCGCCAGGCGGGACGTGAACTGGCGGCGTTTCGCCGTGGAGAGGATGAGATTTTTCCGGACGGGGCGTCTTTTGGACCTGGCGACGGGGACCGCCGACCTGGCGGTGATGGCGGCGAAGAGGCACCCCCGCATCCGCGTCGTGGGTGTGGACATCGCCCGGGAGATGATGGCCCTGGGGCGCCGAAAGGTGGTCAAGAGGGGCCTGTCCGCCCGGGTGACCCTGGTGCCCGGCGACGCCGTCGCCCTGCCCTTCGGGGAGGGGACCTTCGACGTGGCCGCCGCCGCCTTCGGGATCCGCAACATCCCCGAGGTCCTGACGGCCCTGAGGGAGATGACCCGTGTCGTCGTCCCGGGGGGTCAGGTGATGGTCCTGGAGATGCATCTCCCCGAAGAACCCCTCTCGCGGGGCCTCTATCTCCTCTACACCAAGACGGCCCTGCCCGTCATCGTCCGCGGCCTGGCCGACAACCCCGGGGCCTACCGGTACCTCTGCGACTCCATCGCCTCCTTCTTCTCCCCCCGGGAGTTTGGCCTGCTCATGTCAGAGGCGGGCCTGACCGCGGTCCGGAGTCATCCCCTCACCCTGGGGCTGACCTATCTCCACGAGGGGATCAAACCCCCTCCGCCTGGGTGCTGAGGGATGGGGACGATCGAGACGGTCAACCTGCCCCTGCTGGGCTCCCGGGAGGGAGACGAGGCCCTCTTTCAGTACCTCCTCCAGGAGGTGGAGACACAGAGGGTCTGCATCGCCATCCCCCCCTGGGTGATGAGCAGGGAGGTCTTGAGGAGGGGCGATCGGGTGTCCTTTCACGTCTGTTTCCAAGGGGGCGATCGCCGGTTCACCAAGGGGGTCGTGACGGCGGCGCGGTGGTCGGACGAGATCCGGTCCTGGTATTACGAGACCGTGCCGGTGACGGGGGAGGAGCCGGGTCGCCGTCCCCCCTTGACGGTCCGTATTTCCTCCTCGGGCCTCGAGATCGATCTGGACCGCGCGGAGGGGGCGGAGGAGCCGGTGCAGAGGATCCTCGCCGACACGGTCCTCATCAAGAGGGGGATGCTCATCCACCTCAACCACCTCGTCCCCTATTTCTCCCGCATCGGCGACTACCCGCGGGAGGAGTTCCCCTCCCTGAGGGAGCATTTTCTCGAGGACATCAAGGGGCGTATGGAGGCCAACATCCGGCGTCTCGAGGAGATACGCGACCTTGTGACGAAGCGGTGTTGTCGGTGGGAGGACATCCCCTCCCTCCTGGACCTGGAGGAGCTCCGTTCCCTCATGGAGTCGGAGATCTACCCGGAACTCTTCCGCCTGACCTTCGCCAACCCCGAGGTGATGGACTACATCGCGGCCCTGAAGAGGCAGGAGCGGTACCTCTTCGACAATTACAACGCCGTGGTCATGCTCTACGCCTTGTCCCTATAGGACGCCGCGGCGCTTCCCGAGGCGGATGGCGCAATACTCCCCGCACATGGTGCAGCCCTCTTCCAGGGCCGAGACGCTCCTCTCCAGGCCTTCCCTGGTCCGTTGCGGGTCCAGGGAGGCGGCGATCTGACCTTCCCAGTCGAAGTCCTTGCGGCAGCGAGCCATCTTCAGGTCCTGCTGCCGGGCGCCCGGGATGCCCTTGGCGAGATCGGCGATGTGGGCGGCGATCCGGGCGGCCATGACCCCGTCGCGGACGTCCTGCAAGGAAGGGAGGCGGAGGTGCTCCGAGGGGGTGACGTAACAGAGGAAATCGGCCCCGGCCGCCCCGGCCAGGGCCCCGCCGATGGCGGAGGTGATGTGGTCGTAGCCGGGGGCGATATCCGTCGGCAGGGGCCCCAGGACGTAGAAGGGGGCGTCTTCGCACAGGGCCTTCTGGAGGAGGATGTTGGCCTCGATCTGGCCCAGGGGGACGTGACCCGGCCCCTCGATCATGGCCTGGACCCCCGCCTCCCTTGCCCGCTTGGCCAGTTCCCCCAGGAGTATCAGTTCCTGGACCTGTCCCCGGTCGGTGGCGTCGGCGAGGCATCCGGGGCGGAGACCGTCGCCGAGGCTGAGGACCATGTCGTAGCGCCGGGCGATCGAAAGGAGGCGGTCGTACTCTTCATAAAGGGGATTCTCCCGGTCGTTGCAGGCCATCCAGGCCGCCAGGATGGAGCCTCCCCGGCTGACGATCCCCAGGACGCGGCCCTGCCTCTCGACACGCGCCACGCTCTCGCGGGTCACGCCGCAGTGGACGGTGATGAAATCCACGCCGTCCTCCCCGTTTTCCTCGATGACGCGGAACAGGTCGTCGGCCGTCATGGCGGCGATGGCCTCCCGGCGGGCCGTCATCTCCACGGCGGCCTGGTAGATCGGGACCGTCCCGACGGCCAGGCGGGATTCCTCGATGACGGCCCGCCGTATGGCCCGGATGTCGCCGCCCGTGGAGAGGTCCATGACGGTGTCCGCCCCCGCCTCCTGGGCCGTACGGATCTTCTCGAGCTCCAACGCGAGGTCCACCCGGTCCCGGGAGGTGCCGATGTTGGCGTTGACCTTCGTCCTCAGCCCCTTGCCCACGGCGAGGGGCGCGATACCTCGGTGATGCCTGTTGCGCAGTATTACGATCCGCCCCGCGGCGACGCCTTCGCGGATAAATTCCGGCGAGACGCCCTCCGCCGCGGCGCAGAGGCCCATCTCATCCGAGACGATCCCCCGGCGGGCCAGCTCGATCTGTGTCATGGCCTTTACCTCCCGCGGCTTTCTCCCTCCCCGTCGGGCGGGGGGTCACCGGGGGGGGCCGTCGGAGGGGGGAAAGAAAAGGCGCACCCCCTGTGAGGCACGCCCGAAAACTTCCTTTTCCCTGTGAAGCGCGTCCCTACGCCGGCATTACCCGGGTCAGGTTCAAAGGGTATATTCTCAGCCTCGACGGCACCCCCGCACGGTGTGGTATATTGTTAGTACCACCGCCGGGCAAAATCAAGGACTTTTTTCCCCTTTCCCCCTTGCCGATCATCGAGGGGCCTCGACCCGCCGGGGAGGGGCGGGGGACAGAAAACGGCCGATGACGGGGACGTGGGCCCTGTCGCCGTCGGCGCCGAGGCGCCAGTCGTTGTCCTTGTCCGCCTGGAACCAGCAGATCCCGGCGAGGCGCCATCTCTTGGCCGTTTCGAGGGCCTCGGCGAGCCATCGCACCCTGTCGCCCCCCCGGGTGACGCTGGCCGTCTCGAAGACGAACAGGGGCTTGTCGGCGTTCAGGGCCCGCAAGGCCCCGTGGGCCTCCTGGAAGATGTCCGGGAAGGACCGCCAGGAGCTGTCCCAACCGTCCTTCTCTTTCGTCCTCGTCGTCCCCCAGTTGTAGCCGTCCATCCCCAGGACATCCACCCACTCGTCGCCGGGGTAATAGGCGGCGATGGTGTTCCATCCCGCCCCCGGGTCCCGGTGGGGGTTCGGGAGGGACTCGGCGTTGGGACAGAAGGCGAAACGGACGTTGAGGGCCCCCTCGCGGCGGAAGACGCCGACGACGTGGCGCCAGATCTTCTTGTAGATCTCGGGGCTCGCGGGCCCGTATTCCCCCCCCGCCGTCCCCCAGTGATAGCGGGAGATGTTCATCTCGTGGGCGAGACGGATCATAAAGGGCCGGCCGAACTCCTTCGCCCCCCGGGCGAAGGATCTCAGGTAGGCGTCGTATTCGCCCCCGAGGATCTTCCCCCAGGGTATCGCCCGCTCCTCGCCGCCCTGGAGGTACATGGGTTCCCAGGTCAGGCAGGCCTCGACGCCCCGGTTGTAAAGGGTCTCCAGGGTCGCGCGGGGAAAGGCCTCGCCCCCCGTGGACCCCGGCGGGGGCCATTGGAGAAAGAAGACGACGATCCGGGCCGGCACGCCCCCTTCCCTTTCCACCGCCGCCAGTTCCTCCTCCCCGATGGGGTAGCCGTGGAGGGTGTAGCCCCAGAGGAGGGGTGTCTCCCCCCGGGGGGACGGGGCGGGGGGCATGCAGGAGACCGCCAGGACGGCCAGACACACGATCGTCAGGGACGGGTGAAGGAGCCGCGTCACTTATCCTTCCTCCTGGGCCTCGTTGAAGTAGAGGACGGAGGCGAGGATCACGAAATGGTAAAAGGCCCAGAACATGTTGACGGCGATGGCCGCCCAGGGCTCCCCCTCGTAGAGGAGGCGGTTTATGCCCCAGACGACGGCGGCGAAACTTACGGCGGCCAGGGTGAGCTGGGGCCAGATATCCTTCAGGGGGAGGGCCGTGCTCCCGCCCTTGGGGGTCACGACGAAGGTCCCCCGGAAACCCAGGATCCCCAGGATCGACGCCTTCATGTAAATGGGAAAGGTGACGGCCAACAGGAGCTGCCCCGTGACGAGGTCGCCGGGGCGGTAACGGCGTTCCCTCAGGGTCCAGTAGAAGGTCGAGGCCGTCATGACGATGTAGGGGAGGAAGAAGATGAGGTAGATCTCCGGCCTGGCGAAGTAGGCGGGGATGCTGAAGAACAGATACAGGATGGGGCACAGGGCGAGGATGAAGAAGACCAGGCCGATGAAGTAATGGGTGCTGGAGAGAAAATACTCCCACCACTTGACGGCGGCCATCGTGCCGGGCCGGCGGAGGAAGATGGCTGCCACCTGGCGCAGGAGGCCCACCGTGCCCAGGGCCCAGCGGAACTGCTGCTTGAAGTAACCTCCCAGGTCCTCCGGCCCCATGCCGAAGGCCAGGACCTGGGAGTGGTAGGCCGACCGCCATCCCCGCAGGTGGAACTTCAGGGAGGTGGCGAAATCCTCCGTCACGGACGATTCGTCGAAACCCCCCACGTCCATGAGGGCCTCCCGGCGGAAGATGACGTTGGTCCCACAACAGAACATGGCGTCCGTGAGGCTCTTGCCCTCGCAGATGTACTCGTAGAAGACGGCCTGCTGGAGACCGGCGGCCCGGGCGATGCGGTTCTTCTCGAAATTCGTGTAGTATTGGGGCGTCTGGATGAAGGCCAGGCGGGGATCGGCCTCCATCTTCGCCACGAGGGGCTCGACGAAATTGGGCAGGGGATTCATGTCGGCGTCGAAGACGATGATGTATTTTTCCTTCTCCCCCCGCTCCCGGCCGCTGAAGTTCGTGAACTCGAACCCCTCCTTGGGCCGCCCCTCCACGAAGTCGAGGAAGTCGTTCACCATCCCCGCCTTGGCCCCCCGCCAGCGCCTCCGGAAGAGGTCGATGCGGAGCCTCCGGCAGAGGGCGTTGATCTCCTCCCGGTAGGCGGCCATCTTCTGTGGGTCGTCGCCGGGGAGGTCGTAGCGCGTGTCGTCGAGGAAATAGATGCGCTTGTTCGGGTAAGTGAGATTGTAGAAGCTGATGAGGGTGTTCTCGAGGACCTCAAGGGGCTCCTTGAAGGAGGAGACGATGATGGCCACGGGGGGATATTGGGCAAGGGGGGGAGGCGGCGGCACCGGGCCCGCCAGGGAACGGCGGTGGCGCAGGACGTGGATGATCTCGAGGAAGTAACCGATCCCGTGGATGAGGATGAAGGTCTCGGCGAAGAGGAGGAGCCAGGCCACCACGATCTCGTACCAGAGGTAGGGGGAGAAGACGATGACCAGGGTCCGGACGATGAGGTAACAGACGGCCAGGATGATGGCCACGAAAGGCAAAAGCAGACCCGCCAGCAGTTTCACCTTGCCCTCTCCCGGCCCGCCCGTCACCGTCAGAATCTCCTCTTGATCGTGCCCGTGAGGGCCTCGCCCTTCCAATCCCGGGAACGGTGGATCATGGCGCCGACGGCGAGGGTCCAGGAACGGTAGAAATCCCACTCCCAATCCACCTCGGCCCTCAGCGCGGGGTTACCGTTCGTGTCCGCCGCGGCGGAGAGGCGGATGTCGTAGATGTGGCGTTTACCCCCGCAGATGAAGAGGCGCGAGAGGTCGTGGTACCACTCGACGGTCAGGCCGGCGGTGTAATAGTGCCGGGGGGTCCAATAGGGGTGGACGATGTCCTCCAGGCGCCCCGTCCCGTCGTAGAGGAAGCGGTTCTCCCGCTGGGTGTCCCGGTATTCCCCCGTGACGATGACCTTGAGGATCCGGGGGTGATCCGTGAAGGCATAGCCCCCCCTCACGAGGAGATGGTTTTGCTGGTTGTCGTCGCGGTACCGGCGATGACGCACGGCCCCCGCCACCTCCAGGCGGCGCGTGAGGTCCGACTCGGCCGTGAGGCTGTAGACATCGGCCTGGGTTCCCTGGCGGATCCCGAAGTAATTGTAGAGCTCGTCGGTCCTCTCGTAGGAGAGGCCCAGGCGGACGTAGTCCCGGAGACGGAGGGAGAGCCCCACGAAGCCCGTGTCCCGGGCCGCCAGGGGGGCGTCCCGGTAGACCTTGTGGGTCCAGCGGGCCTCCCCCCGGAGGGCGGCGTTGACGACGCCCCCCAGGGCGACGGTGAAACCGTCGGCCCCGTATGAGGAACCCGTGAAATCCGGTTTTTCTATCCAGTGGTGACCGGACAGGGAGAGGTGGTAGCGGCAACGGAAGGGGATGACGAGGTCCAGGTCCGTCCGGTGTCTCGTGATCCGCGCCAGGTCGCCGTAGCCGTCTTCGTGCCAGTAGGACTGCCGGGCGGCGAGGAGGGGCCGGCTGCGTTCCTCCTGGCGTTGGAGGGCCTCCCGGACGAGACCGTGGAGGGGGTCCAGGTGGAGGAGGTGGCGGTACGTATCCCCCTCTTCGTCGCAGAGCCCGAGGGCGCATTGGAGCTGGGCGGTGTCGAACCAGGCCTCCTCGTTCCCCGGCATGGCCGCCACGAGCTCCCGGGCCGCCTCGAGGGCCCCCTGAAACCTCTTTTCCCGGGCGAGGGACTTCATCTCCCCCTCGAGGTAGGCCCCTTTCTGGAGGCGATAGGCGGGCAGCCGTTCCGTGAGGATCGCCTCCGCGGCCCGCCGGTCGGAGGGTCCTATCAGCCCGCCCTTCCCGGCGAGGTCTCGGGAGACGGCCTCGTAGAGGAGATAAGGCGGGGCCCCTTCCTCCCCTCTCGGCCCTTCGGCCCGGAGGGCCTGCGTGAGGGGTCTGCCGTCGGAGGCGCGCAGGGACTCCAGGGTCGAGAGGAGCAGGCGGTCCACGGGCGGGTCCTGGAGGAGGCGATAGTAACTTTGCGCCCCGTCGTACCGTTTTGCCCACCCGGCCACCCGGGCCATCTCCCTCAGGGGGACGGGGTCGCGGGGGTTGAGGCGTCTGATCTTCCCATAGACGTCGAGGGACTCGTCGTAGCGCCGGGCCCAGCTCAGGACCCGGGCCTTGCCGAGCATGATCTTCACCGTTTGCGGCAGCTGGGCGTCCAGGTCTCTATAGACCGCCAGGGCCTCGTCGTGTTTCCCCGCCGCCCCGAGGGTTTCCGCCAGGGCCATCCGGGCGGGGAAGAAGTCGCCGTCCGCCGCCAGGGCCTGCCGGTAGAACCGTTCGGCCGTAGGGAAGATCCCCTCGGCGGCGTAGAGATCGCCCAGTTCCTTGAGAAGACGCGGGTCCTGGCTTTTTTCCCTCAGGAGGGCCGTGACGAAACCCTCGTCTGTCACCCCCTCCCTCCCCTTGCGGTAGAAGGCGATCCGGGGGTCTTTCGGGGCCAGGGCCTCGGCGGCGGCGAAGGCGACCGCCGCCCCCGCGGCGTCGCCCAGGGCCAGGCGGGACCGGCCGCCCTTCAGCCACCCCTCGGCGGTCCCGGCCCGTTCGTAAAAAGCCGGGGCCTCGGCGGTCCTTTTCATGCCCAGGAGGGCGTCGCCCTTGAGAACGAGGGCCTGCGGATCGTCGGGCGCCGCGGCGAGGAGGTCTTCGGCCGAGGCGAGGGCCGCGGGGAAATCCTTCTCCCTCACCTTCACCCCCGCCAGACCCAGGCGGGCGTCGCGGTCCCGTTCATCGTCAAGGAGGAGGAGGCGATAGATCCCCTCCGCCTCCTCGTAACGCTGCGACGCCGCCAGGGCGTCGGCGAGGAGCAGGCGGGCCTTGCGGTCCCCGGGACGGGCCGCCAGGATCTCGGCGGCGATCTTCTCGATCCCGTAAAAGTCACCCCAGAGGAACATGGCGCCGGCGTAACGCGTCTTGAGGGCCTCGTCCCGGGGGTTCCTTTCCAGGAGCCGTTCGTAGATCCGCCTTGACAGGACGGCGTGTCCCATCCCCGCCTCGACGTCGGCCAGGGCGGACAGGAGGGAGGCGTTGTCTCTGTTCGTGGCGAGGAGACCCTGGAGAACGCCCCGGGCCCGTTGCCCCTCGCCGCGCCTGGCATAGAGCCGCGCCAGCTCCAGGCCCACTTCCTCGTCCAGGGGGGATTTAGCGAAACGGTCCTCAAGGAGGGGGAGGGCCTCGCCGTCCCGGCCCGACCAGCTCAGGGCGAGGGCCAGTTTTCTATAGGCGGCGGGATCCGCGGGGTCCTTCTCGTGGCCCCGGCGGAAGGCGGCCACGGCCTCCCCGAGGCGCCCGGCGGCCAGCAGGGCGTCCCCTTCCTCGACGTCGAGGGAAACGGTCGCGGGCGCCCCCCCCGCCCGGAGGCGGCGGTAGAGGGAGACCGCCTCCTCGTGGCGGCCCTCCTGGTGGTAGGCCCGGGCCAGCTCGAGGAGGAGGTCGCCGTCTTCCTTCTCTCTCCGCAGGTCCTCCAGGATCTTTATGGCCTCGCCGCCGCGCTTCAGGCGCCTGAGGACACGGGCCGTCTCGAGGAGGACAACCCGGTCCCCCGGTCTCTCCCGGGCGAGGCGTCTCCAGAGGTCGAGGGATGCGGGGAGGGTCTTTTCGTCGTAGGAGAGGATCCTGGCCAGGGCCAGACGGGCCTCGAAGTCCGAGATGCGCCTGGTTTCCTCCACGATGGTCTCGGTATCCGTGCCCTGCCTCGGCAAGGGGGCCTGGGCCCCCTCGCCGGGGGAATGAAGAAGGGTCAGTCCCGCGACGGCGGCAAGGACGGCCTTGATGAGTCTGCCCCCCATGAAACCTCCCGTCCCCACCCCCTCACCTCTCGTCGGGAAGGGTCTTCTTCAGCTCCCGCGCCGCCTCCTCGAAGCGGGACGCCCACATGAGGACCAAGGCGTACTTGCGCCGGAGCTGGGTGTCCTGGGGCCTTTCCTTCAGGAGGGATTCGTATTCCCTCAGGGACTCGCCGTATCTCTTCATCCAGCTCAGGAGCTCCGCCAGGCGCAGACGGACCTTTTGGTCGGCGGGATGGGCCTTCAGGTAGTCCCGGTAGAGGGCCTCGGCCCGGTCGTACCGTTTGACCGCCCCGTAGAGGTCGCCGAGGAGGACCTTGCCCCGGTCGGGGAGCCTCGCGGGGGGGATCTCTTCCAGGGCCGCGAGGGCCTCGGCGTTCCTGCCCCGCCAGAAGAGGACCGTGGCCAGCTCCGTCCTCGCCTCCTCCAGTTGCGGTTTTTCCTTCAGTAGCCGCTCGTACTGGGCGATCGCCTCGTCGTACCTCTTGAGGTGGCTATAGGCCCGGGCGAGTTCCCACCGGGCCAGCCAGGAGGGGATCTTGGTCCCCCAGTCGTCGATGCGGATCTCCGGCCCCCCGATGCCGGGGGTGGGGTCTCCGTGGACGGTCCCCCCGCCCCAGAGGGAAACAAGGGTCACAAGGACGATAAGAAGGGCCGTCCGTGCCGTCGCCGTCCCCAGGTGATTTCTCTTCATCGCTCCTCCCCCAGGATGATCCGATACTGCCTCAGGGCCTGTTCGTAGTCGCCCCTTTTCATGTAGATGCGGGCCAGGTTGAGGCGGGCGCCCCCGTCGTCCGGCGAGAGGGCCACGACGCGCTCGTAGAGTTCCCGCGCCTGTTCGAGGTCGCCCGCCCTCGCGTGGGAGAAGGCGGCCTTCCGCCACGCCTGGGCCTGGGACCCCTCCCCGGCGGGGGGACGAAGGGGCCGCGAATCGGCGCCCATGTCTATGGGCAGCAGGCGGGCGGTCTCCAGGACCCGGGGGTAGCGTTGTCCCCAGTACCGGGTCACGAGGGGGAGGTGAACGAGGTGGTAGAGGACCGTCGTCGCCAGGGCGACGGCCAAAAGAGAGATGATCACCGGTCTTTTTTTCATCCCGCCAAGGCCGAAAAAAGGTAGGGCTCGTTGTCTGGTGGCGCGGGATCAAATTAGCACAAGATCGCCCTTCTTTGCACTTGATAATTGATCCCCGGCGACATAGATATCTGCCGACGCGCAGGCTTTTGCCCCCCGTCCCCGTGGCCGGCCGCGGGCGGGGGAGCGGGAGGAGGTATCATGCCATGATGAAGGGAGTCGCCTGTTCCTTCCTGGGGCCCCAGCAGGGGCGGGTGGCGGCGGCTTTGTCGGAGCTGAGGGACGAACGGGTCCTGGAGAGGATCCTCAACCGGGATCACACGGTGTGGAAGCCCTCCCCCGCGGGGATCGCGGACCGTCTGGGCTGGCTCGACGCCCCCGTGACCATGGCGGCCCGTCGACGGGAGATCGGGGAGGTCACGGCGTCCCTCCTCGCGGAGGGTTTCAAAAAGGCCCTCCTTCTGGGGATGGGGGGTTCCTCCCTGGCGCCGGCCATGTTCGCCGGGGTTTTCGGGACGAAGAGGGGCCACATGGAACTCGGGGTCCTGGACAGCACGGACCCCGGGGCGGTCGCCGCCGCCGCGGCGGCCCACGATGGGGGGGAGACGGTCTTTATCGTCTCCAGCAAATCGGGGGGCACGGTGGAAACCTTGTCTTTCCTGAGGTTTTTTTATCACCGGGCCCTGGGGGACCTGGGAGGGGCCGCCCCCCGCCGCTTCCTCGCCGTCACCGACCCGGGCAGCGGCCTTGCGGCAGAGGCCGAGAGGCTCGGTTTCCGCCACTGTTTCCTCAACGACCCCGACGTGGGCGGCCGTTTCAGCGCCCTCACCTGTTTCGGCCTGGTGCCGGCGGCCCTGATGGGGGTCGATATCGACACCCTCCTGAGGGGGGGGCGGGAGGCCCTGGAGGCGGAGAGACTGCGGATCGGGGAAGGGTCGGCCGGGGGGGCCGCCGCCATGGTGGGGGCCGTCCTCGGGACCTTGGCCGCCGAGGGGATCGATAAGGCCACCTTCGTGTGTTCCGAGGGCCTGGAGGGCTTCGGGGCGTGGGTGGAGCAGCTCATCGCGGAGAGCACGGGCAAGGAGGGCAAGGGGATCCTCCCCGTCGTGGGTGAGCCCTTGGGTCCCCCGGGGGTGTACGGCCGGGACCGCCTCTTCGTCCGTGTCCGCCGGCGGGACGACGAGACGGGGGAGGAGGAACTCCGCCGCCTCGTCGCGGAAGGATTCCCCCTCCTCGACGTGGAGGTGGCCGGTCCCGGGGCCCTGGGGGCCCTGCTGATGGTGTGGGAGCTGGCGGTGGCGGTGGCCGCCTTCTTCCTGGGGATCAACCCCTTCGACCAGCCCGACGTGGAGGCCGCCAAGGCCCTGGCCCGCCGCTTCGCCGCCTCCGCGGTGGAGGGGGAGATGGAGCCGAAGCCGGGTTACGCCGACGGGGAGATGGAGATCACCGGCGGGGGATACGGCAGGGAGGCGCGGGACGTCATCGCCTCCTTTATCGGCGGCGCCCGGGTGGGGGATTACGTATCCATCCAGGCCTACCTGCCCCCAAACCCGCAAAACGACGCCGCTTTGGCGAGTCTGCGCCGGGCCGTGAGGGACCGCTGGTCCCTGGCCGTGACCGTCGGGTACGGCCCCCGTTATCTCCACTCCACGGGCCAGCTCCACAAGGGGGACGCCGGAAGGGGGCTCTTCATCCAGGTAACGGAAGAAAAACGACAGGATTTGCCCATCCCCGACGGGACGGGGCTGACCTTCGGCCGCCTCGAGGAGGCCCAGGCCCGGGGGGACAGGCAGGCCCTGAGGGACGCCCGGCGGAGGGTCCTCCATGTCCGCCTCCGGAGGGGGGTGGCGGCGGCCAGGACCCTCGCCCGCCTGGCGGACGAGATCGGTAACATTTGAAGGAGGAGACGACATGACCGTCACGGAGGCCGTCACGCACAGGAGGAGTATCAGGAAGTTCAAGGGGGAGGCCGTCCCCCGGGAGACCGTGGAAAGGATCCTCGACCGGGCCCGCTGGGCCCCCTCGTGGGGGAACACCCAGCCTTGGGAGTTCTTCGTCCTCGCAGGGCCCCCCTTGGAATCCTTCCGGGCCGCCAACCGTCAGAGGCTGTCGCGGGGGGTCCCCTTCTCCCCGGAGGTCCCCATGCCCGAGGCCTGGCCCGACCGTCTCAAGGGGAGGTACGGCGAGCTGGGGAAGATCGTCCTGGGCGCCCTGGGGATCGAACGGGGGGACAAGGCCTCCCGGGGTGGTTTCTACCTGACCATGGCCGAGCTCTTCGGCGCCCCCCTCCTCCTCGTCTGCTGTCTCCCCAGGGCCCTGAGGGTCGAGTACGCCCTCTTCGACATGGGGCTGATCGTCCAGACGATCTGCCTCCTGGCCTATGAGGAGGGTATCGGCTCCTGTGTCATGGCCGCCGCCGTCGGTTACCCCGACCTCCTGAGGGAGGCGGCCGGCATCCCCGACGACCGGCGGATCGTCATGGGCGTGGCCCTGGGCTACCCCGACACCGAGGCGGGGGTCAACAACTTCCCCCGGCCCCGGGCGCCCCTTGCGGAACTGGTCACCTGGGTCGGGGGGGGATGATGGAAATCGTCTTGGTCCGTCACGGCGAGACCCTCTGGAACCGGCAGCGGCGCGTCCAGGGGGTCTCCGACCTCGACCTGACTCAAGAGGGCCGGCGCCAGGCCCGTCTCGTGGCCCGGGCCCTGAGGGACGCCCCGATCGAGGCGGTTTACTCCAGTCCCCTGAGGAGGGCCCTGGCGACCGCCGAGATCATCAACGAAACCCGCGCCCTGCCCGTGAAGAGGGACCCCCGCCTCGCCGAGATGGACCAGGGGGCCTTCGAGGGCCTCGCCTACGAGGAGCTGATGAGGTGCGAGCAGGTCTTCCTTGAGCGGTGGATCGCCGATCCGACGGCCGTGAGGATGCCCGGCGGGGAGACCCTGGCGGAGGTCCAGGAGCGGGCCTGGGAGGCCTACGGGGAGATCGCCGCCGCCGGCCTCAACGCCCTGGTGGTCTCCCACAGCTTCACCATCTCCGCCCTCCTCTGCCGCCTCCTCGGCATCTCCCTCAAGGACTTCCGCCGGGTATCCGTGGCGCCCGCCTCCGTGACCATCCTGCGGATCGAGGGGGACACGCCGCGCCTCGTCTGCCTGAACGACCGCCGCCACCTGGCGGAGGAGGGGGAGGGGGGAGACTGAAACGACCACTCCCCCCGGGGGAAAATTTTTTGCCCATCGCCGAATCCTGAATAATTTCAGGCATTTTGCCTATGCCGGAGCTCCGGCATCCCCTTTTGCCCCCCGGCCGGACGGCGACCCCTTCAGGGGCCATGAATCTTCCGAGCCGCCGCGGCTGGCGGTTACATGTCACGGGCGATTCACGGACGCGGAGTGAGTCTGATCTAAGGCTTCCCGCCTTTGACCCGCTCCTCGAGGAGGCGCAACTCCTGGGGGGGCAGGTAGATCTCCACGTAGCCGCACCGGGGGCAGGCGTAGATGTCGAAGAGTGTCGATTTGTTCTCCATCTGCAGGCGCTTGCCGTAGACCAGGCTGGCCAGGCGGATGGCGTGGAAGGTGTCGGGCTGGTCCTCGTTGAGGATCCGCAGCTCCGTCTCGGGGTGGTTGACGCAGAAGATGCCGTTGTCTCTCTTGGGCATGACGCCTCCCGTGGTTTTCAGAGCCCCAGGTAGGCCCTCTTGACGCCCTCGTCGTTCATGAGGGCCGCCGCCGTCCCCTCGAGGACGATGCGGCCGTTTTCCATGACATAGCCCCGATGGGCCACCTTCAGGGCCATGTTGGCGTTCTGTTCCACGAGGAAGATGGTGGTCCCCTCCTCGTTGATCCGGCGGATGATGTCGAAGATCAGGCGGACGTAGATGGGCGAGAGGCCCAGGGAGGGCTCGTCCATGAGGAGGAGGCGCGGCCTGGCCATGAGGGCCCGGGAGATGGCCAGCATCTGCTGTTCCCCGCCGCTGGGCGAGGACGGGAAAGAGCTCGAAGATGTGTTCCATGTCCCGTCTTATCCCCTCCTTGTCCCGCCGCAGAAAGGCCCCCATGTCGAGGTTCTCCTGGACCGTCAGGTGGGGGAAGATCCGCCGCCCCTCCGGGACCTGGGAGATCCCGATGGCCACGATCTCGTGGGGTTGGCGGCCCCGGAGGGACTCCCCCCGGAAGAGGATCTCGCCGCCGCGCGGGGGGACGATGCCGCAGACGGACATGAGGGTCGTGGATTTCCCCGCCCCGTTGGCGCCGATGAGGGTGATGATCTCCCCCTCCCCCACGGTTAGGGACACGTCCCGCAGGGCCTGGATGTTGCCGTAATAGGTGGAGACTCTCTCCAGGGTGAGCATCGCTAAAGGGTCTCCTCCCCCAGGTAGGCCTTGATGACCGCCGGGTTTTCCCAGATCTCGGCGGCCGTGCCCTCGGCGATCTTCTGGCCGTAGTCCAGGACGACGATCCGGTCGGAGATGCTCATGACGATCCGCATGTCGTGCTCGATCATGAGGACCGACACCTTCTCCTCGTCGCAGATCCGCCTGATCAGCCCTTCCAGCTCGTCCGTCTCTTTCGGGTTCATGCCCGCCGCCGGCTCGTCGAGGAGGAGGAGGAAGGGTTCCGTGGCGAGGGCCCGGGCGATCTCCAGGCGGCGCTGGTCCCCATAGGGGAGGTTCTTGGCGAGGTCGTTGACGTGGTCGGCGAGGTCGAAGCGCTCCAGGATCTCGTAGCTCCTCTCCACCACCTCCCTCTCCTCGCGGCGCGTGTCCCGGTCCCGGAGGATCGCCGCCAGGACACCGGCCCGGGTCCGGCAGTGGCGACCGATCATGACGTTTTCCAGGACGGTCATTTCCGGGAAGAGGCGGATGTTCTGAAAGGTGCGGGCGATGCCCGCCGCGGTGATGCGGTGGGTCTTCATGCCGTTGAGGCGCCGCCGCGGGCCCCCCGGGGGGTTGATGAAAATATCGCCCGCCGTGGGTTGGTAGATGCCGGTGACGCAGTTGAAGAGGGTCGTCTTCCCCGCCCCGTTGGGACCGATGAGGGCCACGACCTCTCCCGCCGAGACGTGGAGGCCGACCCCGGAGAGGGCCACGAGGCCCCCGAACCTCATGGTGAGATCGCGGATGTCCAGGAGGGGCTCCGTCATGTCTCCTTACCGTCCTGCCCTTTTCGGGTATAGGTGTAGACGCGCCGGACGCCCGTGACGATCCCCTGGGGCCTGAAGACCATCATGAGGACCATGATGACGCCGAAGGCCAGCATCCGGTATTCGCTGAAGGCCCGCAGGTACTCGGGCGTCAGGATGAGGATCAACGCCCCCAGGGCCACCCCCGCGATGGAGCCCATGCCGCCCAAGACCACGATGGAGAGGATCATGGCGGACTCGAGGAAGGTGAAACTCGCCGGGTTGACGAAGGTCGTTTTGGCGGCGAAGACGACCCCCGCCAGGCCGGCCCAGGTGGAGCCGAGGGCGAAGGCGGTGAGTTTCGCCATCCGGGTGTCCACCCCCATGGCCTCGCAGGCGATCTCGTCTTCCCGCAGGGCAACCCAGGCCCGGCCGATCCGGGAGTCCTGGAGGCGCCGGACGACGAAGATGGTGGCGAGACAGAGGCCGACCATGAGGAAGTAGATGTAGATCGTCACCTCGTGGAGGTTCATCTCCATGCCGAAGAGACCCGGGCGGGGGATGCCGGCGATGCCGCTGGGGCCGAAGGTGAACTCACCCCAGTTCTCGAGGACCAGGCGGGTGATCTCCCCGAACCCGAGGGTCACGATGGCCAGGTAATCGCCCCGGAGACGGAGGATGGGAAACCCCAGGAGGACCCCGAAGAGGGTGGCGAGGAGGGCCCCCAGGGGGAGGGCCGTCCAGAAGCCGACCCCGAAGTGGTAGTAGAGGAGGGCGTAGGTGTAGGCGCCCACGGCGTAGAAGGCCACGTAACCCAGGTGGAGGAGCCCCGCCAGGCCGACGACGATGTTCAGACCCAAACCGAGCATGATGTACAGGATGGCGTTGGTCAGGATGTTGACCTGGTAGGTGGTGACGAAGGGGAGAAAGGGGAAGATGCAGACCGCCAGGGCCAGGATGACGACCACCGACCGCAGGGCCCGGGGGTTGCCCCTCAGGCGGTCCGCCCAGGTCGGGGCGTCCGGTTTCTGCTCCCGCTCCGCGGCCCGAAAGGGGCCCCGTTCCTTCCTCTCCAGGAGAAAACGCCACAGGAGGGACAAAAAGAAACTGCCCGCACCCACGTACAGGAGGTTGTCCCAGCGCCACTGGACGGTCTTCTCGATGGTGTCGACCTTCGGCACCATGATGGGGAAGGTGAGAAACATGAACCAGAGGGAGATGACCAGGGAGTGGCCGAGACGTCTGATGGGCCCCATGGCGGATCGTCACACCTTCTGGACGGCCGGGCGTCCCAGGAGGCCCGAGGGCCGCACGATGAGGATCAGGACCAACAGGACGAAGGCGAAGACGTCTTCGTAGTCGCTGGAGACGTAACCCGTGGCGAAACTCTCCGTCCAGCCCAGGACGAGGGCCCCCAGGACGGCCCCGGGGATGCTCCCGATGCCGCCGAGGACGGCGGCGGTGAAGGCCTTGATGCCCGCTATGAAGCCGATGTAGAAATTTATGCGGCCGATGTGGGAGGCGATGAGGACGCCGCCGACGGCGGCGAGGGCCGACCCGATGATGAAGGTGTTCGAGATCGTCCTATTGATGTCCACCCCCACCAGCATGGCCATGTTGCGGTCCTGGGCCGTGGCCCTCATGGCCTTCCCCATGCGGGTGAACTTGATGAGGAGGGTGAGCCCCACCATGACCAGGGCCGTCGTGACGATGATGAAGAACTCCGTCGCCCCCAGGAAGGGCAGGTACTCGGCGACGAAGGGCAGATCCGGCAGGAGGTTGGGAAAGGGCAGGAAATCCGAGGTCTGGGCCAGCATGACGTAGTTCTGGAGGAAGATGGACATGCCGATGGCGCTGATGAGGGGGGAGAGGCGGGGGGCCTGACGGAGGGGCTTGTAGGCCACCTTCTCCACGGTGAATCCGTGGGCGGCGGCGAAGATGATCGCCGCCGCCGCGGTCAAGAGGAGCACGGCCGGTCCCGTCATCCCCTGGAGGGCCAGGAGGGACGAGACGATCAGGGCCGTGAAGGACGCGATCATGTAGATCTCGCCGTGGGCGAAGTTGATGAGCTCGATGATGCCGTAGACCATGGTGTAGCCGAGGGCGATGAGGGCGTATATGCTGCCCCGGGTGAGTCCCCCGAAGAAGAGCTCAAGGAAGTATTCCATAGCGGCTCACCCCCTGGCAGCGCCCTCGTGCCCGACATGAAGCCGGTTCACACCGCTTATGACCGGATCGCCGCGTGTCGCCGTCTGTTGCATCCGCCTGTCTCCCGTGTCTTTCCGGCCGGCCGTGGTCTCCCGCAGGAAAAGGGTATAAAGAAAGGGAGCAGGAAGCCTGCTCCCTTCGGCTTGACCCCGTGCGCGCCTATTTGCCGACCTCGACGTACTTGCCGTTCTTCACCTGGTACATGGCGAAGCCTATGCCCTTGGCGTCGCCCCTCTCGTCGAAGCTTATCTTTCCGAGCGGGGTCTCGAACCAGTTGGTACGAAGGGCCTTGCTCACGGCCGCGAAATCGGTGGAACCGGCCTTGTTCATCGCCTCGAGCAGGCAGATCGTCGCCGCGTACGCGTTGAGGTAGAACGCGCCGGGCTCGGACCCGTAGGCCTTCTTGTGCTGCTCGATGGCGGCGATCGCCATGGGGAACTTGGTCGTGTCGATTGGGCCGGTCGCGTAGACGCCCTCGGCGTACTTGCCGGCGACCTTGATGAAGGTGTCGTCACGCACGCCGTCGTCGGAGATGAAGAAGGTCTTCATCTTCTTCTTCTTCATGCCGGAGACGATCTTCGCCGCCTCGGGGTGGTACCCGCCGTAGAGGACCGCGTCGGCGCCGGAGAACTTCACCTTCTGCACGATCGCCGTGTAGTCGACCGCGCCGGGGGTGATGCCCTCGAAGAGCACCGGCACGAAGCCCTTCTGCTCGAAGAACCCCTTTGCGAACTCGGCCAGGCCCTTGCCGTAGTCGCCCTTGTCGTGGATGATCGCCACCCTCTTCACCCTGAGCTTGTTGATCGCGAAGTCCACCTGGAGGCGGGCCTGGGCGTCGTCAGGGGAGATGGTGCGGAAGAAGTTCGGGTAGTCGCCGCTCTTGGTGAGGTCCACGTTCGTGGCCGAGGGCGAGATGGTGAGCACCTTGGCGTCCTTGTAGACGTTGAGCGCGGCCTTGGTGGCACCGCTGCAGATGTGGCCGAGCACCACGTTCGCCTTCTCCGAGACGAGCTTGCTCGCCACGTTGGCCGCGACCTCGGGCTTGCAGACGTCGTCCTCGGCCAGGATCTCCACCTTCTTGCCGAGCACCCCGCCCTTTGCGTTGTAGTCGTTCACCACGAGCTTGGCCGCGTTCAGCGTGGGCAGACCGTATGACGCGAGGTCGCCGCTGTGGGCGCCGGCGACCCCCAGCTTGATGGTATCCGCCGCGAAGACGGGACCGGCAAGAAACACGCATGCACAGATCACTGCGAACATCTGTAACCGTTTCATTCCTCTCCCTCCTCCATGCTTTGAGATGGGTGCACCCTCGCGGGACATGCAGCCGATGATGCCCGGTGCTTCACATAACATTAACACCCCAGCCTGTCAAACACGCAGGGCGCTCGTCCAGGCCCTTGCCTGCACGCACCCGGGAATGCCGGTGGCGGTCTCGACACTTCACGGCTCCTCCCAAGCGCACAGTGTTCGGTCACCCGCACCCGCCACGTGAAGAGTCTTCACGAGCGCCCTTGGCGCCAGGCCGGGAATTCGCAGGCGGCCACATGCCGAAGGGAAAGTAGAGAGAGCCTGCGTGAGCGCCCTTGGCGCCCCGCAGGGAGGCCGCTCGGTGCACGACTCACCCCCACCACGGCCACAGCCGCCTCTTCGGCCTCACGAGCCGGAGGTATACGCTCGGGCTGTGCAGATCGGGCCCCTCGTACACGAAGGGGGAGCCCCCCTTTCCTGCGGCGGCGGCATCGAGCCGCCTGATGCGTTCCTCGGTATGCGGGTGGGTGCGGAGCAGCGACGGCTGGAGGCCCTTTCTCGCCGGGAAGAAGACGTACGGCCAGAATCTCCGTTCCAGGCTTTCCATCTTCCTGAGCGCGCTTGCGAGCCCTCCTGGGTCCCCTGTCAGCTCCGCGGCGCCAAGGTCGGCGTCGAACTCGCGGGTTCGCGAGAGCGCGAGCTGGAGGAGCATGCTCACCGTGGGCGCGAAGATGAGCAGGAGAATGGGGGCCAGGGGCACCCTCGCGTCGGAGAAGACGGCCATCGGCAGGTAGAACACGATGAGGACCTGCCCGATGAACGACAAGGTCGAGGTCACCCTCGTCATGAGGTCGGCGAGCGCGTGGATCCTGAGGTCGTTGTTCTTGATGTGGGAGACCTCGTGAGCGAGCACCCCGGCGATCTCCCTCCACGAGAGGGTCCTCAAGAGCCCGTCCGAGAGGGCAATTGCCGAGGCCCTGGGCGTGCCCACGCTGAAGGCGTTCATCGCGCCGCTCGGCACGTAGTACAACACGGGCGCGGCAGGCAGCCCCGCCCTCTTCGCGAGGCCCTGGACGATCGAGTAGAGCCCCTGGGCCTCCACGGGCTCGAGCCTGCGTGCCCTGTACATGCGGAGCACGACCCACGGCGAGATCCGGGGCGTGCCCAGGAAGATGACGAGGGCGAGCATGACCGACCACACCAGGCCGCCCCTGCCGAAGATCACCCACCCGAGCAGGCCGAACAGGCAGGCCATGGCCGCCATGATGACGAGGGTCTGGAAAAAGAGGGATACCCGCCGGTTCATGACCGTCTGCATCTCCTTTCGAGGGCGGCCTCCGGATACCGCTTGCGCGGCTGACGCGCCGCCAACCCCAGGCGCCTGGGCGGCAGGCGAGGTCAGAGACCGCTGCCGGCGTCTCTCCCCCTTCTGCCTGCATGGCCATGGAGGCCTCGCACAAGGTGGATGCCCGGGTTCCCCGAGCGCGCCCGGCGCCGCGGCCGGCGCAGCGCCTTTCCTAGAGGGTCCACCTGGCGCTTGCCCGTTCCCGGTCCGCCTTCACCAACCATAGTGCAGGACATCGCGACTTTCAAACTCCTTTTCCCTCCCGCTTCCGTGCAGTACCTCAAGCCCCCTCCCGATTCCCCCGGCCACCCTTCACGCAACCGAAACCCGATCTTACTGGGACATGACGGCCGGTGAGAGGGCAATCTCCTCCTCTCCCCCCTGAAACCAGAGCCATAAGGACACGACTCGTCGTGGCAGGAGCCGGGATGCGAACCGGGCCTGAGACCCGAGTCAATAAGGAAAGGACATGGCGTACGGTGTGTCGTGAGGGGGGATACCGCGCGACACGGCCATCGGGACCGCCGAACGGGGTTTACAGCCGTGACGCCCGATGATACAGGTCTGGACATGTCAACGGTGATCACAACCCGCAGGAACTCCTCCATCGAGATCCTGAACCTCGGCGACTTCCTCCTCGACGGCGGGACCATGTTCGGCAGGGTACCCAAGGTCATGTGGGAGAGGTGGTTCGCAGCCGACGGACTCAACCGCATCACCATGGCCACGAACGTGATGAGGTTCGTCAAGGACGGTCATACCTACGTCGTCGAGGCAGGGCTCGGCCGCCGCTACCCCGAAAAGAGCTGGGAAATCATGGGCACGAGCCCCGAGCGGGTGCTCACCGTCGATGAACCAGTGGACCGCCTGGTGCTCACCCACCTCCACTGGGACCACTGCGGCGGCGTTCACGACATGGAGATACGAGACAGGGTGTACGTATCGCGCACCGAGTGGGAGGACGCCCACGGAGAGACCCCGCTGAGCAAGGGGAGCTACCGGGCTGAGGACCTCGAGGTCATTGGGAAGAGACTCGAGCTGGTGGACGGGCCCAGGCAGATAGCAGACGGCGTCGCGATCCTGCCCACCCCCGGGCACACGAGGGGGCACATAAGCGTGCTCATAGACGACGAGGTCCTCTACGCAGGCGACCTCATCCCCACCTCCGCCCACGTCCACCTGCCGTGCATCATGGCCTACGACCTGTACCCGCTCGCCGTCCTCGAGACCAAGAGGGAAATCCTCTCGCAGGCGGTACAGAAAGGCTGGACGGTCGTGTTCGAGCACGACCCGTACCGCCCCGTGGGCAAGGTCGCCTTCGAGAAAGGCAGGTTCACGGCCACCTGAACACCACGGCGAAGGTTCTCTTTCCCTGTGTTCATTCACCAAGAAGACAGGGGACAAACCGTAGGCCACACCACGTCACCTCAGACCACCTGGGGTGCATGTTCCATGGGCCTCCCGGCAGGCTGAAGACCTGGGCGGATGCATTCAGCCGGCACACGCGCCGGCCCCTCTTTCCGAGACGCATCGTGTCGATCACTGCTTGGCGTAGGCAGGACCGCATACCATACCACCTCCACACCCGGGGCTCATCGGATCCAAGCCGGCTCCATGGGTGATCACCACGCCGAAGCCCACGGTCAGCCCCGGACTTACCCCCGAGTCCCGAGGAAGGGCAACGTGGACCCGGGGCGCACAGGTCTCCTGTTTCTCGGCATCCAGGTCTCACCTATGCCGAGAAGACGACGTGGCCTCGTACCCCGAACCCGGGTACCGAGCGCCTACCGATCAAGGAGCCCGACCCACCCTTGACTCTCCTCGGTACCCCATTAATATTCTTCTCAATTGCAAACACCCAAGAGGCACGCGCGGGCCCGGCCGACACAAGGCAGGACCGGTTATGGGCTTTTGCGCGTGAGACAGCATGTGCGTCTCCACCTTTGGGGGAGCCATGTGGTGTGCTGTGTCGGACCGCATCAAGGCATGCCTGATGCGCCCCCGGCGACAAAGGACGTTGCCGGGGGCGCGGCTCGAAGCATACCCGATGGACATGCACTCGCATCGGTACAAGGAGGGTACTATGACGAAGAGAACATGCATTCTCGTACTGGCACTGGCGGCGACGGCACTGATGGCGGTATCGCCCCTGCATGCCGCCGGCAAGGGGAAGCACTCGTTCGTTCCCGACATCCCCGACACCTGGATGCAGGTGTACCCTGAGGACGTGGACCCCGATTTCGAGTACAACGGCCTCAGGCCGAGCTGCGCGGCCTGCCCGGGCTGTGACGACAGGTTCAGCTTCTTCGTGAGGGGCGGCAAGACCAACAACCTCGTCGTCTACTTCCAGGGCGGCGGCGCCTGCTGGGACACCATGAACTGCCTGTACGTGCACACCTACTACGAGGAAGTGCCGCCTTTGTCCCTGTTCGCGGACACCTCAGGCAAGGGCATCTTCGACACGAGCAACCCGGACAACCCCTTCAGGGACTGGTACTTCGTGTACATCCCCTACTGCACGGGAGACCTTCACTGGGGTGCCAACGACGTGGCCTACCCCGACTACCTCGACAGAATACCGGGGTTCGACTCGTGGACCATCCGGCACAGGGGGTTCGTGAACTTCCAGCTCGTGCTCAAGTGGATGACCGAACGCTTCAGGATGCCCTTCAAGATCTTCGTGACCGGCAGCTCGGCGGGAGGCTACGGCGCCACGCTCGGGTTCCCCTACATCAAGGAGGCCTACCCCGACTCCCAGGTCTACCTCCTCGGGGACGCCGCGAACGGTGTTGCGGGCGAACAGTTCCTGAACGCATCGATCTACAACTGGAACATCCAGCTGCCGACCTGGCTGCCCGGCACCGAGTCGGGATATACCCCTGACATGACCCTCGCCGACGTGTACCTGGCCATCGCTCGGTACTACCGCGACAGCAAGCTGGGGCAGTTCACGACGGCCTACGACAACAACCAGGCGTTCTTCTACAACGTGATGCTGAACATCACGAACCCTTACGCGTGGAACAACATCATGCCGGTATGGTGCGACTGGCACGACACGATGTACGACCTCGTGCACGAGGTCGCTTCCGGCGCGCCCAACTACAGGTACTACATCGCCGCCGGCGACTACCACACCATCCTCATGTCGCCCCGCTTCTTCACGGAAGACTCGGCGGGTGTCTCCTTCGCCAAGTGGCTGAAGATGATGGTCAACAACCCGCTCAACAAGCATGGGGGGCCTCCGGGAGGCAAGTGGCAGAACGTTGAGTGCGAGGACTGTTTGATGCCTGCGGGTCTTTCCTGCCCCTGAGAAAGACCACACCCGAAGGGCCTGTCAGGTGACGTCCTCACCGGGGGCGGCAAGGCGCGTGGTTGAGACGCTGCGCCTGGGTCGGCACGCCCCGGCATGCCTCTTGTGCGCCTCATGCAGCCCGAGCCTGCAGGGGTCAGCCGGGCGTCTGGGTCCCTCCCGCGTGCGGGCCGAGGCGGTGTTGACTGTGATAGGGTTCGATGAAGGTCAGGGGCCCCTCCTGCGCTCGGGCCTGGAGAAGCCCGAGCGGCAACAAGAGCTCTTTGATGAACAGAGGACCCTCGCGAGCGAGGGATTCGAGAAGGGTGCCGTTGCGCTGAGCAGGTGCATGAACGAGGCCTCTCGCGCGCGGTCCGCGGCGAATCGTGGCGCTGGCGGACGAGTACGACGCCCGCGGCCTCCCTCGCGCGCCGGAAGCGGGTCACCAACCCGCCTGACAGAGAATCCCCTGATCGTGGCCCCTCCCGCATGCGGGCAGCGGTGTTCTGCCGTATTCTCTGAAGGTCGATAGGTCAGAGGCCCCTCGAGTCTGCGGGCCGCAAAAAACTGGGGAGTGGAAATGCGCGCACCAGCGACAGAGGCCCCTCGCTCGGGGGCTGCTGTTCGGCTCGAGGGCCACGACGAACTCGACATACAGTTGCACATCCCACGGGCAGGCCGCGGGCATGGAGATGACCGATCGGTAAAAGAGCTCTTGGATGACTTGGATGAACAGATGCCCCACGCCCGCGCATGCGGGCGTGGAAGCCACGGCCGGGGCAGGGTCATCGCCGGGCCCTAAGGAGCGCGCAAGCATATCTCAGGGGGAGGGCTTCCCCAGCCCGCATGGATCAAGGCCCCCGCGCTGGATCCCGCATGCCCCCACCCGGCTGACCTCAGCGTGCCCCCCTCGAACCGAGTACAGGCGGCCACACGGTTCAAGCCGTCTTTCCTGCCCATCCCTCGTCCTTCGCCCAGGCGGCCTCGCGGATAGGCCGGGCATGACATTCGGCTACGGGTGCAGAGGCAGGTCCTCACTGGTCCCGGCAATGCACGCTTGCGTTTCTCAAGGGGAAGGCTTCCCCAGCCCGCATGCAGCAAGGGCCCCGCGCAGGACCCCGCGTGCCCCCACCCGCCTGACCTCAGCGTGACCCCCTCGAACCGAGTACAGGCGGCCACACGGTTCAAGCCGTCTTTCCTGCCCATCCCTCGTTCCGCGCCTAGGCTGACACACGGCTAGGCCGGCCGTGACATTCTGTCACAGCGGCCAGGGGTCAGCGCAGGGGTTCGTGACAGATTGTACCAGGTCGAAAGACCGCCCCACCCCCACGTGACAACATGGCAGGCAGCAGCCTCACCGGCTAGGACACGAACCAATGATATCATAGAGTTGTGAGATAGCCAGGCCTGGCACGCCCCTTGCCTCAGTGGGAGTGGTACCGAAAAAAGAACCCCGAGGGAGGGAAAGACCATGATGACACTGTGGATCGTACTCGGCGCACTGTTCATGACCGGCATCGGCATCAGGTTCACCTACAGGGTGTTGGGGCTCACCAGGGTCGAGGCCGCGGCGGTCTACGCGCTGGTCGTGCTGCTCGTGGGGATCAACACGGCGCCAGCCCGAGAGATGATCATGAGGATGTTCTAGGCAGGAAGGACGAGGGACGAGGCAAGCACCGCACGGGAGGTGGAGCCATGAAGGCGAGGACGAAGAGAGAGGCCATGACGAGGGACGTGAGGAACCGCGTGTGCAGGATCAGCGGGTACAGCCTGGTGCTCGTGGTCATGACCTTCATCGGGCTCTACGGCGGGATGTGGCTGGACAAGACGCTGGGCATGGCGCCCAACTTCACGCTCGTGGGCCTTGTCGCGGGCGTCTGCCTCGGCTTCAAGGGGTTCGTGGAAGAGGTCATCATCGAACGCAAGGCCAAGAGGGCCTGAGGGAAAGGGCCACCACGGCGCACGGA
>JAKPCH010000014.1 GCA_029553375.1 Deltaproteobacteria bacterium | reverse complement strand
TGGGCCCCCTTGATGCCCTCCGGGTGGTTGTGGGTGATCTCCGCCGTCGCTTTTGCCTGGGCGAGGACGTCGTCCTCTGTCGCGAAGGCGAAGCCCACGGGGCTGACCCGCATGGCGGAGCCGTTGCCCCAGCTGTTGTACGGCCTGGGGTCCGCCGCGTGAAGCCACTGCCTGAACGAGCCGCCGTAGCCGGCCCGGGGATAGCGCCTGGCGATTCGCCGCACCGATTCCATATACGGGGTCCCGCCGAGGATCGCGTCGGCAACGGCGACGGTCAGGACGGTGTCGTCCGTGAAGCGGCAGCGGGGATGAAAGAGCGGGAAGTTCTTCGTCTTGATGCCACGGCCCTCGTAGACGGAGCCGATGATGTCGCCGGCGATGGCGCCGATCATTTTCCCCCTCCCGTCGGTCGAGTCGCCTTATCGGTAAACATTTTCACCTCGCCCACCCACCGAGGATGATCGACCGCTTGGGGTTGCTTTGGATACCGGGCTCATTTGACCATCCCTGTTATTCAGGGGCACAGGCTGCGTATTAACCTTCCGCGTCACGCGCGATGATGACATTGGACACGCGAGCCGTTTGCCTTTCACGCCCTTCCGTAAGTTTGCGTATCGCTCAAGAGTTGCGCCCGACGCTGCGCCTTCGCGGCGGGACGGGACGGACAAAACTCCTAATCAGCAAAGTCCCGCCTGATTACGATCCGCAAACCCGCGACGGACGGATCTTTACGCCTGTGGTGTCTCATTGCCGTTGACACGATCCGTCGAAATCAAAGTTGCCTCGACGTGCCGTTAAGGACCTCCCGGATGGACCGGGACAATTCGGCCATGCGGAACGGTTTCTGGATGAAGGCCTTCACACCCTGGGCCAGGATCCCCTTGGCCTTCTTGTCTAAGCTGTAGCCGCTGGCCAGGACTGCCCGAATATCGGGGTTGATCCGGGCCAGGTGCGCAAAGGTCTCGCCGCCGTCCATGACGGGCATGATCATGTCGATGATGACGAGATCGATCTCCCGCCACCGCTCGCCGTATATGGCGACGGCCTCGGTGCCGCTCCGGGCCGTGATCACCCGGTACCCCTGGGTTTCCAACAGTTTCTGAATGATTTCCGTGTTCGTCTCCTCGTCGTCGATGACCATAATCGTTTCCCCGCCCGGTTTGACTGTCTCCTCTTCATGTTGCTCCGTCGTTGACGGCGCCGCCCCGTCGACGGCGGGCAGATAGATGTGAAAGGCGGCTCCTTGACCCTTGCGGCTTGTCACTTCGATGTGTCCTCCGTGGTTCTTGACGATGCCGTATACTGATGCCAGGCCAAGGCCCGTGCCCCGCCCCATCTCCTTAGTGGTGAAGAAGGGGTCAAAGACCCGCGCGCTGGTCTTCTCATCCATTCCCACCCCCGTGTCACGGACGGTGATCTTGACGTAACCGCCCGGGTCCAGTTCTCGTGGCGCCGCTTCGGCGTCGCTGAGGACGACGTTTTCCGTCTTGATGAAGATGTCTCCGCCCGCCGGCATGGCCTGCCAAGCGTTGATATACAAGTTCAGGAAGACCTGGTCCATCTGGTTCCGGTCCACCTGGACGCTCAGGATGTCGGGGGCGAAGTCCTTGATGATACGGAGCTCCTTTTTCGTCCGCTGGAACATCTCGGCATTCTGGGCGATCAGCTCGTTCATGTTCGTCATTTTCACTTCGTATTTACCGCCCCGGGCGAAACCCAGGAGCTGCCGGGTCAGACGGGCGCCGCTTTCGACCTGCTTCTCGATGCTACGGAGTTTCTCGATATGGGGCGACTCGGGGCCGAGTTGAAGCCTCAGCAGGGAGACGTACCCTTGAATGCCCATGAGGAGGTTGTTGAAATCGTGGGCGATGCCCCCGGCCAAGGTGCCGATGGATTCGAGTTTCTGCGCCTGGAGGAGCTTGTTCTGGAGATTGCGTTTCTCCGTGATGTCGTTGCCGATGCTGAGGACCTCCCTCACCCGCCCCTCCTGGTCGACGATGGCCCGGTTCGTCCAAGATATCCAGCAACGCTCGCCGCTTTTCTTGACGTTCTCGTTCTCGTTGTGGCGGAAAGCGTCAGGGTCCGCGATGATGGCGTCGATCATCTCCCGGAGGTTACGCTCCGAATGCTCTTCGATCTCGGGGACGATGACGTCCATGACGTGGCGTCCCCGGACCTCTTCCCAGGTGTAGCCGAAGAAGTCGAGGGCGTAGGGGTTCATGAAGATGATACGCCCCTCGGTGTCCCAGTGGAGGATGATGCTGTTGGCGTTTTCCACCAGGCGGCGGTATTTTTCCTCGCTCTGCCGGACCAGTTCCTGTGCCTCCTTGATGGCCGTCAGGTCCGTGAGGAGGACGACGGCCAGTTCCTCATCGGCCAGGTTGATGCGGCGCATCCGCAGGTAGAGGGGCACCTCGACGCCGTCCTTCTTAAGGGCCGCGAACTCGAAAGTGCCCTCGCCGCGGTCGAAAGACCCGCTGAGAAAGGCCCTCAATTCCTCCCGCTTCCGCCCCTCCCGGACCAGCGTCAAGATGTTCAGGGGGAAGATGGTCTCCGGATCGTCGTAATCGAACAGGGTGCAGAACTGGTTGTTGACTTCCAAGACCCGACCGTCGCGGCCTATCAGGAGGAAGGCGTCGGGGATGGTGGACAGGAGTGTCTGGAGATGATTGCTCCGGGTGAGGATCTCCTGGTGATACTCTTCGATGGCTGCCGTCATCTCGTTGATGGTTTCCGTCAACTGACCGATCTCGTCCCCGGATGACGGGGTGAGGCGCCTGCCGAAAAAACCCCTTCCGATCTGACGGGTATGCTCCGTCAGCTCCAAAAGGGGGCGTGCGAGGGAGCGGGAGGCGAAGACCGCGGCGGCCGCGGCCAGGGAGGCGAAGAGGACGATCAGGAAAAGGGCGAGGAAGAACTGCTTCTGGACGACGGCCAGGAAGGCCGTCCAGGGCAGGGCGAAGACGAGGGTCCAGGGCTTGGCGGCGATGGGGGCGGCGGCGCAGAGATACTCGTTCCCTGCCTGGGTATAGAGACGGGCCGTGAACAGGGCTTGACGCGTCCCCGGCGACGGAGGCGGAAGGGACAGGTTATCCTTGACCGTGAGGCCGGGGTCGTGGCTGTCGGCGATCCGTTGTCCCCTTTCGTCGACGAGGAGCGCCAGTGAGCCGGGGCCGAGAAGGCCCTCGTTTTCAAAGACTATCTTCTGAATGACCGCGACGTTGAAACTGGTCTTGAGGACCCCGATGACGTCGCCGTTGACATTCCGGACGGGGCTGAGGAAATCCAGGGCGGCGGCCTGATGGGGGGTGGACCGCCGGATGTCCATAACGACGGGTGTGCCCCGGTTAATGATCTCGGCGAGGGTCAACCCCGGCAGGTCTCCCCCGTTGCCCCTCTCCATGCCGAAGTTGTCCATGATCATCCGACCCCGTCCGTCGTAGAGGGCACAGGAGCGTATATGCACGTGATCCCGGCGTCGGAAGGAGTCGAGGACCCGGACGATTTGCGACTCCTCCCGGCTGTGGCGGCGTCTTGTCTCCGGCAAGGATAGGTAGTCGACGACGGTGGGCAGGAGGGACTGAACGCGGATGGTGTTGAGATTGTCGACGATGAAGTCGTCGACGGCCTGCGCCGCCGCGGAGGCGGCGCCTTGGAGGGAGCGCTCCGTGTTGCCCTTCAGCTCGTCGTAGGTGAGATAGGCGTTGACGGCGAAACTGCCCAGGAGGGGCAGGATCGCCACGGTGAGAAAGGCGATGATCATCTTTTGCGTCAGGGGCAGGTTCTTCATGGGGACGGCAGAAATTCCGGTGTCAGGATCCGGTTGATATCAGGGTATCTGTTGGAATCGCCGATGCCGATAAAGAACTCCACCTGCTTCCGGGCCGTATGGTATATGGAGCGGTGGTCGCCGCCGGGCCGGAATGCCTCGAGATTGTCTCGGAGGGAGAAAAACCGGCACCCCTCGCGGGTTATCTCCTCTTTCTTCACGCCCGTCACCCGGGCGATGATGTCCGCCGCCTCGTCGGGGTGTTCCTCCCAGTAACGCTGGGCCTCGAACCAGGCGGAGATGAACCGGCGGATATCCCCACCCCGGGTTTTGGCCACGGCCCCATGGAAGGCCACGACATCGACGACCATCCCCATCATGTCCGCCGTGGTGAACAGGAGGCGGTGTCCCTTGGCCCGGGCCTGGGCCAAGTAGGGGTCCCACGTGTACCCCCCATGGATCCGGTGGGGCATCTCCTCCAGGACGGCATCGGGCGACACGTTGACGAAGGTGATATCCCCGGGCTGGAGGTTGTGGCGCCGGAGGAAGGTCACCACGAGGAACTCGCTCCCCGAGAGGGCGCCCTGTATCCCCACCCTTTTGCCCTTGAGGTCTTTGGGGGAGCGGATGTCCCGGGTCACCACGAGCCCCTCGGCGCCGTCGGAGTAGTCGGTGATGAGGACCACCTTCAAATCGGTGATATTGGCCTTGAGGGCCTCGTACAGGCCGGTAAAACAGCCGTCCGTCTTCCCGCTCCCCAGGTCGGCCAGGACCTCCATGTAGTTCCGGTAAAAGACGGGCTGTACGTTTACCCCGTGTTTTTCGAACAATTTCCGCTCCTGGGCGATCGCCATGGGGTACCAACCCGTCCAGGCGGACCAGCCGATCTTTAGGGGACGCGCCGCCGGCTTCTCCCCCGGGCCGCAGGCGGCCCCGGAGGCGATCATCAACAGGCAGCACAGGAGGATGACGATTCTTTTTCCGCTTAAGGTTTTCATGTCCCCACCTCCCTTTGCTGTGCCTTGGGCGGCTGTGGCCCCGTCACGGACCCGGCCCCGGCAGGACGCCCACGAGGGCCAGGCCCGAGAGGGCGGTCAGGGCGACCAGGACGAGGGTGACGTACCCGGCCTGGCGGTGCCGGCGGCGCAGGACGGCCGCCCGGGAACGTAAGGTGAACTGGAGCTGACCCAGAAGGGGCGTCAGGACGCTCGCCAAGACGGCAGCGGCGCCCGCCTTGCCATGGGGGACGCCGAAGTGGGAGCCGCCGCCCAAGGTCACCATGAACAGGGCGGCGGTGAAACCTGCAACGACGGCGGCGGCCCCCGCCACCCCGAATCTCCGGTGAATGGGGAACCAGGAACGCCGTTGCCGAAAGTAACGGGCCGCCGTGAAACCCGCCGCCATGAGGAGAAACCCCAGGAGCATGGACCCGCCGTGGAGGTAAAGTAACACCGCCTTCGCCCCGCTGCCGTCGTTGTTTACCGTCACCGGTTTACGACGGTCTTCCCCGACCGGGAGCCGTACCTGTTACATGTCGCCACGGCCTCGAGGACGTCGCCGGATGAGGCCGACACGGGATAGGCGCGGGTGAAGGTGCCCTCGGTCTGTTCCGTGTAGGGGTGTTTGCCCACAACCCGGCCGTTCTTCTTCACCTCGATTTCCCTGATGAAATGACTGCTCGCCCGGTATGGTGTATGGGTCACCGTAACGGACAGGGAGCCGGCGGACCGGTCATACTTTAGGGTGACCTCCTGGGGTTCGTGGGCGCAAACCGACACCCCGAGGGACAACCAGCAGATCAACCCCGCTGAGGCCGCGGCGAGAAGCGGGATCTTTTCCCCTTTTCCTGCAGCCATAGCTCTTTTCCCTCCTTTTTTTCATTTTCGGCCCCGCCATAGTAGGAGGCCGCAAGGTCCTTTCCTCCCGATTTTTACGAGCCGTTTCTTGATTCTCCCACCCAGCGCCGGTAGGGCTCCGCGGCCAGGTTCACGTTGAGGTAGCGGGGGTCGTCCGTCACCTCCCGTCCCACCCAGTCGGGTTTGACGATCTCCTGGTTGGGGGAGGACAATTCCACCTCGGCCACGATGAGGCCCTCGTTCTCCCCGAGGAACTCGTCGATCTCCCAGGTGAGGCCCCCGAAGGGACGCCGGTAGCGGTACTTCTCCACGGGGGGGTGGGGGCAGAGATTGAGGAGCTCCACGGCGTCGCCGTGGGGGATGGCGTAGGTGAACTCACGCCTCGTCATGGCGTCGATGAGGACCTTGACGGCGAGGAAGGCCCTCTCGCCCTCGATCCGCACCCGGACGACGATCCGGTCCGTCACCCTGAAAAAACCCTGGCGGTACAGGACACCGGCCTCCCCCGCCCGCCAGGCGTCGCCCCGGACAAGGAACTTGCGCTCGATCTCTAGGTCCATCCCGTGTCTCCCAGGGAGCGGGTCCGGATTCCCTCCGCGGCGTCCCCGGGGGGGTCCGAAGGAGACCCTCCGGGGCGCTGCCTCTCCCCAAGACTTTATACAGGCTCCCCGGGAGGATGACAAGGCTGTTTGTGGGACCTCGGTGTTTGCCCCGTGACCGGTGCCGCAGGGGGGCGGAAAGACACCCCCTTTTGTGGTATGGATTGTCCATCGCCTTGGGGGAGGTAGGTACATGGGGCGGGGCCGACAGGAACGGGACACGTGGAGAGAGGACTATACAGAGCGCCTGGGGCGGGCGAGGGGCCTGACGGCGGGGGGCGCGGGAAAGGTGGTGGCGCCCGAGAGGGCCCCGGCCCTCCTGGAGGCCCTGATCAGGCCGGGGGACCGGGTGGCCCTCGAGGGGAACAACCAGAAACAGGCCGAGTTCCTCGCCGAGACCCTCTGCCGCGTCGATCCCGCCCGGGTCCGGGACCTCCACCTGGTCCAGTCCGTCATCGCCCTGCCGGCCCACTGTGAACTCTTCGAGCGGGGGATCGCCGGGAAGGTGGACTTTTCCTACTGCGGCCCCCAGGCGGTCCGGGTCATGGAGCTCGTCCGGGCGGGGAAGATGAGGATCGGGGAGATCCACACCTACCTGGAGCTCTTTGCCCGGTACTTCCTCGATCTGGCCCCCCGCGTCGCCCTCGTGGCGGGGATCCTCGCCGACGGCCGGGGGAATCTCTACACGGGCCCCAACACGGAGGACACCCCCGCCATCGTTGAGGCGACCCACTTCCGCCGCGGCATCGTCGTCGCCCAAGTGGAACGCGTCGTCGAAGACCTCCCCAGGGTGGACATCCCGGGCGACTGGGTCGATTTCGTCGTCCCCACGGGGAGGCCCTGTCACATGGAGCCCCTCTTCACCCGGGACCCCGCCCGGATCAGGCGGAACCACATCCTCATGGCCATGATGGTCGTCCGGGGGATCTACGAGCCTTACGCCGTGCGCTCCCTGAACCACGGCATCGGCTACGCCACGGCGGCCGTCGAGCTGATCCTGCCCACCTACGGGGCCGCCCGGGGTCTGAGGGGCAAGGTCTGCACCCACTGGGCCCTCAATCCCCACCCCACCCTCATCCCCGCCATCGAGACGGGTTTCGTGCAGTCCGTCGCCGCCTTCGGTTCCGAGGTGGGGATGGAGGACTACGTGGCGGCCCGGCCGGACGTCTTCGCCGTGGGCCCCGACGGGAACCTCCGCTCCAACCGGGCCTTCTGCCAGGCCCTGGGGCACTACGGCATCGACGCCTTCGTCGGGGCCACCCTCCAGATGGACCGCTACGGCAACAGTTCCACCGCCGTGGCGGGCCGCATGACGGGTTTCGGCGGCGCCCCGAACATGGGCTGCAACCCCCCGGGGCGGCGCCACTCCAGCGCGGCGTGGCTGAAGGCGGGCGCTGAGGACGAGACGGCGGCGGCCCTCGTGGGCGGCGTCCCGAGGGGGCGCAAACTCGTCGTCCAGCTCCTCGAGACCCGGGGGGCGGACGGGGAGCCGTCGTTCGTGGACCGCCTGGAAGCCTGGGAGGTCATGGCCCGGGCGGGTCTGAAGATCCCCCCCGTCATGATCTACGGCGACGCCGTCACCCATGTCGTCACCGAGTGCGGCCTCGCCCACCTCCACCGGTGCGCCTCCCTCGAGGAACGGGAGGCGGCCCTGGGGGCCGTGGCGGGCGACACGGCCCCGGGACGCCGGGTCACGGAGGCGATGAAGGCGGACCTCCGCCGCCGGGGGATCGTCCAGACGCCCGAAGACCTGGGGATCGACCCCGCCGGGGCGGACCACTCCCTCCTCGCCGCCCGGTCCCTGGCGGACCTGGCGGACTGGTCCGGGGGGCTCTACCGACCGCCATGAGGCACTCATATTATCAGGTAAATCTATCATATTAGGTCGGATCTGGTCTTCCAGTCTCATTAATGAGCCAAGTAAAAAATATATCTATATTAAGTATTTACGAAAAAATCAACGATTACCGCAATGTCTGGGATTTTGCAATAATAACGAAGAGATAAACTTGATTAGCGACTAATCTTATTCTCTCCTGTTTCTGAAATAATATCAGTATCGTATAGGATAACGACGGAGTCCGCAGGGCGGGCGATGGCCAGAAAGGGGGGACGGCGGCGAGAAGGCCCCGGGCGCGGGTTGGAGGGTGACGGGTCGTGGGGGGCCTACGGGTAACCCTTTTCCGTCCACCGGGCCGGGCGTGGACGTGTGCCTCCGGGTGGGGAAGGAGGACGATCCGCTTGCGGAGGCCCCGTCGAGGGCGAAGAGGAGCCGGCCGGGGAGGCGGCGGGGAAAGACGTCCTGGAGGCCCAGGTGCTTCCCGTTGACCCAGCGGCCCCCTTGACAGCCGACGCGGGAGACGGCGGGAGCGTTTGTGGCAGGCCGTCGTAGAGCCGTTGCGGACGGGGGAGCCGACGACGAAACCGTCGCCCTGAGGTCCTCCCTGTCGTCCCGGATGGGGCAGATCTCCGTGTTCAGGCACAGGCAACAGCCGCGGGGCGCATCTCGACGCCCCGGCCCCGCCCGTTTCGGGACGCGGGCGAACCCCCGGGGCGGGGTCACCGCAGGAGGGCCCAGAAGCGGGGGTCCTTCGTGAAGAAGAGGTCGTGGGCCCTGGTGACCGCGCAGGCCCGCCGGCAGAGGTGGAAGGCCTCCTTCCGCAGGGTCCCGTCCATGACGGCGAAGGCATGGAGGTGCACCCCCAGGAGCTCGGCGAAGGCAAGCCGCTCGGGCCGCCGTTGCAGCCGGAGGCCCCCGTCCCGGTGGAGGAACAGGATCTCGGCGAGCCTCGCCTGCCGCCGCTGTGACGCCGTCCCGACCTGGCGGAAGGGGGTGGGGTGAATACGGCAGCACCCGTCGCGGACCTCGACGATCGTGGCGTCGTCGGAGAAGACGACACCGTCCCCGGAGAGGGCACAGACGGTCGACTTGCCCGCCCCCGAGGCGCCGAGGAAGAGGTAGCCCCGCCGTCCCCTCTTGACCCCCGCGCCGTGGACCATGAGCCTCCCCCTGGGGACCATCGCCAGGGAGGCGAAGACGAACAGGAGCTTCCAGAGGGTCGCGGGGAAGTGGATCGCCCGGCGGGAGTAGAACAGGTATATGAGGCCCTCGCCGCACCCCTCGTCCCTGAGGAGGCAGCCGTTGAGGAAGCCCGTCATGGCCTCGGGGGGCGCGGGGAGGGGGACCCCCAGCCCCGCCAGGCGGCGGGCGATGTCCGCGGCCAGGGGGGAGTCCGCCGGTCGGACGAGTAGGGGTTGACCGGGGAAACGACGCCCGTAGATCCGCCCGTGGTCGTAGTAGACCCGGCAGGTGAGGTCGGCCTTCCCCTTCCCTGAGACGACGAAACCGGCGGCGAGGGCCCTCAGGTCCGCCTCGAGGTAGGGTGCCGCGGGGCCGTGGAGGGCCACGTCGAGGCGCAGCCCCGCGAGGGCCAGGGTGAGTCGTCCGGGGTCCAATTCAGCTATATTCTTCAATGATTTCAAGTAGTTAGATGTCAATGCCCCCGGCGGGCCATGGCCTCGTGGAGGCGCCCCGCCTGGAGGAGGAAGGCCTCCAGCTTGGCCGTGATGATCTGGGGGAAACGGTTGCCGTCGCTCTCGATGGCCAGGAAGGGGAGGTCCCGGATGCCCTCCGAGGCGAGGGACGGCCGGGGGGCGCCGCCGCCCGCCGCGGCCTTCTCCTCGAGGGTCGCCCGGCGGGACAAGACGGCCTCGGCGAGGCGGTTGGGCATGCACCCGAAGGGGCCGATGGCGATGGCGCCGCAGCAATGGTCGGCCACCTCCCTCAGGACCGCCCCCACCGTGAGGATCGCCTCGCCCGTCAGGACGGGGTTGATGAAGCGCCGCCCGTGGCGGATGGTGTCCTCCACGTCCTCCGCCAGGTCCCCCACGAGGCCGCTCTCCCCGAGGGCCCGGCGGAGGAGCCGCTCCCGGCGCCTCATGACGCGGTTCCTGAGGAGGAGGGAAAGGCGGTCCAGGGCGCCGACGTCCCCCCGGGCCAGGCCCGCCATGACGCAGTAGTCCGTGTAGTACACCCATTCCAGGAGGGAGGAGACCTTGGCGGCGAAACCGCGCGCCGCCAGCTCCTCCACGAGGTACCGCCGGGAGATCCCGTCGTGGCGCACGAAGATCTCCCCCGTCACGAGGACGAGTGGGGTCTCGTCACGGCGCCGCCTTACGGGGACGGCGGCCAGGCGCCGGGCGATCTCCCTCAGGCCCGCCGCCGTCTCCCGCATTCGGGAGGTCGTCGCGAGGATCGTCAGGGCCCTTCGCCACTCCTCCTCGAAGACGGCGAGGGCCTCCGTCGGGCGGACGGCGTTCGTCAGGAGGAGGGAGTGGATCTCCTCGAAGAGGGAGGCCACGCAGGCGCCGTTCCAGAGGGCCAGCTCGGCCCCGGCCCCCCCGAAGCTGCTGTAGCTGTCCTCCGCCGTGGGTGAGAGGACGGCCACGTCGGGTATCCCCAGGCCCCGGACGAGGTCGGAGAGGAAGACGCTGTACTGGCCGAAACGGCAGGGCCCCGAGGCCGTCGGCATGAAATAGACGAGCTTTTCGTCCCCTTTCCTCTGCCCCTCCACGTACTCGAGGAGGCCGCCGACGGTGACGATCATGGGGAGGCATTCCTTGCAGGAGGTGTGGCCGCGGCCCGTCTTCAGGGTCTCTTCCCCCGCGGGGGGGAGGGCGGCGGCGTTCATCCCCAGCCTCCGCAGGCAGGCCGCCCCCGCCTCGGAGAGGAAGCGTCCCATGGAGGGGAGGAGGACCTTGACCCGGGGGTCCTTTAGGGACAGGCGCCGTCCCGCCGAGTCGACGTAGTCCCACCCCCCCCGGGACCTCTCGACCCGGGCGGGCCGGAAGGGGGCCGTCGTCCTCGCCGGTCCCTTCCCGCCGAGCTGGAGGTGGCGCCGGACGATGTCGATGAAGGCCTCGATGCGGGTCTCGAGGCCCGCGTCGGCCACGTGGCTGTCCAGCTCGAGGGTCAGGGAGGGCTTGCGGCCCATGAGGTCGCGGAAATAGGTGATGAGGAAGGAGTCGGGGCCGCAGGAGAAGTTGGTGACGTAGCAGGCGAAGAGGCGGGGGTGGGACCTCACGAACTCGGCGGCCTTCAGGATCCGCTGGCCCGCGGACCAGTACATGTTCTCCTTCGGGCAGTCCCCGTCCAAGGGGAGGGCCGTCAGGGGGATCACGGGGATCCCCCGGGAGGCGAACTTGTTGGGGATGCCCTTGTGGGCCTCGGAGACGAAGGCGTTGTAGGGGCGCCCGAAGACGACGACGGCGAAGGCCCCGGGGTCCTCCTCGAGGCGGTCGAGGACCTCCCGTCCCGATTCGGCGACGAGGCGCCGGACCTCCTCCTGGGCCGCCACGGCCCGTTCGTAGGCCTCCCGGGCCCGGGGGCGGTCCACGCCCAGGCGGGCGGCCAGGTCCACGAAGGTCTCCCGGGCCGCCGCGGGTCCCCGGGAGAAATCCACGGGCGGCGACAGAACCCTCCCCCGGGCCTCGAGGCACCGGAAGGTCTCGTGGTCCTTGAAGGCCGTCCGGAGATAGAAGGGCTCGCCCTGGGAGAGGGGGCAGGTGACGCCGGCCTCCGGGACGTTCTCCACGAAGTCCCCCGTCACCTGGGGGAGGAAGAGGAAATCGGGCCCCCCTTCGAGGAGGTCGTAGAGATAGGCGTGGGCGATCTCGGCGGGGAAGCAGAGCTCCGAGTTCGTAAGCCGGGCCCCCTCGGGCCTCGGCGTCCCGGGCAGGACGACCTCGAAGCCCAGGTCGGTAAAGAAAGTCCGGTAGAGGGGGAAGTAGGCGTTGGTGAAGAAGGACTTGTTTATCCCGATCCTCGGCCTCCCCGGGGAGACGGACCCTTCCCGCTTGAAGACGGCCCGCTCGTAGCGCCCGACGTGGTTGAGGGGCTCCGTGTCTATCCTCAGGCGGGAGCGGGCGTTGTACCACCGGTTGCAGGCCCCGCCGAAGGGGTAGGTCTTGCCGTCGATGCGGAGCCGGGCGATCTCGCAGCGCCGGTCGCAACCCTCGCCGCCCCCCTTGCAGATGAAGGGGGGGCCGTATTCGATCTCCCGCGCCGCCAGCTCTGCAAGGGAGAAGGACCGTTCCTCGAGGAGGCCCAGTCGCCGGCGGTTCTTCACCTCCAGGGCGACGCCGAAGGCGCCCATGAGACCCGCGTCGGGGGGGACGACGATCCTCTTCCCCGTCAGGGCCGCCATGGCCAGAGGGACGGCGCGGTTGTAACAGACCCCCCCCTGCATGAAGACCTTACGCCCCACGGCGCGGTTCCCCTTGACGCGGCTGATGTAGTTCGCGCAGATGGAGTACACGAGGCCCGCCACGATGTCCTCCCGGGGGATGCCCTCCAAAAAGGCGTTCTTGATGTCGCTGCCGATGAAGGCGGCGCACTGGTCGTTGAAGTTGGGCGGGGACTGGGCCTTGAGGGCCACGGGGGCGATCTCCTCCATGGGGATGTCCAGGGTCTCTTTGGCCGCCTCCTCGAGGAAGGAACCCGTCCCGGCGCTGCAGGCCTCGTTCATGGCGTAGTCTGAGGGGACGCCGTTGACGATGAAGGTGTACTTGGCGTCCTGGCCGCCGATCTCGAAGATCGTGTCCACCTCCGGGTCGAAGTGGAGGGCCCCCGTGGCGTGGGCGATGATCTCGTTGACGATCCCGTCCGTCATGGCGTGGAAGCCGGCGATCTGGCGCCCCGATCCCGTGACGCCGAGGCCCGTGATGCGGATCCTGTGGGCCGTCTCCCCCAGCTGGTCCATGAGGCTGCGGTAGCAGGCCCTCGACGCCCCCACGGGGTCCCCCTCCGTGCGGAGATAGACGGAGGCGACGATCAGGTCGTCCTCCTCCCTCACCAGGACCGCCTTGGTCGTCGTGGAGCCCACGTCGAGGCCCAGGACGCACCGGTCGCCCTCCCGGGCCTGTCCCCTTCGGGACGCCCGGAACTCCACCATCGCCTCCGCCTCCCCCAGGGGGGGCAGGCGGGGGAAGGAGGCCTCCCGCTCCCGGAAGAGGCGGGAGGGGATTCCCTTATTCTCCCGCCCGTTGTCCAGGGCCCAGAGGGCGCAGCCAAGGGCCTCGAAGTGGGAGGCCTCCTCCGGCACGGTCACGCGGGGGATCTCTTTCTTCAGGTGATCGATCATCACCTCGTTCTTGGCGCAGCCGCCGACGATCATGACGCTCTCGGCCGCCGCCTTCCGGACAAGCTCCAGGACCTTGCCCGCCATCATGAGGCAGAGACCCGCCGCCACCCGTTCCCTGGGGACGCCCTTGTTGGTGGCGTGGGTGCAGTCGCTCTTGCAGAAGACGCTGCACCGACCCGAGACCTGGTAGGGTTCCTGGGAGCGGGCCAGGCGGACGGCCTCCTCGAGACCGAGGCCGATGCGGCGGATCTGCTGGAGGAAGAAGTCCCCCGTCCCCGAGGCGCATTTGCCGCCCCCGTAGACGGCCGTGATCCGGCCGTCGGGCCCCAGGCGGTAGAGGAGGAAGGTCTCGCTCCCGGCGCTGACGACGGCCTGGAGGCCCGGGTACCTCCCGTTGACGTGGAAGAGGGCCCTCTCCACGGCCTCGGCCTCGGAGATGGAGGTCACGTTGACGAGGTGGCGGAACTTGCGGCCCGTGACGGCGACGGCGCCGAGGTAGTTTTGGCCGAGGGAGGCCAGGAGGGCCGCGAGGGCCTCCCGGGGGTCGCCGTGGTGGTTCCGGGAGAAGATCTCGCCGACGCGGACGCCCCCCCCGCCGTCCCGGTGGACCGTGACGGCCGTCAGGGTCGCGGACCCGATGCAGATACCCAAGGCCCTACCCGGCCGGGACATGGTCTCTCCGTCCGCCGCGGCGCCCGCAGCCGCCCCCTCATCGGACGCGGCGCAGGAAACCGCCGGGGTTACAGGTGAACAACAACTTCCTCCCCAGGGCCTCGTCCACCTCGAAGGCGTCCGTCTCGGCGAGAAACGCCCCGAGGGCCGTCTTCGGGTTGTTTCCCCTCCCCCAGGGGCGGGGCCGGGCGGCGTCGGGGGGCATGTCCTCGATGACCGTATCGCCGCAGACCAGGTAGTGGCCCATGCCGACGAGGGGGGAGTACATCCTCAATTCCGCCAGGACATGGTTATGGGTGTGGTTGGAGTCGAGAACGACCATCACCCTGTCCGTGTCCCCTATTATGGCACGAACACGGCGCCTTGTCGACTCTTCGATGGACGAGGCCTCGAGCAGGGTGATGCGCCGGGCTAGGGGTCCCTTGGCGGCGATCCTCTCCCGCAGGTCCTCGGGGATGTAAATGTCGATGCCGATGATCCCCTTCCCCCCCAAGACCTCCATGAGGGTGGCGTAGAAGAGGAGGGAACCGCCCCAGGCCACGCCCGCCTCGACGATGAAGTCCGGCCTTGTCCTGTAGATGATCTCCTGGAGGGCGAACATGTCCTGGGGGAGATTGAGGATGGGTTCGCCGAACCAGGTCGTCTGGTGGATCCAGTGGTACCGGTCGGCCTCGGCCAGGACCTCCAGGGCCTTTTTCTTCAGCTCACCGTCGCCGTCCATGTCCCGGGCGGCCTTCAGCCTCAGGTCCTCGAACTCCTGACGACTCATAAAACCCATATCCCTACCCCTCCGTTACGTTTATTATCCCCTTGAGAAATCTCAAGGTCTCCCCGATGCCCCGGCGCAGGTCCCCCCGGTAGGTGAAGCCGACACCCCTGAACCGATCGCCGCGGACGTGGTAACTGAGCTGGTTCATGATGGGGCTGTCGACGAACTCCACGGCGACGGCGGGCAGGAAGTCCCGCAGGATCACGACGATGTCGTTCACGGTGTGGTTGGCCGTCACGACGTTGTAGATCCGCCCGTCGAAGAGCCCTCTTTCCACGATGAAGAAGACGGCCCTCACGGCGTCTTCCAGGTCCAGGTAGGGCCTTTTCTGGTGCAGGGCCGTCCGCCACACCGTGATGGGCCTACCCAGGCAGGCCTGCCAGACGAACCTGTTGACGGCCGTGTGGAACCTCATGCCCACGGAGGGGCCGAAGATGGTGCCGAAGCGGCAGATGACGAAATCCAGGCCCCTCGCCCCCAGGTCCTCCAGGAGCCTCTCGGCCCTGAGCTTGCTTTCCGCGTAAGGGCTCTGGGGCTTCAGGTCCTCTTCGGGGCAGTCCTCGTCCACCACCTCTTTCTGTGTCCCGTAGACGCTCGTCGTCGAGGGGAAGAGGAGACGGCATCCCCGGCGGAGGCAGGCCTCGGCTACCCGGCGGGTGCCGTGGAGGTTGACCTCCTCCACCTCCCGGGGCCGCTCGAAACTCGTGGCGGCGTCCGTCACGGCGGCGAGATGGACGACGACGTCCACTCCGTCCAGCTCCTCGTCGAGGTCCGCCGTCCTGATGTCACCCTCGCGGAACTTGAAGGGGACCCCCTCGGGGAGATGAAAGAGGGAGGGGTAGCGGTTCGTCGAGAGGTTGTCCAAGAGGCGCACCTCTTCGAACATCCCCTCTTTCAGGGAGTGGATGACCTTGGAACCGATATGGCCGAGGGCCCCCGTGATCATGATCCTCATGAGGCCTACCTCAGGTAGTGTTCCAGATGGTCGAGGTAGTAATCCCTCGTCCACTCCAGACCCTCCGCGAAGGAGACCCGGGGGGTCCAGCCGAGGGTCTTCTTGATCTTGCCGTTGCTGATGACGGCGTCGCCGATCTCCGTCGTCTTTCTCTCGTCCGGCCACGGTACGTGCCGCACCCGGCCGCGGCCCACGGCGCGGACCGTCTCCTCGGCGATGAAGGAGACGCTGTAGTGGTGGTCGCCGACGGCGAAAAAGGTCTCCCCGTCCGTCGCCGGCGAGAGGGAGGCCGCCACGAGGGCCTCCACGGCGTCGTCCACGTACAGGACGTTCCGCAATTGACTCCCGTCGCCGAAGACGGTCACGTCCCGGTCCTGGAGGGCCAGGCCGATGAAGTAGTTGTTGAAGGTGAACTCGGGGCTGTGGATGCTGGCCCGGGGACCGAAGACGTTCCCCAGCCTGATGACCGTCGCCCTGATGCTGTAGGCGCGGGCGTAGATGAGGACGAACTTCTCGGAGACGCTCTTGTTAGCCGAGTAGATGTCCGTGGGGAACTCGGGGTGGTTCTCGTCGGCGGGCTGATAGACGAGCCTCCCGAGCTGGGTGCTCGTCCCGATGTGGACGAGTTTCACCCCCCGGTTGAAGCGGCGGACGGCCTCGATGAGGTTGACGACGGCGCGGCTGTTCACGTCGAGATCCCTCCAGGGCTCCCGCATGGAGAAGGGGTGGGACGTCGAGGCGGCGCAGTTGAAGATGATCTCCTGACCGACGATGTGATCGACGAGGTAGTCGAAGTTCATGATGTCGTGGAAATGGACCTCCACGTCGTCCTCGATGCCTCTGATGTTGTGGAGCCTCCCCCCCGAAGCGGGATCGAGGTTGTCGTAGATCGTCACCCTCGCCCCCAGTTCGAGGCACCGGCGGGCCAGGTTGCTCCCGATGAAGCCGAGCCCGCCCGTGATGAAGACCCTTATCCCTTGCATGCTTGGTGTTTCGCTTTTCATGGGTTTCCTCCCGTCACTCCCTGCGCCCCCGCGTCTCCCCTCCCCGGCCGTAGAGGGCCTGCCAGTAAAAGCTCCACGGGGGAGCCCAGCCTTCGGCGAGGCAGGTCCAGGTCGGAGCCGGGCGGTAGGCCTCGATGAATTTTTTCGCGTTTTTAAGGATATCGAGATTGTCGTTGATGTCCACCACGTCGAGGAGGAGGCCCATACGCCGGGCGGCGGCCACCTCTTCCCCCACGGGCGCCGTGTCGAGGGAAGGGTCGTCGTATTTGCCCACGGGGTTCTTCACGTATAGATGGTCGCACCGCCGGTTTATGTAGTCGAGGTAGTAACGGACCGTCGGGGCCTCCATCTCGGCGAAGGAGTCGATGTTGACGGCGAGATGGAAATGCATCCCCTCCAGGTAGTCTATGGACGTCACGGGAAGGAAGCGGATCCTCTCGTAGGCGCCGGGGCTGAGGACCGTCTTCAGGTACCTTTGCGCCAGGGTCAGGCAGTTGTCCAGATCGACGATACAGTAGAGGGACGGGTCGTGGTTGGAGAGGATGGTGTGACAGGTCCTGCCGTAACCGGCCCCGATCTCGAGGATGGCGGCCCCCGCAAGGGGGCGGGGGAGGTGACGCTCCAGGAACTCCAGCTCCCAGGCGGCCTGGAGGTAATCGAGGCAGATCTCCTGGCCGTCGTAGCGGACGGTGATGGGGTTGCCGAACTCCCTGCCCCTCGTGTTGGCGAGACGCCGGCGGTTTTCCTCCGAGAGGGACGAACACAGGTTGTAGAGGAGGGTCTTGAGGTAGCGGACGCCGTTGGTGTGGGGGTTCCAGAGGGAGATCTTGTAGTTGACCCTGTCGCGCTTGAAGTTGGACAGATCCTCGAGGCTCTCGGGGGTGAGGTAGGTCTCGTTGATACGTTCCCAAAGGGCGCTGGCGCGGGGCGTGATGTCCTTCATGAATCACCCTTGCCCTCGGTCCTCATGTAGGACTCTATGGTCAAATCGATACCCTTCCCAAGGGGGATGGCGGCCCTCCAACCCGTGAGGGCGCGGAAACGGGACGTGTCGGCCACGAAATTCCTCCTCTCCATGGGATGGGAACCGGGTGGGAAATCCTTCTTCACGAGGGCCACGCGCCGCCCCGTGACGGCCGCCGCCCGTTCGGCGACGAGGGAGAAGGCCTCGGCCAGGGTGTGACCAACCCCGCTGCCGATAAGAAAGTGGCCCGCGTTGAGTCTGTCCATCTCGTCCGCGGCGTAGAGGAAGGCCGCCGCCACGTCGCCCACGTAGACGTAGTCGCGGACCCATTCCCCGCCCCCGAAGAGGGTCAACGTCTCTCCCCGCAGGGCGAGGGCGATCATCCTGTTCAGGATCCCCCTGTCGGCGCTACCGCTCTTGGGGCCCGGGCCGTAGACGTTGGCCAGGCGGAGGGTGCAGGCCCTCAGGACCCCCTCCCGGGCGAAATGGCGCAGGTATCTCTCCGCCGCCAGCTTGTGGAGGTCGTAGATCGTCAGGGGGTCGTCGGGGTGGGTCTCGTCCACGGGCAGACGATCCGTGAGGCCCGCCTCTGTGACGGTGCCGGCAAAGACCACGTCGGGGCGGCGCCTGAGGTTTGAACAGGCGGCGGCCAGGGCGAGGACGGGGCGGACGTTGATCTCGAAATCCGCCGCCGGGTCCCGGGCGGCCGCGTAGGCACTCGTCTGCCCCGCGAGGTGGAAGACGACGTCCCCCCGCCTCAAGAGGTCGGGCCAGACCCTCTCGTCCCTCACGTCCCCCCGGCGGTCCTCCAGATCGAAGGCCCCGCGGACGGCCGGGAATTCCACCCCCTCCCGGTCGAGGCGCACGACCTGGCACGGCGTGTCAGCCAGGGCCTTGACGATGTTCGTCGCCACGTATCCGGCCCCCCCCGTTATGACCAGGGTCTTGCCCTTGAGCCCCTCGAGGACGGCATCGAGGCCCCTTTCTTCCCCCTTCCTGCCCTTGTCTTCTTGGGGAGGGGTCGTCACGAAGTCAAGGCCCCCGTCTTTCATGGCATTTCCTTATGACATCGGCGACTTTTCTTACGGCCTCGTCGGTGAGTTCCGGGAAGATGGGCAGGGAGAGGATCTCCCGGGCCGCCCGTTCCGTCTCCTCCAGCCCCCCCCGGTGCCCCCGGCGGCGGTAGGCATTCTGGAGGTGCACGGGCACGGGGTAGTGGACGTTGACCCCGATGCCCTCCCGGGACAGTTCATCCATGAGGCGGCCCCGCCGGGGGGACCTGATGACGTAGAGGTGGTAGACGTGTCCGCACCCTTCCCGGACCTTGGGCGTGACGAGGTCGAGACCTTCGAGACAGCCGTCGTAAAGGGCCGCGATCTCCCGCCGGCGTTTGTTGTCTTTGTCGAGGTGACGCAGCTTCACCCGCAGGACCGCCGCCTGGATCTCGTCGAGGCGGCTGTTCCATCCCCGGCAGGAGCTCACGTACCTCTCCTCCCAACCGTATTCCCTCAACAGGCGCACCCGTTTCGCCAGCCCCTCGTCGTCGGTGACGACCATCCCCCCGTCTCCCAGGGCGCCGAGGTTTTTCGTCGGGTAGAAGCTGAAGCACCCCAGGTGGCCGAAGGAACCGACCCGACGGCCCCGGTAGGTCGCGCCGTGGGCCTGGGCGCAGTCCTCCACGACGAAAAGGCCGTGTCTCTTCGCCACTTCCATGATGGGCTCCATGTCCGCCGCCTGTCCGTAGAGGTGGACGGGGACGACAGCCCGTGTCCTCGCCGTGACGGCGGCCTCGAGCCCGCGGGGGTCCATGGTGAAGTAGTCGGCCTCGATGTCCGTGAAGACGGCCCGGCCCCCGGCCAGCGACACGGCCGCCACGGTGGCGACGGCGGTGTGGGAAACGGTTACGACCTCCTTGCCCCGGCCCACGCCGCAGGCCTTCAGGGCGAGATGGAGGGCCTCCGTGCCGCTGCCGACGCCGACGGCGTAACGGACGCCGACATAGGCGGCGAACTCCTCCTCGATGGCCGCGACCTCCTCGCCCAGGATGAACCGCCCCCCGTCGAGGACCCTTCTGAGGGCGGCGTCGATCTCGTTCCGGTGGGACAGGTATTGGGCCTTCGGGTCGGCGTTGGGGATCACGGCAGGACGTGGACCTCCGGGACGTACAGGATCCATTTCCCCCCCCGGGCCGTGAACTCCCTCTCTTTCTCCATGATCTCCTCCTTGTGGTTCCAACCGAAGAGGACGGCGTAGTCCGGCGGGTCTTCGTGGAAGCGGGAAGGGGACAGGACGGGGATGTGGGCGCCGGGGCTGAACTTGCCCTGCTTAATGGGGGTGGTGTCGCTGATGTAGTCGAGGTGGCGCCTCGTGATGCCGCAGTAGTTGATGACCGTGGCGCTCTTCGAGGTGGCGGCGTAGCCAGCGATGCACCTCCCCTTCCCCTTCAGGTCCTCGAGGAGGTTTATGAGGTCGTCCCGGGACCTCTCCACCCGCCGGCGGAACTCGTGGTACGTCTCGAGGCGGCCCAGACCGGCTTGCTCCTCGGCAAAACGCGTCTCTTCCACGGCCCGACCGACGGGGTGGACCCCCCGGTGACCGATGAGGTACCGGAGAGAACCGCCGTGAACGTCCTGTCTCTTCACGTCGATGACCTCGAGGTCGTAGGGGGCGATGGCCGCCGACACGGCGGAGAGGGAAAAATAGAAGGCGTGCTCGTCGTATATCTGGTCATAGGCCGTCTTTTCCATGATCGCCCCGAGGTAGGGGTCTTCAAAGATGAAGAGACCCTCGGGTTTCAGAAGGGTCTTGACGCCCTGGAAGACGGAGGAAAGATAGGGGATGTGGCACATGACGTTCGCCCCCAGGACGGCGTCCGCTTTCCCGTGAAGGGCGACGATCTCGGCGGCGACGGAGGCGTCGAAAAAACGGCACAGGGTGTTGACACCCCTTTTTTGGGCCTCCCAGGCCACGTTGGCCGAGGGCTCCACGCCGAGGTGCCGCACCCCGGAAGAGGCGAAGTGCCTGAGCATGATGCCGTCGTTGCTCCCGATCTCCACGACGAAGGGGTCCGGGCCCTTGAGGGTCTTCATGACCTCGCCGGCAAAGGCCGCGAAGTGATCGGCCATCCTCAGGGAGGTGGAAGAGAAGAAGGCGTAGTTTTCATGGAACATCCTTTCCCTGTCCACCAGCTCCAGGAGCTGCACGGCCGTGCAGCGGGGGCAGAAACCCACCTTAAGCTCGAAGAAGTACTCCCGCCCGAACTCCTCCTCCGTCAGGAAGGCGTTGGCCACCGGCATCCTCCCGAAGGAGAGGAAGGGTTGCACCTCGTGACGGCAGATAAGACATTCCTTCATATCGTTTCCCTCCCCTTCCTCGCCCGGTCCTTGAGGATCTCCAGGGTCTCCCACAGGTCCCGGCGCTCCGGGTAGATGAACAGGCCCTCCTGAAGCCGCTTGAGAAGCCCGAAGAGATGAAAATTCGAAAGATAAGGCGCCTCCTCGCCCACCGTCTCCCGTCCCCTCCCGTCCCAGGTGAGGTAGTGGATCCCCCGGCGCACGAGGGAGACCAGCCGGTCCAGCTCGTAGCGCATGTTACCACCCCAGCGCTCCCTGAAGCAACGGATGGTCTCCGCAGTCAACCTTTCCTTCACCTCTCCCGGCAAAGGGGAGAGGTTGATGATCTCGCAGTGGGCGTAGGTGAGACGGCAGAAGGGAAGGGTTATACCCTCTTCCTGGTAGGAGGGGTCAAGGGCTCGGATGACATCGGCGTGGTGTTCGTCGAGACTCCGGTCGTAGTTGCGGGTGAGCCGCCGGTAGAAGAGGACGTCGTCGATCTGGACGATCTTGCCCAAGAGGGAGATCTCCGCCAGGAAGAGATTGTCGTGGGCATAGGCCTTCATCCTCAGGGACCTCGTCTTCCTCATCAGGGGCCGCCGGAAGAGACCGTAGAAGGCGTTGCACTGTTTCAAATCACGGATGACGTTGAGGTAGCGTTCCGCCGGGTCATCGGAGTCGGCCTTCAGGGCGTCGGCCCAGTATCCCAGGACCTTCCCCTCGCGGTCAAACACGTAGGAACGGGGATAGGCGAGGGCCACGGCCTCGTCCTTCTCCAGGACGGAGAGGCACCGGGAGATGAAGAAGGGGGCCACCCGGTCGTCCCAGGAAGCCCACATGAAGTAGGGCGACTCGGAGAACTCGATCATCCGGGCGAGGTTGTGGACGCCCAGATAATCCCCGCGGTCGTCGCTCTGGACGAAACGGACGCGGTGGTCCATTTTCTCGTAATGGCGGGCAACCTCCTCCACGAAGGGGTCACGGCCGTGATCGGAGACAATGAGCTCGAAGTCACGGAAATCCTGGGCGAGGATCCCCTCGATGGCACCGGCGAGGGTGGTGCCCCCGCTGTAGAGGGGAAGACCTACGGTGACGAGGGGGACCCGGCGTCCCGAGCCCTTTCTTTTCACCCCTTTGCCTCCCTGGCCGCAAGGTTCGAGGTACCCGTGCCGGACCCCCCAGACCCGACAGGCGTCCTCGATGAGACCCCGGAATGAGGGCGACCAATCCCGTACGCGGGGGAAACGTCCCGTGGTCTTGACCTCTCCCCGGCGGAGGGCGGCGGTCTCGGCCAGCCGCCCCGGCGGTCCCGGTAGACCAAGAAACTTGAAGAGCCGCTCCCATTCCCTGGGTTTTGAGAAGAGATCCTCGTATTTCAGGGTGAGGGAGGCCCCGGCGGGGAGGAGATCAACCGTGGCGGCCATGGCCTCCTGGCAGAGGTTCCAGAGGTGGCAGATCTTCTCCGCCTGGCTCTTATCCCTCCAATCGACCTCGCCCTCGGTCCCTTTCAAGGGGGCGGGACGAAACACGTCTTCCCGATGGCCGCCGTAATAGTTGCGGTAGAGGGCCGAGCGGACGAATTCGAGGGGGTGGCGGAGGATGAAGACGAATCTCGCCTCCGGGATGTCCCGGGCGATCTGGGGGGCGAAAAAGATGAGACCCGAGGAGACGACGCCGCAGGTTCGCCGCGCCGCCACGTCCCGGGTGATGAGGGGATAGATCTTTTCCCCCAGGAGGACCCTGCCCGACGTTACGTCGCGGGAGCGCTCCCAGGCCTCCCGCCCCAGCTGGGAAGGGGTCACGAGGGTGCAGTGGACGTCCGGGATCGTGTTCAGGACGGCGCTGATCGTCTCCATACCGCATAATCCGGCCGAGAGAACGAAGAAGACCTCGCCCGCAGCCCCGCGGGCCTCCGCCGACAGACGCTGCAGTTCGAGGTCTCCGGGTCTCAGGGCGAGGGCCTTCTCCAGGTGGGGGAGCATGTCCTTCCCTCTCCCCTCCTCCCTCAGGACCAAGAAGAGGTTGACCAGGGCGTCGCCGTGGGCGGGGTCCCGCGCGAGGATTCCCTCGAAGATCCCCCGGGCCTCCTCGACGCGTCCCTCCTGGAGGAGGATCACGCCGAGGTTGTTTTCGGCCTCGAGGTCGTCGGGATCAAGGGCCAGGAGGCGGAGGAAACACTCCCGGGCGGCCGCCAGATCCCCCGATCGGAACAGTCTCTCCCCCTCCCGCGCCAGAGCTTCCCTGTCCAAAGCCATCTACCTTCACCTAATGATGGGGCGCCATATTAGGGGAAGGCGCAAGGCGGTGTCAAAGGAAATATGGTCGCCAAGGGGGCCAAAAAAGAGGCGGCGAGGGGGTCGCCCTCGCCGCCGCGCCTCCCCGCCTTGGGGACGGGTCCGTCAGATGCCGCTGAAGACCGCCGTCACGCGCCTGTTGTGCTGGCGGCCCTCCTTGGTCTTGTTGGTCGCGATGGGCCGGTGGGGTCCGTAACCGACGGCCTCCAGGCGGGAGGCGTCGATCTTGAACTTGGTGACGAGGTACTGCATCACGGCATCGGCCCGCCGCTGCGACAGCTTCATGTTGGCCGCCTCCTTGCCGACGTTGTCCGTGTGCCCCTCGATGACGGCCTTCACCGTGGGGTGTTCCTTCATGAAATCGGCCACCCTCTTGATTTCGTTGTGATATATGTGTTTGATGACGGCCTTGGCCGTGTCGAACTCGATGTTGAGCCTGATGGTCAACGGCTCCTTCGGGGTGACGACGGGGGCCGCCTGGGCCTGGGGTTTGGCCTCGACGACCTCCTCCTTCGGGGGCGGGGTCGGCGCCGGCCTGGCGACGACCCCTGGGGCCTTCAAGAAGACCTGGGAGACGAAATCCGCCATCCCCGCGGGGGAGGCGACGTCCGCGCCCTTCGCCACGAAGCCGCAGCCGCCGGCGTCGACGATCCGCTGGAGCTGTTTCCGCCCCGCGGCCGTCTCACCGAGGTGCACGGCGTAGATGCAGATGCGGTCGCCGTAGGCGCCTTTCATGCGCGCCGCCGTCTCTTCCGGCCGAAAGGCCTCCATGTCCTCGCCGTCGCTGAAGATGATGAGGGCCATCCGGCCCGACTGGTCACGCAGATCCTGCGCGGCGCCGTCGATGGCCGTGTTCAGGGGGCTTAAGCCCCGGGGGGAGAGGTCAGCCGCCGCCATGGGAAGGCGGGACTTTCGATAGGGTTCGGGTCCGTACAGGAGGCGGGACGTGTCGCCGCCGAGGAACTCGAAACTGCCGAAGGCCCGCGCCGCCGCCGTGAGCCTCAGATCGGGTATGGTGCCGTCGAAGAGGGAGAGGAGGTCCTTCTCGACCTTCAGTTTGGTGCTGCCCAGGTACGGGTCCGCCATGGACATGGTGGAATCCGCGATGACCTCAAAGACATCCACCTTCTGGACGAACTGCCCCGACGCGAGTTTCGGGTTCAGGTCCACGGGTGTCGGCGGGGCCGGTACGGCACCCGTCTTGACGAGGGCGCAGCCTCCCAGGGCCAGCGCCAATGCGACCACGGCCGCGACGGCGATGATCTTCCTCATGGGCATACCTCCTTGATCGTTTTCGTTCAGTCTCTCTGTTTCCCTTTCCCCTTGCCCTTTCCCCGGCCCTGCCCGCCGCCGTAGAGGTCGTCACCCCTCTTCAGGGCGTGGAACTCCGGCGAGCCCGGTTTGATGCCCAGGCTCTTGGCCACGGCGCCCCAGCCCTGCGCCTTGCGGCTCTTGTACTGCTTCAGGACGTACTCGGGGGGACGTTTCGCCATCTCGCCGAGGCGCAGGACCATGTAGGCGTCGGCGGGCTCATCCACCGACTGGATGACGGCGTTGATCCTCACGTCGTCGAAATCGAAACGCGCCGCCAGACGGGCCCGGAAACCCGAGGGGTCCGCCTCGGCCTTGAGGTTGAAATCGGGCATCCAGGGGAACTCGGACGCCCCGACGGCAAGGGGCGGTGAAAGGACCAACACCAACCACAGACATCCGACGAGCACGACAAGACGTTTCATGGTACCTCCCTTCTCAAGAGCGACATTTGAGGAGCTTGTCCATTTCTCCGCGCAAAATTCCGATACAAGGCCGGGCGGGGAAAGTCAATCCCCCGGGCCGATTTTTTTTTTCTTGACAGGCAAACGGGGATGTGATCTCAAAGGTCCGAAGGAGAAACCGGGGCGTGAACAGACCTAACCGTAGAGAGACGACAAACCGCTGGTTCGGTTATTTCTATTTCTACGGACAGGTCTGCCCGAGGCGCCGGTGATTCTGACTTAAACCGAAAGAGATAGAAAAACCAGGGCCATGGGCGGATCGAAGATGCCGCCCACGGCCTTTTTGTTTGACCGCCGGGGCGGCGGCGGTGCCCGGGCCCGGAGGAGGTAGTTGGGTCATGGTGATCGTGATGAAGAAAAACGCCTCGGAGAGGCAGATAGAACGGGTCGTGGAGTGGATCGAGTCGGTGGGTTACCGGCCCCACGTCTCGGCGGGGGTGGAGAGAACCATCATCGGCGCCGTCGGCGACGGGCGGGGGAAGGAACACCTCCAGAACATCGCCCTCATGGGGGGGGTGGAGAAGGTCATGCCCATCCTCAAGCCCTACAAACTGGCGAGCCGGGAGTTCAGGGGTCAGGACACGGTGATCCCCGTCGGGCCCCTGAGGATCGGGGGGGGGACCTTCACCGTCATGGCGGGTCCGTGCGCCGTGGAGAGCCAGGAACAGCTCATGGAGTGCGCCTACGTGGCGAAGAAGGCGGGGGCGGACGTCCTGAGGGGCGGGGCCTTCAAACCCCGCACCTCCCCCTACAGCTTCCAGGGCATGGAGGAGGAGGGCCTGCGCCTCCTGAGGGAGGTGGGGGACCGGACGGGCCTGCCCGTCGTCACGGAGGTGGTCAACACCTCCGACGTGGACCTCGTGGAGCGGTACGCCGACATCCTCCAGATCGGCGCCCGCAACGCCCAGAACTTCGCCCTCCTCAAGGCCGTGGGGAGGGCCCGCAAGCCCGTCCTCCTCAAGAGGGGGATGATGACCACCGTGGAGGAGCTCCTCATGTCGGCGGAGTACATCCTCTCCGGGGGCAACGAGGAGGTGATCCTCTGCGAGCGGGGGATCAGGACCTTCGAGACGGCGACGAGAAACACCCTCGACCTGAGCGCCGTCGTGGTCCTGAAGGAGTTGAGCCACCTCCCCGTCATCGTGGACCCGAGCCACGCCGCGGGCAACTGGCGTTACGTCCGGCCCCTGGCCCGGGCCGCCGTGGCCGTGGGGGCCGACGGGATCATCGTCGAGGTCCACCCCGAACCGGAGAAGGCCGTCTCGGACGGCATGCAGTCCCTCAAGCCCGAGAAGTTCTACGATCTCATGGCGGACATCGGGGTCATGAAGGCGGCCATGGGAAAGGGAGGCCGGGCATGAAGACCCTGCGCGTCAATCTCCCCCGGCCCTCCGTCTCCTACGACATCCACATCGGTTTCGGGATCCTCGATAGGGGGGTCTTCATGATCGCCCGCAGCGGGTGGGGGAGGGATTATACCGTCGTCTCCGACGAACGGGTCTTCCACCACCACGGCAGGCGCCTGATGGGCCTTCTCGCCGATATGGGCCTTGCGGCCCAAAGCGTCACCTTCCCCCCGGGGGAGGCCTCCAAGACCGTCGAGACCGCCCTCGCCGTCGCCCGGGCCCTGGCGGCCCAGGGGGCGGACCGCTCCTCGGCCCTCATCGCCCTGGGAGGGGGCGTCGTGGGGGACCTGACGGGTTTCGTCGCCGCCGTTTACATGCGGGGCATACCTTACATCCAGGTCCCCACGACCCTCATGGCCCAGGTGGACAGCGCCGTCGGGGGCAAGACGGCCGTGGACGAGGGGGGGGCGAAGAACATCCTGGGGGTCTTCCACCAGCCGAAGGCGGTGATCATCGACCTGGAGCTCCTCGAGACCCTGCCCCCCCGGGAGTTCGTCAACGGCCTGGCGGAGATCGTCAAGTACGGCATCATCGAGGAACCGGATCTCCTGGATCTCCTCGAGGCCAACCGCAAGGCCCTCGAGGATCGGGACAGGGATTTCATGACGACCGTCGTTTCCCGCTCCTGCCGGATCAAGAAGGGGATCGTCGAGATAGACGAGGAGGAGCGGGGGGTGAGGCGCGTCCTCAACTTCGGCCACACCGTCGGTCACGCCGTGGAGGCCGCCTCGGGTTACGTCATCCCCCACGGCGAGGCCGTGGCGATGGGCATGGCCGCCGCCGCGGGCCTGTCGGAACGGCTGGGCCACCTCCCGAGAGAGGACCGGGAGCGGATCGTGAGGTGCCTGACGAGCCTGGGCCTCCCCGTCGCCCTGCCCGCCGGCGTGGAGACGGAGGCCGTCATGGAGGCCATGAAGAGGGACAAGAAGAAGGAAGGGGAGCGGATCAACTTCGTCCTCCTGAAACGGCCCGGCATGCCCTTCATCAACGGCGGGGTGCCCCCGGCGCTGGTCCGGGAGGTCCTGGAGGAGGGACGGTCGTGACGGGGACGGAGATGGAGAGGCTCCGGGCCGAGATCGCCCGCCTCGACGAGGGGATCGTGGCCCTCCTGAACGAGCGGGCCGCTCTGGCCCGCGCGTTGGGGGAGCTGAAGGAACGGGCGGGGATGGCCTTCTACGATCCCGCCCAGGAGGCCCGGGTCATGGAGAGGATCGCCCGGGCCGGTGACGGCCCCCTGGCTCCCGAGTCTCTCAAGGAGATCTACCGCGAGATCCTGGCCGCCTGCCGGGCCCTTCAGGGACCCGTGACGGTGGCCTGCCTCGGTCCGGCGGGCTCCTTCAGCCACGCGGCCGTGGAGCGCGTCTTCGGGAGGGGGGCGAGGTGCCTCTTCGCCCCCGCCATCCCCGACGTCTTCGACGCGGCGGAGAGGGACGCCTCCGCCCTGGCCCTGGTCCCCGTGGAGAACTCCCGGGAGGGGTCCGTCAAGACGACCCTGGAGCGCCTCGTCACGACGCCCCTCGTCATCGTCTCCGAGGTCTGCCTGAGGGTCTCCCACTGTCTCGTCACGGCCGACGGCGGCACGGACGGGATCCGCCGCGTCTATTCCCATCCCCAGGCCCTCGGTCAATGCCGCCGGTGGTTGCGGGAGAACCTCCCCCAGGCCCTCTGGGTGGAGACGGAGAGCACGGCCCGGGCCGTGGAGCGGGCCAGGGGGGAAGAGGACGCGGCGGCCGTGGGCGGGCGCCTGGCGGCGGAGATCCACGGCATGAAGGTCGCCGTCGAGGGGATCGAGGATTCGCCGCGCAACACGACCCGTTTCCTGGTCCTGGGCCGGAGGGCCACGCCTCCCTCGGGACGGGACAAGACGTCGCTCCTCTTCACGACCCGCCACGCCCCGGGGGCCCTCCACGAGGCCCTCGGCCCCTTCGCGGCGGCGGGGGTGAACCTGCTGCGCATCGAGTCCCACCCCATCCGGGAGCGGATGTGGGAATACCTGTTCTTCGTGGACCTCGAGGGCCACGCCGGGATGGAACCCCTCCGGTCGTGTCTCGCCGCCCTGGAGGGGAAGACCTCCTCCCTGAAGATCCTCGGCTCCTATCCCCGTAAGGAGGGCGACTGATGATCTGCGTCTCCGTCCTGCCCGCCACGGTCGAGGAGGCCCGCCGCCTCCGTGTGGAGGCCGCGGGCGCCGCCGGGGTCGTCGAGGTGCGCCTGGACCGTCTCAGGGGGGGGATCCCCGCCGATTTCTGGCACGCCGGGCCGGGGAGGCTCGTGGTCACGAACCGGCGCCGCGACGAGGGCGGGTGCTTCACGGGGACGGAAGAGGAGCGGATCGCCCCCCTCATCGCGGCGGCCGAGGCGGGGGTGGATTACGTGGACGTGGAGCTGAGGACGCCGCGGGCCCTCCGGGAGGCCCTGTCGGCGGCCGTCGAAAGGGGGGGGAAAAGGACGAGGCTCATCATCTCCCACCACGACCTCGCCGGGACGCCGCCCGCGGCGACCCTGGCGGGGAGGTACCGGGCCTGCCGGGACGCGGGCGCCGACGTGATAAAGATCGTCACCCGGGCCGAGACGGCCGCCGACGGCCTGCGCGTCCTGAGTCTCATCCCGCGGGGGCGCCGGGAGGGACGGGAGGTCGTGGCCTTCGCCATGGGAGAGGCCGGGCGGATGAGCCGCGTCTATGGGGCCCTCTTGGGGAGCCCCCTCACCTACTGCCGCCTCGACACGGCGGGACCCACGGCGCCGGGTCAGTTCGGCGTGGGGGAGATGACGAGGCTCCTGGCCGTCCTGGGGGAGGATGAGGATGGGTAAGGCCCCCTTCGGACTCTGCGGGTTCCCCCTGGGTCACAGCCTCTCCCCGGCCATGCACCGGGCGGCCTTCGCGGCCCTGGGGATCGAGGCCGCCTACGAGGCCTACCCCGTCGCCGCGGCCGCGGCCTGCGTCGCGACGATCAGGGAGAGGGGCCTCAGGGGGGTGAGCGTCACCATGCCCCTGAAGGAGGTCATCATCCCTTACCTGGACGAGGTGGCGGGGGAGGCCCTCGCCATCGGCGCCGTCAACACCGTCAGGAACGACGCCGGCCGTCTGGTGGGTTTCAACACGGACTGGCTCGGCATCCGGGCGGGCGTCGAGGAACGGACGTCCATGGCGGGTGCCGTCGTGGCCGTCCTCGGGGCGGGGGGGGCGGCGAGGGCGGCCGTCTTCGCCGTTCGGGCCGCCGGCGGGATCCCCGTCGTCGTCAACCGCGACGGCGGCCGGGGCGAGGCCCTGGCAGGCGCCTTCGGTTGCGCCTTCGTGCCCCTCGGGGAGATAGGCCGCGTGGAGGCCGAGGGCCTCATCCACACCACCCCCGTGGGGATGGCGCCTAACGAGGACGCCTCCCTTCTGGGGGAAAGGGAACTGGGGCGTTTTCGGTGGGTCATGGACGCCGTCTATCGCCCCCCCCGGACGAGGCTCCTGACCCTGGCCGATCGGGCGGGGTGCCTCGTCGTATCCGGTCTGAGGATGTTCCTCCACCAGGGGGCGGGACAGATCCGGATCTGGACGGGCCTGACCCCGCCCCTGGCGGTCATGGAGAAGGCCCTCTACGAGGGGGTCGGTCTCCCCGTCCCCGGATCCGGCGGTGGGGAAAACGATGGAAAGCGAGGGGAGGATGGGCCCGACGTTTAAGGTGGAGAAATGGCAAAAAAGGGAGGCGACGGTGACCGTCCCCGGCTCGAAGAGCTACACCCAGCGGGCCCTGGTCATCGCCTCCCTGGCGGCGGGGACCTCGGTGATCCGCGACGCCCTCCTCTCGGAGGACACCTTCGTCCTCATGGAGGCCCTCGGCCGCCTGGGGGCGGTGATCGAAAGAAGGGGGAACGACCTCGTCGTCACGGGTACGGCCGGCGCCGTGGCCTGTCCCCCTTCCGGGATAGACGTGGGGAACAACGGCACGGCCCTGCGTCTGGTCATGGGTGTGGCCGCCCTCGGGCGGGGCCCCTTCAGGTTCAGGGGCACACAGCGCCTCCACCAGCGCCCCGTGGCCCCCCTCGCGGTGGTCCTCGCCGGTATGGGCGCCGTCGTGCGCTACGAGGGGAAGGAGGGGTGTCCGCCCCTGACCCTGGAGGCGGCGGGCCTCGAAGGGGGAAGGGCCGTCTTCGGGGACCTCGACAGCAGCCAGTACGTCTCGGCCGTCATGATCGCGGCCCCCTACGCCCGCAGGGACGTGGAGATCGAGTTGGCGGGGTCCGTGACGTCCCGCCCCTACCTGGCCATGACGAAAGGGGTCATGGAGGCCTTCGGCGTCCGTGTCTCCCACCCCGACCCCCGGTCCTGGCTCATCCCCGCCGGGAGACCTTACCGCCCCGGGGTGTTCGCCGTGGAGGGGGACGCCTCGAGCGCCTCCTATTTCCTCGCCCTCGCCCCCCTGTGCGGGGCCGCCGTGGTGGTGACGAACCTCCCGCCCCGGACCCTCCAGGGCGACGCGGCCTTTCTGGGGCACCTGGGCCGCCTGGGCTGTCGCGTCGAGGCCGAGGGCGGGGGGGTGGCGGTGATCGGCGGCCCCCTGCCCGGGGGGGAGATGGTCTTCGACATGGGGGACACGCCGGACTTGGTCCCCACCCTGGCCGTCGTGGCGGCTTGCCGGGAGGGGAGGACGGTGATCGAGAACGCCGCCCACCTCCGCATCAAGGAGAGCGACCGTCTGAAGGCCCTGGCGACGGAGCTCAAGAAGACGGGGGTTTCGGTTTGGGAGACCCCGGACGGCCTCGTCATCGAGGGGGGGAGACCCCACGGGGCCGAGATCGAGACCTACGACGATCACCGCATCGCCATGAGTTTCGCCGCCCTGGGGATGGCCACGGGGTCCATGGTCATCCGCGACCCCTCATGCGTGGCCAAGTCCTTCCCCTCCTTCTGGGAGACCCTTGGGGGTTTGAGATGAACCTCGTCCTCATCGGTTTCCGGGGGGCCGGCAAGACGACGGTGGGGGCCCTCCTGGCCCGGTGGCTGAAAAGACCCTTCTACGACACGGACGCCATGGTCCAGGAGCGTTCGGGCGCCTCCATCGCCGCCGTCGTCGCCCGGGGGGGGTGGGGGGCCTTCCGCCGCCTGGAGAGGGAGGCCGTCCGGGACCTGGCGGAGAAAACGGACGACGCCGTCATCGCCCTCGGGGGCGGTGCCGTCGTGGACCCCGAAAACGTCCGCCTCCTGAGGGGGAGGGGTGTCTTCGTCTACCTCGCGGCGGCGCCGGAAGAGCTCATCAAAAGGATCGCCGCCGATGGGAAGACGGCCCCCCAGCGGCCGTCCCTCAAGGGCGGCGATCTCGTCGCCGACACCCTCGCGGCCCTTGAGGAACGGGTCCCCCTCTATCGGTCCGTCGCCGATCTGGTCGTGGAGACGACGGGGCTCACGCCCCCGGAGGCGGCCCAAGAGATCATGGGAGAACTGAGATTATGGCCGGCAACACGATAGGCAGCGTCTTTCGGGTGACCACCTGGGGCGAGTCCCACGGCCCCGCCGTCGGGGCCGTCATCGACGGCTGCCCCCCGGGCCTCCCCCTGGGGGAGGAGGACATCCAGGGGGACCTCGACCGGCGCCGTCCGGGCCGGGGCCGCTTCGCCACGACCCGGCGGGAGGGGGACCGGGTGGAGATCCTCTCGGGGGTCTTCGAGGGGAAGACGACGGGGACCCCCATCGCCCTTCTGATAAGGAACGCCGACGCCGACCCGGCCCCCTACGAGGAGCTGAGGGAGGTGTTCCGCCCGGGCCACGGGGACTTCACCTACTGGATGAAATACTCCCACCGGGACCACCGGGGCGGGGGCAGGGCGTCGGGGCGGGAGACGGCGGCCCGCGTCGCCGCCGGGGCCGTGGCCCGGAAGGTCATCGGCCGGGCGGGGATGGTCGTCAGGGCCTTCACCGTGGCCGTAGGCGGTGTCGGGATCACCCGCTTCCGCGAAGAGGAAGCCCGGGGCAACGACCTTGCCTGCCCCGACGCCGAGGCCTTCGCGGCCATGGCCAAGGTCCTGGCCGACTGCCGGAGGGAAGGGGACACCGTGGGGGGCGTCTGCGAGATCAGGGTCACGGGCTGCCCGCCGGGCCTGGGGGAACCGGTCTTCGAGAAACTCGACGCCGCCCTGGCGGGGGCCCTCATGGGCATCGGGACGGTGAAGGCCGTGGAGATCGGGGCCGGTTTCGCCGCCGCCGCCATGAGGGGGACCGCCGCCAACGACCCCCTCGTCCCCGGGGGGTTCTTGAGCAACAACGCCGGCGGCGTCCTGGCGGGGATCAGCACGGGCCAGGAGATCGTCCTGAGGGCGGCCTGCAAGCCCATCCCCTCCGTGGCGGCCCCGCAGGCGACCGTCGACGTGCGGGGAGAACCGCGGAAGATCCGCGTCCGGGGACGCCACGACGTCTGCGTCCTCCCCCGGATCCTCCCCGTCTGCGAGGCCATGGTCTGCCTGGTCCTGGCGGACCACCTCCTGCGTCAGCGGGCCGTCGTGGGGGGGTGAGACCGTGGGGGAGCGCTGGGACAGGGAAAAGATCGGGATCATGGGCGGCACGGGCGGCATGGGCGCCTGGTTCGCCGCCTTTTTCCGTAAACGGGGTCACGAGGTCGTGACGGCGGGCAGGAGGGAGGGGCCTTCGCCGCGGGAGCTGGCGGGCCTCTGCCGGGTCGTCGTCGTCGCCGTCCCCATCCCCGCCACGGTGGAGGTGATCCGGGCCGTGGGGGCCCACCTGCCGCCCGACTCCCTCCTCATGGACCTCACCTCCCTGAAGGTCGAGGCCATGGCGGCCATGATGGAGACGGCCCCGGGCGAGGTCGTGGGCCTCCACCCCCTCTTCGGCCCCCGGGTGACCTCCCTGAGGGGGGAGAACGTCGTCCTCTGCCCCGGCCGGGGAGAGGAGGGGCGGGGTTGGATCACCCGGGTCCTTAAGGAGGCGGGGGCCCGGGTCGTCGTCGCCGACGCCGGGCGCCACGACGAGATCATGGCCGTCGTCCAGGGTCTGAACCACCTCGACAACCTCGTCTTCGGCCTGGCCGTCGCGGCCGGCGGTCTCTCCCGGGAGGAACTGGCGGCCTTCTCCACCCCCGCCTTTCGGGCCCGGATGGACCTCGTGGACCGCGTCTCGGCCAATCCCCCCCTCTACCGTGCCCTGGTGGGGGAGAATCCCCACGTGGGGCCCCACGCGAGACGCTTCCTCGATCTTTTCCGGGAGCAAATGGAGGCCTTGACAAAAAAGGGTTGACAGGGGTGAAAGGTTCTGTTAGGCGGCATCGGTGAGGAATCGATGATGATTTTCGTAAGCGGAAGGAACAGCTGGTGGTGGCGCGGCCTCAGGGAGGGGTTCGTCCGCCGCCGTTGATCTTTGACTGACAGGGAATCGAAGGCCGCGGGGAACCCGCCGGGTGCTCCGCGGCCTTTTCGTTCGCCCTCATCTCGAAAAAAGGCCGTGCCTCGGAGCACGGCCTTTTTGTTTGGTCCCTTGGGAGTCGAGAAATGATCCGTCCGACCTGGGAAGAGTTCCGGCGCCTCGCCGAGGGGGGCGCCAGGGTGCCCGTCTACGGGGAGATCCTCGCCGACGGCGAGACGCCCGTGACGGTCCTCAAACGTTTTTGCGACCGCCCCTTCGTCTTTCTCCTGGAGAGCGTCGAGGGGGGGGAGAAATGGGGCCGCTACACCTTCATCGGCACCGACCCCCGGGCGGTGGTCCGCCTGCGGGCACGGGAGGTGGTGATCATGCAAAACGGCTCCGTCCGCCGCGTGCCCCACCACGGCGACCCCCTCGGCGTCCTGAGGGGGATCGTCTCGGAGGGGCCGACGGTCTCTCTGCCTCACCTGCCCCGGTTCTGCGGGGGGGCCGTGGGTTACTTCAACTACGAGGCCGTGGGCTTCTTCGAGGACCGCCTCCGTGGTCTCTTGACGAGGGACGAGGAGAGGGACCTGGGGGCCTTCATGATCACCGACACCGTCATCGTCTTCGACCGCGTCCGCCACACCCTCAAGGTGGTCTCCTACGCCGCCGTCGAGGAGGGGGACGGGGACGCCGCGGAGGCCTACGGGCGCGCCGTGGGGCGGGTCGAGGGGATGATCTCCGCCCTGGGGGAGGGCCGGGGGGCCGTCACGCCCTCCCTCGGTGCGGCGGCGCGGGCGGCGGCCCCGTCCCTGGAGAGCGACGTGACGCCCGCCGCCTTCCGGGACCTCGTCCGCCGGGCCAAGGAACATATCGTCAGGGGCGACGCCATCCAGGTGGTCCTCTCGCGCCGTCTGAGGGGGGAGGTCGATCTGCCCCCCCTGGACCTCTACCGGGCCCTGAGGTTCATCAACCCCTCCCCCTACCTCTTTTTCCTGAGGTGCGAAGACCTCCACCTCATCGGTTCCTCCCCGGAGGTGATGGTGCGCCTCGAGGGCGACGAGGCCCTCCTGAGGCCCATCGCCGGGACGAGGCGGAGGGGGCGGACGGAGCAGGAGGACCGGCGCCTGGCGGACGAGCTCCTCGGGGACCCGAAGGAGAGGGCGGAGCACGTCATGCTCGTCGACCTCGGGAGGAACGACCTGGGGAGGGTGGCGAGGACGGGGAGCGTCCAGGTCACCGCCTACATGAACGTGGAGCGCTACTCCCACGTCATGCACCTCGTCTCGACCATCCGGGCGGAGCTGGAGGAGGGAAAGGACGCCTTCGACCTCTTCCGGGCCTGTTTCCCCGCCGGGACCCTGACGGGGGCCCCGAAGGTGAGGGCCATGGAGATCATCGCGGAGTTGGAACCACAGGACCGGGGGGCCTACGGGGGGGCCGTGGGCTACTTCGCCTACGGGGGAGGGATGGACTTCTGCATCACCATCCGGACCCTGGAGCTCAGGGGGCGGGAGCTGTCCCTCCAGGTGGGGGCCGGGATCGTGGCCGATTCGGACCCCCAGGCGGAATACGAGGAAACGGCCGCCAAGGCCGCGGGGATGCTCCGGGCGGCGTCCATGGCGGCGGCGGGCCTGGATATCACGGATTTTTAAGGAGGTTTTTATGGTCCTTGTCATCGACAACTACGATTCCTTCACCTACAACCTCGTCCAGTACCTGAGGCAACTGGGCGCCGAGACCGTCGTGAGGAGGAACGACGAGATCGACCTCAAGGGGGTCGCCCTCCTCGACCCCGACGCCGTCGTCCTCTCGCCGGGACCGGGTCGGCCCGAGGAGGCCGGCGTCACCCTTCCCCTCATCGAGGAGTTCCACGCCACCCTTCCCATCCTCGGCGTCTGCCTCGGCCACCAGGCCATCGCCAGGGCCTTCGGCGCCGAGGTCGTCGGGGCGGGGCGCCTCATGCACGGCAAGACATCGGCGGTCTTCCACGACGGGAAGGGCGTCTTCGCCGGCCTCCCCTCGCCCTTCGAGGCCGGCCGCTACCACTCCCTCATCGTCCGACCCGAGACCATCCCCCCCTGCCTGGAGGTCGGGGCCCAGACGGCCGAGGGGGAGATCATGGCCCTGCGTCACCGCCACTACCTTGTCGAGGGGGTCCAGTTCCACCCCGAGTCGGTCCTGACCCCCAAGGGGAAGCGGCTCTTGAGAAACTTTCTGGAGATGGCGAAGGGGGAAAGGAGGTGCGCCGCGTGATGAAGGAGATCCTGGCAAAGGTCGTAAACGGCGCGGACCTGACGGAAGACGAGACGGCCGCGGCCATGACGGTGATCATGGAAGGGCAAGGTACGCCGGCCCAGATCGCCGCCCTCCTGACGGCCCTGCGGATGAAGGGCGAGACGGTGGAGGAGGTCTCGGGGGCCGCGAAGGTCATGAGGCGCATGGCGACGCGCATCGACGCCCGTTCCCACACCGTGGTGGACACGTGCGGGACGGGCGGCGACGGACGCAACACCTTCAACATCTCCACCACCGCCGCCTTCGTCGTGGCGGCGGCGGGCCTGACGGTGGCCAAGCACGGCAACCGGGCCGTCTCCAGCGGTTGCGGGAGCGCCGATCTCCTCGAGGCCCTGGGGGTGAACATCGAGGCCCCCCCGGAGGTGGTGGAGGAGTGTCTCCAGCAGATCGGCCTCGGTTTTCTCTTCGCCCCCCGCCTGCACGGGGCGATGAAATACGCCCTCCCCCCCCGCCGGGAGATAGGTTTCAGGACCATCTTCAACATGCTGGGGCCCCTGACGAACCCGGCCTCCGCCACGGCCCAGCTCATCGGGGTCTACGACCCGAGGCTGACGGAGATGTTCGCCGCCGTACTGGCCCGGATGGGGACGAGGCGCGCCTTCGTCGTCCACGGTTCCGACGGTCTCGACGAGGCGACGGTCACGGGGGAGACGCGGGTCTCCGAGTTGGACGACGGTCTCGTCAGGACCTACAATATCGACCCCCTGACCCTCTTCGGGACGAGGGACGACCCGGAGGAGCTCCGGGGGGGCGACGCCGCCGTAAACGCCGAGATCACCAAGGCCGTCCTGGCCGGGGAGGTGTCGGCCCGGCGCCGGATCGTCGTCCTGAACGCCGCCTTGGCCGTCTGCGCCGGGGGGCGGGCCGCGACGATCCCCGAGGGTATCCGCGTCGCCGAGGAGGCCATCGACAGCGGAGGGGCCATGAAGAAGCTCAAGGCCCTCATCGAGCTGAGCAACGCCTGAGGGGGGGCCGGGGATGGAGGCGGGTGGTTTTTTGGCGCGCATCGTCGCCTTGAAGAGAGAGGAGGTGGCGGCGGCGAAGAAGGGCTCCCCCCTCGGGGAGGCGGCGGGGAAGGCCCGCCCGGCTCTTAAGAGGGACCTGGCGGCGGCCCTGAGGGGTCGGGGGGTGGCCGTCATCGCCGAGATCAAGGCCGCCTCCCCCTCCCGGGGGCGCCTGACGGAGGACCTGGACCCCGCCGCCCTGGCGCGCCTCTATGAGGCCCACGGGGCGGCGGCCGTCTCCGTGGTGACGGAGGGGGCCTATTTCGGCGGTTCGGCGGCGTTGCTCGCCGCGGCGCGGGGGGCGACGGGCCTGCCGGTCCTGAGGAAGGACTTCGTCGTCGACGCCTGCCAGATCCGGGAGACGGCGGCCATGGGCGCCGACGCCCTCCTCCTCATCGCCTCCATCCTGGGGAGGGGTCAACTGGCTCAATATACGGCCCTCTGCCGGGAGGAGGGCCTGACGCCCCTCGTGGAGGTCCACGACGAAAAGGACCTGGAGAAGGCCCTGGACGCCGAAGCGGAGGTGATCGGGATCAACAACCGCGACCTCGTCACCTTCGAGACGGATCTCGCCGTGACTCTCCGCCTCGCCCCCCTGGTGCCGCCGGGGAAGGTCGTCGTGAGCGAGAGCGGCATCGGGGGACGACGGGATATAGAGAGGCTCCTGGAGGCGGGCGTCTCGGCCTTTCTCGTCGGCGAGGCCATCCTGCGCGCCCCGGACCGGGGGGCGAAACTCAAGGAGCTCATCGGGTGAGGCCTAAAGGGGCTGAAGGACGCGGCGGAGAGATGACGGGGAAGGCCGTGACGGCCGTCAAGTTCTGCGGCATCACCCGGTTGGAAGACGCCCTCGAGGCCGCCGCCCTGGGCGCGGACGCCCTGGGGTTCGTCTTCCACCGCCCGAGCCCCCGTTACATCGAGCCGTCCCGGGCCGCCGGGATCGCCGCCGAGGTCAGGCGCCGTTTCGGCGATGAGGCACGCCCCTTCCCGGGGCCCGCCGGGCGGGGGCGACGCCCCGCCCTCGTGGGGGTCTTCGTCGATGAGGACCCGGAGGTGATCCTCGCCGTCGCCTCCCGCTGCGGCCTCGATCTCTTTCAGCTCCACGGGGACGAGGGGCCCGAGGATTGCCGGCGCCTGTCCGGCGAGCGGGTCGTCAAGGCCTTCTCGCCCCGGGACCGGGGGGATCTCGAAAGGATCGACCTCTATCCCGTGCGGGCCGTCCTCGTGGACGCCCGGGACGGCGACCGCCGGGGGGGCACGGGCAGGACGGCGGACTGGGACCTGGCGAGGGCCGTGGCGGGAAAGAGGCCCCTGATCCTCGCCGGCGGCATCGCGCCCCGGAACGTGGCCGCGGCCCTTTCGGCCGTCGCCCCCGCGGCGGTGGACGTCAACAGCGGCGTGGAGGAGGCGCCGGGAGTAAAGGATCGTGAAAAGATGGCGGCCCTTTTGGCCGCCGTGAGAGCCTGGGAGGGGGAGGGGAGATGAAGGAACGAATGCCCGACAGAAATGGTCATTTCGGCGTCTTCGGGGGACGGTACGTGGCGGAGACCCTCATGCCCGCCCTGATCGACCTCGAGGAGGCCTACCGGGAGGCGCGGCGCGACCCGTCCTTCCGGAGGGAGTACAGGGCCTACCTCCACGACTACGCCGGTCGGGAGACGCCGCTGTATTTCGCCGGGAACCTCACCCGGCGCCTGGGGGGCGCCAAGGTCTACCTGAAGCGGGAAGACCTGAACCACACGGGTTCCCACAAGATCAACAACACCCTCGGCCAGGCCCTCCTCGCACGCCGCATGGGCAAGAGGAAGGTCATCGCCGAGACGGGGGCGGGACAGCACGGCGTGGCCACGGCGACGGTGGCGGCCCTCTTCGGCATGGAGTGCCGGGTCTTCATGGGGGAGGAGGACATGAGGCGTCAGGCCCCCAACGTCCTGAGGATGAAGATCCTCGGTGCCGAGGTGGTCCCCGTGTCGGCGGGGACGGCCACCCTGAAGGACGCCATGAACGAGGCCATGCGGGCCTGGGTGACGGACGTGCGGGACACCTTCTACGTCATCGGCACCACCGCCGGTCCCCACCCCTATCCCGTCATGGTGCGGGATTTCCAGAGCGTCATCGGCCGGGAGGCGAGGCGCCAGATCCTTGCCCGGGAGGGGCGCCTGCCCCGTTACCTCGTCGCCTGCGTGGGCGGGGGGAGCAACGCCATGGGCCTTTTCCATCCCTTTCGCCGCGACAGGGGGGTGGGGATGATCGGCGTCGAGGCGGCCGGGGCCGGCATCGAGGCCGGGCGCCACGCCGCCTCCCTCACGGCGGGCCGCGTGGGGGTCCTCCACGGCAACAAGACGAAGATCCTCCAGGACGAACACGGTCAGGTGCGGGACGCCTACTCCATCGCCGCCGGTCTCGACTACCCGGGGGTCGGCCCGGAACACTGCTACCTCCAGGAGCGGAAGAGGGCCCGGTACGTCGCCGTGGGGGACGAGGAGGCCGTCGACGCCTTCCGCCTCCTGTCCGCCTGCGAGGGGATCATCCCCGCCATGGAGAGCGCCCACGCCCTGGCCTACGCCGTTCGTCTCGTCCCGACCCTGGCGGGGGATGACATCGTCATCGTCAACCTCTCGGGGCGGGGTGACAAGGACGTCGGGACCATCGAGACGGGAGGGTGAGATGTCGAGAATAGCCTCTAAGTTCGAAGAGTTGCGGAAGAAGGGGGAAAAGGCCCTGGTGGTCTACATCACCGCCGGCCACCCGGATATGGAAACGACCTGCCGCCTCATCCCGGCCCTGGCGGAGGCGGGGGTGGACATCCTGGAGGTCGGGGTGCCCTTTTCCGATCCCACGGCGGACGGGCCGGTGATCCAGGCCTCCTCCCAGGAGGCGATCAGAAAGGGGGCCAGCCTCGAGGCCATCCTCGAGATGCTGCGGGACCTCCGCAAGGTCACCTCCCTCCCCTTCGTCCTGTTCAGTTACTACAACCCCCTGTTCGTGGCCGGACCGGGTCGTTTCGCCCGCCGGGCGTCCGAGGCGGGGGTGGACGGCCTCCTCGTCGTCGATCTCCCCCGGGAGGAGGCCGGGGAGTTGCGCCGTCACACCGACGGCCGGGGCCTGGACTTCATCCCCCTCGTCGCGCCCACGACGGGGGAGGAGCGGATGAGGGCCATCCTCGAGGACGCCTCCGGTTTCGTCTACTACATCACCATGACGGGGGTGACGGGGACGGGTCGCCCGGCCGAGGAGGAGGCCAGGGAGAAGTTGAGAAGGATCAAGGAGTTGACCCCTCTGCCCGTGGTGGCGGGCTTCGGGATCTCCACCCCCGACCAAGCGGCCCGCCTGGCCCCCTTCGCCGACGGCGTCGTCGTGGGGAGCGCCCTCGTCTCCTTGATCGACAAAACCCGCCTCCGGGGGGATCTCCTCGCCGAGGTCTGCCGTTTCACCAGGTCCCTGAAGGCGGCCCTGGGGCCGGTGCCCTGAGGCCGCCCCTTCTGCGCGCCTTCTTTTGGTCTCACGGCGCCGCGTAGAACTCTATGCGGCGCATAATGTTCTACGCGGCACGGCGGGCCTCCCGTGGGCCCGCCCCATGGGGTCCTTTTTCACAATCCCCAGTAAGATCGGCCCAGTGGAGGTGGATTGTCCCCGCGGCGTGACTCTGGCACGTTTCCTGTTTCTCGGATCGGTTAAGGACTTCGGCCGCCCATGAAAGAAAAAGCGCAACGGGAGCAGGTAGCAGGCAACTTTACGAACCTTGGAGAGAAACGAAGGAGAAGAGATATGACCAAGAAGTCAAAGAAGGCCATGGCCCAGGAGATGAACCGGACCTTTGAGATGGTGGCGGAAACCCTGCCGGAACAGTGGCACGAGAGACTGGACGCCTTTTTCCAGGAGAGCGGGGCGGGGGCCACGGAGATGTGGCAGTGGGGGACGGACGGCTCCGAGGCCGTCGATTATTATCAGGTCCAGGGCCTCTACGACCTGACCAATCTCCTCGGGGGGAACATCAGGGTCTACCTGCGGGGGAGGGCCGCCAAGCTGAGGGGGCAGGAAGGCCTCCGGGTCATCAAGATCGAGGACGGTTTCATCATTTCCCCCGTCGTCTACGAAAACGACCGTTGTTTCCGCTATGCCCCGCCGGCGGAAGGTGAACAGCCCTAAATAGAGACATCGACCTCCACGCCATAACCTCGGCGAACGGGGGCGTCCCCCAGGGGGCGCCCCCTGTTTCGTTGCCCCCCGTACCATTTGGGCCTGTTGTCTTTACCCCGCCTTGTGGTAGACTCGATCGTCATCGTGCTTGAGTCCACATCCTTCAGGAAGGGTTGATGGAGGCCTTTACCCTCGCCGCCGTAAGTCTGGCCCTGGCCGTGTCCCTGTTCTTTCTGAAGCGGGGCGAGACGGCCGCCCGCTCCTTCGCCCTGGTGTGTCTGTGCGTCTTTTCCTACAAGGCCTCCTCTTTCGCCCAGCGCCTCTTTACCCCCGTGTTCTGGGAGGGCGTGGCGGCCCTTTCCCTCTTCGCCCTGGCCCCCGCCGCGATCCACTTCGGGGGCTCCCTGGCCGGCGAAACCCGTAAGAAGACCCGCCGTCACGTCGCCGCCGCGGCGGCGGCGAACGCCGTCGCGGCCCTGGCGGTCTTTCTGCCCCTCGAGAGACCCCTCCCCGCCGCGACGGTCTTCGGGGCCTCCGCGGCCGCCTTCACGGCCGTCGCCTACGGGATGGTCCTTTTCGGCATCAGGAGGAGGCCGGCGGGGGTGGAAAAGACGCGTCTCGTCTACCTGGCCGTCGCCGGGGCCGCGGCGGCCCTCCTGATCTTCCTGGACCTCCTTGCCCGCCTGTGGCTCGACCTCCCCCCCCTCTCCGACATCTTCGCCGCCGTCTTCCTCTACCTGGTCTATGCCGTCATCACCCACCCCCAGCTGGTGGAGCTGAAGGAGCTCATGGCCCGGGCCCTCGTCACGGCCCTCCTGACCCTCCTGGCTACGACGGTGGTCTACGTGGTGATACGCCTCTTCGCGGGCCGGGACGCCTCCCTATTCACGGCGGCCCTCCTGGCGTCCTTCCTCTTCGTCATCGCCATCGAGCCGGCCAAACAGATCCTCAAGACCCTCCTGGACAACCTCTTCCCCGACAGCCGGGACATCTTCTCCTTCATGTATTCCTTCGACCGGCGCCTCGAGAAGGAAAAGACGATGCTCCTCGAGGAGATGGCCCCCGTTTTGGCCCACGAGATCCGCAACCCCCTGGGTTCCATCAAGGGCGCCGCCCAGTACCTCCGCTCCGAGGCGACGCGGGAGGAGGATCAGCGCCTCTTGGAGGTCATCATCGAAGAGGTGAACCGCCTCAACAACGTCGTCACCCAGTTCCTCCATTACGCCAAACCCTACAATCTCGCCCTCAAGGACGAGGATATCAACGCCGTCGTGGACAAGGCCCTGGGGATCCTCCGCACCAGCGCCCTGGCCGAGAGGGTGGTCATCGAGGAGGAGCTGCGTCCCGACATCCCCCTCGTCCCGGCGGACCGCGAGCAGCTCCTCCGGGTCATCCTCAACATCGCCTTCAACGCCCTGGAGGCCATGCCGGAGGGCGGGAAGCTCACCATCAAGACGAGGAAGATCGTGGGCGACACGGGGGAGGCCGTGGGTATCTCCATCCGCGACACGGGCCCGGGGATCAGGAAGGAGGACATCCGCAACATCTTCAAGCCCTTCTTCACCACCAAGGAGCGGGGGGTGGGGTTGGGCCTGGCCATCTGCCGGCGGATCATCAGGGATCACGGCGGCCACATCAGGGTCAAGTCCCTGCCCGGTCAGGGCAGTATCTTCTATATCCGTTTGAACGCCTCGCCATGAGGCGATGAGGAGTGAAGTTCATGAGCAGGGTGCTGATTGTCGATGACGAGTTGAACATGCGCCTCGTTTTGGGGGCCATGCTGAGGAAGGAGGGTTACGAGGTGGCGACGGCGGCGGACGGCGTCGAGGCCCTGGCCCTCCTCGCCGGGGGGGGCGCGGACGTGGTGGTCACGGACCTCAAGATGCCGAACCTGGACGGCCTGGGCCTCCTGGAGCGGGTCAGGAGCCTGTACCCGTCCGTCCCGGTGATCATCATCACCGCCTACGGGACCGTGGCGACGGCCGTGGACGCCCTGAAGAAGGGGGCCTTCGATTACATCACCAAGCCCTTCGAGCAGGAGGACCTGAAGAATGTCCTGGCCAAGGCGGTGAAGACGAGGAACCTCAACCTCGAGGAACTGGTCATGAACCGGGAGGACATAGAACGCTACGGCATCGTCGGCACCAGCCCGGAGATGCTGACCGTCTTCGAGACGATCAAGAGGGTGGCCCCCACGACGACCACCATCCTCATCACGGGGGAGACGGGGACGGGCAAGGAGCTCATCGCCGACGCCATCCACCTCAACAGCCCCCGGCGGCAAAACCCCATCATCAAGATCAACTGCGCCGCCATCGCCGAGAACCTCATGGAGAGCGAGCTCTTCGGCCACGAGAAGGGGGCCTTCACGGGCGCCGCCGTGACGAAGCCCGGCCGTTTCGAGCTGGCCCACAAGGGGACCCTCTTCCTCGACGAGGTGGGGGAGCTGCCCTCGGCGATGCAGGTGAAGCTCCTGCGGGTCCTCCAGGAGCAGGCCTTCGAGCGGGTGGGGGGACTGAGGACCATCAAGGTCGACGTCCGCCTCATCGCGGCGACGAACCGGAACCTCATGGCGGACGTGAAGGCGGGCCGCTTCCGGGAGGACCTCTTCTACCGCCTCAACGTCCTGCCCATCCACCTCCCCGCCCTCCGGGAGAGGAAGGACGACATCCCGGCCCTGACGGATTTCTTCATCGACAAGTTCAACCGCAAGCTCGGGCGGGAGGTGAGGGGGGTGGAGCAGGAGGTGAGGGACCTCTTCCTTCGCTACCCCTGGCCGGGCAACATCAGGGAGATGGAGAACCTCCTCGAACGGATGGTCCTCATGTCCCGAGGCGATACCATCACCGCGGAGGACGTCCCCCCGGAGATGCACC
>JAKPCH010000090.1 GCA_029553375.1 Deltaproteobacteria bacterium | reverse complement strand
GCTCCTCGATGTCGTTTTCCCCGCGGGGGAGGTGTAGGATGGAGACCCCCGGTTATTTCGAGTTCCTCTGCCCCGTCAGGATCGTCGCCGGTTTCGAGGCCCTGGAAGAGATACCGGCCCTCCTGGCGTCCGTTTCGGCCCGACGGCCCATGATCGTCACGGACAGGGGCGTGGTCTCCGCGGGTCTCCTCGACACGGTGAGGAACGCCATGGGCGGGCGGGTCGACGTGGGCGCCGTGGCCGACGACGTGCCCCCCGACTCCGACCTGAGGGTGGTGAACAACCTGGCCCGCCGCTGGCGGGAGGAGGGGTGTGACTCCCTCATCGCCGTGGGGGGCGGCTCCGTCATGGACACGGCCAAGGGGGTGAACATCGTCGTCTCCGAGGGCGGCGACGATCTCATGGCCTACAGCGGCGCCGGCGTTTTGAAGAGACCCCTGAGGCCTCTCTTGGCCGTGCCGACCACGGCGGGGACCGGTTCGGAGGTGACCCTCGTGGCCGTCGTCAAGGACCATGATCGCCTCAGAAAACTGGCCTTCGTCAGCCCCTTCATCCTCCCGACGGCGGCCGTCCTCGATCCCCGCATGACCCTGAGCCTGCCGCCCGCCGTCACGGCGGCCACGGGGATGGACGCCCTGGCCCACGCCGTGGAGGCCTACTACGGCCTCCAGAAGAACCCCCTGAGCGACGCCCACGCCTGGGAGGCCGTCCGCCTCATCGGCGAGCACCTCGTGACGGCGACCCGCAATCCCTCGGACCGCCGGGCCCGCCTCGGTATGGCCCTGGCGGCGACCCTGGCGGGGATCGCCTTTTCCAATTCCATGGTGGGGATGGTCCACACCCTGGGCCACGCCGTGGGGGCCGTCTGCGGCGTTCATCACGGGGTGTGCATGGCCGTCTTCCTCCCCTACGGTCTCGAGTACAACCGGCACCGGCGGGACGCCGTCATGGGGGAGCTCCTCCTCCCCCTGGCGGGCGCGGAGGTCTACGGGCGCATCCCGGCGGAACAGAGGACGGACCGGGTGATATCCCACATCCGCCACCTCAACGAGGAGCTCCATGAACTCACGGGCGGCAGGCACCCCCGTTGCCTGAAGGAGATCGCGGACCGGGAGGGGCGGCCCATGGTGACGCCTGAGGCCTTCCCCGAGATCGCCGCCGCGGCCCGGGGGGACGGTTCCCTCTTCTACAACCCCGAGGAGATGGATTACGACGATTTCATCGACGTCCTGGAGGCCGCCTGGGAGGGGGGCCACCTGGGGCGGTGAGGAAGACCCTTTTTAAGAAGGATTGTCCATGGGCTACGGTTACACCGGCAGGATCCTGAACGTGGATCTCACCCGCGGCACGACCTGTGTCGAGGAGGTGCCCGCGGAGGTCTATGAGGCCTATCTGGCCGGGACGGGGCTGGCCTCGTTTATCCTCCACGACCGGATACCCCCCGGGGCCGACCCCTTCGGTGAGGAGAACATCCTCGCCTTCGTCTCCGGTCTCCTGACGGGGACGGGGGCCCTCTTCTCCGGGCGCTGGATGGCGGCGGGGAAGTCCCCCCTCACGGGCGGCTGGGGCGACGCCAACTGCGGGGGGATCCTCTCGCCCGCCATCAAGCGCAACGGCTACGACGGGATCTTCTTCTCGGGGAAAAGCGAGGGACCCGTGTACCTCTACGTGAAGGACGGGCGGCCGGAGATAAGGGACGCCTCCCACCTCTGGGGCAGGGACACGGTGGAGACGGAGGAGACCCTCATCGCCGAGACGGGCGGGACGGCGACGGTGGCGGCCGTGGGCCCGGCGGGGGAACGGCTATCCCTCATCGCCGGGATCAGCCACGAAAAGGGCCGCCTGGCCGCCCGTTCCGGCCTGGGTGCCGTCATGGGCGCCAAGAGACTCAAGGCCCTCGTCCTCGACGGGAAGCGGCGCATCGATGTCTTCGACCGCGCCGAGATCAGGGACCTCAGCCGCCGCTGCAACCGGTGGGTCCGCCTCCAGCCCCCCTTCCTACCCGCGGCCCCCGCGGCCCTCATCGGGACCCTCATGAGGGTACTGCCCTTCCAGATGGCCATGGACGGCATGGTCTACAAGATCCTCCTGAGGAAGTGGGGGACGGGGAGCATGAACCAGATCTCCGTCGAGATGGGCGACGCCCCCGTGAAGAACTGGAAGGGGACGAACCGGGACTGGGGTCTCGGGCGGTCGTACTCCGTGAATCCCGACGCCGTGGCCCGGTTCGAGAGGATGAAATACCACTGTTACTCCTGCCCCCTCGGCTGCGGGGGGATCTGTGTCGACGCCGGCCCCTACGGCAGGATGCACAAGCCGGAGTACGAGACGGTCATCGCCCTCGGGGCCCTGTGCATGAACGATGATCTGGGGGCGATCATGCACATGAACGAGATGCTCAACCGGGCCGGCATGGATACCATCTCGGCTGGAGGCACCATCGCCTTCGCCATGGAGTGTTTCGAGAACGGGATCCTGACGCGGTCCGACCTGGACGGCCTGGAGCTGAAGTGGGGAGACAGCGGGGCCATGATCGCCCTGGTGGAGAAGATGATCAGGCGGGAAGGGATCGGCGACGTCCTGGCCGACGGCTCCCGGGCGGCGGCGGAGAAGATCGGGCGGGGCGCGGAGGCTCTCGCCATGCATGCCGGCGGCCAGGAGCTCCCCATGCACGACGGACGCAACGACCCGGGTTTCAACGTCCACTACAGCGTCGAGGCGACGCCGGGGCGTCACACCATCGGCGCCCAGCTCTATTACGAGATGTTCCGCCTCTGGACGGAGGTGGAGGGCCTGCCGAGGCCGCCCCTCTTCTACATGAAGGGCCGCAAGTACCTGCCCGACGAGGAGAAGGCCCTGGCCGCCGCCGCCTGCAGCCGCTTCATGAACGTGGCCAACGGGGCGGGCCTCTGCCTCTTCGGCCTCTTCCTCGGGGTGGACAGGATCCCCGTCTTTTCATGGCTCAACGCCGCCACGGGTTGGCGTCTCGAGGCGGGGGAATACATGGAGATCGGCCGCCGCATCCAGGACCGTAAACAGGCCTTCAATATCCGCCAGGGCATCGATCCCCTCTCTTTCCGGGTGCCCGATCGGGCCGCCGGCCGCCCCCCCCAGACGGCAGGCGCCAATCGAGGCCGGGGTATGGACATCGTGGCCTGGATGAGAGATTACTGGCGGGTCTCCGGCTGGGATGAGGCGAGGGGGACCCCCGGAAGGGGAGGATCCGGGAGGTAGTATAGGGTGTCTTACGCCATCGGTGATAGATGCAACGGCTGCGGGGCCTGCACTCGTGTCTGCCCCGTGGGGGCCGTCTCGGGCGCGAAAGGGGAGGCGCACGTCATAGACGCCTCCCTGTGTATCGACTGCGGGGCCTGCGGGCGGATCTGCCCCGAGGGGGCCATAACGGACCCCTTCGGCATCGCCTGTGTCTTCGTCAAACGCACCCGGTGGCCCAAACCTCGTTTCGACAGGAGGCTCTGCATGGCCTGCCGGATCTGCGTCGACGCCTGTCCCGCCCGGTGCCTCGTCGAGGCCGCAGGGGACGATCCCGCCGGTCCCCGGCCTTATCCCCTCCTCAAGGAGGCCAAGAGGTGCCTCGCCTGCGGTTTCTGTGTCCAGGAATGCCCCGTGGGGGCCGTGGCGATGGCGGAGGACTCCTGAGTATTTCTTTCGTTGTTTTTTTAAGGGAAAAGCAATAATGTCGACATAAGTCGTTTATCCCGACGGACCCTGGCATGGATAGGTCATTGATCGCCCCTTTTCTTGAGCCTTGGACGACGGCCTCTTTCCTCGTCGCCGGGGAGAGGCTCGTTTACGCCAATCGCCGTTTTCGGGAACTCACCGGCCAAAGCGAGGATGATTTTAGGGCTCAGGGGTTTTCCCTTGCCCCCCTGGCGGTGCCTGAGGAGAGGGAGGAGGTGGAAGGTCTTTTCCGCCGGGCCCTGGGCGAAGTCGGGCGGGAGGCGCGCTTCGAGTTCACGGCCCGGACGGCCGAGGGGAAGCGGCGCCTGGAGGCCACCCTCATCGGGGTGACCCTGGGCGGGGAGGCGTTTACCTGGGGGATCCTCCGGGACGTGACGGCGATGAAAGAGGCCGGCGAGGCCCTGCGCCTGAGCGAGGAGCGTTACCGGACCATCCTGGAGGAGATGGAGGACGGATATCAGGAGGTGGACCTCAAGGGCAACTTCACCTTCTTCAACGAGTCCTTCCGGCGGATCCTGGGCTACCCGCGTGAGGAGCTTTTGGGCTCCAACTACAGCCGCTACGCCGTCAGCGAAGAGGAGGCGCAGCGGGTCTGGCGGGCCTACAACGAGATGTTCCGCACGGGGCGGCCCCTGAGGCGGATGGAGTGGACCGTCATCGACCGGGCGGGGCGCAGGCGCGTCATCGAGTTTTCGGCCTCCCTCATCAGGGACGCGGCGGGACACCGGCGGGGGTTCAGGGGGATCGTTCGGGACGTGACGGACAGGAAGGAGGTGGAGGACCAGTACCGCCTCATCGCCGGCGGGGCCCAGACGGGCATCTACATCGTCCAGGACGGCCTGATCTGTTTCATCAACCCCCACATCAGCGAGTATTCGGGCTACACGGAAGAGGAGATGCTGGGGTCGCGGATCCTGTTTTATGTCCATCCCGAGGATCGGGCCATGGTGAGGGAGAAGGCGAAGAAGATGCTGTCCGGCGAGCTGAAGACCCCTTACGAGTACCGGATCGTGACGAAGACGGGGGAGGTGAGGTGGCTCATCGAGAAGGTCACCCCCATCCCCTTCCGGGGACGACCGGCCGTCCTGGGCAACACCATGGACATCACCCAACAGAAGGAGGAGGAGAAGAGGCGCAAGAACCTCGAGAACCTCCTCGTCCAGGCCCAGAAGATGGAGGCCATCGGGACCCTCGCCGGGGGTGTCGCCCACGACTTCAACAACCTCCTCATGGGGATCCAGGGCCTGGTCTCGTTGATGCTCCTGAGGACGGAGCCGGGGCACCCCCATTACAACCGCCTCAAGGCCATCGAGGAGCAGGTCCAGAGCGGTGCCATGCTGACGAGACAGCTCTTGGGTTTCGCCCAGGGGGGGCGCTACGAGGTCAGGCCGACGGACATGAACACCCTGATCGGGAACCTCGCCGCCGTCTTCGCCAGGACGAAGAAGGAGATCCGTCTCCGGGAGGATTACGCCGAGGACCTCTGGAGCGTCGATGTGGATCGAGGACAGATGGAACAGGCCCTCCTGAACCTATTGATCAACGCCTGGCAGGCCATGCCCGGCGGCGGAGACCTCTATCTCAAGACGGAGAACATCGTCATAGACGAGGAGATCGCCCGGACGAAGGACCTCCTGCCGGGGCCCTACGTGCGGATCGCCGTGACGGACACGGGCTGCGGCATGGACGAAAAAACCAAGCAGCGCGTCTTCGAGCCCTTTTTCACGACCCGGGAGATGGGACGGGGGACGGGTCTGGGCCTCTCTTCCGTCTACGGCATCGTCAAGGGTCACGGCGGCGTCGTCAACGTCTACAGCGAGCTGGGCCACGGTACGACCTTCAGCATCTATCTGCCCGCCTCACCGCGCGACGGGGAGGCCCGTGAGACCCCCGTCCCGGGTGAGACGGCGGGGGGGAAGGAGACGGTCCTGGTGGTGGACGATGAGGAGGTCATCGGCGACGTGACGGCGGGGATGCTGGAACATCTCGGTTACCGCGTCCTGACGGCCCGCTCGGGAAGCGAGGCCTTGGAGATTTTTGCCGTGAACCGGGACCGGATCGATGTCGTCATCCTCGATATGATCATGCCGGGCATGGGGGGCGGAGAGGTCTTCGACCGGATGAGGACCATGAAGCCGGAGGTGAAGGTGATCCTCTCCAGCGGTTACAGCCTCAACGGGATGGCCAAAGAGATCATGGACCGGGGCGTGCGGGCCTTTATCCAGAAACCCTTCACCATGGACGGCCTGTCCAGAAAGATCAGGGAGGTCCTCAGAGACTGAGGCGCCGCCTCCCCTCTCTCCTTTAAGAATCAAGGATCTGACGGATCTTCTTCGTGAGTTCCACGATGCGGAAGGGTTTTTGTATGAATCCCCTGCAACCCCGGGCCAGGATGGCCTGGGCGTTGTTGTCCAGGTCGTAGCCGCTCGCCAGGAGGACCCGGCAGGCGGGGTCGATCTCCTTCAGGCGGTCGAAGGTCTCCCCTCCCGAGAGGCCGGGCATGATCATGTCGAGGATCACCAGGTCGATCTGACGGCCCTTTTCCCAGTAGGTCGCCAGGGCCTCCTGGCCGCTTCCGGCGGTAAAGACGCGGTAGCCGAGGGACCTGAGCAACTCCCCCGTGACCTCGACGTTCATCGCCTCGTCGTCCACCAGGAGGATCGTCTCGTCACCACCCAGGGGTGCCTCTTCCGCGGCGGTGCCTTTCACCGGCGGTGTCTGGAAGCCCGTGGCGGGGAGGTAGATCGTGAAGGTGGTCCCCTTGCCGGGTTCGCTCCCTACCCGGATGCGGCCGTTGTGACCCTTGACGATGCCGTAGACCACCGACAGGCCCAGACCCGTCCCCCGCCCCATGGGGCGCGTCGTGAAGAAGGGGTCGAAGATCCTTTCCTTTACCTTCTCGTCCATCCCCGTCCCCGTGTCGCTGACGTCGATCCTGATATGGGGCGTATCGGGCATCTCCGGGTTCTCCTCTTCGCGGCGCGGCGACGGGCAGTTGGCCGTGGAGACCGTGAGATCGCCCCCCTGGGGCATGGCCTGCCAGGCGTTGACGAAGAGGTTCATCAGGATCTGTTCCATCTGACCGGGATCGACCTCCACCGTCCAGAGGTCTTCCTGGAGGCAGAGTTGGATGCGGATCTCCCTCTTCGTCCGGCCGAAGATGGCCGCCGTCTTCTCGATGAGGGCGTTCATGTCCGTCGGCCGGATCTCGTAACGCACCCCCCGGGCGAAACCGAGGAGCTGTCTGGTGAGGCCGGCGCCGCTCTGGATCTGGTCCTCGATGGCCTGGAGGCGCTGGTAGTGGGGATGGGTGGGAGGGAGATCGAACTTCATCAGTGAGACGTAACCCTGGATACCCATGAGGAGGTTGTTGAAATCGTGGGCGATACCGCCCGCGAGGGTCCCGATGGCCTCCATCTTCTGGGCCTGGAGGAGCTGTTCCTCGAGGCGGCGGTGGGCCGTCACGTCCCGGGCCACGCCCCGGAAACCGATGATCTCCCCCTTCTTGTCCCGGATGACGGCGGCGGTGATCTGGACATGACGGGTGGAGCCGTCCTTGCGGATGATCTCGCACTCTATGATCCCCTGGCCCTTGCCGGACCTGAAGACCTCACCGAAGAAAAGGGCCAGTTTGCGGGCCGTTTCGGGGCTGGTGTATTGCTGGTAGGGGATCCCTGAAAGCTCTTCCCGCCTGTAGCCCGTCAGGGTCAGGGCCGCGTCGTTGAAGAAGGTCAGCCGTCCCGCCTTGTCCAGCTCGAAGTAAGTCTCCTCCATCGTCTCGAGGATGCTGCGGTACTTCTCCTCGCTTTTCCGGAGCTGCTCCTCCATGACCCTCCGGTCCGTCACGTCCCGGATCGATTCGATGGCGCCGACGATGCGGCCGGAGGAGTCGAAGAGGGGAGCGGCCTTCCCCCACAGGATCCTGTTCCTTCCCCGGACGTAGGGGACGTCCGTCTCCGTGACGAGGATATGGCCTTCTTTCCTTATGAAACTGTATTGTTTCTCGATTTCGGCGTCCCAACGGAAGACGAAGTCGATGAGGATGGGGCGGCGCCGGCCGTAGAAAGGCAGGGCGTATTCGTAATCACCCTTGCCGATCATGTCCTTCGCCTCCACGCCCGTCATCTCCTCGATGGCCTTGTTCCAGGCGATGACCCGGCCGGCGGTGTCGATGACGAGGGTGGCGTCGGGGAGGAAGTTGATGATGTCCGTAAGGCGCCGTTCCGATTCCCTCAGGTCGGAGAGGACCTGCCGGTAGGCGCTTATGTCTTCCACCACCCCCTCGATGAACCTGACACTTCCCGCTTCGTCCCGGACGATCCGGGCGCTGGAACGGACCCAGATCACCGTGCCGTCCTTCTTCTTGACCCGGTACTCCACGCCCGAGACGGCGCCCTCGGCCGCGAGGGCCTCAAGAAAGACCCTTCTGTCCTCGGGATCGGCGTAGTAATCCCGCGCCATGTCCCGGACGGCGTCGATGATCTCGTAGGGGTCTCTATAGCCCAGCATACGGGCGAAGGCGGGGTTGACGTTGAGAAAACGCCCCTCGAGGCTGCTCTGGTAGAAACCCTCGACGGCGTTTTCGTAGAAACTCCGGTACATATCCTTCTCCCGGGTGACGCCTGGGACCGGTGAAGTGAACGGTTCCTGTTCTTCCTTTGCTTCCATACCGTTCCTCATATCAGGGAAAAATCCCCCTGTCAAACCGACCTGTTGCGGGTCCGTCGCCCCGGCGGGCGGGGGTTGAGGAGGACGTAGGTGGCGCCTGTGCCGCCGTCGCACGACCGGGCGCTGGCGTAGGCGCAGACCCGCCGCCGCCATGTCCCCCCCGTGAGCCATTGGACGATCTTTCCCTTCAGGACGGGTTCGCCCGGGGAGGAAAGGCCGCGGCCGTGGATGATCAGGACGCCGCTGAGACCCTTCCTGACCGCCTCGCCCATGAAGGCGTCGAAGATCTCTCTCGCCTCCGGGACGGTGAGGCCGTGGAGGTCGATATGGGCCTGGATGGAAAAATCACCGGCGTGGAGGCGCCGGGCATACTCCAGGGGGAGGTTGTAAACGGTCCCCTCGACGTACTCGGGGGTGAGGGAGGGGATGAAGCCCTCGCCGGTCGTCACGAGCCTCTTGAGCCTCTCCATCACCTCTTGCACCTCCGTCTCCGCCGGGGACAGCGGAAAACCGAGTCGCGGGGCAGGGCGGGGGATCTCCTTTTCCCCTCTCTCTTTGAGGGGCCTTACGCCTTCCATGGCCTTCAGGAAGAGATCGTCGCCCGCCGCCTCGCCGGCCGGCGGCGCCTTGTCGACGGGGCCGACGGCGGCCTTCTTGCGCAGGCGTTCCCCCAGGGCGGCGAAGGGACGCTGGGAGAGGGGCGGGAAATCGTGTTTCTTCATGGCCCCTCCCCGTCCGTTACGACGGCGATACGGCCCATGCCGACAACGGTGTTTCTCCCCAAGTGGGTCTCGACGCAGAAACGGAGGAGGGGGAGGAATTCGGCGAGTTCCCCCCGGTAGGTCACCTCCCCCACGAGCCCCGCCTGTTGCCTCCCCGACGGTCCGTCGAACTCCAGCCGGGAGGAGGCGACGGCAACCTGCCGGGCCCGGATCATCAGGCCGCGGTAGTCGAGGGGCGGCTTCCCCATCCCGTAGGCCCGGCAGAGGGAGGCGATCCTGTGCGCCGCCTCCCTGATGAGGACGGGGAAGGGCAGCCGGGGTTGCCTCGTCTCACCCCCGCCGAGGACAAGGGGGGTGAGGAGGCGGACCGTGACGGTTTCCGAGGGCATGATCAGGGAAGACCTCACGGCCGTCATCAGCTCCTTCTTGAGATTGACCGGCCGGTGATCGCCGGTCTTTTCCTCCCCCGGGAGGGGATAAACGACCTCTTCTTTCGACCTCACCGCCGAGAGGACGAAGCGTCCCCTTTCCTTGCCCCTCCCCAGGCCGAGGTGACCCGTCTGTTCGAGGCCCCGGATGAGGGGGGGCAGGGAGTCGTTGACACGGCCGAAGAGGACGAGGTGGAACGAGAAGGGGCTTTCCCGGGGAAGAAGCGCCGGGACCGTCGCCGGCGTCTCGATGACGTAGGGGAGGGGTTGAGAATCCGGCGGGGTGCCGTCTCTTCTGCCCCTGGGGACGGGGCGGGATCCCGGGACCGGTCGGGGGGGAAAGAACTGGGGATAGAGACAGCGTCTCACGAGGAGGCAGTTCGGGCAGTCCTCCCGGGGGGTGCAACAGACGACCCTCCTGAGGGCCCTGCCGAAGACGGTCCGCAAATGATAGGCGAGATCGGGGGGAAGACGGGCCTCTTCCACGAAAACGATCTCGCATCTCAAACGCCCGCACAGCATGATTCCCTGCCCAAGTTCAAGTTTTTCGGCCCCTCTCCTCCCGGTGAGGTCTTCCCCGCCGCGTCCATATATAGGCATAGACGGCCCCGTTGATCACCGCCACGGCGGCGGCGAGGATCACCTGGTGCGTCCTCGTCAGACCCTCGGGATAGATGACGGGGATCAGGTAGTGATCGATGAAGCCCCCTTGGTAGCCCGTCGTCGCCGCCAGGCGCCGCAGGGTGTTCTCCAGGGGGGTGAGGGGGCAGGTCAGATCGATCGCCTCGACCAGGATCCCCCAGATTACCGCCGGGATGTGGAGATAGATCCACCGCCGTCGACGGAGGGCCAGCAGGCCGCCGAAGGCGACGAACAGGATGAAGAGGCCGTGGACGATCACGACCCCGTCGGCCATGAGATCCCAGACCATGGCCAACGGAAAAGGTCAACGGACCGACTTGGGATAACCGACGCACTGGGCCATCATCACCCGCTGCTCCGGGCGGAGGTTCATGAGCGTCTTGAGGCCGTCGCGGTCCACGGAGCCGACGGCCACGGTATTGAGGCCTTCGGAGGCGCAGTAGAGATAGACGTTCTGGATGATGCTGCCCGTGCTCACGGCGGCGGCCGTTATTTTTACATCGTCGCTCATGTTTCCCATGCGGGCGAGATCGGCCACGTAGAGAAGGACCATGGGGGCCTCGCCCAGGAAGGGTTGGCGTCCCACCTTCGCCCTGATGTCGCCGGCGACGACGGGCCTCAGGAGATTGGCCGCGGCGTCATAGAGGTACACCCCCTCGGCCGTGATCACGTAGACATCCATCTCCTGCCGATTCAGGGCCGAGGGTGCCGTCCTCTTCCCCGACTCGGGGCGGTTGACCCCCCAGGCGCACCACAGGAGGTGGGAGACGACCCTCAGGGGCAGTTTTTTGGGGCTGAACTCCCGGGAAGATCGCCGGTCCTTCAGGGCGCTCAGGAGGAGCCGCCCGCCTTCCACGCGGGGTTTGAAGAGGGGGATGGGTTTCAGGTCCTGGGCGCCGGAGGCGCCTCCGGCGAGGGCGAAAAGGAAAAAACATGCCGCCGCGGCGGCCGGGACGATTCTGCTCATGGTTTCTCCTCCTTTTTTCCCGGTGGGGCGAAAAATGGGGATATCCTTAAAGGAGCCTCGCCGGTTCTATAGCCCATGGATTCCCCCGGGCGCAACGGGTAAATTGACGGTGGCGCGGGGATGCCCTAAATTACATTTATGGACAAAGGGTTTGGGGAGTTTGACTATTGGGGGCGTTTCGCCTCTTCCTATGACGAGGGGGCCGACTACGTCGTGGGCGGAGACCTCCGCAGGGACGTCGCCCGGATCCTTGCCGGGGAGAGGGACCTGGGGGGGTTGCTCGAGTGGGGCTGCGGGACGGGTTATTTCACGGCCCAGGTCCTTTCCGCCGCCCGTTGTGTCACCGCCACGGATATCTCGGAGGAAATGCTCACCATGGCCCGGCGACGTCTCGCCGGTCAGTGGAACGTCACCTTCCGCAGGGCCGACTGTGAGAAAAGCCCCTTTCCCCCCACCGCCTTCGACACCGTCCTCATGGCCAACGTGATGAACACCGTCTCCGATCCCCGGCGGGTCCTGAGGGAGAGCCACCGCTGCCTCCGTTACAACGGCCTGATCATCGTCATCGTCTACACCGATTGGGGGATGGGGATCTTCGAACGGCTCCAAGTCGCCCTCCGTTATCTCAGGAGATTCGGGCTCCCCCCTCCCTGGGGTTTGAGGAACTACAGCCCCGACGAATTGGGGGAGATGGTGTCGAAGGCCGGTTTTTCCGATGTATCCCTCACCGTCGTCGGTGACGGCCCCCGGGCCGTCTACCTGAAGGCCAAGAAGCTGGTGGAGGTCCGCTGACCCAACTCCGACGGGGCATCGACGTCCCAAGGGGCCAATATCGTTTGACGATGGCCCTTTTTTCCGCTAAGGATGCCCCATGATTTCCCAGCTCGACACGACGAGGATCGCCATCATCGGGCCCGGACGTCTCGGGACGGCCTTCGCCTACAAGTTCAGCCGGGACAACAAGCGGGTTACCATCTATTACCACAGCGGGGAGCTCTGCCGGGCCATAAACAAGGAACGTCTCAATCCCCGCCACCTGACCCAGGACCTGGCCCGCATCCTCGGGGGTATGGACAACGTCCCCCGTCTGGGGCCCAAGGTCCACGCGACCAACGATCTGGAGCGGGTCGTCGAGGACAACGATCTCATCGTCCTGGCCCTGACCATGGACAAGCTGCCCTCCTTCCTCAATTACCTCAAGCCCCTTTTGGAGAGAAAACCCGGTGAAACGTGTCTCATCTCGCCCATCAAGGGCCTGACTTCGGACGAGATCACGAGGGAGCTCATCACCCCCTCCCAGCTGATCCGCCACTACCTGGGTGACATCAGGCACAAGTTCGATCTGGTCTGCATCGGCGGTCCCTTCTTCGATGTGGATATCGCCATCGGGCGGCCCGTCTGCGTCACCGTGGCCGGCAAGAAGCAGACCGCCATGATGATCAGGGAGGAATTGATCCGCTTCAACCGCCGGGAATTGAGTTCCTATTACAACTTCGACATCGTGGGGGTCGAGGCCTGCGGGTCTTTGAAGAACGTCGTGGCCAACATCAAGGGCATGGCCGATTCCCTCGATCTGGGCGATTCCATACCCGGCACGATCTTCGCGAGAGCGGGCGTGGAGATCCGCTCCCTGTCCATGCTCCTCGGGGGCAGTTTCCAGGCCTTTCAGAGCCAGGCGGGCGTGGGGGACATGTACGTGACCGTCTCTTCCATGGCGAGCAAGAATTACCGTTACGGGAAATTTTTCTTCGAGCTCTACAACGGCAACCCCATCGACACCCACCTCCGGGTCCTGGAGCGCATCGACGGCACCCCCGAGGGTCCCAACACCATCCGCAACGTCCACCGGTTCCTCGAGAAGAAGAACATGTACAGTCCCCTCTTCAATTGCGCCTACAAGCTCTTCAACGAGGGGGGCAACAAGAGGGACATGAGGGAGATGATCATCGAGGCCTGCCAGTTCGACCGCCGGACCAAGGAGTTCATCGGCCCCTTCTCCCGTTTCCTCTACCGTGTGGCCCCCAATCTCTGGTACCGCCGGGACAAGGGATTCCTCGCGAAGATGGAGATGTGAGGTATCGAAAAAACCTTGACAATTCTTGAGTCCCTTGCTAAAGGGCGGTCATGAATTACGGCGTGGTCAACAGGAACCTCTCTTGGTGGTGGCGGGCCTATAAGGTCTGCCCATAGAGGTTCCGTAGGTTTACGGGTCATGGGCAGGGTAGGAACTCCCATGACCGAGAGGGAAAGACAGGCCATGGGGGTATCCCCCATGGCCTTTGTTTTAACGGACGAAGTTTTTTGAAAAAGGAGAGAGCACATGAAGAGGATCAAGGTCACCCTACCCGATGAGGAGATCCCCAAGGCCTGGTACAACATCCTGCCGGATCTCCCGAAACCCATGCTTCCCCCCCTCCACCCCGCCACGGGCGAGCCGGTGAAGGCCGAGGACCTGGCGCCCATCTTCCCCATGAACCTCATCGAGCAGGAGGTGAGCGACCAGCGGTGGATAGAGATCCCGGAGGCGGTCCTGGAAAAGTATCTCATCTGGCGACCCACCCCCCTCTGCCGGGCCGTCAATTTCGAGCGTTTCCTCGACGCCCCCGTGCGGATCTACTACAAGAACGAGGGTCTGAGCCCCGCCGGTTCCCACAAGCCCAACACCGCCGTCCCCCAGGCCTATTACAACAAGGTCTTCGGCATCGAGAGCCTCTCGACGGAGACGGGCGCCGGCCAGTGGGGCAGCGCCCTGAGCATGGCCTGCAGCATGTTCGGCCTGACGTGCCGGGTCTTCATGGTGAAGGTGAGCTACGAGCAGAAGCCGTATCGGCGCCTCATGATGGAGACGTGGGGGGCCCAGTGCATCCCCAGCCCCAGTGAAGTGACGGCGGCGGGACGCAACGTCCTGGAACAACACCCCGATTCGCCGGGGAGCCTCGGTATCGCCATCAGCGAGGCCATCGAGGACGCCCTGTCCCGTCCCAACGCCCGTTATTCCTTGGGCAGTGTCCTCAATCACGTCCTGCTCCATCAGACGATCATCGGTCTCGAGGCCCGCAAGCAGTTGGAGGCCATCGGCGAATACCCCGACGTCGTTCTGGGATGTGCCGGCGGCGGGAGCAACTTCGCCGGTATCGCCCTGCCCTTCGTCCGGGACAAGATCGAGGGACGGGACATCCGCATCGTCGGGGCGGAGCCGACCTCCTGCCCCACCATGACCAGGGGACCCTTCGCCTACGATTTCGGCGACCTGGCCAAGACCACCCCCCTGTTGCCCATGTACACCCTGGGCCACGATTACGTCCCGGCGCCGATCCATGCCGGGGGACTCCGCTACCACGGCATGGCCCCCATCATCAGCCATCTCGTGAAGGAACAGATCATCGAGGCCAGGGCCTACCACCAGCTGGAGACCTTCGAGGCGGGCGTGAACTGGGCCAGGGCCGAGGGTTACATACCGGCGCCGGAGACGGACCACGTCATCGCCGCCGTCGTGGACGAGGCGCGGCGGGCCCGGGAGGAGGGCAAGGAGAAGGTGATACTTTTCAACTGGAGCGGCCACGGGCTGGTCGATCTGGCCTCCTACGAGGCCTATTTCGCCGGAAAACTCCTCCCCTACGAGCTCCCGGACGAGGAGATCGAGAGGGCCCTGAAGGCCATCGCCGATTTCCCCAAGGCCCAATAGGAAAAAAAGACGACCCTTCGGAAAATAACGGTAAGTTGGAGGGGCCGTCGGGGATTTCCCCTTGACGGCCCTCTTTTTTTTCCCTAAGCCACGCTCATGGACAAAAACGGGGAGAGATACGATCACCTCGTCAGCCGTTGCCCCCGCCTGGGTCACGAGGTCACCTTCTCGTACTGTCGCAGGGAGGCCCTGGATCTCCCCTGCACGCGGGTGGTGGAGTGCTGGGGCTCCAGGTTCAACGTTCAGGCGTTCCTGAGGGAGTCCCTGGGGCCCGCGCTCTGGGAGAGATTCCTGAACCGGCCTCCGAAGGACAAGATGATGACCCTCCTCGAGATGATCGAGGCGGCGCGGAAAAGAGTGAGAGAACAGGGCGGGGATCCGTGACGGCAGGACTCACCCCCGATTCTTCATACCGCCCCCTGGCGGATCGGATGAGACCGCGCCGTCTCGACGAGTATATCGGGCAGGGGCATCTCCTCGCCCCGGGCGCCGTCCTGAGGCGGGCCATCGAAGAGGAACGCCTCTTCTCCATGATCTTTTGGGGCCCCCCGGGATCGGGAAAGACGACCCTGGCCCGCCTGATCGCGGGAGAGACCCGATCCCTGTTCCTCAGCTTCTCCGCCGTCCTCTCCGGTGTGAAGGAAATCAGGGCCGTCGTGGAGGAGGCGGGGAGGGCGAGAAGGGAAGAAAAGAGAAAGACCGTCCTCTTCGTGGACGAGATCCACCGCTTCAACAAGGCCCAGCAGGACGCCTTCCTTCCCCACGTGGAGAGCGGCCTCATCACCCTCATCGGGGCTACCACCCAAAACCCCTCCTTCGAGGTGATCGCCCCCCTCCTCTCCCGCTGCCGTGTCCTGGTCGTGAAACCCTTCACGGAGGAGGAACTGGCGGCGATAGTGAACAGGGCCCTCGCCGACGTTGAGAGGGGACTGGGGGGGCTGGGTCTCCGGTGGGGGGAAGACGCCCTGACCACCTTGGTGAGGGCCGCCGACGGGGACGCCCGCGTCGCCCTCAACACCCTCGAGATCGCCGCCACCCTCGCCCGGGGGAAGGTCATCACGAAAGACGCCGTGGGAGAGGCGATCCAGAAAAAGACCCTCCTCTACGACAAGGGAGGGGAGGAACACTACAACCTCATCTCCGCCTTCCACAAGAGCATGAGGGGAAGCGACCCCGACGCCGCCGTGTACTGGTTGACGAGGATGCTCGAGGCGGGGGAGGACCCCCTCTACGTCGCGCGGCGCATGGTCCGTTTCGCCTCGGAGGATGTGGGTAACGCCGATCCACGGGCCCTGACGGTGGCCTTGGCCGCCGCCGAGGCCTATCGGTTTCTCGGTTCGCCGGAAGGAGAGCTGGCCCTGGTCCAGGCGGCCGTTTACCTGGCCACGGCGCCGAAGAGCAATGCCCTCTTGCGGGCCTACGGGCGGGTGCGGGGATTGATCCGCGAGACGGGATCTCTGCCCGTGCCCCTCCACATCCGCAACGCCCCCACGGGATTGATGAAGGGATTGGGATACGGGGAGGGTTATCTATACGACCATGATTTCGATGAGGCCCTGGCGCCCCAGGAATACCTGCCGCCCGAACTGAAGGGTAAGGCGCGGTTTTACGAACCCACGAACCGGGGCTACGAGCAGACCGTTCGTGAGCGCCTTTCCTATTGGCGCAAGAGGCGCGGCGGCCCCCCTCCCCGCAATGAATGAAAAGGGGGCAGGGCCGCACGGACAAGAAAAAGGGGAGATCGCTGAGATCTCCCCGCCGTTCAGGAGGTTGATGTTCCTTGGTCTGTTTTATCTTCTTTCCCCCGGTCGGCCATGCCCTTTGTCTCGACCGGGAGGGACCGTCTTTTGAATTGTTAAATTAGCATAGATCGTGCCACCTGGCGCCCGGGGAGTGAGGGTTACTAAGCACTTGACATTATATGTAAATTTTTATCATTTGGCGGGGGTTGTCCCCCTTGACGATGCCGGGGCGGCAAAGATTGTCGGAACGATGCCGACGTTCTTGTCGAGAGGGGAAAAGGGTTGACAACTGTTCCGTATCCCTTATGATGCCCCCCCGCCGGCGGCAAGGGCAAGGTCCGTCCTCCCCGAAAGGGGGCGTCGGCCGGGGTCTTTCCGGAGGGATCCCGGGGGACGGGGCGGGAAAATAGGCGATGGGTGATGGTCGATAAGACGAACAAGGAGAAGATGGAGAAGGCCGGGAAGGGGGAGCGGCCCTTGATCCAGCCCCTGGCGGTGGCCATCGTCTGTGCCGTTTTTATCATCCTCATCCTGATCATGGGCATGCTGGACCTTCAGCGGCTCGATCGCACCCTCGTCGGTTTTTTGGAAGACAGGGCCCTGGGTATAACCGGTGTCGTCCAGAGGCTGGCCCAAGAGAATCTCGGCAACCTCGTGGAGGCCTCACGGCGCGAGAAGACCCAACCCTCCACCGGCCTGGACCAGCCCTATTCGCCCCAGAAACTCCTCATTTCCGCCCTGGTGGAGATCGGCCGGGAGGTGGACAACCGCTGGAAGGCGGACCGCCTCAGTGAGGAGTACCTCCGGAGGTATGCCGACGAAAAGCGGGTCCTGGTCATAGCCGTTTTGGACAAGCAGGGCCGTCTGGTGTTCATGAGTCGTGATCTGCCTGATGATTACTGGGACGACGGGATTGCCCCGCACCCGGGCAGGGGGGAGCTGACGATCGACATGCTCCAGAAGTGGGGAGCGACGGGCAAGATCGGTTTCGTGGCCCTCAAGAGGCGAGACGGGAGCGGGACGGTCATCGTCGCCCTCGACCCCGAGGGCCTGCGTTTCTGGGGCATAAAGGTCTCCATCGACAAGGCCATCTCCGAACTCGGCGAGGGGAAGGGTCAGGGTTTGTCCTATTTCATGGTCCTCGACCTCAAGGAACGGGTCGTGGCCCAGTCGGGACAGGTCCCCGAACCGTGGTCACCGGGGGAAATGGAGACGGGGGAGATCCTGGCCGGTCGCAGGGCCGTCACGAGCCGCAAGGTAGTCTATCTCGAACGACAGATCCTCGATGTGGCCGCCCCTTTGGTCCTGAACGGGCAACTCGCCGGCATCTTCCGCCTGGGCCTCGACCGGGAAGGGGCGGAGAAGATCCTGGCGGACAACCGACAGAATGTCTTCATCTACATGGGCCTGACGATCTTGATCGCTCTCTTGTCCCTCTGGCTCCTCTATACCAACCAGAATCGTCACCTGGCCGGTATCGTGGCCATGGAGAGGCGTCTGGAAAAGGCGGAGCGTCTCTCCGCCCTGGGTCAACTCGCCGCGGGCGTGGCCCACGAGATCAGGAACCCCCTCAACGCCATCAGTATGGCTACCCAGCGCCTGCAGAGGGATTACGTGCTGAAGGGAGGAGGTCAAGACGAGGAATTCGCGCGCCTCGTGACGGTCATCAGGGACGAGATAAGGCGTCTCAACGGTATCATCGAGGAATTTCTCACCTTTTCCCGCAGCCGGCGCCTCGATCTCCGGGAGTTCCCCCTCGTCGAGGTCCTCCAGAAGATCGTGAGCCTGGTGACCGAAGAGGCCGAAACCAGGGGTATAAGATTAGAGACCTCCTGGCCCGCCGCCTCTCCCGTGATCCCCATGGACGTGGACAAGCTCCAGCAGGCCTTCCTCAACTTCATCAAGAACGCCATGGAGTCCATGGACGGCGGGGGGCGGGTGTCTCTGGAGGTGGCGGAAGCGAGGGGGGGGTGGGTCTCGGTCCGTATCGCCGACACGGGGTGCGGGATGACGGAGGAAGAAGTGGAGAGGATCTTCAGCCCCGAGTACACGACGAAGGAAAAGGGTCTGGGATTGGGACTGCCCCTGGCCCATGAGATCATCCGCGGTCACGGCGGCGAGATCCGTGTCTCAAGTCGCAAGGGCGAGGGAACGGTCTTCGAGATCCTCCTCCCTGGAAAGGCATAGGAAGTCCGGAAAGAAGGCCAAGGACATGAAGAAACTCCATATCCTGATCGTCGAGGACGGTAAGTCTCAGCGGGAGATGCTGAGGGATTTTCTCTCCCGGGAGGGCTACGAGGTCAAAGAGGCGGAAAACGGCGAGACGGGGCTCCAGGCGGTAAGGAACCACCATTTCGACGTCATCCTCCTGGACTACAAGATGCCGGGTATGGATGGGATGGAGGTCCTCAAGGCCGTCCGGGACATCAACCCGGAGATCGACGTGGTGATAATCACGGCCTACGGGACCATCGAGACGGCCGTGGAGGCCATGAAGGCCGGGGCCCTCGATTACATCACCAAGCCCGTGGACTTCGACGAGCTCCTCCTCCTCCTCGAGAGGGTGGCGGAGCGGCGGATCCTCATCCGGGAGAACGAGATCCTGAGGAAGGAGCTCCGGGAGAAGGGGGTGACGACGGATAGGATCATCACCCGCAGCCCCAGGATGGAGGCCCTGATCAACCTGGCCGGTCGTGTCGCCCCGAGCAGGGCGACGGTCCTCATCCAGGGGGAGAGCGGGACGGGAAAGGAACTCATGGCCCGCCTCATCCACAACCTGAGCCCCCGCTCGGGTAAGCCGATGTTGGCCGTCAATTGCGGGGCCCTCCACGAGAATCTCCTCGAGAGCGAGCTCTTCGGCCACGAGCGGGGCGCCTTCACGGGGGCCACGTCCCGCCGCATCGGGCGTTGCGAGGAGGCGGACGGCGGGACCCTCTTCCTGGACGAGGTGGCCGAACTGACCCCCTCCGTCCAGGTCAAGCTCCTGCGCTTCCTGCAGGACCGGGAATTTCAGCGCCTGGGTGGAAACGCGACGATCCGTTCGGATGTGAGGATCATCAGCGCCACCAACCGCGACCTGGAGGGGAGGGTCAAGGAGGGGGCCTTCCGGGAGGATCTCTACTACCGCCTGAATGTGGTGGTCATGCAGATCCCACCCCTGAGGGAACGGAGGGAAGACATACCGCTGCTCATCGATTATTTCCTGAAACGTTTCGCCCGGGAGAACGGCAAGAACATCGTCGGCATCAGTTCCGAGGCCCAGGACCTCCTCATCAAGTACGACTACCCAGGAAACGTCCGCGAGTTGGAGAACATCATGGAGAGGGCGGTGGTGATATCGAGGGATCCCGTGATCTCCATCGAGGATCTTCCCTTCGGGGAGGACATGCTCTACGGCGGTGAACCGGGGAAACGGCCCGAGGGCTCCCTGAGGAGTTCCATCGAGGACCTGGAGCGGACCATGATCGTCGAGGCCATGGAGAAGTCGGGCTATCATCAGACCCGGGCGGCGGAGATGCTGGGGATCAGCGAACGGATGCTGAGATACAAGCTCAAGAAGTACGGGCTCAAGGGCTGACGGTCCGGCTGCGCCGTCAGGAAAGCCTGTACAACTCCGGTCTCCGATCCTTCAGGACCCGCATGCGGTTACGGATCTCCTCCACCCGTTCCAAGTCTATGTCGGCGACAACGAGGGTCTCCTCATCTTCTCCCGCCTCGGCCAGCGTTTCACCCCACGGGTCGATGATGCAGGAGTGACCGAAGTATACCGTCCTGCCCTGCCGGGGGATCGCCTCTTCGCCCACCTGGTTAACGGCGGCGAAGAACATCTGGTTCTCGATGGCCCGGGCCCTGGTGAGGATCCGCCAGTGTTGGAGGCGGGGATGGGGAAAGGCGGCGGGAAGGAGGCAGAGTCCCACCCCCGAGAGGGCGTAGGTGCGGAAGAGTTCCGGGAAACGCAGGTCGTAACAGACGGCGAGCCCCGTCTTCCCCCAGGGCGTCTCTACCGCCGTGAGGCGCTCCCCGGCGGCCATGTGACGCTCCTCGCCCATGAAGGTGAAGAGGTGGGTCTTGCGGTAGACGGCCGCCCGCCTCCCCTGGGCGTCGAAGAGAACGAAGGTGTTGGCCGGGCGGGAACGTTCGTCCAATTCCAAGAAGGATCCGCCGATCCAGAGACCGCCGGCCGCGGCCAGGGCCCCGATCCTCGCCGCGACGGCGCCGTGGTCCGGGGCAAAGGAGGCGTTGAAATGCCAGTTGAAGCCCGTGGTCCACATCTCGGGGAAGCAGATCAGGGTGCAGCCCCCGGCGGCGGCCTCGGCGACGAACTTTTCCGCCTTGGCAAGGTTGGCCTCCGGGTCCGCGGCGGCCACCTTCATCTGGCAGAGGGCGATCTTTACCTTCACCGCTTGAAGGGGGGCAGGTGCAAAAGGGAGCGGGCCTCGGCGGGGGTCGAGATCTCCCGGCCGTACTCCCGGGCCAGGCGCACGACCCGCTCCACCAGTTCGGCGTTGGTCTTGGCCGGGACGCCGCGGCGCAGGTAGATATTGTCCTCCATTCCCACCCGGATGTGACCCCCCATGATGAGGCCCATCATGGCCATAGGGAGGTGGCCGCTGCCGATACCGATGACGGACCAGGTGCACCTTTCCGGAAGATGGTCGTGGAGGTGAAGGAGGGCCTTGGGGGTGGCCGGCGCCCCCCAGGGGGTGCCCATGACGAACTGAAAGTGGAGGGGATCCTCCAGTTTTCCCTCCTTCCTCATCCTGAGGGCCGTCACCATCATGCCCAGGTCGAAGATCTCGATCTCCGGTTTCACCCCCGCCTCTTTCATGGCCGCCGCCGCCCGATCGAGGAAATCGGGGGTGTTGATGAAGACGTCGCCCCCTAAGTTGATGGAACCGGCGTCGAAGGAGGCGAGTTCCGGTTTCAGGCACAGGGGGGCCAGTCTCTCCTCCACGGGGAGGTTCCGGCCCGGTATGCCGCTGGTGGTGAGGCTCAGGATCAAGTCCGTCTTTTCCCTCAGGGGTTCCACCACCCGGCGGAAAAGCCCCACGTCCTGGCTCCCGAGACCCGTTTCCGGGTCCCGGACATGGAGGTGGCAGATCGCGGCCCCCGCCTGCCAGGCCTCGTAGGCGGACAGGAAGATCTCCTCGGGTGTGATGGGGATATAAGGGGCCACGTCCCTCATCATGCGGCTCCCCGTAATGGCGGCGGTGATGATGACCTTGTCCATCTATCGTCTCAGGTCCCGTTCCGTTTCCAGGACGGCCTCGCCGAGGATCTCGACGAGGGTGTCGATCTGTCCTTCCTCGATGGTGAAGGGGGGCGCGATGAGGACATGGTCCCCCCGGATGCCATCGGCGCCTCCCCCGCCCGGGTAGACGATGAGCCCCTTGGCGAAGGCCTTGTTGGCGATGACGGTGTTGACCTTCAGGGAGGGGTCGAAGGGGGTCTTCTTCTCCTTGTCGACGACGAACTCCACGCCGGCGAAGAGACCCAGACCCCTGACGTCGCCGACGATGGGAATTTCTTCCAGACGGCGCAGTCCCTCGAGGAGATAGGCGCCCATCTCGGCGGACCTCCTCACCAGGTCGTGTCTTTCGATGTAGGCGAGGACCGCCAGGGCGGCGGCGCACCCCAGGGGGTTCTGGCTGTAGGTGTGGCCGTGGACGAAAATCCCGTTGCCTTCCTTGATCACCCGGTGGATCTCCTCCGTCGTCACCACGGCGTTGATGGGATAGTAGCCCGCCCCGAGGCCCTTGGCGCAGACGATCATGTCCGGTCTCACCCCCCAATGATCGAGGGCGAAGTTTCTACCCGTCCGGCCGATGCCCGTCATGACCTCGTCGGCGATGAGGAGACAGTCGTAACGGTCGCAGATCTCCCGGATACGCTGGAAGTAACCGTCCTTGGGGACGAGGCAGCCGGCGGTGGCCCCGACGACAGGTTCGGCCAGGAAGGCCGACACGGAGTCGGGCCCCTCGTAGAGGATCGCCTCCTCCAGGGCGTCGGCGCATTCGAGACGGCACGTCTCCGGTGTCCTTCCGTAGGGACAGCGGTAGCAGTAAGCCGGGACGATGTGTGGCGTATGGGGGATCAGGGGTAGGTAATAGCGCCTCCTCCCCGTGTGACCCCCAAGGGCCAGGGCCCCCAGGGTATTGCCATGGAAACTGGTCCACCTCGAAATGACCTTGTATTTCGTTGGTTTGCCCCGGTCCGACTGGTACTGGCGGGCCATTTTGACGGCCGTCTCCACGGCCTCGGAACCGCCCGAGAGAAAGTACACCCGGTTCATCCCCGGCGGTGACATGGCCAGGAGCTTCTCCGCCAGGTCGACGGCCGCCCGGGAGGTAAACTGGGAACCGTGACAGAAGGCGAGGAGGTCGAGCTGGGCCGCCATGGCCGAGGCGATCTCCTTGACGCCGTGGCCTATGGAGGCCACGGCCGCCCCGCCGGAACCGTCTATGTAGGCCTTCCCTTCCGTATCATAGATATAGATGCCCTCCCCGCGGGCCGCGACGGGATAAACCTTCCTCAGGTTTCGGTAGAATACCCGGCCCTGGGTATCGCCTCCGCTCATGGGCCCCTCTTATTTGACGTACCGTTGACGAAGTTTGGAGAGGCCCTTGAAGTGTTTCCTCTCTTCCTCGATGATGTCCTCGATGACGGTGTGCTCGTTCTCCGGCACCAGACGCTTGATCTCGTGGTAGTAGAGCATCGAGTCCAGCTCCCTCTTGATGGCGAAATCCAACGCCGCCGCCACGTCCTTGATCTTGGCGAACTCTTCGTCCAGGGCCTTCTTGTCGAAGATCACGTTCCCGTCGATGTAGTTGTGGAGATAGGCGGCGTATTCGCCGTCGTATGTCTCGGGGGGGGTGTATTTCTCCATGGCGGCGAAGATGCGGCGAAAGACCTTCTGATGCTGTTTCTCCTGGTCCGCCAGGAGGGAAAACATCTTCTTCGTTTCCTCGTCCTTGGCGAGCTGAATGGCGTACCGGTAAAAGTTCTCCCCGTTTTCTTCCACGCGGATGGCGAATTCCACGATATCGCTGCCCCTGAACACGCTCATTTTCTCGTCCTCCCTGAATGTTTTGACACTCCTATATTCTATTCTCGATACCCGCACAAGCCCTTTTGCATCGGCGCCGTTCGCTTCCGGGCTGTCAGGGCCTTCTTGCCCGGACGGTCACCGTTACCCGTACCACGGGTTTCTTGTCTTTCGCAAAAACGATGTTGGGGGGCAAAAGTAGGGGGACCTCCAGGCTGGTAGATTCCCTGATCTGGGAGAGATCGACGGGATAGGTCTGGAGGGGGGGTCGGCCGGCCTGCGGACCCTGGGGTAACAGGACCTGGATAGTGGAAGGGTGCACGGTGATCTTGGTGATGGCGATCCTGTCGGGTGGTTTGCCCTTCGTCACTACCTCCACGGGGAGGACGGCGTTTACGAGGCGTCTGGCGCTGACGGTGACGGAGACGGGCGTCATGGACGCGACGGTGAGATCCGAAGGGAGGCCGCGGACCATGTCCCGCGTCAACATCATTTCCTGGGATCCTTCCCGCACCTGGGACATGTTCAGGGAGATCTTCAACTGCTGGGGATTGATAAGGTCGAAGGAATGGGGCGAACCGGCGAGAACGACGCGGATGAAAGGCGTTTTGGCCTCTTCGATGACGATGTCGCCTGTGACGTTGGCGTATTCTATGGGGACCGGGAATTCCCGGTAAACCGGTTCCCGCTGGTATCCGAACATGACCCACAATAGACAGGCCAGGCCGAAGGCGATGGCCTTTTCCCGGGTGTTTTTTCTCAGCCACGTCCCCACCCACGAGGTCTTCCTCGAGGCAGGCTCCTGACCGGTGACGCCTTTCAGGATGTCTCTGAGGTCCTGCGCCCTGCTCAAGGTCTCGATGGTTTCACCACGGGCGATCGAGATGGTTCCTCGTTCCTCGGAACAGACGATGCACAAGGCGTCGGAGCGTTCGGCGAGGCCGAGGGCCGCCGTGTGGCGGAGGCCGCGGCGTCCCGTTGTGTCCGCCGAGGTGGAGAGGGGCAGGTGGCAACCGAAACGGGAGATGCGCGGCCCCTCGACGATTACGGCCCCGTCGTGTCCGGGACTGTGGGGATCGAAAATGCTTTCCAGAAGGGGCTGGCTGACGAGGCCGTCAAGGGCGACACCGCCCGTGAGGTGGCGATCCAAGGGGTCCCTGCCCTTGATCACGATGAGGGCCCCGATTTTTTTCCTGGCCATGTTTTCGACGGCCCCGACGATCGCGTCCGACCGATCGGCCCGATCGGGATCATTTATGCGGCGGCTCTTGCCGAAGGGGCCGATGAGGGCCAGTCGTTCGAAGAGACGCCGCAGATCCTCCTGAAAGATCACCACCACCACGAAGAGGAAGATGGCGAAGAAGCCGTGGAGGACCTGCGTGGTGAGGTAAAGGTGGAAAGACCGGGCGAGGAAGTAGATCACACCCAAGACGCTGATCCCGATGAGGACGAAGCGGGAGGCCCTTTTCTTGAACCAGACAAGGAGGGCCGATATCATGACCGTCAGGATAACTATATCGACGAGATCTTTGACGTGGATTCCCTTGAGGACTTGAGAGGCCGTTTCAATCATAGGGACCGATGGTAGGGGAGACGGGCGGCAAAGTCAAGATCGGGCGTTGAATTTCCCTCGCCCTTTATCTATATTCGGGTGAGTTTATGAAGGCAGGGAAAAGACATAGGCCGTTCATCGTCGCCGCGCTGGTCTCCGCCGCCGCCCACTTGTGCGTCCTTGCCATACCCCTGACGGCCGATCTGCCTCAGGGGGTGACGGTTACGGGACAGGTCATGAGGGTTGATCTCCAGCCTTACGTCCCCGAGGCGGAAACGCCCTCCCAGCAGGAGGCCAAGGAAACGGACGCCGTGGCAAAGCCGTCCGGGGGGGCGCCCAGGGAGGCCGTTGTTCGCATGGACGGCGGCGACCGCCGCTATCGGGACTATCTGATGAAGGTCAAAAGGAGGATCGAGGAACGATGGATCTACCCGGAAGTGGCCGTCGCCAAGGGTGAGAAGGGTGTGGCCACCGTCCGGTTTTCCATCGACGACCGGGGCGGGTTGGTGGATTACTTCGTGGCCTCCTCATCGGGGTTTCCCCTCTTGGACGAAGGGGCCTTGCGCGTCGTCCGGTCCGCCGCCCCCTTCGATCCCCTCCCCGCCGCCATGAAGATCTCCCGTCTCCACATCATCGCCGATTTCCACTACGAGTAGGCCCGAGGGGGGGTTCAATCGACTCCGTTCAGGCCCTGTATCGTGACAGGAAGGGCATGAGCGATTCGATCCTCTCCCGGAGGAGGAGCTGTTCCTCACGGGGCAAGGCCTCGAGGGCGGCCCGGTGGCAGCGGAGATCTTCGACGGCGGCGGCCAGTCCTTCGAGAACCTCTTGCCAGTTCACGGGGGGTGCCGCTCTCTCCGCGGCGGGTATCCGCGCCGGGATCTCGCCCTTCTTGAGGGTCAATTCCTCGAGATGGTCGGGGATCAAGACTGGCAGTCCGTAGGTCTCCCTGATCTTCTCCGCCAAGGCCAGTTGGGCCGTGTGTTCACCGTGGACGAGAAAGACCTGGAGCCTCGGGGAGGTGAAGTTGCCGAGCCAACGGATGAGTTGGCTTTGCCCCGCGTGGGCGGAGAAGCCGTTGATGGTGAAGATCCTTGCCTTGACGGCCACGTCTTCGTTGAAGATGCGCACCCGCTGTGCCCCCTCCACGATCCTTCGTCCCGTGGTGCCCTGGGCCTGGAAACCGACGAAGACGACACTGGCGCCTTCCCGCCAGAGATTGTGGCGCAGGTGGTGTTTTATCCGACCCGCGTCGGCCATGCCGCTGGCGGAGATGACCACGGCCGGCCCGGGGGTTTCATTGATCCCGATGGATTCGGAGGTGGTTCGCGTGAGGCGCAGCTGGGGCAGGGTCAGGGGGTCTTCATGTGCTTTCAGCAGGGCCTGGGCCTCGTCGTCGAAGTATTCGGCCCAGCGGCGGAAGATCTCCGTGGCCTGGATCGCCAGGGGGCTGTCGACATAGACGGGCATGTCCTTGGGCAGGCGTCCGTCTCTGTCGAGGAGATGGAAACAGTATATCATCTCCTGAGTCCTCTCCACGGCGAAGGCGGGAATGATGACCTTCTCGCCGCGGCTGTAGCTGTATGACACGGCCTCGGCCAGCTCGTCGAGGCTGTCCTTTTCGCTTTTATGGTCCCGGTTGCCGTACGTGGACTCCATGAAGAGAAAATCGGCCTCCCCGGGCGTCACCGGGTCCTTGACGATGAGCTGGGCGGGACGTCCTATGTCGCCGGAAAAGATGGTCCTCGTGGTGATCCCGTCCTCTTCCACTTCCATGTCGAGGAGGGCGGCACCCAAGATGTGCCCGGCGTCACGGAAAGTCACCTTCACGCCCCGGCAGGGGTTAAGGGACTCTTCATAACGGACCGTCTTGATGAGCCCCAGGGTCTTCTCGGCGTCCGATATGGTATAGAGGGGATCCACGCCCTTCTCGCCGTGACGGAGCCTTTTTCTGCTCTTCCAGAGGGCCTCCATCTCCTGGATGTGGGCACTGTCGAGGAGCATGATCTTGAGGAGATCCGCCGTGGGCGGGGTGGCATAGACGGGTCCCCGGTAACCGGCGGCGACGAGGCGCGGCAGGAGACCCGTGTGATCCAGGTGGGCATGGGTGATGAGGATGAAGTCCAGCTCGCCGGGCCGGTAGGGGCCGATCTGCCAGTTTCGCCTCTCCGTCTCCGCCCCACCCTGGTGGAGACCGCAATCGACGGCGAAACGGTTTTCCCCCGTCGTGACGACGAAACAGGAACCCGTGACCGTACGGGCCGCTCCCAGGCACTGCACCTTCATGGACCCATCCTCCTTGGCCGGATATGGTGAAGCCCATACGCCAAGAGGCCGTCATTTGCAATCACAAACAAAAACCCCCGGGGAGCCCGGGGGTCGCCATGGTCGCGTGATCGGGTCAGCGGGAAGAGTCTATGTACTCCACCACCTTTTCGGCGATGGTCTTGACGATCTGTTCGAACTTCGCCTCATCCTTCTCCAGGAGGGTCATGCGGAACCCCTGGAGGTTCGTGAAGAAGGAGGTGAGGGGAACGACGCAGATACCCGTCGAGGCCAGGAGGTAATAGACGAAGCGTTTGTCCAGCTCGATCTTCTGGCTGACGAGCTCTTCCACGAACTCCTTGACCTCCCGGTGTCTTATGGGGAGGGTCTGGCGGTTGTTCAGGAAGGCCTCGTTGAAGACGGCCGTCATGTAGAAGGCGCCGTTGGTCTTGTTGACGATGAGGCAGGGGACGTCCTTGAGGAGGTTGTAGGCGATGTTCGACAGGCGCTCGTAGTGACGGATCCTTTCGTTGAGATAGTTTTTGTACTCGGGGTGTTCCATGATGAGGGGGATGGAGATCTGGGGCAGGGTGGTGGAGCACACCTCGGACATCTTCTGCTTGAGGATGATATCGATGTAACGGGCGAAGGTCTCGTCCCGGTGGGCGTTGTACACCTCTATCCACCCGCACCGCGCCCCGGGCCAGGGGAACTCCTTGGAGATACCCTTCATGCTGAAGCCTGGGACGTCCTCGATGATGTCGGAGAGGGGGACCGTCGTCTTTCCGTTGTAGACCATGTTGATGTAGGTCTCGTCGAAGATAAGAAAAAGATCGTATTCCTTGGCTATTCGGACGATTTGCTGCAGCGTCTCCGGCGGGTAGACGAAGCCCGTCGGGTTGTCCGGGTTGATCACCAGGATCCCCACGATGGAGTGATGGCTCTTGACCTTCTGTTCCAGTTCCCGGAGGTCCGGATGCCAGTTGCTGTATGGGTTCATCCGGTAGCTGTTCGGGGGGAAGGAGGCGTGGAGCACCTCGGCGAGGAAGTGGGTCGAATAGGTCGGTTCGGGGACGATGACACGGGCGTCGACCCGGATGGCGCTGTAGGCTCTGGCGATGGCGTCCCCGAGGCCGTTGAAGAAGATGATGTCGTCTTTGGTTATCTGGGCCTTGCCCCGGCGGTTGACCCGCCCGACCAGGTAATCGCGGGTCTTATCCATCCCCTGGGTAGGGGAATAGGCGAAGGAGAGGTCGTCCTTGATGATGTCGCTGAGGATCTCCTTCATCCAGTCGGGGATATGCTCCCCCTTGAGAACGGGATCGCCGATGTTTTCCCAGTGCACCTCAACGCCTAATTCCTGCAGCCTGTTGGCCACGTTGACGATGTTTCTTATCTCGTAGGTAAGGCCGCTGCCGGCCCGGGCGATATCGAATCTCATATACTCCTAAACGTCGGACCTCCTTATAGACAGGGAATGAATGCCCTCTCTATTACAAACTCCGACAAATATCCAGCCTTTTTTCGCCGTCCGGCACCTTGACGGATATATCTTTGTGCCCTATAAGGGTGCGACTCGGGAAGAAGGAGCTGCAGGCCGTTGGAGGATTTCTGGCAGGATTGGATGTGGGTTGACGGCCAAGGGGCCGAGGAGAGCCTCTTTGAGGCCGCCGTGCGGGCCGCCGCCGTCGCAATCGATACGGAATACGATTCTTTCCGCTATTTCCGGGAGAAACTCTGCCTCATCCAGATCTGCGTGGAGAAGAAAACCTACCTCTTCGATCCCCTCCAGGAACGAGACCTCTCCTGTCTCGGCAGGATCTTCAGGGACCCCGGGATCCTCAAGGTCCTCCACGCCGGGGACAACGACATCCGGATCCTGAAGAGGGATTACGGTTTCGACTTCGCCAACATCTTCGACACCTACCGTGCCGCCTCCCTTTTGGGCTGCGGCCGCCTTTCCCTCGCCGGCCTGGTCGGCGACGTCCTCGGGGTCACCCTAGAGAAGGAACGCAAGGTCCAACGTTCGCGCTGGGACTTAAGACCCCTCACGGAGACTCAGATCCGTTATGCCGTTCGGGACGTCGCTTTTTTGGAACCCCTCCGGAGGAGGCTCGAGGCGGAAATCGCGGCGAGGGGACTGGTGGCGGAAGCGGAGCGGGTCTTCGGGGAGATCGCCGAGGTGACGTGGCAGGAGAGGACCTTCGACCGGAACGGGCACACGCGGATACCCGGCTTTTACGATCTTACGGCGCGGCAGCAGCGGCGTCTGGAGCATCTCTACCGCTGGCGGTTTCAGAGGGCCAAGGGGATGGACAGGGCCATCTTCATGGTCCTGTCTGACTCGGAGCTCCTCCGCCTGGCGGCTGCCGAGGCGACGCCGGAGGCCGTCAGAGGCGTCCTTTCCGAGGAAAAGGCGGGTCGTTACGGTCGGGAGCTCTTGGCGATCCTCGTCAATGCATGAGGCGGGGGAGGAACAGGGCGACCTCGGGGAAGGACAAGAGGATGGCAGTCAGGGCGACCTGGGCCGTCAGCATCAGGGTGGCGCCCCGAAAGATGACGGGCAGGGGGACGTCTCGGGCCACGGAGCCCACGATGTAGACATTGATCCCCACCGGTGGGGTGAGGACGCCCATGCCCGTCACGACCACGATGATCACGCCGAACCAGATGGGGTCGTAACCCAGGGCCGTCACAACGGGGAAAAAGATGGGGATGGTGAGCATGATCATGGCCAGGGAGTCCATCAGGCAGCCCAGAAGCAAATATACCCCGATGATGGTGGCGATGATGACCCATCCGGGGAGGGGGAGGGCCGACACCCAGGATCCGATCTCGGTGGGGATGGTGGTGACGGCCAGGAAATGGCCGAAAACCGTCGCCCCGGCCACGATGAGCATGATCATGCAGGAGATGCGCGTCGTCTCCTCCAGGGCGAGGACGAAACCCCGCCAGCTGAGTTGCCTGCCGATGACGGCCACCGCCAGGGTTCCGAAGGCGCCCACCGCCGCCGCCTCCGTGGGGGTGAAAATGCCGGCGAAGAGACCGCCCATGACGAGGATGAAGATCAGGACCGTCTCATAGACCCCCTTGAGGGAAGAGATCCTCTCTCCCCAGGGGGCGGCGGGGGCCTTTTCACACAGCTCCGGCCGTATTCTGGTCCAGATGATGATCACGGCCACGAACAGGAGAGAGAGGATTACGCCGGGGATGATCCCCGCCATAAAGAGTTTCCCTACCGATTGTTCCGTCATGATCCCGTAGACGATGAAGATGGTGCTGGGGGGGATGAGGATACCGAGGCTCCCCCCCGCGGCCACCACCCCCGTTGCCAAGGCGGGGTGGTAACGGAGTTTTTTCATCTGGGGGAGGGCCACGGTGGCCATGGTCGCGGCCGTGGCGCTGGTGGATCCGCAGATGGCGGAGAATCCCGCGCAGGCCCCGATGGTGGCCATGGCGACGCCGCCGCGGAAGTGCCCCAGGAACATGTGGGCCGTGTGAAAGAGGCGGCCGCTGATGCCCGCGTGGTGGGCCACCTGCCCCATGAACAAAAAGAGGGGGATGACGGTGAGGTTGTAAGATCCGAAGAGAGAGAAGAAGTCTCTGGCCGCCATCCCGAGACTCGCCTCCCACCCCACGAGGAGACCGAAGCCGACCACCCCCACCAGGGCCATGACGAATCCCACGGGGATCCGCATCAGCATGAGGACGATCAGGGCGACGAAGCCCGCGATGCCGGCGGCGATGGGCGTCACTTGAATAACCTCCGCGTTTCCCGGATCACATCCGCCGCCAGGACGAGGGTCAAGAGGCCGCAGCCGCAGGCGATCCCCAGCACCACGGGATAGACGGGAAAACCGAGGGTCATGGAAACCTCGCCGCTTTCCTTGAGATCAAGGGCATAGATGAAACTGTGCCAGGTCACGAGAACGAAAAGGACGGCGCCCCCTAAAGAGCCGAGGGCCGCCAGGAGGACCTGTAAGCGCGTGGGCAGGCGATCTACGAGGAACTCCACGGCTATATGTCCCCCGTCGAGGGCCGTTCTCGCCAGGGAGAAGGAGGCCGCCAGGGCCCCGGCGAACCCCACCAGCTCATAGGTTCCGGGTATGGGCCGCCCGAAGAGGCGCAACACCACGTCGGCACAGGTGAGGATCATCATGGCGACGATGATGCCCCCGGCGAGACGGTTTACGAAGGTGGCGGCCGTCTGGAGGGGCCGGTCTATACGTTGCATGGCCTGAGGTATGAAAGCTACTTCAGGGTCTTGGCGTGTTTCTTCACCAGGGCCTCCGCCGTCTTGACCGCCTCCTTGGCAGGCAGCCCTTTGGCGCCGGCGGCCATGATGTATTCATTGATGACGGGTTTGACCGCCTGGCGCCACCGCTCTTTTTCTTTTTTCGGCAGGGTGATGATCTTGTTGCCCAGGGAGAGACTGTACTCCCTCCCCTCCTTGTCCAAGTCGTCCCAGGTCCTGCCGTGGACGTCTATCCAGCGGGCGCTCACGTCCTCGAAGATCTTCTGGACGTCCTTGGGGAGGGCGTTCCACTTCTTGAGGTTCATGACGACGAACATGGTTGTCGTGTAGCCGACCTCGGGGCAGTCGGTGGTGTACTTGATGACCTCCGCCTGTTTCCACCCCTTGAGGACCTCGATGGGGCCGAAGGTACCCGCCACGACCCCCTTCTGTAGGGATTCGTAGGTGGAACCCTGGGGCATGGCGACGGGGACCCCGCCCAAGGCGGTGACGATCTTGGCGCTGAGGCCGGTGGAACGGATCTTCATGCCCCGGAGGTTTTCCAGGGACGAGACGGGCCTGACGGTGTGGAGCAGTCCCGGTCCATGGGCGTGGAGGTAGAGGACCTTGACCCCGTCGAGCTCCGTCGGTTTAAATTTGTTGTAGAAGTTGTTGGCGACCCGGGTGGCCACCCGCCCGTTAGGATAACCCAGGGGTAGGTCGAGGACCTCCATGAGGGGGAAGCGGCCCTTTGTGTAGGCGAAACAGGACATGCCGATATCGGAGATGCCCTTCTGGACCCCGTCATAGACCTGGTCCGCCGGGGTCAGGGTGCCCCCCGCCAGGACCCTGATCTTGACGGCACCGTTTGTGAGTCTTTCGATCTCCTTGGCCCAGGCCTCCCCCGCCTTGGCCTGGCCGTGGGTGGGCGGGAAGAAGATGCTGTAGGTGAGGGTCGTGGCCGACCAGACCGACGAGGCCATAACGACGGTAATCACGACGGTCAAGATGGTGATGAAGATCTTTCTCATGGGTCTCCTCCTATTGATAATAATAACTTTCCCTGCCTTTTAGGCATTCGGGTTGTTGCAGATCTCCTTTGAAGGTGATTTTGGGGTAGCCTGCGCGCACGCCCGAGAGGGCGGACGGCAGGCATCAATACATGTAGGTGTAAGAAGAGAGGCGTAAAGGCTTGATTATGGATGTCTTTGCCGTCATGGGCAGCTGATTAGGGCAAATCGGCGGGGAAGTCAAGGATTATTTTCCATCTCCCCGCAGCCTTTCCAATTCCTCCTTGTATTGTTCCGCCTTGGCCCGCATGGCCTCTATCTCCTCCCGGGCCTTCTCGAGTTTCTCCTCTTGCCTTTGACGCTCTTCACGCAATTTTTCCTGCATGTCGTCGTAACCTACGTAAACGGCCAGGATCCCGCCCAGGATGAGCAGGATGGGGAGGGCCCCCTTGAGGATCATAATGAAGGAACCCCACCAGGCGATCAATCCTATTATTCCCAAAAACGCCCCAATGGCACCGCCGATCATCATGGGCATAGCATCCGACCCCCTTAGGGATGATGATCGAAAAATAGCAAAAATGTCCGTCCCCGACAAGGTCCAAAATGGGGTCTTCCAAAAAAAACGCTTGATAAAAAAGGCGTATTCTTTTACGATCCCCGCCCGATTGAAAGGAGGCAGGGACCGATGGTCCTGACGGAAAAGGAACCGGATTTCGACAAGGGGGGAGGCTTGATCCCCGCCGTCGTCCAGGACGCGACAACGGGTGAGGTCCTGATGGTGGCCTACATGAACCCGGCGTCCTGGAGGGAGACCTTGAGGACTAAGAAGGCCACCTTCTGGAGCAGGTCGAGAGGCTCCCTGTGGGTCAAGGGCGAGACCTCCGGGCACTTTCAGATCGTCAGGGAGATCCGCCTGGATTGCGACGCCGACGCAGTCCTCATCAAGGTCGAGCAGATGGGCGGCGCCGCCTGTCACACGGGCCATCGGTCCTGCTTCTACCGCCGGCTCACCGACGAGGGTTGGGTGGTGGACGGCGAGAGATACTTCGATCCTGAGAAGGTATACGGTTAGATGGAACAAAGAAAGCTGAAGGTCGGCATCCCCAAGGGGAGCCTTGAGGCCAGCACCGTCGAGCTCTTCAAAAGGGCCGGTTGGCGTATAACCTACGACAGCCGGAGTTATTTCCCCGACGTGGACGACGAGGAGATGACCTGCACCCTCGTCCGGGCCCAGGAGATGTCCCGCTATGTGGAAGACGGCACCCTCGACATGGGTTTGACGGGACGGGACTGGATACTGGAGAACGATTCGGACGTGGAGGTTGTCCAGGACCTGATCTATTCCAAGGCCTCGGTCAAACAGGCCCGGTGGGTCGTCGTGGTCCGTCAGGACTCGGAAATCCGCCGCCTGGAGGATCTGGCGGGCAAGAGGATCTCGACGGAACTGGTTAATTACACGAAGCGGTATTTCGCGGAACGCCAAATACCCGTGACGGTGGAGTTCTCCTGGGGGGCCACGGAGGCCAAGGTCGTCGAGGGACTCGTCGACGCCATCGTGGAGGTCACGGAAACGGGGTCCACCATCAGGGCGAACAAACTGAGGATCGTCCATGAGATCATGCGGACCAACACGCAGCTTATCGCCAACCGCCAATCCTGGAAGGACCCCTGGAAAAGACAGAAGATCGAGCAGATCCGCACCCTCCTCGTCGGCTCCCTCCTCGCCATGGGGAAGGTAGGTCTCAAGATGAACGTGTCCAAGGAGAACCTCGGCCGGGTCATCCTCCTCCTGCCCTCCCTCAAGGCCCCGACCATCTCGGGGCTCTTCTCCGAGGAATGGTACGCCGTGGAGACCATCGTGGACAGCTCGGTAGTAAGGGACCTCATCCCCATCCTGCGGGAAGCGGGGGCGGAAGGGATCATCGAATACGCCTTAAACAAGGTCATATGAAAGGTTGAGGGGGATAAAGACCATGGGTTCCGAAGGGTTGCGCATGGCCAGGGTAGAGAGGGTGACCAACGAGACGGACATCGTCGTCGAGCTCCTTCTCGACGGGTCGGGCAAGGGAGAGGTCGATACCACCGTTCCTTTTATGGACCACATGCTCCAACTCTTTTCCCGCCATGGTCTGTTCGACCTGACGGTGAAGGGCAGGGGAGACACGGCCATCGACGATCACCACCTCGTGGAGGATCTCGGTATCTGCCTGGGACAGGCATTTAGTCGGGCCCTGGGTGACAAGGAAGGGATCGCGCGTTACGGACAAGCCCTGGTGCCGATGGACGAGAGTCTCTGCCAGGCGGCCGTTGACCTCTCGGGGCGACCTTTCTTGGTCTATCGTGTACGGACGGGAACGGGGAGGATCGGCGATTTCGACCCCCAGCTCCTGCCTGAATTCTTCAAGGCCTTCACTGACCACTGCGCCTGTACCCTCCATATCGACCTGTTGTACGGAAGGAACAGCCACCACAAGGTCGAGGCGGTCTTCAAGGCCTTCGCCCGGGTCCTCGACCAGGCCTCTTCCCGCCCCGGAAATATACGGGGAGTCCTCTCCACAAAGGGAACCCTCTGAGGAGACCGGTGTGAATGAAGAAGCGTTCCTTTAGTTCATTTTTTGTCTTCCTGCTCCTGGCGGCCCTCGCTGTCGGGGGGTGCCACAGGGCAAGCGGCGTGACCACCCAGGGCGGCCCGGACAAGGGCGCGGCCTTCAAAAGAATCGCCGTGTTGCCCTTTCAGGACCTGTCGCCCGACGAGTATGCCGCCCTGGCCGTGGCGGCGAAGGTCCCCATCTCCTCCCTGAAGGGTGAAAGTTCACCCGGCGTCCCGGCGCGGATCGTCCAGGACCTGTTTTGGGAGCGCCTGGCGGCGAAGGGCCATTTTGACCTCGTCTCTACCGACCGCACGGCCGGGATCCTCTCCCAGGTCATCCACACGGACGGCAACATGGGCCTCCCGGAGGGGATGGTCAGGATCGGCCGTCAGCTCGAGGCCGACGGCGTCCTGGTGGGCTACGTCTACCGTTTCCGCGAGCGCAAGGGTTACGACTACGGTGTGGAGAAACCCGCCTCGGTGGCCTTCGAGGTCCAGCTGTTCCGCTGCCGCGACGGGGACCTGGTCTGGAAGGCTACCTTTGACAAGACCCAGACATCCCTGATGGAAAATATGTTGCAAATTTCCAATTTTGTGAAGGACAGGGGCCGCTGGATAACCGCCCGGGAATTGGCCGCGGAAGGTGTCGAGGAGGTCCTCAAGAGGTTCCCGGTCCCGGCTCCTCAGTCGTCCTCCACGCCGAAGGAAAAGGTTTTACAGGAGTAACGATGATCGTCATTCCGGCAATCGACTTGCGGCAGGGGAGGTGCGTCCGCCTCGCCCAGGGCGATTTCTCCCGGGTGACGGTCTACGGTGAAGATCCTGCCGCCATGGCCCGTCACTGGCGGGACAAGGGGGCGGAGCGGCTCCACGTCGTCGACCTCGACGGCTCCTTGGCGGGTGCCCCGCGCAACGCCGAGGCCGTGTCGGCCATCGTGGGGGCCGTGGATATCCCCGTGGAGGTCGGGGGAGGTATCCGGGATCTCGAGACGGTGCGTTTCTATCTCGGTCTCGGTGTACGATGGGTGATCCTTGGGACCGCCGCCCTCAGGGACGAGGCCTTCGTGAGGGAGGCCTGCGACCTTTACCCCGATCAAGTGATCCTCGGGATCGACGCCAAAGGCGGGCAGATTGCCGTTTCGGCCTGGACGGAGGAAGGGGGGGCGACGGTCTTCGACCTGGCCGAACGTTACGGCGATTGTCCCATCGCCGCCATCGTTTACACGGACATCCGTCGGGACGGCATGGAGACGGGGGTCAATATCGAGGCGACGAGGGAACTGGCCCGCCGCACCCACATACCCGTCATCGCCTCCGGCGGTGTCGCCGGTCTTGGTGATATCGAGAGGCTCCTCCCCCTCGAGACCGAGGGGGTCATAGGCGTCATCGTCGGTCGGGCCCTGTACACGGGCGCCCTCGATCTGACGGAGGCGGTCCGGGTGACAAAGAGGGCCGAAAATTTCCACAAGGGGAGGTAGGGAGAGATGAGCGATTGTATCTTCTGCAGGATCGTCAACGGCGAGATTCCCAGTACCCGTGTCTACGAGGACGACCTTGTCCTGGCCTTCGAGGACATCCATCCCATGGCCCCGGTGCACTGTATCGTCGTCCCCAAGATCCACATCGCGACCCTCATGGACGTCACGTCCGATCTCATGCCCTATGTCGGGGCCATGACGGCCGCCGCCCAGGAGGTCGCGAAACGGAAAGGGATCAGCGAAAAGGGTTTTCGGACCGTGATCAACTGCAACGCCGAGGGCGGACAGGTCGTCTTTCACCTCCACATGCACGTCCTGGGGGGGCGAAAACTGAGGGACGAACTGGGTTGACCCTAGCCCTATTGACACCGAGGGGTGAAGGATTAGATTAAATCAAGCGACACGGCCTTCAAGTGGCCGGTCGCCGGGTGAGGGAGCGTAAAAAAAGATGAACTTCAAGGAAAGGATCGAAAAGGAAAGTGTCGCGGCGGCCAAGGAGAAGGACAAGATCCGTCTCTCCGCCCTGCGGATGATCAAGACGGCCCTCCACAACAAGGAGATCGAGTTGCGTCGGGAGTTGACGGAGGCCGAGTTCCACCAGGTCCTCACGTCCATGGTTAAGCAACGCAAGGACTCCATTGAACAGTTCGAAAAGGGCGGCAGACCGGACCTGGTGGAAAAAGAAAAGGCGGAACTGGCCGTCGTCCAGTCTTTCCTCCCCCGGCAGCTCACCCCGGAGGAGCTGGCCGCTGCCATCGACAAGGCCATCGCCGACACGGGCGCCGCCGGCCCGAAGGACATGGGTAAGGTCATGAAGGCCCTCATGCCGGTCATCAGCGGCAAGGCCGACGGGAAGGCGGTCAGCGAGATGGTGAAGGCCAAACTTTCCCCGTGACGATGACGATCCCCGCCGACGCCGTCGAGGAGGTGCGGCGCAGGAACGACATCGTGGAGGTCGTCTCTTCCTATGTCAGCCTGCGCAAGGCGGGGAGGAATTACGTCGGTCTATGTCCTTTTCACGGTGAAAAGACCCCCTCTTTCACCGTGAATCGGGAAAAACAGATCTTTTACTGTTTTGGCTGCGGTGAGGGAGGTAATGTCGTCACCTTCGTGATGAAGGTCAACGCCATGACCTTCCCGGAGGCGATCCGTCATCTTGCTTCAAGGGCCGGGGTGTCCCTGCCTGAGCGGCGGTTGACGGCGGCGGAGAGGGAAAAGGTCTCGCGGCGGGAACAGATCTTCGAGGTCAACACCCTGGCGGAGGGGTACTTCCGGCGGTCCCTCCATTCCCCCGCCGGTGAGCGGGCGAGGGCCTATCTGAAGAATCGGGGCCTGAAGGAGGAGACCATCGAAACCTTCAGGCTGGGCTACAGCCCCGAGGGGTGGAGGAATCTGAGGGATTTCCTCGCGTCGCGGCGGGTGAAACTGGAGTTGGCGGAGGAGGCGGGCCTCGTCGTCAAGGGACAGAAAGGCGGTTACTACGATCGGTTCCGGGATCGCCTGATCTTTCCCATCCACGACATGAACGGCCGTGTCGTGGCCTTCGGGGGCCGGGTCATCGGGGAGGGGGAACCGAAGTACCTCAACTCCCCCGAATCGCCCGTCTACGTGAAGGGTCGAATCCTCTACGGACTCGGTATCAACAGGGAGGCCGTAAGGCGGGAGGGTTACGCCATTGTCGTCGAGGGCTATCTCGATCTCTTGACCCTGTGGGACAGGGGGATCAAAAACGTCGTCGCCACCCTCGGGACGGCCCTGACCAGGGATCATGTGGACCTCCTGCGGCGTTTCGCCGACGGCGCCGCAGTGGTCTTCGACGCCGACGAGGCGGGTAGGAAGGCCCTTTCCAGGAGCCTGGGGCTCTTTCTCGCGGGCGGTTTGCCGTGCCGTGCCGTGGTGTTGCCGGAGGGATACGATCCCGACGATCATGTCCGGGCCTTCGGTCCGGAGGGCTTCGGGGAACTGGTGGCCAAGGCCAGACCCGCCGTCGAGTATTACATAGACACCGTCTTCGGTACGCGGGGCGCCGTGGACATGGACAGGACCCGCCTGCGCGAGTCCCTTTCCTTCCTGGCCGCCATCGAAAACCCCGTGGAGCGGAACCTCTTCATCAGGAGAATCGCCGATCGTATCGGCGTGGACGAAGCGGTTCTGAAGAGAGAGATCGGGTCCACAGGCGGTGAGCAACAAGTGGGGGCCCCGGAAAGGGCCGTGAGGGAGGCGCGGACCTCCGGGTCGAAGGCAGACCCCCTGGAGGTGGAACTAATCAGGATTTTCATGGAAAACCCTGGATCTGTGCCTCTTTCGACGATGCGGGAGGCCCTGGGGTATTACGAAAGCGAGGAGCTGCGAAGGTTCGGGGGGCGACTGTGCGATCTGCCGCCGGAGAAGATCGGGGCGGATTGCGCGGCCCTCCTCGACGGGCTGGCGGACGAGGGCCTCAGGGCGACGCTCTTGGGGGCCCTCGTGACGAGGACTTCCCAGGGGGAAGGGGATCTGGAGAGGTATTTCAACGATGCGTGCCGTCAGATCAGGCGCAAGTGGTATCGCCGGCGTCACCGCCTTTTGAGGATGGCCCTCCTCAAGGCCCAGGAGGAAGGGAACGAGGGAGAGGTAAGGAAGCTCCTGGAGGAAAAGGAGAGGCTCCTTCAGGAAGAGAAGGAAGAGGCGCCAAAACGGAGAAACAGCGAGGTCGATCATGGGAAAGGATCTTAACTCGGACGAATTCAAGAAACTGCTCTCCCTGGGGGAGGAGAAGGGGTTTCTCACCTTCGATGACGTGAACGATCTCCTGCCGGCCGATATCACCTCGGCGGAGCAGATCGACGACATCATCATGCTCTTCGGGGAGCGGAACATCGATATCATCGACACCAGCAAGGGCGAGAAACTGGTCGTTAAGAAGACCTCCGAAGAGTTGACGGCGGCCAAGGATGAGGACCTGCTGGGTCTCCTGCCCGCCGCCGGCAAGACGGGCGACCCCGTGATGATGTATCTCCGGGAGATGGGGATGGTCCCCCTCCTGAGCCGGGACGGCGAGGTGGAGATCGCCAAGAAGATCGAAGAGGGGATCCGGGAGGTGATAAACTCCGTTTTTAGGGTCTCCGTCTGTATCGGCGACGTCATCGATATCGGAGAGAAGCTCAAGACGGGCGAGATCAGGGTGAAGACCGTCGTGGACAACCTGGAGGACGAGGAGGGTTTCGTCGAGGAGGATATTCACAGAGAACGGGTCATCAAGCTCATCGACAAGGTCAAGGAGCTTCATGAGAAGAACGAGGCCATCCGGGCGAAGCTGAGGTCCAAGCGCGTCCGCTCCGCCGTCAAGGCGGAGTTGCAGAAGGACCTGGAGAAGAACCTCCGGGCCGTCATCCAGAACTGCCGTCAGGTGAGGTTCAGTAAGAGACAGATCGAGCTCCTCGTGGGCCGTCTCAAGGAGAAGGTCGCCGAGATCGAGAAGGCGGAGGCCGAGATCAACCAGTGGAAGGAATTCCTGGGTCTTTCCCTGGGACAGCTGGAAACGGCCTGGCGGCGCCTGAGGACCGATCCCAAGAGCGCCCGCCAGGTGTCGAAGGAGTACGGTGCCTCCGCGACGAGCCTCAGGGAGGCGGAGGCGGCGATCAAGGAGGCCGAGCGGACCCTCAAGAGGATCGGCCGGGAGACGGGGATGCCCACCACCACCTTCAAGAAGGTCGTCAAGACCGTCCTGGAGGGGGAGAAGAAGGCGGAGGAGGCCAAGCGGCGCCTCGTGGAGGCGAACCTCCGCCTCGTGGTCAGCATCGCCAAGAAATACACCAACCGGGGCCTCCAGTTCCTCGACCTGATCCAGGAAGGTAACATCGGCCTCATGAAGGCCGTGGACAAATTCGAATACCAGCGGGGTTACAAGTTCTCCACGTACGCCACCTGGTGGATCCGCCAGGCCATCACCAGGGCCATCGCGGACCAGGCCCGGACGATCCGGATTCCCGTGCACATGATCGAGACGATCAACAAGCTCATCAGGACCTCCCGCTACCTCGTCCAGGAGCTGGGCCGGGAACCGACCCCCGAGGAGATCGCCGAGAAGATGGAGTTCCCCCTGGAGAAGGTTCGGAAGGTGTTGAAGATCGCCAAGGAGCCCATCTCCCTCGAGACACCCATCGGCGAGGAGGAAGACAGCCATTTGGGCGATTTCATCGAGGACAAGAAGATCATGTCCCCCTCGGAGGCGACGATCAACATGGACCTGGCGGAACAGACCCGCAAGATCCTCGCCACCCTCACCCCGCGGGAGGAGAAAGTCCTCCGCATGCGTTTCGGCATCAGCGAACGGGTGGAGGTGGGTCCCGAGGAGCTCCAGGCCTTGGAGGAAGAACGGGCCGGCGCCGCCGGGGAGGAGGGGAAGGAGGAAAAATAGGCAATCTCCGTCCCTGGAGAGTTCGTTTTTCTATTGACAACGGAACGGGAGGAGTATAGAAAACCTGATTTACCAAAGGGGCCCATAGCTCAACTGGTAGAGCCACCGGCTCATAACCGGAAGGTCCCTGGTTCGAACCCAGGTGGGCCCACCATCGACAATCCTGATGGATCGATAACTATATGGACTCGGAAAGGACAGAGGCGTTGGGTAAGGGGGGGATGATCCCGGCCCGGGCCTCTCGCCCCCTGTCCCGGCCGAAGAGGAAATGCACCTGTTGAAGGTGCATTTTTTTATGCCCCAAATAAGGAGGGTCCTTGAAAGAAGAGTTGCCCACGCTGATCGAGCTCCAGAGGATCGACACGGAGATCGTTAAGATAAACCAGCGCAAGAGGGATCTGCCCCTGGCGATCTCCCGCCTCGACGAGGAATTCAAGGCTCTGACCGCCGAGATAGACGAGGCGCGGTCGCGTCAGGAGGATCTCGTCAAGCGGCACCGGGAAAAGGAGAATCTCCTCAAGAGGGCCGTCGAGACGCTGAAAAAGACGAAGGATCGCCTGACGGAGGTCAAGACGAACAAGGAGTACCAGGCCGTCCTGAAGGAGATCGAGACCCTGGAGAAGCGAAACGGGGAGATCGAGGAGGAGATCATCGTCCTGCTCGATGAGATCGACACGGGCCGGGGCGTCCTCCAGGAGAAGGAGGCCCGATACGCGGCCCGGAGGTCCGAATACGAGGGGCGCCGCCGGGAGCTGGAAGGGCAACTGGAGGCCATCGATCGGGAGCTGGCCCAACAGGTGGAGAAGGGGGAGTCCCTCCGGAAGAGGGTCCCCGAGGGGCTCCTGAGGAAATACGAACAGATCAAGGCCATCAACAACGGTCTCGCCGTCGTCTCGGCCTGGAAGGAGGTCTGCGGGGGCTGCCACATGAACATCCCCCCCCAGCTCTACAACGAGCTCATGGAGACGGACGAGATCGTCCTTTGTCCCAATTGCAATCGGATCATTTTCTGGTATGATCAGTCCCGGGAATCTGCCTGAGCGGATCAGATGATCGCCCGTCCCCGCGGGGGGCGGGAGGAAAGTCCGAGCTCCACAGGGCGGGATGGTCGCTAACGGCGACTGGGGGTGACCCCAAGGAAAGTGCCACAGAAAAGATACCGCCTGCCGCGGGGCAGGTAAGGGTGAAAAGGCGAGGTAAGAGCTCACCGCTTCCCTGGTGACAGGGAAGGCACGGCAAACCCCATCCGGAGCAAGACCGAATAGGAGAACGCTTGAGGGCTGCCCGTCCGATGTTCTCGGGTAGGTCGCTTGAGGCGGCGGGCAACCGCCGTCCCAGAGGAATGATCATCGCCGCGGAGTCCGGTGACGGGGCCGCGGAACAGAACTCGGCTTATCGATCCGCTCGGGCAAAAAAATAGGGGGCGCGACACCATCGGCCGCAGGCCGAGAAGTGGCGCGCCCCCTTTCTTTACTTCCCCTTTCTTTACTTGTTGAGGGCCTTTTCCGTCTCCAGGATATCGAGGGTCGTCTTGATGACCGTGTCCGAGTTGAGGGAGATGCTGCTGATCCCGCACTCCACGAGGAAGCGGGCGAACTCGGGGTAATCGCTCGGGGCCTGGCCGCAGATCCCGATCTTCTTGCCCATCTTGTTGGCTTTGACGATGGCGTCCCTTACCAGGCGCAGGACCGCCTCGTTACGCTCGTCGAAGATGTGGGTGATGAGGAAGGAGTCGCGATCCAGGCCCAGGGTGAGCTGGGTCAGATCGTTGGAGCCGATGGAGAAGCCGTCGAAGACCTCGCCGAACTCCTCGATGAGGATGACGTTGCTGGGGATCTCGACCATCATGTAGATCTCCAGGCCGTTCTCCCCCTGGATGATGCCGTTTTGGGCCATGACGGCCACGACCTTCTTCCCCTCCTCGACGGTCCGGCAGAAGGGGATCATGAGCTTCACGTTCGTCAGCCCCATCTCGTCTCGGACCTTCTTCATGGCCTTGCACTCCAGGGCGAAGGCGTCGCGGTAGCGGTCGTCGTAGTAGCGGGAGGCGCCCCGGAAGCCGATCATGGGGTTTTCCTCTTCCGGTTCGAAGAAGGAGCCGCCGATGAGGTTGGCGTACTCGTTGCTCTTGAAGTCGCTCATCCGGACGATGACGTCGTTGGGCCAGAAGGCGGCGGCGATCTTGGCCACGCCCTGGGCCAACTTGTCCACGAAGAAGTCGGAGCGGTTGGGATAGCCGTGGGTCATCTCCTCGATCTTCTTCCGGACATCGGGGTCCGTGACCTTGTCGAACTGGATGAGGGCCATGGGGTGGATGCTTATGTACTGGTTGATGATGAACTCGAGGCGGGCCAGGCCGACGCCGTCGTTGGGGATGGCGGCGAGGCTGAAGGCGTTCTCGGGGTTGCCCACGTTCATCATGATCTTCGTCTGGGGCCGCTTGAGGTTCTTGGCGTTGACCCTCTGGATGTCGAACTTGAGGATCCCCTCGTAGACGTTCCCCACCTCGCCCTCGGCACAGGAGACCGTCGCCTCGGCGACCCCCTTGAGGGCCTCCGTGCCCCGCTCCGTCCCGACGATACAGGGCACGCCCAGCTCGCGGCTCACGATGGCGGCGTGACAGGTCCGGCCGCCCTTGTTGGTGACGATGGCGGCGGCGATCTTCATGACGGGTTCCCAGTCGGGGTCCGTCATGTCCGTGACAAGGACCTCTCCCTTCTTGAAGGAGGAGATCTCGGAGACGCTCTCGATGATGTGGACGGGGCCGGCGCCGATCTTGGAACCCACGGCGGTACCCGTGATGAGGGGTTTCTTGGTCTCGAGGAGGACGTAGTTCTCCAGGACGCTGGCGTCCCGCTGGGACTGGACCGTCTCCGGCCGGGCCTGGAGGATGAAGAGGTCACCCGTGCGGCCGTCCTTGCCCCATTCGATGTCCATGGGCTTGAAGTAGCCGGCCTTCTGGGAGTAGTGGTCCTCGATGATGGCCGTCCAGCGGGCGAGCTGCAGGATCTCGTCGTCCGTCAGGCAGAACCTTCTCCGGTCCTCCACGGGGGTGGGTACGGTGACGGTGGCCTCGCCGCCGTGGCCGCCGTCGGCGTAGACCATCTTGATTTCCTTGGTCCCGAGCTTTTTCTGGAGGATGGGGCGGAAGCCCTGTTTCAGGGTGGGTTTGAAGACGTAGAACTCGTCGGGGTTCACATTTCCCTGAACGACCGTTTCCCCGAGTCCGTAGGAGGCCGTGATGAGAATGGCGTCCTTGAAGCCCGATTCCGTGTCGATGGAGAAGATGACCCCCGAGGCACCGAGGTCGGAACGGACCATCTTCTGGACGCCGATGGAAAGGGCCACGGACATGTGGTCGAAACCCTTGTCCACGCGGTATGAGATGGCACGGTCGGTGAACAGCGACGCGAAGCATCGTTTGCAGGCCTCGATGAGGGCCTCCTCGCCCTGGATGTTGAGGTAGGTCTCCTGCTGGCCGGCGAAACTGGCGTCGGGGAGGTCCTCGGCCGTGGCGGAACTCCGGACGGCCACGTCTGTGTTGGGTCCGTACTCCTCGCAGAGCTTGCGGTAGGCCACGAGAATAGCCTCCCTGAGGTCGGCGGGCAGTTCGGCCCCGTAGATGAGGTCACGGACCTTGCGGCCCCTCTCTTTCAGGTTTTCGATGTTGTGGGTGTCGAGGTCGGACAGGATGTTCCTGATCTCTTCGGTGATACCGGCGGAAGACAGGAGATAGCGGTAGGCCTCCGCCGTCACGGCGTAACCGTCGGGGATGGCCACGCCCTTGGGGATCAACTCCCGCCGCATCTCTCCCAGGGACGCGTTCTTGCCCCCTACCTGGGGTATATCGCTGAGCTGGAGCTCATCGAACCAGATGATCAATTTCTTGTCGCCCATAATGATCCTCCTGTGAGGTTGTTGAGAGCCCTTATCAGTTTTGGCTCTATAAGTCAATGACGGGATCCCCAGACGGCCCTATAAAAAAGCCCACGCTGGGGTGGATGGTTGTTTGTGGACGCCTCGGCCATAGGAAACGGCGCTCTTGGGATAAAAAAGGCCGGGGGAAATGCACCCCCGGCCCGTTAGCCGCGATGTGGCATCAAACCTACTTGTCCTCGTCCTCGTCTTCGTAGAAGGGGCCCTCGCCCTCGGATCCCGGCGGTACCTCGGCGGCGATGGACCGGGAGATACCCCTGGCCAGGAGGGCCGCGATGGCGAAGAGGATGACGATGGAGATCACCAGGATCAGGATGATCGTCGTCGTCCAGGCCTTGGCCTCCTTCTCGATGTTCTGGGTCGTCTTCGTGGCCAGTTCGTTGAATTTCTCCACGTCCACGCCCATGCCGATCCACCCGAAGCCGCTGGGGGCCGGGAACTCAGAGGCATAGAACTTGATGGGGGCGTAGGCCACGAACTTGGTGTGGTTGGCGAACTTATACATCTTGATGCCCGACTTCCCGGCCATGGCCTCGGAGGCTATCTGGGGCATGTTGGGGTCCACGAAGCCCATCATGGTCAGGTTCAGGACCTCCTGGCCCTTCTTGACCAGTTCCGCCTGGTTCTGCGCCGTAATGGGCGGGACCGGGGTCCCGTCAGGCAGGAGACCCGCGATATGGTAGTCGTTGGGGTGGGAGATGATGAACCCCCGGTTGTCCACCATGTAGGCGTAATTGCCCGTGGAGGCGTCGGCCTCGAAGACCGCCGTGGACGAGGTAGGGATCACGTGATCCGTGAAACCCGCCAGGTGACGGTAATCCAGGGCCAACTGGACGACCCCCTGGAAGCCCTCCCGACCGTAGACGGGGGTGGCGAAACGCACCACGCCGGAGAAGCGTTTACCCTTCTCGAATTCCCCGCGGCTCACGTACCAGCCCGTCACGGGTGAGACGTAGACCTCACCCTTGTTGAGGCCTTTCGCCTTGGAGAAATAGACCTCCGACTTGTAGGTCGTGTTGGCGGGGTTCGAGACGTTCGTGAGTCTCGCCTTCGGGGCCACCTCACCGTTCGTGATCTTGATGACCTCGTTGCCGTTTTTGTCGATGAGGGACATCTCGGTGTAGAGAGGTACCATGACCTGTTTGATCTTGTCCCCTTCCTTCACCCAGACGCTACGGCGGTTGTCGTTGACGAACTGTTTGTATGCGGATTCCGTTGCCGGGATGATGGTGGCAATCAGGAGATCCTTCTTACGTTCATTGAGGAAACTGGCGACTTCATCCGCAAGATTGATGGCGCGTACCTTGATTTCTTCCTGAGATTTCTGATCCAGAACGGTAACGGCCCGCTCCTTGACTGTAACCCCTAACTTGAAGATGCCGTTGGCGATCAGAATAGCCATCAGTGATAAGGGGATTACGATAAGCAGGAAGAAGACTCTCGCAACCGTGAAAAACTGCTTATCTTTTTTCGATTCTGTCATGCCTATTTCCCCCTAACTGTAGTTCGTTTTTGAAGTTAATGGTGTCTGGGAGCCAGGATTAACCCAAAAAGTACTTCACGTAGGGGTTGGCATACAGAAGGACGAGGGAGATAACGAGGGCGTAGATGGCGACGGACTCCGCCATGGCCATACCGACGAGCATCACCGTCATGATCTTTCCCTGGACCCCGGGGTTCCGACCGACGGCCTGGCAGGCCCCGCTGGCTGCATTACCGATACCGGCGCCGGCGCCGATGGCGCCCAAACCGATCGCAAACCCCGCACCCAACATGGCACCGACAGTGAACAGGACCTTCACGTAGGACTCACCCGCGGCGGGGAGGGCCTCACCGGCGGCGAGGGCAAGAGGCGATGTGGCCAGAACGGCCCCCATAGCCGTGAGAAGTGTCATGAACCTTTTCCCGACTTTCCTTAACATCTTACATTCTCCTTTCTCTTTGAGATAGATCTTTTTTCCCGCCCCCTTAACACAAAAACGCGCAGGGGGGAAGGGATTTAATGGCCCCTCTGAAACGCCCCCAGCATCTGCAATACCTGTGCCAGTTTCCTTATATGGTTAAGCTCTATTATATATTCACGAAAACATGTCAATAGGATCACAATAAATGTTGTTTTCACCCCGTTGTCACCCTTCGGGTTTAACGTTTTTTTCAATTCCCACCCCCCGTTTAACGAAAAATGAAATCGGGGGACATAATACTTAATTCCTAACCGTTTGATTTAATTGAGGTTAAATTCGGGAAAAAATAGGTATTGTGTCCCCCGATTTTTTCTTGTATGAACGGGCAGGCTTTAAATAGGGGTATGACGGATGCAGGAGATATTGACCGCCGTCACCTATCTGGTGGTCTGGCTCATCTGCCAGCGGGTGATCGGCATCGAAAGCGGTTTGGTGAATCTCATCATCTCTCTCTCGGCGGCGGTGGGGGTCTATGTGCTGATGGCCTGGAAGGCCTACCGGGACAAGAAACGGGGGGAGGATGATCGACGATAGGAAGATCCTGGTGGGCATGATCGAAGGTTCCCCCATCCCCACCTTCGTCATCGGGAAAGACCACAGGGTGATCCTTTGGAACCGGGCCTGCGAGGAGCTCACGGGTTTCCCGGCCCGGGACATGATCGGGACGGACCGCCATTACATGCCCTTCTACGGCGTCAAGCGCCCCCTCATCGCCGATCTCATCGTCGACCAGGACATGAAGGGCCTGGAGGAGTACTACGGGACAAAGAGGGTCCGCCGATCCGACAAGGTGGAAGGGGCCTACGAGGCCTGGGACTACTACATCAACCTCGGCGGCAGGAGCCGTCACCTTTATTTCTTAGCCTCCCCCATCTACGACGAAAAGGGGGAGATCGTCGCCGCCATCGAGACCCTCCAGGACGTGACGCGGGAGCGGGAGATGGAGCTCAGCCTCAAGGAGTACGCCGAGAGTCTCCGGGCGGAGCTGGAGAAGAACATCACCCTGAGGCGGACCATCGAGGGCATCATCGAGGGCACCCCGATCCCCATGTTCGTCATCGGGAAGGACCACAAGATCCTCTTCTGGAACCGGGCCTTCACGGAACTGAGCGGCTACGAGGGGCGCTACATGATCGGCACGGACCGCCAGTACGTACCCTTCTACCCCGAGAAGCGGCCCGTCATCGCCGACCTCATCGTGGACGGCGACCTCGAGGCCCTGGAGAGGTATTACGGCAAGAAAAAGGTCCAGAAGTCCTCCATCATCCAGGGGGCCTACGAGGCCTGGGACTACTACGAGAACCTCGGCGGCAAGAGCCGTCACCTCTATTTCCTCGCCGCCCCCATCCGCGACGAGAACGGCAATATCATCGCCGCCGTGGAGACCCTCCAGGACGTGACGAGGGAGCGGGAACTGGAACAGAGTCTTAAGGAATACGCCGAGACCCTTCAGAACGAGCTGACGGAGAACATCCGCCTGCGCCGGGAGATCGAGAACCTCTACAACTACATCCAGTCCATCCTCGACAGCTCCCCCGACACCCTCTACGAGCTGAACGAGGACGGGATCATCACCTACGTCAGCCGGGGGCACCGGGACGGGAGGGGGGTCGAGGAGATCAAGGGGAAGCACTTCACGGAATACGCCCCGGATCACAAGGACTTCCTCCTCGCCCGGTGGGAGGAGATCAAGAAGGGGAACTTCCAGCCCTACGAGCTCGAGACCGTCGGCGAGGACGGGGTTCGGACCTGTTACCTCTTGACGCCGCGCCCCGTCCCCGGTCGTAACCGTTACGTCGTGGCCCAGCGGGATATCACGGAATACAAGGAACTGGAGCGGAAGTTCTACGAGGCCCAGAAGCTTGCCGCCATCGGCCAGCTCTCGGCGGGGATCGCCCATGAGGTCCGCAACCCCCTGTCTTCCATCAAGATGAGCCTCCAGATCCTGGAGAAGCGCCTCCAGCCCACGGGGAACGACCTGAAACGCTTCCAGATCGCCAAAAGGGAGGTGGAGCACCTCGAGGAGCTTGTCAACGACGTCCTCATCTACGCCCGTCCCGCCGTGCCGAAGAAACGGCCGTCCGACATGAGGCGCATCATCGAGAACTCCCTGGAGGTGGTGGAAAAGGCCCTGGAAGAAAGGGGGATCTCCGTCTCCATAGACTGTCCCGCGGAGCTTCGCCCCATCGAGGTGGACCCCGACATGATGCGGCAGGTCTTTATCAATATCTTCCGCAACGCCGTCGAGGCCATGGACAAGGGGGGACGCCTGTCCATTTCCGTGGCACCGGCGGGGGCCGGCGGCCTGACCGTGGCGGTTGCCGACACGGGCTGCGGGATGTCGGAGGAGGACCTGTCCAATCTCTTCAATCCCTTCTTCACGAAGAAACAGTACGGGACCGGTCTGGGCCTGACGCAGGTCAAGAAGATCGTCGACCTCCACGACGGTACCCTCGAGGTCGCAAGCCGCCCCGGCGAAGGCACCCGCATCACCCTAAAATTCGGGGACACAATACTTAATTCGCAACCCGTCGATATCGTTAACGATAATTTCGGAAAAAAATAGGTATTATGTCCCCCGATTTTTTCGGAGCGTGAGATGGCCAAGATCCTTGTCATCGACGACGATACATCCATCGCCGAGTCCCTCGACCTCTACCTGACGGAGGAGGGCCACCAGGTCTTCACGGCCCTGACGGGGACGGACGGCCTGAACGCCTACGTCAAGAACAACCCCGACCTCGTCATTCTCGATATCCGTCTGCCCGACATCGACGGTTTCACCGTCCTGGAGGACCTGAGGGAGGAGGACGAGAACGTCAAGGTGATCATGATCACGGCCTTCCACGACATGGACTCCACCATCAAGGCCATGAAGTCCGGGGCCTTCGACTACATCCACAAGCCCATCAACATCGAGGAGCTGGACATGGCCATCTCCAAGGCCCTCAAGAGCCTCGAGATGGAGCGCAAGATCAGCGCCCTCCTCAACGAGCCGTCGCGGAGCTTCAAGGTCGGCGACATCGTGGGTAACTCGAAGGAGATGCAGGAGATCTTCAAGACCATCGGCGTCGTCTCCCAGAGCCGCACGACGGTCCTCATCGAGGGGGAGAGTGGCACGGGGAAGGAGCTCATCGCCAAGGTGATCCACTCCAACACCTCGCCCGACGAGCCCTACATCGCCGTGAACTGCTCCGCCATCGTCGAGACCCTCCTCGAGTCGGAGCTCTTCGGCCACGAGAAGGGCTCCTTCACGGGGGCCATCACCCGCAAGCTCGGCAAGTTCGAGCTGGCCCGCTACGGGACCGTCTTCCTCGACGAGATCAGCGAGATGTCCCTGAATCTCCAGGCGAAGCTCCTGAGGGTCCTCCAGGAGATGGAGTTCGAGCGCGTGGGCGGCAAGGACCGGATCCGGGTCAACGCCCGGATCATCGCCGCGACGAACAAGGACCTCAAGACCCTGGTCAAGGAGGGTAAGTTCCGGGACGACCTCTACTACCGCCTCAACATCGTCTCCATCAGGATCCCGCCCCTGCGGGAGCGCCGTGAGGATATCCCCCTTTTGGTGGACTATCTCCTGGCGAAGATCAACCGGGACCTCCACAAGCGGGTCATCGGCGTCTCCGACGAGATGATGGAGATCTTCATGAAATACCGCTGGCCGGGGAACGTGCGGGAGCTGGAGAACCTCCTCATCCGCGCCGTCGTTGTGGCCAAGGGCCAGGTATTGACCCGGAGCGACTTCCCCGAACTGTCGGAAGAGGCCCCGAAGACGGAAAAAGAAAAGGACGTGGTGGACGACCTGGGGGAGCCGGGCCGCCTCTACACCCTCGACGAGATCGAGGAACGTTACATCAGGAAGGTCCTCAAGGAGAACCCCCACAAGAACAAGGGCGAGCTATGCGAGATCCTCGGCATCTCCCGCCCCACCTTCGAACGCAAACTGGAAAAATACGGCATCGAAATCGGGGGACACAATACTTAATTCGTAACCCTTCGACATTATTGATGAAAAAATCGGGAAAAAATAGGTATTGTGTCCCCGAATTTCCCGGGGCAGGGAGGGTGTGATGGCCCGTTTACCTCGCCTGGTGGTGCCAGGTTATCCCCATCACGTGACCCAGCGCGGCGTCCGGTCCATGGAGGTATTTCATGGCGACCGGGACCGGCGTCTCTATCTCTTTTTCGTCCAGGAGGAGACGGGACGTTTCGGCGTCGAGGTCCTCGCCTGGTGCCTCATGTCCAACCACGTCCACTTCATCGCCGTGCCCCCGGAGGAGTCGGCCCTCGCCCGGGCCTTCGGGGCGGCCCATCGCCGCTACACGACGATGAAGAACAAGGAGGCGGGGGTGAAGGGATTCCTTTTCCAGGGGCGGTTCTTCTCCACCGTCCTCAACGAGCGCCACCTCCTGGCGGCGGCGCGGTACATCGAGGTCAACCCCGTCCGGGCGGGGATGGTGAAGGAGCCCTGGCTCTACCCGTGGTCGAGTGCGGCGTATCACGTCGGCCTGAGCGCGACGGACCCCTTGGTTCGAAACCGGGACCTCGTGGAGCGAGTAGGGGACTGGCGGGTTTTTCTCAAGGAGGCCGTCCAGGAGGACTACGAGGAACTCAGAAAGGCGACGCGGACCGGCCGCCCCTGCGGGGACAGCACCTTCGTCGCCGAGCTCTCCCGGATCTCCGGCCGCCCCCTGACCAAGAACCGCCCCGGCCGCCGCCGAAAATCGGGGGACACAATACTTAATTCGCAACATACCGATATTATTGGAGAAAAAATCAAGGGAAAATAGGTATCGTGTCCCCGTATTTCTTGAGGGCCGCCACGGGGCCCGCGCAGTTCCCAAGGGGGACCCTCCCGGAGGTGGCCGTGGCGGGGCGCTCCAACGTCGGCAAGTCGTCTTTGATCAACACCCTCTTGGGGTGCCGCGACCTCGCCAAGACGAGCCGCACCCCCGGGCGGACCCAGGCGATCGTCTTCTTCAGCGTGGACGACCGCTGGCTCCTCGTGGACCTGCCGGGATACGGTTACGCCAAGGTACCGGAGGCGGTGCGCCGGCAGTGGCGGCCCCTCGTGGAGGCCTACCTGGCGGGCAGGGAGACCCTGCGCCTCCTCCTGCTCCTCATCGACATCCGCCGCGACGTCGGGGAGGAGGAACGGGACCTGGTCTCCTGGCTGTCCCACCGGGGGATCCCCTGGCTCCCCGTCCTGACGAAGGCGGACAAGTTGTCCCGGAGCCGGGCCCTGACCCGGCGGCGGGAGCTCATGGGTCAGCTCCCGGAAGGGGGCGCGGGCGAGCCGGTCCTCTTCTCTGCCCGGACCGGCGAGGGCAAAAAAAAATTGGGGGACACAATACCTATTTTTTTGCAAAATAAAGCGCAATGATTTCAGGTGATTGCGAATTAAGTATTGTGTCCCCGAATTAAAAATGGAGGTGAGGATGGGGGAGTATCTGTCGAGGAAGGCGATACCGCGGGAGGAGCGGCTGATCTTCGCCCTGGATCTGCCGTCGGTGGGGGAGGCCCAGCGGTTCGTGGAGCGCCTGGGCGATGCGGTGCGGTTTTACAAGGTGGGCCTGGAGCTCTTTATGGCGGGGGGGTATTTCGAGCTGGTCCGGTGGCTCAGGGGGCAGGGGAAGCAGGTCTTCGTGGACCTGAAGTTCTTCGACGTCCCCCAGACGGTCGGCAGTGCCGTGGCGCGCCTCCGGGACAAGGGGGCGTATTTCACCACCGTCCACGGCAACGACCAGATCCTCAAGGCGGCCGTGGAGGCTGCCGAGGGCGCCGTGAAGATCCTCGCCGTCACCGTCCTGACGAGCCTCGACGCCGGGGACCTGAAGGACCTCGGTTTCGATTGCCCCGTCGAGGACTTGGTCTATTCGCGGGCCCGGCGGGCCCTGGAACTGGGCTGCGACGGGGTGATTTCGTCGGGTCTGGAGGTGGCGAGACTGAGGCGGGATCTGGGGGACAAGCTGATCGTGGTGACACCGGGCATCCGGCCCGTCCAAAACGTGGACGACCAGAAGCGCACGGTCGATGTAAGGCAGGCGTTTTTGAACGGCGCGGACTACATCGTCGTAGGAAGGCCCATCAAGGAGGCCCCGGACCCCCGGGCGGCCGCGGAGGCCATCCAGGCCACCATCGCGGGGCTCTTCCCCTGAAGGGGTCGCCTATTGACGTAAAATATAGCGCTGGATATGCCCGAAGGTCTCGTCGAGACCGACGCGCCACTGCCCGGACTCTTTTCTCATTTCAAGGACGGCGGGTTTCTCCGCCTTCCGGTGGCGAATCAGGATTGTCGCCCGGTCGCCCTTCAGCTCCCCGGGGGTCCAGGTGCTCTCCACGAGGACCATGTCGGGGTTGAACCGCTCCAGGAAGGCGTCCCAGTAGGCCTTGGCGTAGGGACCGCCGCCGGCGAAATCTTCCATCAGGGCCACCGCGTCCAGGGTCAGGCCCATCTTCTTCGCCCGCCCGCTGACGCTCTCGACGATCTCCCGGCGTGTCTTCTCCGTGAGATACGTCCAGACGGCAGGGTAATCCCCGTCCTTCATGGCCTTGAAGAGGGCGTCGGCGGCATCCACCGCGGCCCCCATCTCCGGGTTGAGGACCTGGGCGCACACCGGCGTGACGCACCACCAGAGGGCGATCAGAAATACGGGGACACGATAACCCTTTTTTACCCAAATTTTCATTAACGATATCGGTCTTTTACGAATTAAGTATTGTGTCCCCCGATTTTTACCAGAGCTTGATGATGGTGGCGGCGGTGACGGCGGTGTTCATCAGGATCTGGGTGATGTCGCGGATCTCCCGCAGCCAGGCGATGGTGGTCACCTTATCGGGGACGACGATCACGTCGCCCGGCTCGATCTTCTGCGGTTCATCGCCGTATCCCGCGACCTCCCAGCGTTCGCGCTCCTCGCTCCATTCGAAGACGCCGCTGGTCAGCTTACGGGCGCTGCCATCGACCTTGAGGACGAAGATGTTGTCCGTGTCGGCGTAACGCGCAAAGCCGCCCGCCGCCCGGATGTAATCGTTGTACGACCATTTTTCCACGTAGATGTGGGAACTCTCCGACATCACCGCCCCGGCGACATTGACCACATTGTTTTTCGTCGGCAGATAGAGGGCGTCGCCGTCCTCGAGCTCGATATCATAGGGCGAGCCCTTCAGGAGCCTCAAGTTGGAGACGGCGATCGTCATCCGCCCCGTCGCCTTCAACCCCCGCATGTAGTCGATCAGACGCTGCTTGAACTGGATCTCCTGGGTCTT
>JAKPCH010000096.1 GCA_029553375.1 Deltaproteobacteria bacterium | reverse complement strand
GGGCGGGGGCGGACGGAGTCCTTGAGGCGCTTGACGTGGCCGCGGCCGAGGCCCTTGACCTCGCAGCCCAGCTCGAAGTAGCGGCGGATGGCCGCGTCGTCGAGGATGCCGAAGCAGTCGATGATCGCCGCCGGGCGGCCCGTCATGGCCACCACCTCGTCGGGGTCGAGGTGTAGATAGGCCTCGTGGCGCACCGCCAGGACCACGGCGTCGGCCCCCGCGAGGGCCTTTCCCAGGTCCTTGAGGACCTCCGTGTCCTTGAGACGCTCCTGGTTCCGGAAGAAGCGGGCCCAGGAGCGGCCCGGGGCGGGGTAGGTGTCCTGCTTCTCCAGCTCCCACCACCGCTTGACGTAGGGATCGTGACAGACCACCTCCCCCCCCATCTCGGCGAGCTTGCGGACGACGATCTCCGAGCCGCTGTAGCGCGTGTCCCCCACGTCCTCCCGGTAAGAGACGCCCAGGACGGCGATCTTGGAGGCGGCGACGATCTTGCCCATGTTCCTGAGGGCATCGCGGACCAGCTCCGCCACGTGGAGGGCCCGCGTGTCGTTGATGTCGATGGCCAGGGGGGTGATCTTGAAGATCTCGTCGTCGAAGCCCATGAGGGTGTGGTAGGCCCAGACGCCCAGGCCGCCGTCCTTGGGGAGGCAGTAGCCGCCGATGCCGGGGCCGGGGAAGATGATGTTGGAGTGGGTGGGGCGGACCTTGATGGCCTGGATGACCTTGATGAGGTCCACGCCGTTGCGCTCGGCGAAGAGACTCCACTCGTTGAGGAAGGCCAGGATGGTGGCGCGGTAGGAATTCTCGACGATCTTGCAGGTTTCGCTCTCGATGGGGCGGTCCAGGACCGTCAGGGGATAGTCCTCGGTGTTCAGGACCTCCCTGAGGAACTTCTCCACCCGGCGCCGGGCCTCGGCGTTGACGCCGCTGCAGACCCGCCAGAAATCACGGATGGAGGCCACGTACTGTCTACCCGGCATGACCCGCTCGTACGAATGGGCCAGGAGGGGCTCGGCGGTGATACCCCGCTTCTCGAAGGCCTTTTTCATGATGGGGTAGGCGACGTACTCCGTCGTCCCCGGGGGCACGGTGGTCTCGATGAGGACGAGGCAGTCGGGACGGGCCTTCTCGCCGATGACCTTGAGGCTCTCCTCGAGGGCCCCGATCTCCGCCCGCCCCCGGCGGCAGTCACCCAGGGCCTCCTTCATGAAGTCGCACTGGACGTCCACGACGATGACGTCCGCCAGGGTGAGGGCATCATAGGTGAAGGTCGCCGTCAGGGTCTTCTTCTCCTTCACGCACCGGGCGATCAGGGGGGCCACCTCCGGGTCCTCGGCCTCCACGGGGGCCTCGCCCCGGTTCAGGAGGGGGATCTTCCAGAAGGATCGGGGGGAGGGCCGTTGCATGCCGATGACAAACTTCGACGGCCGCGAGGTCTCCCTGTCCACCGCGTCGGCGATGACGCCCGCCATGACGGCCCCGACGAAACCCACGCCCACGACGACGACTATCTCCCGCCCCTCGCGGCGGTGCCTGTCCGCCAGCCTCTGGAGGCGCTTGAACTCCTTATCGTAATCCTCCGGTCGGGGCAGCTTGAAGGCCTCGCCGGAGGGGGCGACACTCACGTTGTTTTCCCTTTCCATAGAGTCAGATTAACCTCCCATACCATTCTTAATCTTACCTTTTCACGAGCGCGGCTCCGCCCCCTGGATTACATTTCCAGAAGGCGAAATGGCGGTGTCTTGGGACTCCCGCGGGCCCCCGGCCCCGTCGGGCGCCATCTTTGATAGTCCAATCACAGAGGGTTGTCAACGTGAAACCTTAAAAGGCCAAGGATTGAGAAAGGCTATTAGTTCTTGACAGGGAAGGGCAATCGTGGTAGCCCCTGCGACGGTTTGTCAATGCCCTTTGAAAAGAAAGAATTCCAGCGAGGTGGTCGCAAGGTGGTACCAAACAGCGAAAAGATAGGCGCCGTCATGGTGGTCGGGTCGGGGATCGCGGGGATCCAGGCCTCCCTCGATTTGGCCAATTCGGGACTGAAGGTTTATCTCGTGGAAAAGGGGATCAGCATCGGCGGCGTCATGGCCCAGCTCGACAAGACCTTCCCCACGAACGACTGTTCCGCCTGCATCCTCTCGCCGAAGCTCGTCGAGGTGGGCCGCCACCCCAACGTGGAGATCCTCACCCGGCGCACCGTCGAGGCCGTGGAGGGCGAGGCGGGCCGCTTCAAGGTGAAGCTCACCAAGGCACCCCGGTTCATCGACCTCGACAAGTGCACGGGCTGCGGCGACTGCGCCAAGGTCTGCCCCGTCTCCGTGCCGTCGGACTTCAACGAGGGCCTCGACGAACGCAAGGCCACATACCGTCACTTCCCCCAGGCCATCCCCAGCGGCTACGCCATCGACAAGCTCGGGACATCCCCCTGTAAGGCTGCCTGCCCGACCCACATCAGCGTCCAGGGCTACGTGGCCCTCATCGCCGCGGGTAAGTTCAAGGAGGCCCTGAAGCTCATCAAGAAGGACAACCCCTTCCCCGTCGTCTGCGGCCGCGTCTGCAACCACCCCTGCGAGGACGCCTGCATGCGGGGCAAGGTGGACGAGCCCATAGACATCATGCACCTCAAGCGCTTCGTCGCCGACCTGGACCTGAAGGACGAGACGCGCTACCTCCCCGAGAAGAAGGAGAGCAAGGGCAAGAAGGTGGCCGTCGTCGGGGCGGGGCCCGCGGGCCTCACCTGCGCCTACTACCTCGCCGCCGAGGGTTACGACGTGGACGTCTTCGAGGCCCTCCCCGTGGCGGGCGGCTGGCTTGCCGTGGGCATCCCCGAGTACCGCCTCCCCAAGGACGTCCTGAGGGCGGAGATCAAGGTCATCGAGGACCTCGGCGTGAAGATCCACCTCAACACCGCCGTGGGCAGGGACATCCCCTTCGACAAGCTGAAGAGCGATTACGACGCCGTCTTCATCGGCTGCGGGACCGCCAAGAGCACGAAGCTCAACATCCCCGGCGAGGACCTCGAGGGGGTCATCCACGGCGTCGACTACCTCAAGCGGGTCAACCTGGGGGAAAAGGTCTTCCTGGGCGACAGGGTGGCCGTCATCGGCGGCGGCAACGTGGCCATGGACGCCGTGCGCACCGCCGTCAGGACGGGGTCCAAGGACGTCTTCATCCTCTACCGCCGTTCCCGGGCCGAGATGCCCGCCTCTCCCGAGGAGATCGAGGAGGCCCTGGAGGAGGGCATCAAGATGGAGTTCCTCGTGGCCCCCAAGCGGGTCATCGGGGAGAACGGCCGGGTCACGGGTGTGGAGTGCACCCGGATGGAACTGGGCGAGCCCGACGCCAGCGGCCGCCGGCGCCCCATCGAGATCAAGGGCTCGGAGTTCGTCGTCCCCTGTGACGCCCTCATCCCCGCCATCGGCCAGGAGGCGGACCTCGACTTCGTACCCGCCGACAGCGGCATCGCCATCAACAAGTGGAAGAACTTCGACGTGGACCCCGTGACGTTCATGACGAACGTCCCCGGCGTCTTCGCCGGCGGCGACGTCGTCACGGGACCCGCCACGGTCGTCAAGGCCGTTTACGCCGGCAAGGAGGCCGCCAAGTCCATCGACCGCTATCTCCGGGGCGAGGACGTGGCGGCGGGCCGGGCGAAGGACTGGACGAAGAACCTCGCCGACAAGGCCGACGTCTCGAAGTTCCCCAAGACCCCCCGGGTCAAGTACCCCCACCTGAAACCCGAGGAGCGCCGGACGAACTTCCGCGAGGTGGGTCTGGGCTTCTCCGAGGAGGAGGCCGTGGCGGAGGCGAAGCGCTGCCTCTCCTGCGGCATCTGCTCGGAGTGCTACCAGTGTGTGGAGGCCTGCATCGCCGGGGCGATCAACCACGACGACGATTTCGCCGAGGAGGAGATCGAGGTGGGGGCCGTCATCGCCGCCCCGGGCTTCGAGACCTTCGACGCGAAGCTGAGGGGCGAGTACGGCTACGGCGTCTACGCCAACGTCGTCACGTCCATCCAGTTCGAGCGGATCCTCTCCGCCTCGGGTCCTTACTTCGGCCACGTCCAGCGCATCTCCGACGGCAAGGAGCCCCGGAAGATCGCCTTCATCCAGTGTGTGGGTTCCCGGGACACGTCCTGCGGCAACACCTGGTGTTCCTCCGTCTGCTGCATGTACGCCACGAAGGAGGCCATCATCGGCAAGGAACACGCCAAGGACCTCGAGCCCACCATCTTCTTCATGGACATCCGGGCCCACGGCAAGGATTTCGACCGCTTCGTCAACCGGGCGAAGAGCGAGTACGGGATCCGCTACATCCGCTCCATCCCCTCGACGATCAAGGAGCTCCAGCAGACGAAGAACCTCCTCGTGAAGTACGTCCAGGAGGACGGGACCCTGGTGGAGGAGGAGTTCGACATGGTGGTCCTCTCCGTGGGTCTCACGCCGCCGGCCGAGGCCCGGGAGCTGGCCAAGGCCCTGGGGATCGAGCTGGAGGAACACGGCTTCTGCGCCACCTCCCTGGAGAACCCCGTCCAGACGAGCCGGGAGGGCGTCTTCGTCTGCGGCGCCTTCGCCGGGCCCAAGGACATCCCCGAGACGGTCATGGAGGCCAGCGGGGCCGCGGCGTGCGCCTCGGGCATCCTCGCCCAGCAGCGGGGGACCCTCATCAAGGAGGAGGAGGTCCCCGAGGAGAAGGACATCCGGGGCATCGGTCCCCGGACGGGGGTCTTCGTCTGTCACTGCGGCATCAACATCGGCGGCGTCGTCAACGTCCCCGAGGTGGTGGAGTACTGCAAGACCCTCCCCAACGTCGTCTTCGCCACGGACAACCTCTTCACCTGCTCCCAGGACACGGCGGTGAAGATGGGGGAGGTGATCAGGGAGAAGAACCTCACCCGCGTCGTCGTCGCCTCCTGCTCCCCGCGGACCCACGAGGGCCTCTTCCAGGAGAACTGCGAGAAGGCGGGCCTCAACCCCTACCTCTTCGAGATGGCCAACATCCGTGACCAGGATTCGTGGGTCCACATGCACGAGCCGAAAGAGGCCACGGAGAAGGCCAAGGACCTGGTCCGCATGGCCGTCGCCAAGGCCCAGTTCCTCAAGCCCCTCAAGCCGGGCCAGCTGTCCGTCAACCGGGCGGCCATGATCATCGGCGGGGGCCTGGCGGGCATCACGGCGGCCCTGTCCCTGGCCGACCAGGGCTTCGAGTCCTACATCGTGGAGAAGGAGGCCGTCCTCGGCGGGAATTACCGCAAGCTCCACTACACCCTCGAGGGCCTGGACGTCCAGGCCCACCTGAAGGATCTCCTCGGCAGGGTGGAGAAGAACAGGCTCATCCACGTCTTCACCGGGGCCGTCATCGAGAAGATCGAGGGTTTCATCGGCAACTACAAGACGACGGTGAAGACGAAGGACGGCGAGGAGACCTTCGAGCACGGCGTCGTCATTATCGCCACGGGGGCCTACGAGAACGAGACGAAGGAATACCTCCACGGCGTCTCCCCCAATGTCGTCACCCAGCGGCGCCTCGAGGAACTCATCGCGAAGGGCGACGAGACGGTGAAGAAGGCCAAGAAGGTCGTCATGATCCAGTGCGTCGGCTCCCGCAACGCCGAGCGGCCCTACTGCAGCCGCTACTGCTGCTCCGAGGCCATCAAGAACGCCCTGAGGCTCAAGGAGGCCGACCCGGCGTGCGAGGTCACCATCATCTACAGGGATATCCGGACCTTCGGCCTCAAGGAGGATTACTACAAGAAGGCCCGTGAACTCGACGTTCGCTTCGTCCGCTACGACGAGGACCGCCTCCCCGAGGTGGCCCAGAAGGGCGAGCGGGTGAGCGTCCGGGTGTTCGACCCCATCCTCAACGGCCCCGTGGACCTCGAGGCGGACCTCTTGGCCCTCTCCGTGGGCGTCGTCCCGAACCCCCAGAACGAGGAGATCGGGAAGATGCTCAAGGTCCCGACGAACCAGGACGGCTTCTTCCTCGAGGCCCACGTGAAGCTCCGCCCCGTGGACTTCGCCACGGACGGCGTCTTCCTCTGCGGCATGGCCCACTCGCCGAAACTAAGCGACGACTCCATCGTCCAGGCCAATGCCGCCGTGTCGCGGGCCACGACGATCCTGACGAAGGACTACATCGAGGCGGAGGGCAAGACGGCCTATGTGGACAAGGAGCGCTGCTCCGGCTGCGGCCTCTGCGAACAGAACTGCCCCTTCGGGGCCATCGCCGTGAACGTCGTCGAGGGTGTCGCGGAGGTCAACGCCGTCCTCTGCAAGGGCTGCGGCGTCTGCACCTCGTCGTGCCGCATGAACGCCGTGGACCTCAACGGCTTCACCAACGAGGAGATCCTGGCCCAGATCGCGGCCCTGTAGCGATCCCCCGATCACCGGCGGCCCGAGGGCCCCGGCCAGAACAATTAGGACGGAGTGACTATGTCGGAAAACGAAGCGTGGGAACCCAAGATCGTGGCCATCGTCTGTAACTGGTGCACCTACGCCGGGGCTGACCTGGCGGGTATCAGCCGCATCCAGTACCCCCCGAACGTCAGGATCATCCGGACACCCTGCACGGGGCGGATCAACCCCTTCTACATCGTCAAGGCCCTCCAGCAGGGGGCGGACGGCGTCCTCGTCTCGGGGTGCCACCCCGGCGAGTGTCACTACCTCACGGGGAACCTCTCCGCCCGGCGCAAGTTCGCCATGCTGAAGCGTTTCCTCAACTACCTCGGCCTCGAGGCGGACCGGACGATCTTCACGTGGGTGTCGGCCTCGGAGGGGGAGCGGTTCGCCAACGTCATCCGGGGGGTGACGGAGAAGGTCCGCAAACTGGGCCCGGCGACGAAGCTCGTGAAGAGCCTGTGAGCTGATCACAAGAAAATCGTATAGAGACGAGGAATCATCGACCGTGGAAAACATCGAGAAGAAGATGCGGGAAGAGGCCCGAAGGCTCCTGGAGGAGAAGAGGGTGGACGTCCTCATCGGCTACGAGGCCGGGACCCTGCCCCTCACGGCGACGCCCTGCTTCATCACGGCCCCGGAGGAGGCCGAGCGGCTGGTGTGGAACAGGTTCTGCAACCACAACCTGGCCAAATACGTCCATGACGTCATATCCCAGCACCGCAACAGCCAGAAGCGGGTGAAGCCCGAGGACCGGAAGAAGAAGGTGGTAGGCGTCGTGGCCCGGGGCTGCACCACCCGGTCCATCGTCATCCACCTCCAGGAACGGCAGTACGGCCGGGACGAGGTGGTCATCATCGGCGTCCCCTGCACGGGCTACGCGGACCGGCGAAAGGTCTCCCAGGCCCTCGGCGGCGAGGCGGTCCTGGAGGGGGCCCTGGAGGGCGACGTCATCCGGGCCGTGACCGAAGGCGGAGAGAAGAAGATCGCCGTGGCCGACGTCCTGGCGGACAACTGCCGGACCTGCCGCTTCAACAACCCCATCATCAGCGACGTCATGGCGGGGGAGGCGGCGCCGCCCATGAACCCCGAGGCGGAATACGACGAGGTGACGGCCTTCGAGAACCTCCCCATCGAGGAGCGCTGGGCCTACTTCGTCAAGGAAATGGGCAAGTGCATCCGCTGTTACGCCTGCCGGCAGGCCTGCCCGTCGTGCTACTGCCCCGTCTGCTTCGTGGAGCAGAGCCGCCCGGCCTGGGTGGGCATCAGCGACGACCCGTCGGACACCCAGGTCTTCCAGATCATGCGCCTCTACCACATGGTGGGCCGTTGCGTGGATTGCGGTTCCTGCGTCTCCGTCTGCCCCATGGGCGTGGATTTGAGGAAGTTCCTCAAGAAACTGGACAAGGACGCCTTCGAGCTCTTCCAGAACCGGGCCGGCTCGTCCCTGGAGGACCTCCCGCCCCTGTCCCGCCACCGGGAGAACGACAACGAGGACTTCATCTACCACCCCGAAATCGGGGGACACAATACTTAATTCGTAACCATGCGGAATAACGGGACATAATTTTCGAAAAAAATAGGTATCATGTCCCCGAATTTAGGAGCGACCATGAAAACCTTTCTCGAAGAAGTGAACGAGCGGATCGGCGGGGTGCCCATCCAGAGGTGCTATCACTGCAGGAAATGCACCGCCGGGTGTCCCTTGGCCTTCGCCATGGAGTACAACCCCAACCGGGTGATCAAGATGATCCAGATGGGCATGAAGGACGAGGTCCTCAACAGCTCCACCATCTGGCTCTGCGCCTCCTGCGAGACCTGCATCACCCGCTGTCCCAACGAGGTGGACATCGCCCGCATGATGGATGTCCTGAGGGAGATGGCCATCAGGGAAGGGCGGACGGTGAAGGAGAAGAACATCCTGGCCTTCCACCAGGCCTTCCTCAACAGCATCCGCTCCCGGGGCCGCATCAACGAGCCCTTCATGATGGTGGACTACAAGCTCAAGAGCGGCGACCTCTTCTCCGACATGGGTCTGGGGATCAACATGTTCATGAAGGGCAAGCTCGCCCTGATTTCCCCCAAGACCAGGGATTTGGGGGCCGTCAAGACCATCTTCGAGAAGACGAGGAACCTCTGAGGGGCGAAAAAGGGAATCTTAAGGAGGCATGCGTTGAAAGTTTCATACTATCCGGGATGTTCACTCCATGGGACGGCGAAGGAGTACGACCAGTCCGTCAAGGCCGTCAGCAAGGCCCTGGGCATCGAACTTTCCGAGGTGGAGGACTGGTCCTGCTGCGGGGCCACGTCGGCCCACTCGACGAACTTCAAGCTCTCCGTGGCCCTGCCGGCCCGCAACCTGGCTGCCGTCGAGGCGGGGCCCCAGAAGGAGGTCATGGTCCCCTGCGCGGCCTGCTTCAACCGCTTCAAGAGCACCCAGTACTACCTGGGGCACAACGAGGCCCTGAAGCGGGAGATCGAGGGGGTCATCGGCCGCCCCTACCGGGGTGACGCCGAGGTCCTCCACCCCCTGGGGATCTTCCATGACCGGGTGGGCCTCGAGGGTCTCGCCTCCCGGGTGGTCAAGAAGCTCACGGGCCTCAAGCCCGTCTCCTACTACGGATGTCTCCTCCTGCGCCCCCCCGAGGCCTGCCGGTTCGAGGACTACGAGAACCCCTACATGCTCGACGGCATCCTCACCGCCCTGGGGGCCGAAGTGAAGATGTGGTCCTACAAGACGGACTGCTGCGGCGGCAGCCTCACCATCAGCCGGACGGACATCGTGGGCAGGCTCGTGGACAAGCTCATGACCATGGCCAGGGAGGCGGGGGCCAACTGCGTCGTCACGGCCTGCCCGGTGTGCATGGCCAACCTCGACACGAGGGCCGGGGAGAACGTGCGCCTCCCCGTGTTCTACTTCACCGAGCTCATGGCCCTGGCCTTCGGTCTCGCCGGCCCCGCCGACTGGTTCAAACTCCACAACACGGACCCCACGCCCCTCATGGGCGGCTTGGGGTTGGTATAACCCATCTCAGAAGCGGTGAAGGACGCTATGGAAAAACGGTTGATCAAGAAAGAGGCTCTGGCGGGGATCGCAAAGCGGATCGCCGAGGACGTCACCGTCTACGCCCCCGTGAGGGTGGAGGAGAACGTCCTGTTCAAGGTCCTGGAGAAGGGCGAGGAACCCCTCTTCACCTACCAGAACAGCAAGAACGCCCCGAAAAACTTCTTCTTCCCCCGTTCGGAGGTGATGCTCCGCTACACGAGGACCCCCAAGGGCGTCGAGTTCACGGCGGAGGAGCTGTTCGCCAGGGACGGCGTCCTCATGGGGGCGCGGCCCTGCGACGCCCGCAGCTTCGTCCTTCTCGACATGCTCTTCGACCAGGAGAAGTACAAGGACCCCTACTACATAGAGAAAAGGAACAGGACCACCGTCGTCTCCTTGGCCTGCGCCAAGCCGCCCTACAGGGAGTGCTTCTGCACCTCCGTGGGGGGTCACCCCGTGGACGACAAGGGGGCGGACGTCCTGATCACCGACATCGGCGATGTGTTTCTCGTCGAGTTCGTTACCCCCAAGGGTGAGAAGCTCCTGAAGTACTTCGGGGACCAGAAGGCCGACGCCGCCTCCGAAGAGAAGAAGGCCGCCGTCGCCGCCGCCGCCGAGGCGGCCCTCACCTGGAAGATCGCCACCCACGAGGTGAAGGAGAAGCTGGATCGAAACTTCAACAGCCCCTTCTGGGACGGGATCCACAAGAAGTGCCTGGCCTGCGGGACCTGCACCTTCCTCTGCCCGACGTGCCACTGCTTCGACATCAGCGACGAGATGAAGTACGACGACGGTCGGCGCCTGAGGAACTGGGACTCCTGCATGTTCCCCCTCTTCACGAAGGAGACCTCGGGCCACAACCCCCGCCCCACCCAGAAGGAGCGGTGGCGCCAGCGGGTCATGCACAAGTTCAGCTACTACCCCGAGAATTTCGGGGCCATCGCCTGCGTGGGCTGCGGCCGCTGCGTCCAGTCGTGCCCCGTCAACATCGACATCCGCAAGATCGTGGCGGAGGCCATGGAGCTGGCGTGAACCCCCGTCAGGCATGGACGTGGGAAGAAATAGGTAATATGTCCCCCTAACGAGGAGATGAAGATGCAAAACCCCTACATACCCTACCCCGTGGAAGTCATAAAGATCGTGACGGAGGTGGACACGAAGGACATCAAGACCTTCCGCCTGGCCTTCGTCAACAAGGAGGACGAGGAGAAGTTCAAATACACCCCGGGCCAGTTCGCCGAGCTCTGCGTTTACGGCAAGGGGGAGTCCCCCATCGGCATCGCCTCGTCGCCCACCCAGAAGGGTTATGTGGAGTTCACGGTCCAGAAGGCCGGGGTGGTCACGACGGCCCTCCACGAGATGGAGGAGGGGACGAGGATGGGGATCCGGGGCCCCCTGGGGAACTCGTGGCCCATCGAGTACCTGGAGGGTAAGAACGTCGTCGTCGTCGGCGGGGGGTTTGCCTTCACGACCCTGAGGTCACTGATAAATTACATGATCTACGAGGACAACCGTAAGCGCTTCGGCAAGATCACGGTTGTCTACGGGGCGAGGAACCCGGGGCTCCTCATCTACAAGGACGAGCTCAAGGCCTGGGCCGAGCGGGGCGACATCGAGATGAACGTCACCGTCGACAAGGGCGACGCGACCTGGACGGGCCGGGAGGGATTCGTCCCCACGGTCTGCAAGGAGGTGGCCCCGAGCCCGGAGAACGCCGTGACGGTCATCTGCGGCCCCCCCATCATGATCCGTTTCACCCTGCCTGTCTTCTTCGATCTGGGATTCTCGAAGGAGAACATCATCACCTCCCTGGAGATGCGGATGAAGTGCGGCATCGGCAAGTGCGGGCGCTGCAACGTCGGCAGCAAGTACGTCTGCAAGGACGGGCCCGTCTTCACCTTCGCCGAGCTCGACAAGCTCACCCGCGACTTCTAAATCGGGGGACACAATACTTAATTCGGTAGGGCGTGTAATCATTAGGGAAAATTTCGGCCAAAAATAGGTATCGTGTCCCCGAATTACGTCATCACCCAAAAGCAGAACCTCTCCGAGACGGTCGTCCGGATGGAGATCCGGGCGCCGGAGATCGCCAAGAGGCGTCGGGCGGGCCAGTTCGTCGTCTTGAAGATCGACGAGAAGGGGGAGCGCATCCCCCTCACCATTGTGGACAGCGACGCCGAGGCCGGCACGATCACCATCATCTTTCAGGTGGTGGGGAAGACGACGGCCCGGATGGCCGAGGAGATGGGCGTGGGGGACGCCTTCGAGGTGGTCCAGGGGCCCCTGGGGAGACCCACGGAGATCGAGAACTTCGGCCGTGTCGTCTGCGTAGGCGGCGGCGTGGGGGTGGGGGTCATCTACCCCATCACGAAGGCCCTCAAGGAGGCGGGAAACGAGGTCGTCTCCATCATCGGCGCCCGGACGAAGGACCTGGTCATCCTCGAGGATGAAATGGCCGCCGTGAGCGACCGCCTCATCGTCTGCACCGACGACGGCTCCTACGGGTTCCACGGCTTCGTGAGCGTCGTCCTGGAGGACCTCATCGCCTCCGGGGAGAGGATCGACCGGGTCTTCGCCATCGGTCCCGTACCCATGATGAAGGTCGTCGCCGAGGTGACGAGACCCGCGGGGATCCCCACCATCGTCAGCCTCAATCCCATCATGGTGGACGCCACGGGGATGTGCGGGGCCTGCCGGGTGTCCGTGGGGGGGCGGACACGCTTCGCCTGCGTGGACGGCCCGGAATTCGACGGCCACGAAGTGGATTTCGACCTGTTGACCAAGCGCCTGCGGATGTACTGCGAACAGGAGGCCGAGGCCTACGAAAGGCACCGGTGCGGCTGGCATGGAAACTGAGCGTAAGCAGGAGAAGAAGGAGAAGATCCCCCGCCAGGCCATGCCGGAGCAGGACCCGGCCCGGCGGATCAAGAACTTCGACGAGGTGCCCCTGGGCTACAGTCCCGAGACGGCCGTCAAGGAGGCGAGGCGGTGCATCCAGTGCAAGAAGCCGGGGTGCATCGCCGGGTGCCCCGTCGAGGTCCAGATCCCGAAGTTCATCCGGGAGATCGCCGCCGGCGACTTCCTCGCCGCCGCCCGCACCCTGAAGGAGACCAACAGCCTCCCCGCCGTATGCGGGCGCGTCTGTCCCCAGGAGGACCAGTGCGAGAAGGAGTGCGTCCTGGGCAAGAAGGGCGAGCCCGTGGCCATCGGGAGGCTGGAGCGTTTCGCCGCCGACTACGAACGCGCCCGGGGTGAGGTCTCCGTCCCTCCCGTCGCCCCCCCGAACGGTAAACGGGTGGCCGTCATCGGGGCGGGTCCCTCGGGCCTCACCATCGCCGGCGACCTGGCCAAGCTCGGCTACGAGGTCACGGTCTTCGAGGCCCTCCACAAGGCCGGGGGGGTCCTCATCTACGGGATCCCCGAGTTCCGCCTCCCCAAGGCCATCGTCGAGGCGGAGGTGGCCTACCTGGAGAAGCTCGGCGTCAAGATCGTCCTCAACACCGTCATCGGGCGCCTCAAGACGGTGGACGACCTCTTCGCCGAGGGTTTCCATGCCGTCTACGTCGCCGTCGGGGCCGGGGCGCCGGTCTTCATGAACATCCCCGGAGAGAACCTCAGCGGCATCTACTCCGCCAACGAGTACCTGACCCGGTCGAATCTCATGAAGGCCTACCGGTTCCCCGAGTACGACACCCCCATCATCCGGGGGCGTAACGTCGCCGTCGTCGGCGGGGGCAACGTGGCCATGGACGCCGTCCGCACGGCCCTGCGCCTCGGGGCTCAGAACGCCTACATCATCTACCGCCGCAGTGAAAAGGAGATGCCCGCCCGGATCGAGGAAGTCCACCACGCCCGGGAGGAGGGGGTCAAGTTCCTCCTCCTCACCAATCCCGTGGAGTACCTGGGAGACGACGGGGGCTGGGTGCGGGGAGTAAGGTGCATCCGCATGGAGCTGGGCGAGCCCGACGCCTCGGGACGCCGCAGCCCCATACCCGTCCCCGGGTCGGAGTTCGTCATCGATGTCGACACCGTCGTCGTCGCCGTGGGGACCATGGCGAACCCCATCGTGCCCGCCACGACCCCCGGCCTGGAGACGAACCGCCGCGGCTACATCGTCACCCTCGACGAATGGGGCCGGACGACCCGCGAAAACGTCTACGCCGGCGGCGACATCGTCACCGGTTCCGCGACGGTCATCCTCGCCATGGGGGCGGGCCGCAAGGCCGCCGCGGCCATCCACAAGAAACTCGGCTCGTAAAAAAATCCCCGATCACGGGCCGTGACCGGGGATCCTTCTCTCTTCCCAATCCCTAAAAGATCAAATCAGTGGTGCTCCTCCATCGCCCCGGCGATGTACATCATGGACAGGAGCATGAAGACGAGGGTCTGGATAAAGCTGATGAGGAGCTTGAGGACCAGGATGGGCAGGGGCACCAGGAGGGGGACGAGGAGGAAGAGAACGGCCAGGACGATGTGACCGCCCTCGATGTTGCCGAACAACCGGACGGAGAGGGAGATGGGCCGGGACAGGTGGCTGACGATCTCGATGGGGAGCATGAGGGGGGTGAGCCACCAGATGGGACCCAGGAACTGCTTGATGTACTTGACGCCGTGGACCTGGACGCCGACGATGTGGGTGAGGACGAAGACCACCAGGGCCATGGCGGCGTTGGTGTTGAGGTTAGCCGTCGGCGATTCGAACCCGGGGATGAGGCCCAGGAGGTTGGACGTGAGGATGAAGAGGCCCAGGGTGGCGATGAGGGGGAAGAAGCGTTTCCCCTCGGGACCCATGGTGTCGATGAGGAGGTTGTGGAAGGCCTCCACGATGACCTCCATGAAGTTCTGGAAACCGCTGGGGGCCATCTGGAGTCTCCTGGTGGCGAGGAAGGAACAGACGGCCAGGATGGCCATGACGAGCCACATGTAGGCCACCTGCGACGGGACGCCTACATGGCCTAAAAAGGACAGGGAGTGCATGCTTCAGTTAACCTCCTCGATGCTGTTTTTTTTTGTCAGGGTCATGACGGCGGTCAGGACCATGTTCACGATCACGAGGGAAAGACCGATCAGGAGACCGAAGATGTCGGCGATCTCCCGGGATATGATGAAGTACAGCACGACCGCCGTGACGGCGAAACGGATGTAGTACTTCAACATGATCCGGCCCCGGGCCCGGTCGTTGAGGGAACGGAAGACCTTTCTCAGGTCGTGGTTCAACCAGTAGTAGTTCACGATGCTGATCGCCCCTCCCAGGGCCACGCCGAGGGTGAAGCGCGCCGAGGCGAGAAGGGCGCTGACGAGGGTCAAAACGGCGAAAGAGACCCAGAGGATCACCTCAAGCCTTTGCTGGAGCGGGTCTTTTGCGATGGGGTTCGGTTTTGAGGGATCTGATGACGGTCTTTTCATCCTTGAAGTATTTCTTGATCAACACATAGAGGTTGCGAAAGCCGGCGACGACGCCCATGAGGAGAAAGAGAAAGGTGAAGAAGGGCGTCGTACCGTAATGTTTGTCCACCCAGTAGCCAAGGTAGAGGCCCCCGAAGATGGCGAGCACCATGGCGATGCCGATGCTGCTCGCGTACGCCATCTGGGTCATGGCCTTCTTGGATTCCTTGTCCATGGCGCGGGGCCTCTTAACACGTACCCGGGGTGAAGTCAACTATAATTTGGCACCCATGGGCTGGTGCCTAGCGAAATAGGGGGACACGATAACCCCGGATCGTCAAAATTATTCGCAATAGTTTCAGTTATTTATGAATTAAGTATTGTGTCCCCCGATTTTGTAGTAATCGAGGTACCAGGCGACGAAACGGCGGATGCCCTCCTCCACGGGGGTGGCCGGGCGGAAGCCCACCTCTTCCCAGAGATCGGACACGTCGGCGTAGGTGGCCGGTACATCTCCCGCCTGGAGGGGCAGGAAGTTCTTCTTCGCCTCCCGGCCCAGGCTCCTCTCCAGGGCGGCGATGAAGTCCATGAGGCCCACGGGGGAGGAGTTGCCGATGTTGAAGAGGCGGTAGGGGGCGAAACTCCTAGCCGGGTCGGGCTCGTCCCCCGACCAGGAAGGATCGCCGGCGGGGGGACGGGCGGTCACCCTCAAGACCCCCTCGACGATGTCGTCGATATAGGTGAAGTCGCGCCTCATGTTGCCGTAGTTGTAGATATCGATGGGGCGTCCCTCCAGGATGGCCTTCGTGAAGAGGAACAGGGCCATGTCCGGCCGGCCCCAGGGTCCGTAGACGGTAAAGAATCTCAGGCCCGTGGAGGGGATGCCGTAGAGGGCCGCGTAGGTGTGGGCCATGAGCTCATTGGCCTTCTTCGTGGCGGCGTAGAGGCTCACGGGGTGATCCACGTTGTCCCGGCACGAGAAGGGCATGCGGGTGTTGGCGCCGTAAACGGAGCTGGAGGAGGCGAAGACGAGGTGCCTCACCTTCTGGCGGTGGCACCCCTCCAGGATGTTGAGGAAACCGGCGAGGTTGCTCTCCAGGTAGGCGTAGGGGTTGACGAGGGAGTAGCGGACCCCCGCCTGGGCGGCGAGGTGGATGACCCACGCCGGTCTCTCCCGGGCGAAGAGGTCGTCCATGGCCCGGCGGTCGGCGATGTCGAGGCGATGAAAGATGAATCCCTCGTGCTTCGCCAGGATGGCCAGACGGTCCTCCTTGAGGCGGACGTCGTAGTAGTCGTTGAGGTTGTCCACGCCCGTGACGGCGCGACCATTATCCAGGAGGCGCCGGCAGAGGTGAAAGCCTATGAAACCGGCGGCGCCAGTGACTAGGAAGGGCCCCTCCATCTCAGGACCTATCCCCATAGGGGTCGAAACCCCTTAGGGCCTCGATGGTCCGGTCACGATCCTCGGCGGTGTGGGCGAAGGAGAGGAACCAGGCCTCGAACTGGGAGGGTGGGGCCATCACCCCCCTCTCCAGGAGTCTCTTGAAGAGGCGGGCGAAGGCGGCCGTGTCGCTGCGGGCGGCGTCGCCGTAGTCATTCACCCTCCCCGAGGTGAAAAAGGGCGTGAACATGGAGCCCACGCGGTTGATGACGACGGGGACGCCCGTCTCGGCGAAGACGGCCTCTATGTCCGTGCACAGGCTGAAGGCCGCCCGGTCCAGGACCTCGTAAAAGGGTGCGTTGTCCTTGAGGACGCTCAGGGTGGCGATCCCCGCCGCCATGGCCAGGGGGTTGCCCGAGAGGGTCCCCGCCTGGTAGACGGGTCCGGTGGGGGCCAAGAGGTCCATGATCTTCTCCTTCCCGCCGAAGGCACCGACGGGCAGACCCCCCCCGATGATCTTCCCGAGGCAGGTCAGGTCGGGCTCGACCCCCACGAGACCCTGATAGCCCCCGTAGGTGAGGCGGAAGCCCGTGATCACCTCGTCGAAGATGAGGACGATGCCGTGGCGGGTGCAGAGTTCCCTCAGTCCCTGGAGGAAACCCTTCGCCGGGGGCACGACGCCCATGTTGCCCGCCACGGGTTCCACGATTACGGCGGCGACCTCTTCCCCCCGGGCCTTCAGGAACGCCTCGCAGGCCCCGAGGTCGTTGTAGGGGACCGTGATGGTCAGGGCGGCGAGGGGGGCGGGAACGCCGGGGCTGCCGGGGATCCCGTAGGTGGCGATGCCGGAGCCGGCCTTGGCCAGGAGGGAGTCCCCGTGGCCGTGATAACAGCCCTCGAATTTGACGATGACGTCCCTCTTCGTGTAGGCCCTCGCCAGGCGGAGGGCCGTCATGACGGCCTCCGTCCCGGAATTGACGAACCGGACCTTATCCATGGCGGGGAAGGCGTCGAGGACGAGACGGGCCAGGTCCACTTCGAGGGCCGTGGGGGCGCCGAAGGTCACGCCCCGGGAGACCTGTTCCGTCAGGGCCCCCTGGACGGCGGGGTGGCCGTGGCCCAGGATCAGGGGTCCCCAGGAGAGGATGTAGTCGACGTATTCCCGGCCGTCGACATCGTAGATCCTCGAACCCCGGCCGCCCGCGATGAAGACGGGGTTGCCGCCCACGGCGCCGAAGGCCCGGACGGGGCTGTTCACCCCGCCGGGGATGAGATTCTTGGCCTCCGAGAACAAACGCTCCGATAAGGTCTCCGTCATAGGTATTCCATGCTCGTCTTTTTGTATTCCCTCTCGCTGTAAAGGACGAGACGGTCCTCGATCCCCACCTCTTTGGCCATCTCGTCGATGAGGGCCGCGCAGTCCTCCTCCGTGCCCCGGTGGTGGATCATGGTGTAGATGTTGTAGCGTCCCTCCAGGTAAGGTTCCCTGAGGTAGCAGTGGGAAACGGCGGAAAAGGCGGCGAGCCTCTCCCCGACGGCGCGGCACCGCTCGGGGGGGACCGCCCACAGGACCATGGCGTTCGTCCCGTAACCGACCCGCCCGTGACGGACGACGGCACCCACGCGCCGGATCACGCCCCGTTCAATCAGCCCGGCGATCACGGTCATGACCCGCTCCTGTGCCATGCCGAGGCGAAGGCCGATCTCCCGAAAGGGCCCCTCGACGAGGGGCACATCCCCCTGGAGGGCCCGTATCACCCCTTTTTCCTCCTCCGTCAGCATCGGCGACATGGGCGGCTTCTATGATATTTCACCAGACTTGTCAATCGGGACGTCTTTTTCCCTTGACAATTGCGCACTACTTCTGTATGGAGGACGGCGTAAAATGGCGCTGTGGTTTCGCGCCGAAGACGAAAGGGGGTGGGGCCGCCGGGGAAAGGCAAGAAAGCGGAAAAGGGTTTTGTGTGATGAACGATTACGACATGACAAAAAAGCAAGGAGGAATGAAATGAGAAAGTCTTTGGTAAGAGGTTTCCTGGTTCTGGCCCTCGTAATGATCATGGCGCCCGTAGCCCTCGCGGCGGAACAGGCGGCGGGGACGGTTGATTACACCAAGGCCATCGTCCTCGGCTGCAGCGTCATCGCGGCGGGTATCGCCATGGGTGTCGGTGCCGTCGGTGCGGGTCTTGGTCTCGGTCAGGCCACCAGCGGTGCCAACGGGGCCGTGGGCCGGAATCCCGAAGCCCAGGGTAAGATCTTGCTCACCATGATGGTCGGTATGGCCATGACGGAATCCGTGGCGATTTACGCCCTCGTCGTGTCCCTGATCATCCTCTACGCCAACCCCCTGCTCAAGTTCGCCGGTATCGGGGGCTGAGGTTTTTGACAACAAACCCTTTTGAGGAATAATCGAAAAGGGGAAAGAGGCCAAAAAAAAGACCCTCTTTCCCCTTTTCTCTTTTTCGTCACTCGTCGTCCCCTTTCACCCTCCCCCTCAGGGCCTTCTTCTCGGCCTGGGCGTGCTTCATGGCCAGGACCTTCTCCTTGGCCCGGCGGGAGCGGCGCCGTTTCCGCCGCCGGATCTTCTCCGCCTCCATCCGCCGCGCCCGGGTGATGCCGTCCCTCAGCCTCTGAAGCCTCTCGAGGAGGATGCGCCGGGCGAGGAAACGGTTAAGGGCCTGGGAACGCTCCCGGGAGCACTTGACGGCCAGTCCCGTGGGGGTGTGGACGAGGTGGACGCAGGAGGAGGTCTTGTTCACCTTTTGCCCCCCCGGTCCGGAGGAACGGGTGAAGGTCTCTCTCAGGTCGTCCTCCGTGACTCCCAGGGAGGCCATGCGCTCCCTGAGTTCCCTTTCCTTTTCCGGGGAGACGCCGAAGAGGGACATGGGTTGTCAGAGGGAGTAGATCTCGTCCCCCACGAAATCCACCCAGTGCTGGGAGAGGATGTCCACGGCCCTCTCGAGATTGTCGCAACCGATGATGAGGATCGTCTCCTTGCCGATGCGCTCGATGGTCGTGTAGATGTAGTGGATGTTCACGTCCCCCTCCGCCAGGGGTTTCACGATGGCGTTCATGCCCCCGGGGTGGCAGGGGACCTCCACGGCGATCACCGGCGCCACCTCGACGTTGAAGGAGAAACTCCTCAGGGTCGTGACGGCCTTCTGAGGATCGTTGACCACCAGACGGACGGTGCTCGACTCCTCCGTGCTGGCCGCGGAGATGGCCTTGACCTTGATGTCTTCCTTGTCGAGGATGTCCACGAGCTTGGTGAGGGCGCCCGGGACGTTGTCGAGTCTCACGGAGATCTGGGTGATGGCCATGGCGCCCGTCCCCTACTTCAGTTCATAACCCGCGGCGAAGGCCCGGCGGTTGATCTCGATCACGTTCTTCTTCCTCTCCCCCATGATCTGCCTCAGGCCCTTCAGGACGGCCTCGGGGGAGAGGACGTCGGTGCGCCTCACGAAGGCCCCCAGCATGACGAGGTTCTGGACGCGCAGATCCCCCAGGGACTCCGCCACGGCACCCGCCGGGATCTCGTGCACCCGGACGTCCGGGCGGGAGGGGAGGTTGTCGATGATGGAGGAGTTGAGAAAGATGGCCCCCCCGGCGGAGACGCGATTCTGGTAGGTGAAGAGGGAGGGCTTGTTCATCACCACGAGGTAGTCCGGTTCCGAGGCGATGGGGGAGGCGATCTCCTCGTCGGAGATGCAGACGGTGCAGTTGGCCGTGCCCCCCCGGACCTCCACCCCGTAGGAGGGGAGGTAGGTGACGTAGCAGCCCTCGTTCATGGCGGCGTGGGCGAAGACGTAACCCATCATCAGGACCCCCTGGCCGCCGAAACCGGCGAATATGGATTTCACCAGCATGTCCTCACCCCTTCGCCTGGAGGTCCTTGATGACCCCCAGGGGGAATTCCTTCGTCATGACCTCGTCCACCCACCGGCAGGCGTCGGTGGGACGCATCTTCCAGTTCGTGGGGCACTGGGAGAGGATCTCGACGAGGGAGAACCCCCGGTCCTGCATCTGGTACTGGAAGGCCTTCCTGATGGCCCTCTTCGCCCTGGCGATGTTGGCGGGGGAATTGACGGCGCAACGCTCGACGTAAACCGCGCCGGCCAGGGTGGCCAGGACCTCGCTGAAATGGACGGGATGGCCGTCGAGGACGGCCGTCCGTCCCGGGGGCGTGGTGGTGGAGGTCTGTCCCAGGAGGGTGGTGGGGGCCATCTGACCCCCCGTCATGCCGTATACGGCGTTGTTTATGAACAGGACGGTGATGTTCTCTCCCCGGTTGGCGGCATGGAAGGTCTCGGCCGTGCCGATGGCCGCCAGGTCGCCGTCACCCTGGTAGGAGAAGATGATCCGGTCGGGGAGGACCCTCTTCATGCCCGTGGCGACGGCGCAACCCCGGCCATGGGGCGCCTCGAGCATGTCGATGTCGAAATAATTGTAGGCGATGACGGCGCAGCCCGCGGGCGGTATCCCGATCGTGCGGTCGGCGATGCCGAGCTCGTCGATTGCCTCGGCGATGAGGCGGTGGGTTATGCTGTGGCCGCAGCCGCTGCAGTAATGGAAGGGCACGTCCTTCAGGGTACGGGGCCGCGAGAATACCTTCTTCATCTCACCTCTTGACCTGGTAGGCGATCACCTTCGCCAACTCCGCCGGCGTGGGGATGACGCCGCCGGGACGGCCGTAGAAGTCGACCCTGGCCCGGCCCTCCAGGGCCAGTTTGACGTCCTCGAGCATCTGGCCCGTGTTCATCTCGAAGACGAGGAAACTTCCCACCTCCTCGGCGAACCTCCTGATGACCTCCCCGGGGAAGGGCCACAGGGTGATGGGGCGGATGAGACCCACGGCGATCCCCATCTCCCGCGATCTCTTGATGGCACCCTTGGCGATGCGGGCCGCCGTACCGTAGGCGACGATGAGGATCTCGGCGTCGTCCGTCCAGAAGGTCTCGAAACGGACCTCCTCCTCGGCGATGACCTGGTACTTCCGGTAAAGCTTCCAGTTGTGCTCCTCCATGCGGATGGCGTCCAAGATCAGGGCCCGGATGAAACGGCTCTTGCCGGTGCCTTTGCCCCGGAGGATGTACTCTTCCCGGTATTGCCGGGGCGAAGGGGTGCGGAATTCGACGGGCTCCATCATCTGTCCCATCATCCCGTCGGCGAGGAGGAGGACGGGATTGCGGTACCGGTCGGCGAGGTCGAAGGCGTCCATGGTCAGATCGGCGAGCTCCTGGACCGAGGCGGGCGCGAGGACGATGGTCCGGTAATCCCCGTGACCTCCGCCGCGGGTGGCCTGGAAGTAGTCACCCTGGGAGGGGAGGATGTTGCCGAGGCCGGGACCGCCCCTCATGATGTTGACGATGACGGCGGGGAGCTCGTCGGCGGCGAGGGAGGAGATGCCCTCCTGCTTGAGGGAGATCCCGGGGCTGGACGACGAGGTCATGGCCCGGGCCCCGGCGGCCGAGGCCCCCAGGACCATGTTGATGGCCGCCAGCTCGCTCTCCGCCTGGATGAACACACCCCCCTTCACCCTGCGCATGTGCTCGGCCATGTACTCCGTGAGCTCGTTCTGGGGGGTGATGGGATAGCCGGCGTAGAACCGGCAGCCGGCCCGGATGGCCGCCTCGCCGATGACCCGGTTGCCCTGCATGAGGACTCTATTCACGCCACACCTCGATGGCCGCCTCGGGGCAGACGGTGGCGCAGAGGGCGCAGCCGTTGCAGCGCCCGTCGGCAGTGAAACGGACGGGATGGTATCCCTTGGCGTTGAGATCGGTGGAGGGGACGATGTTGTCCCTCTTGCAGGCCTCCACGCAGAGGAGACATTCCTTGCAAAGTTCCCGGTTGATCTCTATGAAACCCTTCAAGACCCGTGGTCGCTCCCGGCGCGGAAAGGAAAAAAAGAATAGGGCCTCTTTGCCCATCGGGTGCCAATTGTCAAGAGAAAATTGACCTCAGGAGATCTTGGCGATCTGGAACCCCTCCAGGCGGATGGCCACGGCCTTGTGGAGGATCTCGAAGGTGACGACGAAGAGCTCCTGCTCATAATCCGTCTCGACGACGAGGCCCTCAACCCCCGCGAAGGGACCGTCGATGATCCGCGCCCGCTCCCCCACCTTGGGGTAACGGATCTGCTGGACCTCGACCTTGGAGGCGACGATACGCTGGATGGCGTCGATCTTTTCGTCCGGTACGGGGATGGGTTCATGACCCCGGGGTTTGCCGAGGATCCTGACGACGCCGAAGGTCTTCAAGACGGTGAGCTTGGTTTCGTTGGTCATCTCCAGGAGCTCGACGAAGAGGTAACCGGGGAACATGGGGACCATGATCTTCTTGCGGCGGTCCTTCCGCTTGCTCCAGACCTCGATCTTGGGGAGAAAGGTGTGGACCTCCTTCTGGACGAGTTGCTGGAGGACCCGCTCTTCGTGGCGGCTCTTGGTGTGGACGGCGTACCAGGGCATCGCGATTCCTCAACCTCCGCAGGGCTTTCTCGCGAAAGGATGATTATGTTATTTCAAAGGGAGCTTCCTTACAACGCCTATCAGGAAAAAGCAACGGGTTCACGATGAAAAAGGGGCCTTTGTATAAGATCGAGGGGATACGCCTGAGGCGGTCGGAACCGTCGGCCGGGGAGTTGAAAAAGGCCGCCGCTCAGGCCCTCGGCCTGCCGGAGGGGGCCGTGGTCTCCTGCCGGGTCCTGAGGAGGGTTCTCGACGCCCGGGGCCGCCGTCCTCCCCTGTTTGTCTTCAACCTCGAGGTCGAGACGGAGGGGGTGCCCCAGGCACCGGCGACGGAGGCGAGGGAAGGGGTCAGGGTGAAGAGGGGCGGCGGTGACGCCGTCGTCCCTCCCCTCCTAACCGCGCCCCGGCGTCCGGGCAAGGTGGTGGTGGTCGGGGCGGGACCGGCGGGGCTCTTCGCCGCCCTCACCCTGGCGTTGAACGGCATCCCCGGCGTCCTTTTGGAACGGGGGCGCCCCGTGGATGAGAGGGTGCGGGACGTGGAGGACTTCTGGTCCCGGGGGGTCCTGAAGGGGGACAGCAACGTCTATTTCGGCGAGGGGGGCGCGGGGACCTTCTCCGACGGGAAGCTGACGACACGCCTCAGGAATCCCTACAGCGCCTGGGTCAAGATCGTCCTCGTGGAGGCGGGTGCCCCCCACTCCATCCTCATCGACGCGAAGCCCCATATCGGCACGGACCGCCTCCGCTTGCTCCTCCCCAACCTCCGCCGCCGCCTCCTCGAGCGGGGCTGGGAGTTCCGCTTCCGATCCCCCATGACCGACATCATCGCCCCGGGCGGGGTCATGAGGGGTATCGTCGTCGGCGATCGCGAAGAGCTGGAAGGGGATCACGTCATCCTCGCCGTCGGCCAGGGGGCGTACGACACCTATCTCCTCCTCCACCGCCGCGGCGTTGCCATGGAGACGAAACCCTTCGCCGTAGGTGTGAGGGTGGAACACCCCCAGGCGTTGATCGACCGCATCCAGTACGGGAGGTGGGCCGCGACACCCGGTCTCCCCCCGGCGGACTAAGCCCTCGCCGCCCGGCTGGGGCCCGGCGGACGGGCCGTCTATTCCTTCTGCATGTGTCCCGGCGGTTTCATCGTCGCCTCGGCCAGCGGGGCGGGGGAGGTGGTGACGAACGGCATGAGCGACAGCGGCCGCGACGGTCCATGGGCGAACAGCGCCCTGGTGGTCTCCGTGGACAGGCAGGACGTGGCCGGGGAGAGGGATCCGCCCCTTGGGGGACTTTTTTTCCGCCGCCGTCTCGAGGAGCGGGCCTATGAGGCCGCCGGGGGCGGCTACCTGGCCCCCGCCCAGACCCTGAAGGACTTCCTCGCGGGCCGGGAAAGGGCGGAGGTTGGTTACACCACCTATCGCCCCGGCGTCCGGGGGATACCCTTGGCTGAGGTCCTCCCCCCCTTCGTGACGGAGGCCCTCCGGGAGGGTCTGAAGGTCTTCGCGGGGCGGATGCCCGGTTTCGTGGGGGAAGAGGCGGTTTTGGTCGGCGTGGAGACGAGGACCTCGGCCCCCGTGAGGATCCTTCGCGGTGAAGACGGCCAGAGTGTGACCATAAGGGGTTTGTACCCCTGCGGGGAAGGGGCGGGATACGCCGGGGGTATCATGAGTTCTGCCCTCGACGGGATCCGGGCGGCCCTGAGGGTCATGGGGGGCCGTTAGGATCCCACCCGGCTGTTCCAACCGGTGCGGAGGCGCCAGACCACGTCTTCCCCCAGGCGGAAGAGCCGGCGCCGGGGGAAGAAGAGGGCCTCCGTCATGGAGGTGATGCCCAGGTCGCCCACGGCGTCGATGCCGCGACCGACGATCTTGGGCGCCACCACCACGATCAGTTCGTCCGCCAGCCTCTCTTTGATGAAGGAGGTTATCACCCGGGAGCCCCCCTCGACGAGGAGGGAGGTGATCTGCCTCTCGCCGAGGATGACGAGGAGCCCGCGGAGGTCCAGGCGGCCGTCGGTGGTCGTCCCCGGCGTCAGGATCTCGATGCCCTTCTTTTCCATCAGTCGCCGCCTGGAGAGGGGTGCCGTCTCAGAGGCGATGAGGACGGTACGCGCCTTCTCCTGATCCTTGAAGACCTTGGCCTCCGGGGGGGTGGTGAGGAGGGTGTCGAGGACGAGGCGCAGGGGGTTCCGGCCCCTCACGAGGCGGACCGTGAGCTCGGGATCGTCGTTTGTGACCGTCCCCGCCCCCACGAGGATGGCGTCGTGATTGCGCCGCAGGCGGTGGGCGAAGCGGAGGGAGGGGGGTGAACTCACCCAGCGGGAGGAGCCCGTGGCCGTGGCGATGCGGCCGTCCAGGGTCTGGGCGAACTTGACGGTGACGAAGGGGATGCTCGTGGTTATGTACTTGAAGAAGAAGGCGTTCAGGTCACGGCAGGCCTCCTCGAGGACACCGACGACGGTCTCGATGCCGTGGTCCCTTAAAGTGGCGATGCCGCGCCCCGAGACGAGGGGGTTGGGGTCCGTGACACCGACGACGACCCTCGCGGGCCGGGCGGCGATGATCCTGTCGACGCACGGCGGTGTCCGGCCGTGGTGACAACAGGGCTCGAGGGTCACGTAAATGGTAGATCCCGCCACGTCACCCCTGGCCCTCTCGAGGGCGTTGATCTCCGCGTGTTTCCCCCCGCAGCGCTCATGCCAGCCCTCCCCGATGACCCGCCCCTCCTTGACGATGACGGCGCCCACCATGGGGTTGGGGCTGACGAAACCCTCACCGCGCCTCGCCAAGGTGAGGGCCCGCTTCATGTATCGTTCGTTCTGGGTCAACCCGATCCTCCCCTCCATCGGCTGGCTGATCCCATAACACGATCTTCGGCCCTTGATAAGTTTTTCCGTTGACCCCCAAGGCCCCTTGGGGTAGAAGGGGCCCAGCTCAGAAACGGGCGAGGCCGAGGAGGAAAGTAATGAAGGGAGTCGTTTTGGCGGGGGGATTGGGAACGAGGATGTATCCCCTGACGAAGGTCACGAACAAGCACCTTTTGCCTATCTATAACAAGCCCATGATCTTCTACCCTATCAGGACCCTCGTGAACGCCGGGATCGACGAGATCCTCATCGTCACGGGGGGTAACAACGCCGGGGATTTCCTCAGGCTCCTGGGCAACGGCAAGGAGTTCGGCCTGCGGCATCTCAATTACACCTACCAGGAGGGGGAGGGGGGCATCGCCGCCGCCCTGAGCCTGGCGGAATACTTCGCCGACGGTGACAGGATCGTCGTCATCCTCGGGGACAACATCATCGAGAAAAACATATGCAGGGCCGTAGAGGCCTTCCGCGACCAGAAGGAGGGGGCGCGGATCATGCTCAAAGAGGTCCCGGACCCGCACCGCTTCGGCGTCCCCGCCTTCGAAGGGGACCGGATCGTGAGGATCGACGAGAAACCTTCCCACCCCGCCTCCAATTACGCCGTCATCGGCATCTACATGTACGACGGCAAGGTCTTCGATTTCATCAAGACCCTCAAGCCTTCCGAGCGGGGGGAGCTGGAGATAACCGACGTGAACAATTACTACATCCGCGAGGGAAAGATCGAGTGGGACGTCCTGGACGGGTGGTGGACGGACGCCGGGACCTTCGATTCCCTCCTGTACGCCTGTAACATGGTGAAACAGACGGGGGCCAACAAGCTCGTCTGAGGGGTATACGTCCGAGGCGGTGTGAGAGGTGGAGGTAGCCTTCTTTATCTTCGGGGCCGTGGTGGGGAGCTTCCTGAACGTCTGTATCTACCGCCTCCCCGAGGAACGGTCCCTCGTTTCCCCCTCCTCGCGTTGCCGCCACTGCGGTCGTCCCATCAGGTTCTACGACAACATCCCCATCTTGAGTTATCTCATTCTCCGGGGCCGCTGTCGGGATTGCAAGGAGCGGATCTCGCCCCGCTATCCCCTGGTGGAGGCCCTGGCGGCCCTGGCGGCCCTCGTCCTTCTACGCCGTTACGGGTCGCCTCTGCCGGCCCTCGTCGCCTTCGTCTTCGTCTGTGCCCTCATCGTCGTCACCTTTATAGATCTCGATCATCAGATCATCCCCCATGCCGTCACCCTGCCCGGCATCCCCCTTTTTACGGCCGCGGCGGTCCTCGTCATGGGCTTGTCCCCCCTGGAGGCCCTTACCGGGCTCTTCAGCGGCATCGCCGTCTTGTACCTCATCGCCCTCTACTATGAATCGATCACGGGCAACGAGGGCATGGGCGGCGGTGACGTCAACCTCTTGGGGATGATGGGCGGCTTTCTTGGGTGGAAGGCCTTGCTGGTCATCCTACCCGTCGCGGCCCTGACGGGCGCCGCCGTCGGCGTCGTCCTCATGCTCGTGAAGGGCAAGGATCTGAAATACGCCGTCCCCTTCGGCCCCTTCCTCTCCCTGGGGGCGGCGGTCCATATCCTTCTGGGCCATCGCCTCCTACCCCTCCTCTTCGGGGGTCCCTGAGGGACAAAGTTGTCCATATCCCTTGACTTAATCACCATCGTCATATAGGTTAGCCCCCCGGAACGGAGGGTTGGCTCAAGGGCCTTTGATCCCTTTGTCCTGTGTGGTGTCCGGCCGGCGGGCCGGTCGAATATCTGACGGCGGTGCCGTCTTTGTTTTTATTTGGGGATTTGAACACGGTCGGCGGTATGAAGAGGGAAATAGAGAGACTGCTTCTGGGGGCCCTTGAGGGGGCCCGTCGCAGGGGATTGTTGGCCTGGGAAACCGGGACGGCCGTCGAGGTGGAGGTGCCCAGGGAGGAGAAGCACGGTGACTATGCCTCCAACATCGCCTTGGTCTTGGCCTCGAGACTGAAGGAGCGGCCCCGCCGGATCGCGGAGATCGTCAGGGACTGCCTCGACGATCCCGGCAGGATCCTCGACCGGGTGGAGATCGCCGGACCGGGATTCTTGAACTTCTTCATCCGCGAGTCCTACTGGTCGGAGCGCCTCGGTGTCGTGGAGGAAGAGGGGGATGATTACGGTTCCTGCGACTTAGGGAGGGGGAAGAAGATCCAGGTGGAGTTCGTCAGCGCCAATCCCACGGGTCCCCTCCATATCGGCCACGCCCGAGGGGCCGTGGTGGGTGACGTGATCGCCCGCTGCCTCGCCGCGGCGGGTTACGAGGTCCAGAGGGAGTACTACATAAACGATGCCGGGAATCAGATGGCCAACCTCGGTCGGTCCGTCTACTACCGATATCTCCAGGCGGCGGGAAGGGACGTCTCCCTCCCGGAGAACTGTTACCAGGGCGACTATATCAAGGACCTGGCCGCGGCCCTCCTGAAAAGGGACGGGACGGTTCACCTGGACCGGCCGGAGGAGGAGGTCATACCCCTTTTCAGCGACTATGCAGGGGGGGAGATCCTTGCGGGCATCAAGGAAGACCTTCGGGCCTTCGGGGTGGTCTTCGACCGTTACTTCAGCGAGAAGGAGCTTTACAGGGACGACACGGTAGGTAAGTTGCTGGCGGAACTCGAGGAGAGGGGTTTCATCTATCGCGAGGACGGGACCCGCTGGTTCAGAACGACGGCCTTCGGTGATGAGAAGGATCGGGTCGTCGTGCGCCAGAACGGCGAACCGACCTATTTCGCCGCCGACATCGCCTATCACCGGAACAAGTTTCAGCGGGGTTTCGATGAGGTCATCGACATCTGGGGCGCCGACCACCACGGTTACATAGCCCGTATGCAGGCGGGTATCCAGGCCCTTGGTTATCCGAAGGAGGCCCTGAGGGTGGTCCTCGTCCAGCTCGTCAATCTCCTGAGGGACGGCAGGCCCGTGGCCATGTCGACCCGGGCGGGGGAGTTCGTGACCCTGCGGGAAGTGGTGGACGAGGTCGGTCGGGACGCGGCCCGGTACAATTTCCTCATGCGCCGCTCGGACAGCCACCTGGATTTCGATCTCGAGGTGGCCAAGAGGCAGTCCAACGACAACCCCGTCTACTACGTCCAGTACGCCCACGCCCGCATCGCCAGTATCCTCCGCACGGCGGCCCAGAAGGGCTTTACGGTCCCGGCCTTCAGGGAGACGCCCCGCCACCTCCTCACCCTCCCCGAGGAGATCGCCCTCATCAAGGCGATCCTACACTACCCCGAGATCGTCGAGGGGGCCGCAAGGGCCCTGGAACCCCACCGCCTGACCTTCTTCCTCAACGACCTGGCGGCCGTTTTCCACAGCTACTACAACAAGCACAAGGTGGTCTCGGAGGACGCGGAGCTGACTAAGGCCCGCCTTTTCCTCGTGGCGGCGGTGCGGCAGGTCCTGAGGAACGCCCTGGGGATCCTGGGCGTTTCCACACCGGACCAAATGTGAAGCTTTTAAGCCATGGCGAGGAACGTCAGGCCCTTCGAGGTAAGGATGGGAAAACTGGGGATCGTGGTGTTTGTCATCGGGATGTCCCTGTTCGTTTTCGCGGCCTTCCTCTTTGGCGTCCATGTGGGGCGTCACATCGATACCCTGCCGGAAGAGATAGCCTGGGGGATCCCCAAGCGGATCCTCGACGGCATGGGCCTCAAGGGACCCGCGCACCGGCCTGAGCCGGTCTTGGGTCAGGAGGAACCGGCCGTTTCTGGAGGCACGGGGGTAGACGAGCCCGTCAAGGAGCGGGTAACGCCCCCGGAGACGGGTACCGGGACACCCGCGGCGGTCTCGCCGGCGGCGCCGCCGGACAAGAGGGTTACCCCCGCCCCTTCTCCTCAGGGCATGGCCGAGTCGGCACCGTCGGGACCCGCCGGGCAGGCGGCGCCCCCCCGGCCGGAAGACGGTGGGGTGAGGGGGAGTCAACGAAACGACGAATATCATGCCAAGGCCCAGGAGAGGACCAAGGCGGAGGCGCCCGCCTCTTCTGGCCGTTACTGGGTACAGGTCGCCTCCTTCCAGAGGAGGGAAAAGGCCTTGGAGGTGGCGAAAAAAGTCAAGGCCCTCGGATACCGGCCGGAGGTGACGGAGCAGGATATAGAGGGTAAGGGTAGGTGGTATAGGATTACCGTCCCCGGCTTCGCCGGCAAGGGGGAGGCCGAAAAGGCGGCGGCCCGTCTGGCGAAGGCAATCAAAGGCGTAGACTGCGCCGTGAGGGGGCACTGAGGAAGTAAATATGTTCGAGAACCTGACGGAGAAACTCGAGGGCATCTTCAAGAAACTCAAGGGCCGGGGGAGACTGGATGAGGAGAACATCCAAAACGCCCTCCGGGAGATCCGCATGGCCCTTCTGGAGGCCGACGTCAACTTCCGGGTCGTGAAGGATTTTGTCGAGGAGATCCGTGTCCGGGCCGTGGGACAGGAGGTCATGGACAGTCTCACGCCGGGGCAGCAGGTTGTCAAGATCGTTCACGACCGCCTCGTGGAGCTCATGGGAGGGGAGAGCGCGCAGCTTCGGTTCGGCAGCCGCATACCGGCACCGATCATGCTGGTCGGTCTCCAGGGGTGCGGGAAAACGACCACGGCGGTGAAACTGGCCCGTTTCCTGATCCGCCAGGGGAAAAGGGTCTCCCTCGTGTCGGCGGACGTCTACCGGCCTGCCGCCATGGAGCAACTCGAGGTCCTGGGGAGCGGTATCGGCGCCGGTGTCATCAAGGCGGCGCCGGGCACTGATCCCGTAACCATCTGCCTCCAGGCCGTCGAAGAGGCCAGGAGCCGCGGCTACGAGGTCCTGATTATGGACACGGCCGGGCGTCTCCATATCGACGAGGCCATGATGGAGGAGTTGAGGAGGATCAAGGAAAAGGTCAGGCCCGCGGAGATCCTCTTCGTCGCCGATGCCATGACGGGCCAGGAGGCCGTGAACGTGGCGGTCCGTTTCAACGAGGTCTTGGGCATAGACGGTGTCATCATGACCAAGATGGACGGCGACGCCCGGGGTGGGGCGGCCCTGTCCCTCAAGGCGGTCATGGGCAAGCCCATCAAGTTCGTGGGTGTCGGGGAAAAGGTCGACGCCCTGGAGGTCTTCCACCCCGAGCGGATGGCCTCCCGCATCCTGGGCATGGGGGATATCCTGAGCCTAGTGGAAAAGGCCCAGGCGGCGGTGGACGAGAAGGCGGCGCGGGACCTGGAACGGAAGATCAGGAAGAACGAGTTCACCCTGGAAGATTTCCGCGACCAGTTGATGCAGATCCGAAAGATGGGGTCCCTCCAGGACATCCTCTCCATGATCCCCGGCCTTGGAAAGATGAGGGGATTGAAGGATATGATGCCCGATGAGGGGGAACTGATCAAGGTCAAGGCCATCATCGACTCCATGACGAAGCAGGAGCGGCGGGACTACCTCATCATCGACGGGGAGAGGAGAAAGAGGATCGCCCGGGGCAGCGGCACCACCGTTCAGGATGTCAACCGTCTCCTCAAGAGTTATGGGGAGATGCGGAAACTGATGAAGAAGATGACCACCAAGGAGGGCATTAAGGCCTTGAAGAGGGGGCATATCAGGTTTTGAAAGAATAAAGGCTTTGCAAAGAGAAAAAAACGTGCTATCAAGATCGATCCGTTTGATTTCGACAAGGACACGGGTGAAAAATCGGGAGGTGATGGATAAGCGGCATGGCTACGAAGATTAGATTGACGCGCATGGGAGGCCACAAACAGCCCTTTTACCGGATCGTGGTGGCGGATTCTCGGGCACCGCGGGACGGTCGTTTCCTGGAGGTCTTGGGACACTACGATCCCAAGAAGGAGGGTGAGACGGTGGTCCTGAAGGAGGAGCGTCTCCGGGAGTGGATGACGAGGGGTGCCAAGCCCACCCTCACGGTCTCTCAGCTGTTGGCCAAGAAGGGTTTGAAAGCCCCGGCCTAAGAGGTGGATCGACCAAGCATTGACGGGAAGTTTGCGGATGACAAGCCAGCGGAGGTGGTACAGATGAAAGAGTTGATCAAATACATGGCACAGGCATTGGTGGACCATCCGGACCAGGTGGAGGTGTCGGAAATCGTCGGTGAACAGACTTCCGTTATTGAATTGCGGGTAGCGAAGGACGATCTGGGCAAGGTGATCGGCAAACAGGGTCGAACGGCGAAGGCCATGAGGACAATCCTGAGCGCGGCCTCGACCAAGGTGCGCAAAAGGACCGTTCTGGAGATCATAGAATAGAAGCTTTTGACAAGGTTCTTTGAAATCGGCAGGATAATCGGGCCTTACGGGGACCGGGGGCGGGTGAGGGTCGCCTCTTTCCTGGCGGAGACGCGGAAGGTGATGAAAGGGGCCGTCGAGGTCTACGTGAGGCAGGGAGAGACGGAACGGGGGCCCCTGAAGATCACCGCCCGGGAAATCAGGGGCCGAAGCCTCTACCTGGATCTTGAGGGCGTCCAGGACGTCGAAACGGCCCGGGAGATGGTGGGGGGGATCGTCCTGCTCCCGATGGACAGCCTTGAACCCCTCCCGGAGGGGGAGTACTACTGGCAGGAACTCATCGGGATGACCGTGGCCACGGAAGAGGGGGAGATCGTGGGGTGGATCGAGGCCATCATTCCCACGAAAGGGCAGGACGTCTACGTGTGCTCCGGTAAAGGCCGGGAGGTCCTTATCCCCGCCGTTTCCCAGGTCGTCCTGAAGGTGGACAAGAGGGAGAACAGACTTACGGTCCGTCTTTTGGAGGGCTTATGACGGCGGCGCTGAGGTTCGACATCCTGACCCTCTTCCCGGGGATGTTCGACTCCCCCCTGGACAGCAGCCTGCTGCGGCGGGCGAGGGAGAGGGGGATCATAGACGTCCGGGTACACGATATCCGCCAGTTCGCCGTCGACCGCCACCGGGTGACGGACGACGCACCATACGGAGGCGGAGGGGGCATGGTCATGAAGGTCGAGCCCATCGATAGGGCCCTGGCCTCCTTGGATATCGAGGAGGGGACTCCGGTCATCCTCCTCACGCCCCAGGGGGAGACCTTCAATCAGCCCCTCGCCAGGGAACTAGCTTCCCACAGGCGGATCGTCATGATCTGCGGTCACTACGAGGGGGTGGACGAGCGGGTGCGGCTTTACCTCGTGAACCGCGAGATATCCATCGGGGACTATATCCTCACGGGGGGGGAACCGGCGGCCCTGGTGGTCATGGATGCCGTTTCCCGCCTGGTGCCGGGCTTCCTGGGAAACGAGGATTCGTCGCGGGACGATTCTTTCATGGAAGGCCTCCTTGAGTACCCTCAGTACACCCGTCCCGCCGAGTATCGAGGTTGGCGGGTCCCCGAGGTCCTCCTGTCGGGGAATCATCGCGAGATAATCGCCTGGCGGCGATCCGAGTCCATCCGCCGGACGCGGGAAAGGAGGCCGGATCTGTGGGCGCGGTTGGCCGAAAAGGGCGAGGTCGATAGTTAAGCATTCGTTAAGGAGTGTCGGAAATGGGTATCGTGGAAAAGATCGAAAAGGAAAACATGCGGGCCGACGTGCCCGATTTCAAGCCGGGGGACAGCGTCCGGGTCTACGTGAAGATCATCGAGGGACAGAAACAGCGTATCCAGGCCTTCGAGGGGGTCGTCATCCGCAGGACCCGCGGAAACAGCAGGGCCAGTTTCACGGTGAGAAAGATATCTTACGGTGTCGGTGTGGAAAGGACCTTTCCCCTCCACTCCCCGGTCATCGATCGGATCGAGGTGGTCAACAGGGGGCGGGTCCGTCGGGCGCGGCTCTATTACCTCAGGGGATTGAGGGGCAAAAAGGCGAGGATCAAGGAAGAGGGCAAGTCCTGAGACGTCTATGCGGGAATACGAGCGTCAGGCCCGCCTGAAGGGCTATACCTGCATCGCCGGTGTCGACGAGGCGGGCAGGGGACCCCTGGCAGGGCCCGTCGTCGCCGCCGCCGTCATCCTTCCCGAGGATTACCGCAATCCCAACATTAAAGATTCGAAGGAGTTGACGTCCCGGAAGAGGGAACAACTCTACGAGGTGATCGTCGCCGAGGCGGTTTCCGTGGGCCTGGGGGTGGTGGAGGTGCCTGTCATCGATACCGTCAACATCCTCCAGGCGACCCTCCTGGCCATGAAAGAGGCCGTAGCCGACCTCGACAGGGAGCCCGACTTCCTCCTCGTGGACGGCAACCGACCCATACCCTTGCTCACGGAACAAGAGACCGTCGTCGGGGGGGACAAACGGTGCCTGTCCATCGCGGCGGCCTCCATCATCGCCAAGGTCTCACGGGACCGGATCATGGACATCTACCACCGCCAGTTTCCCCAGTATAATTTCAAGAAAAACAAGGGCTACGGCACCCTGGAGCATCGGGAGGCCATCCGTCGTTACGGTCCCTGCAAGATTCACCGCCGTTCTTTTCGGATGAAGGACGGGGGCTTCGGATTGGGCGATCTGTTTTCCTAAGATCCATGACGAAAAGAAGGCTCGATCAGGGCAGAAAGGCCGAAGAGGAGACGGTGTTTCGCCTCGTGGCGTCGGGGTACGAGATCCTGGCCCGGAATTACCGCTGCCCCGTGGGAGAGGTGGACGTCGTGGCCAAAGACGGCGATACGGTGGTCTTTGTCGAGGTGAGAAGTCTTCTCGGGGGTGATTACGGGGATCCCCTCTCCACGGTGACAAAGAGGAAACAGCGGCGGGTGGCGAAGGCGGCCCTCCACTACCTCACTTGCCATGACCTCTTGGATAGGCCAGCCCGTTTCGATGTGGCGGCTGTCAAGGTATCCCCCGAAGGCTTCGACATCGAGCTGGTAAAGGACGCCTTCGACAGCCCCTTGTGATATCCGTTCCTTCCCCGGGGTGGAAGCGGCCCTTGCTTCGTGAGGAAAATCAATATTATCCCTGTGTAGGCTGCGGCTACTGCTGTATCCGACAGACCTGTACCTTCGGTGTCCAGCTCCATCCCGAATCCTGGGACCGGACCTGTCCGGAGTTGTTTTGGGACGGAGGCCGTTATCGCTGCCGCCTCCTCATGGATGGGGACCCTCGCGGTGATTTCTACCGCGATCTCCTCCAGGCCGGCCAGGGCTGTCGTTCCCACGGCAATCCCTGGCGGCGCGATGTCCGACCGCGGGAAGGCGAAAAGGCCCCCGAGGATTACTGAGCCCCTTCTTTACGCTCCTCGATTTTCCTGCTGATGACGATGATGCCTTCGGGTCGGCCTTCCGTTCCCTTGAGGAGGGAGGCCCCGACCTCGACAGGAAAGACGCCCCCGTCTCGATGTAAAAAAATGCTCCGTGTCGAGATCGAATCGTCCGTTGCTATGATACGGTGCATGATGCCCCTTAGTCTCTGACACTCTTGGGGATGTACATATGCGAAGGCGTCCCGGGAATGGGCCAACAACTCCTCGGCATTACGGAAACCATGCAGTGAGGCGGCCCGGGCATTGATCAGGACGATCGACCCGTCAAGATCGAGGATGTTCATCCCGTAAGGGGCTGATTCCACGAGGAGGCGGTAACGGGCCTCACTCTCCTCCCGGGCCTGTCGTTGCCGGATTTCACCCAGGATACGTCCCAACATGGCGGCCGTCGTCTCGAGGGCGTGGATCACCTGCGGGGGGAAGGAGTCGCTCTTACGGGAGGCGACAACGAGGTACTGTCTCGGTTCCGGACCGTGGTAAACGGGGAAGACGGCCAGGGCCCTCACGCCGTCGGCGGCGACTGTTTCCAGGCCCGGGGGGAACTCGTCGGGGTGAAAATGGGCGGGACGGCCCGTGAAGAGGCACACCGCCCGGGGGTCTGCCGCGGAGAAATGTCTCACCGTTTTCACCACCGCCCTGGAGATACCGCGGTGGGCCTTGAGGATGATGTCGCCCCTGACGGGGTCGGTGTCGTGAAACCCCAGGCAATCTATCCCTTCGACGCCGCACAGGACGGCCATGATCCTTTCCACCCCCTCGTCGAGGGTACGGACCTGGCCCAGGGACACGGCCAGGTCCCGCTGCATGGACAGGAGCCTGGCCGCCAGGCGATAACCCTTCAGGTCCTCCCGGAGGTTCTCGATCTGCTGACGCAGGATTTTCACCGCCTCCATCAGCTCCGTATAGATGATCTCTCTGTACTGCATCGATCACGGTCCTTTGAAAAACGGTGATCTCCATAATGGATAACGACTTTGATGTCAATCGCGACGGAGGTGATGTTTACTGCCACCAAAGGACTTGTTTTTGCCCCCCGGCTCGGATAAAGGAGCCCCCGGGTGCACAAGGAGGATCTGGTGTCCATGGATCGTGAAGCGGCCTTGAGGCGGGAGAGAAAAGGAGACGATATCGCCGGTGGTCAGGCGATCATCGAGGGGGTCATGATGAGGCATGGGGACCGTGTCGCCTCGGCCGTGCGGAGGCCCGACGGGGGTATCGAGATCCGGGAGGAAGACTACCGGCCCCTCGCCAAACGCTATCCCCCCTTGGGTTGGCCCTTCGTCCGCGGCTTCGTAACCCTCCTGGAGATGATGATCCTGGGCATGAGGAGTCTGATGTTCTCCGCGGAGGTGGCCCTCTCCGAGGAGGAAGAGAAACCCAAACCCTGGCAGTTGACCCTCACCGTCATGACGAGCGTCGCTTTGGTTTTGCTGGGTTTCGTCGTCGTCCCCGCCTACTGTTTCACCCTCCTGAAGGGTGTGATCGCCTCCACTTTCGTGTTGAACATCCTGGAAGGTTTGATCCGCCTTTCCCTTTTTCTCCTGTTCCTGTCGTCGACCCTGCTGATGGAGGACATGAAAAGGGTCTTCATGTATCACGGCGCCGAGCACAAGACGGTATTCGCCTGGGAGGACGGCCGGGACCTGACGGTGGCCAATGTCCGCCCCTACTCGACAAGGCACCCCCGTTGCGGGACCAGTTTCATCCTCGTTGTGATGATCGTCTCCATCCTCGTCTTCTCCCTCCTGGGACGGCCCGACTTTCTCCACCGCGTCGTCTATAAGCTCGCCCTCCTCCCCGTTGTGGCCGGCATTTCCTATGAGGCCATCCGTTTCACGGGTCGGCACCGGGGTCGCGGGTGGGTGAGGGCCCTGAGCTGGCCGGGCCTCCTTCTACAGCGCGTCACGACGAGGGAACCCACGGACGATCAGATCGAGGTGGCCATCGAGGCCATGAAAAGGGTAGTCTGAGACGGTGATCAGGCCGCCAGCTTCTTGAGGAGCCAGGCCATGTTCCGCCCCAGGTCCCTCATGGTGTTGAGGCCCTCCTCGTCCTTCAGGACGTCTCCGATGTCGCGGCCGATCCCGACGTTCCAGTAGCTGGATCCCGGGATGATCATCTGCATGTAGTGGAGGAAGAGGTACATGCCTGTGAAGGCGGGAATGGCCCCGGCGCGGCGCACGGCAACCACGGGCGCCCCGACCTTTCTCTTGAGCATGTAGTCGTTGGCCCTGGCCACGAAACCGCAGCGCTCGATCAGGGCCCTCATGTTGGCCGAGACGTCGGAGAAATAGGTGGGGGAACCGAGGAGGATACCATCGGCTGCGAGCATGGCGTCCAGGATATCGTTGAGCATGTCCGATTTCACGGAGCAGTGGCGGTCCTTGTTTTTGAAACAGCGATAACAGGCCCGGCAACCGGCGATTTGGTTCCCCGCCAGCTGGATGAGGGAGGTCTCGATCCCTTCCGCCTCGAGTTCCCCAAGGACCGTCTTGAGCAGAATGGCCGTGTTGCCGTCCTTCCTGGCGCTGCCGTTGATGGCGATAACCTTCATCATCTTCCTCCTTCCGTGCTCGTGGTGCGAATTAATCCTTCCCCTTCTTCCCTCGTGATGAGAACCGGGTTGATCAAGCCTCCCGACTCCGCCTGAGGAGGAGACGGCAACAACCGATGATGTTCTCCCTCGGGTAGAAGAGGAGCTCGTCCCTGTAGAATTCCCGGAAGATCTCATCCACGACGGTCTCGTCGTCCCGGGGATCCGCGGCGAGGCGGTCCCGCATGGCCGCGGCATTGCTGGCGGCCAGGGAGAAGCACCGGCGGGCCTCTTCGCCCTTGAAGAGGCCCAGGTGGGCCGGTGAAACGATCTGTGCCCCCAGTCCCGCCAGGCGGTCTATGGTGGACATGTAGTCGCCGTAACCGGTGAAATAGATGGGGAAGAACTCCCCGGAAGGCAGGTAGAAACCCAGGCTGTCCGAGGGCAGCAGGATTTTTTCCTTCCGCAGATAGACGGCGAGGCCGCCCGGGGCATGACCACCCACCTCGATGAACTCCAGGGAAGTACCTCCCAGATCGAGGGTATAGCCGCCTCTGACCGCCGTGCAGTCCTCCAGGGTGGGGGGCGCGGCCAAGGGGGAAAGGATGCTTTTTATACCCCGTTCGTTCAGGTAGGTCGTCATGAAGCGGTCATCGTGGACATAGGTCGGGGCGATCTTGGGGTGGGAAACAAAATCGGGTGCGCCGGCACCGGCGATGACCTTCGCCTCTGGAAACGCCTCCCTGAGACCCGGCAGTCCGTTGATGTGATCGCCGTGGGGGTGGGTGACGACGATATAATCAGGACGGTGCCCCAGCTTGTCCAGTTGCCGGACGAGGAGGTCCGTGGACGCCGAGACCCCCGTGTCGATAAGGGCACAGGCTTTATTCCCCACGATCAGGTGGATCTTGAGGTGGTGGTACCCAAGGATGTAAACGGTCTCTGTGATCTTGTCCGGGTAGTCCATCTTGTCCCTCGTTGAAGGGTGGTCGAGATCGCTATAGCGGCGGCTGCGTGGAGTGTCAAGGAGGGAAGGGCGTTAAACCCCGCAATTTTTCAATCCACGATGACGATGGCTTTGCGTGGGCAGTCCCGGGCGGCCTTTTCCACCTTTTCCCGAAAAACCTCGTCCTTTACCTCGAAGCTTGGTCTCAGGAATTCCCCCCATTGGCGGAAAACCTCGAAACAGGTGTTGACGCAACGCTCACAGCCGTTGCAGCGTCTGGGGTCGATGACGACGATCATGAATACTTAACCCCACGGGCCGTCGAGGCGGTCAAGGCCGGCACGGCGGGCCTCGGAGACGGCCTCGGCATACTCGCGGGCGGTGATGCGCCTAGCCAGGAGTGGGTCCTCGAAGGCCCGCCCGCAGGGCCGGTACTGGGACATGACGTTTACATAGGTGTGGGGTGAGATCTCTTCGGCGATAAACCTCATCACCTCCGCCGTCCCGGCGACCCCGGACGGCATGACGAGGTGCCGGACGATGAGGCCCCGCTTGGCGATACCGTTTTCGTCCAAGATCAAATCGCCGACCTGGCGGTGCATCTCCTTGAGGGCCTCCACGGCCCGTTGACGGTAGTCGCGGACACGACAGAAGCGCCAGGCAAAACCGTTGTCCCAGAACTTCATGTCGGGCATGTAGATATCAAAAACCCCCTCGAGGAGACGCAGGGTCTCGACACGCTCGTAACCTCCGCAGTTGTATACGAGGGGAATGGACAGGCCCCTTTCCACGGCCAGGGGCAGGGCCTCGAGGATCTGGGCCGTGACGTGGGTTGGGGTGACGAAGTTGATGTTGTGGCAACCCCGCCGTTGGAGGCGGACCATGACCTCGGCCAGGGTCTCCGGCCCGACCTCCTCGCCCTCCCGGAGATGGCTGATCTCGTAGTTCTGGCAGAAGGTGCACAGGAGGTTGCACGAGGCGAAAAATATGGTGCCCGAGCCCCCGGTGCCGACGAGGGGCGATTCCTCGCCGAAATGGGGCCCGAAGCTGGATAGGATGGCCCTCTTTCCCGTCTCGCAGACCCCCCGTTCGCCACCCAGGCGGTCGACTCGGCAGAGGCGGGGGCAGAGGGTGCAGGGGGAAAGGAGGGAGAAAGCCAGGTCCGCCCGTTCCCTGAGGGCCCCTTGTTCGTGGAGCTCCAGGTAGGACGGTGCCTTCATCGCCCTGCAAGCTGGCCGCAGGCGGCAAGGATATCGCGGCCGTGACTGGCCCTCAGGATGGCCGTGTAACCCCGGTCAAGAAGGATCTGCTGGAATGATCTCACCGTTGTCTCCTCGGGGCTGCGGAAGGGAGAACCAGGGAACTCGTTGAAGGCGATGAGGTTCAATTTGCAACGGATCCCCTTGAGGAGGTCGGCCAGCAGGACGGCATCTCCGGGGGCGTCGTTAAACCCACGGATGAGGATGTACTCGAAGGTCAACATCCTCCGGCCCGGCATGGGATACTCCCGGCACGCCTTGAGGAGGGTTTCGAGGGGGTAACGTCGATTGACGGGCATAAGGTAACTGCGCCGCTCGTCGTCGGGGGCGTTGAGGGAGACGGCCAGGTTGACCGAGACATCCCGGCCCAGGCGCAGGATCATCGGGGCGAGGCCGCAGGTGGAGATGGTTATCTTACGGTTCGAGAAGCCCATGCCGTAATCCGACAGGAGATTGCCGACGGCCTTGACGGTATGGTCGTAATTGGCCAGGGGCTCACCCATCCCCATGAGGACGATGTTGCGCACCCTCTCCCCTTCGGGGGTGGCGAAACGCAGCCTGGTCATCTGCCCCGTGATCTCGCCGGGGGTGAGGTTTCTCGTAAAACCCATGGCCCCGGTAAGACAGAAGCGACACCCCATGGCGCAGCCGACCTGGGTGGACAGGCAGGCGGTCCAATGATTTTTGCCTGGGATGAGGACGCTCTCCACGGCGGCCCCGTCGGCGAGGCGGAAGAGAACCTTCTTCGTGCCGTCTTTTGCCGTCTGGACCCTCTCCATCCGGGGGTCTTCGATGACGGCCACCTCCTCGAGGCGGCCGCGGAAATCCTTGGCCAAGGTGGTCATGGCCGCAAAGGAGGTTGCCCCGTGCTGGTAGATCCATTTCATGATCTGACGGGCCCGGTAACGCTCCTTCCCCAGGCCGGTGATGAAGGCCTCGATCTCTTCCAGACTCAGGTCCTTCAGGTGGATCCTGTCAGGTGTCGTAGGCTGTGGTCTCACGGTAGGTAAGGACGAAATTACCTTCAGGACGTCCCTCGCCATGACGCTACCTTGGCCGCCAGGGCCTCCCCCACGGCCTCGATAAAGCCCTCCGTAGTCACCCGCCGGTTGTGCGGGTGGGGGTCGGCGACGGCGAGGAGGTCGCCCGTCATGACCCCCGACTCGACCGTCTCTATGGCCGCCTCCTCCAGGAGATCGGCGAAGGCCGAAACTTCCGGCGTCCCGTCCAGCTCGCCCCTCTTTCTCAGCCCCCCCGACCAGGCGAAGATGAGGGCCATGGAGTTCGTCGAGGTCTCCTCACCCTTGAGGTGCTTGTAATAGTGTTTCTGCACCGTCCCGTGGGCGGCCTCATACTCGAAGCGGCCGTCGGGGGAGACGAGGACGGACGTCATCATGGCCAGGCTGCCGCAGGCGGAGGCCACCATGTCGGACATGACGTCCCCGTCATAGTTTTTCAGGGCCCACAGGATCCCCCCCTCGGAACGGACGATACGGGCCACGGCGTCGTCGATGAGGGTGAAGAAATAGGAGATCCCGGCCGCGGCGAACCTCTCCCGCCAGGTCGATTCGTACTCCTCGTCGAAGACGGCCCGGAAACGGCCGTCGTAGGTCTTGGAAATGGTGTCCTTGGTGCTGAACCACAAATCGACCTTCCGGTCCAGGGCGTAGGCGAAGCAGGCCCTGGCGAAGCTCCTTATGGAGGCGTCGGTGTTGTGGATGGCCTGGAGGATGCCGGGACCCTGGAAGTCATGGATTTCTCTCCTCGTCGGGGGTGATCCGTCGGCGGGGGTGAAGACCAACTCCGCCCTCCCCCCGCCGGGGACGCGGATCTCCGTGTTGTCGTAAACGTCGCCGTAGGCATGGCGGCCGATGATGATGGGTCGCCGCCACGTCCGGATGAAGGGCTTGATGTTGTTCGCCAGGATCGGGGCGCGGAATACCGTCCCGTCAAGGATGGCCCTGATGGTGGCGTTGGGGCTTTTCCAGGGTTTCTTGAGGCCGTATTCCCTCACCCTTTCCGGGGTAGGGGTGATGGTGGCGCACTTGACGCCCACGCCGTGTCTCTTGACGGCCTCGGCGGCGGCGACGGTGACGGCGTCGTTCGTCTCATCCCGATGCTTCACGTGGAGGTCGTAGTAATCGATCTTCCAATCCAAATAGGGCAAAAGGAGCCGTTTTTTGATCATGGCCCACATGACCCTCGTCATCTCGTCCCCATCCATTTCCACGATGGGTGTCATTACCTTTATTTTATCTCTCATGCCTTGCCTCGCCGGTGTCTTCTCTTCAACATGCCCAGGGCGCCGCCGGATAGGATCATGGCCTTCTGGCGCTCCGTGAGGTCATAGGCGACCTCGAATACCTTGCCGCGGGTCGTGTCCTCGACGACGAGATTTCCCCCCGCCGCAAGGCGCTTGGGGATGTCCATGATCCTCAAATGATCGCCCGCTCCTATTATCTCATAATCCCCCTCGTCGAGGAAGGTGAGGGGTAGGATCCCGAAATTGATCAAGTTGGCCGCGTGGATGCGCTCGAAGGACTTGGCGATGACGGCCCGGACACCGAGGTGCATGGGACAGATGGCGGCATGTTCCCTCGAAGAACCCTGCCCGTAGGAATGGCCGGCGACGATGATATTCAGACGCCCCAGGTTTCGAACCGCCACGGCCCGCTCGTAGAATCCCGGGTCGACGAGCTCGAAGACGAATCTGGAATAGAGGGGGATGTTGGAGCGGTATTTCATGCGCTCCCCCGCGGGGATGATGTGGTCCGTCGTGATCTTGTCGCCCACCTTGATGGTCACCACGCCGTCGATATCCCGAGGCAGGGGGGTGTTGACGGGGGGGGCGCCGATATTGGGTCCCCTGACGATCTCCACGCGGGCCGCCTCGGACGGCGGCAAGGGGGGGATGATCATGCCGTCGTCGACATGGAAGACCTCCGGGATCTCTATCCGGGGGTAATCCATGCCCAGGGTCCTGGGGTCCGTGATGCGACCCGTGATCACGGCCGCCGCGGCCGTTTCAGGGCTGACAAGGTACACCTCCGCGTCCTTGGTCCCGGAACGGCCGTAAAAGTTCCTGTTGGAGGTCCTCAGGGAGACCCCCCCGGAGGGAGGGCTCTGGCTGTTTCCGATACAGAAACCGCAGGCGTTTTCCATCAGACGGGCGCCCGTGGCGAGGAGCTTGGACAAATAACCATGGGCGGCCAGGTTCTCCACGACCTGGCGGGAACCGGGGGCGATGATGAAGCTTACGTCTTCATGGACCTTCCGCCCCTTGAGGATCTCCGCCACCGTCGCCAGGTCCCGGTAGGAGGAGTTCGTGCAACTGCCGATGCAGACCTGGTGCACCCTCACGGGACCGATCTCGCGAACCGGCCTGACGTGATCCGGGCTGTGGGGAAGGGCGGCCAGGGGTTCCAAACCGGCGAGATCTATAGTGACCGTCCGGTCGTAGGAGGCATCTTCGTCGGAGGCGAGGGGCATCCAATCCCCTTCCCGGCCTTGGGATCTCAAGAAACGTCTCGTCATCTCGTCGCTGGGGAAGACCGAGGTCGTGACGCCGCATTCCGCCCCCATGTTGGCGATCGTGGCCCTTTCCGGAACGGTGAGACCGTCCAGGGCCTCACCGGCGTATTCAAAGACGTATCCCACGTTTCCCTTGGAGGTGAAGATGGACAAGACGTGAAGAATAATGTCCTTGGCGGAGACCCAGGGTTTGAGGGCGCCCCTGAGATCAATACGAATCACCTTGGGGCAGGAGAGGTGAAAGGCCTCTCCACCCATGGCCAGGGCCACGTCGAGGCCGCCCGCGCCGATGGCCAGCATCCCCAGGGCACCGCAGGTGGGGGTGTGGCTGTCGGAACCGATCAGGGTCCGGCCGGGTCTGCCGAAGCGTTCCAGGTGGACCTGATGACAGATACCGTTTCCCGCCCGGGAAAGGTAGATACCGAACCGTTGCGCGACACTCTTGAGGTAGCGATGGTCGTCGGCGTTTTCAAAACCGATCTGGATCGTGTTGTGATCGATGTAGCTCACCGAGAGATCCGTTCTCACCCGGGGGATGCCCATGGCCTCGAACTGCAGGTAGGCCATGGTCCCCGTGGCGTCCTGGGTCAGGGTCTGGTCGATACGGATGGCGATCTCCTTGCCGGGGATGAGTTCGCCGGCCACAAGGTGGCTCTTCAAGAGCTTTTCCGTGATGTTGTGCCCCATGATTTGATAACGAAGAGGCGCGGCGAGCCGCGCCTCTATCCTCCGCAATTATCTTAATTCGTTACGTAATCAGGAAGTGACGGACCTCATCTCAATCCTTGGGAACGAGGACGATGGCGATCCGGCGGTTCTTCGCCCGCCCCTCGGCGGTCTTGTTGTCCGCCAGAGGTTTGTATTCACCGTAGGCCACGGCGGAGAGGACCTCCGGGGCGATGCCCTTAGCCTGGAGGTAGCGGGTCACGTTGATGGCCCTGGCCGCCGAGAGCTCCCAGTTGGTTGGATAGACCTTCGCCAGACGGCCGGTGATCTTCACGTTGTCCGTGTGCCCTTCGATACGGATGTTCTTGTCTTTGACGTTCTTGAGGACGTCGACGACCCGATCCAGGACCGAGAGGCCCTCTTTCTTGACCGTCGCCTCGCCGGAGGAAAAGAGGATCTTGTCCACCACGTCCATGGTCAGCTTTCCCTTGAGTTCCGTGATGGTGATCTGACCCTTGGCGATCTCCCCCTTCATCTCCTTGACGAGATCCTTGTAAGTCTTGCTCTCTTCCTCGATGAGGGCCTCCTTCTTCCTCAACTCTCCTACCTGCTGGCGGAGCTTGGCGTTCTCGGCCTCGAGGTTAGCCGTTTTCTGCCTGGCTTCCGTTAAGTCTTTGAGTAGTTCATCCGATCTGGCCTTCAGGAGGCGATCGAGCTCGTTTCGTTCACCCGTCAGGGTGGCGATCTCCGTGCGGAGTTTCGCATTTTCCAAGGTGAGCTCCTGATAACGCTGCTGGAGTGTCTCGGCCTCCGAGGCCTTTTTCATGTACTCTTCCTTTGTGTAGCAGCCCCCCAGGACAAGGACCATGGAAATAGTCAATGCGATCAGCAGCCTGCCCTTCATTTCTTTTCCCTCCCATGTTGTGGTCACAGGTCGTTTTCCGCCTTCGGTATCTCCTTGAGGCGCACCGCTTTCACGAACCTTTTATTGTAGTATGGTTTGTCGAGACTGTCGATCTTGACTTCCCTGGCCTTACGTCCCGAAGAGGCATGGACGAATTGGTTGTTACCGATGTAGATCCCCACATGTCCATAAGCCCGGCGGGTGTTGAAAAAGACCAGGTCCCCCTCCTGCAGCTCTTCCTTGGGGACCTTCACGCCTACACGCGCCTGCTCCCTAGCCGTGCGGGGCAGGGAGACATCGAAGAACTCGTAAATCTTCTTCACGAAGGCCGAACAGTCCAGACCCCGGACGGAGTTTCCACCCAGGCGGTAGGGGGCGCCGAGAAAACCCTTGGCCACCTTCACGAAGAGGGACCTCTCCTCCGGGCTGCGCCATTTGCCCAAGAAGGAGGCATTATGATCCTCCTCGCCTCCTACCGATTCCTCCAAGTCCACATCACCGACGTCCTCCTCGTCGAGGAGTTCCTCCTCCCCATCGGGGAGCGCCTCTTCTCCCTGCTTGCCCCTGGGGTAGAGGGATTCCTTCCGGTCCGAGCGGATGGGGAGGGCCGCGAGGTGAAGGCGCTGACCTGGCTTGAGGCGGCTGGATGTCAGGTGATTGATCTTTTTCAACTCTCCCTGGGAAAGGCCGGTTTTCTTGGCGATGGAAGAGAGGGTGTCTCCCTTTCTCACCGTGTAGATCTTGTCGGGGCGGGAGGATTGGCGGGCCGTGACCTTGGGTTGGCCCTTCCGGTCTATGGTGGGGATGATGAGGATCTGTCTCGGTTTCAGGGAGTTGTCGGCGAGATTGTTGACCTTGCGGATGGATTCGACGCTTACGTGGTGTTTCTTGGCGATCTTGATCAGGTTATCGCCCGGTTTGACCCGGTATCGTTCCTCGGCGAGGGCCCTGCCGCCCAGTGCCAAGGGTAAGAACAGGACGATCAGTCCCATCCATAGGAAAATCCGCCGTTCTCTCATGAGTACCTCCTTCTCGTTTGCCGGGGGGTTCCCCACTTATTAACGGTGCACAGATTTTGACAATGGATGACAAACTGCACACAAGCTGACCCACCCCTCCTACCGAAAAAAGAGGGACAAGTCAAAGTTTTTTTCCGTTTCCCGCCGAGATATGCGAAATGCTTCCAAAATTTTCCTAATTGGGCTATAGGTGACATCGGAAGAAGCCCCGGAGGTGAACGGTCTTGTTGAAGAAGGTCCTCTTGATCATGGTCCTGATCCTGGTCGCCGGGACGGTTTATGTCGGGTCTTACGCCTTCTACCCCGACGTGGCGGCCCTGAAGCGTAAGAATCCCCAGAAAACATCCTTTATGGAGTATCGGGAGCGCCAGTGGGAACAACAGGGTCGGAAGATGAAGATCCGCCAGCGTTACGTTCCCCTCTCCAGGATATCCCCTTACGCCGTCAAGGCCGTCATCATCGCCGAGGACGACAAGTTCTGGGCCCATGAGGGATTCGATTTCGACGCCATCCAGAAGGCCCTGGAGAAGGACCTCAAGAAGGGGTCTTTCAAGGCGGGGGGGAGCACCATCAGTCAGCAACTCGCCAAGAACCTTTACCTCACGCCCCACAAGAACCCTGTCAGGAAACTCAAAGAGGCCGTGTTGACCTATCGCCTGGAGAGGAACCTCTCCAAGAGGCGCATCATCGAGCTCTATCTGAATTATGTCGAGTGGGGTGACGGGATCTTCGGCATCGAGACGGCGGCCCGCCACTATTTCGGTAAACCGGCGTCGGAGCTCTCGGCCATGGAGAGCGCTCGACTGGCCGCCGTATTGCCCAATCCATTAAAATACAACCCCCTCACAGGGGGGAGTTACGTGGAGAGAAGGGCCGAGAGGATCTACGGTATCATGGTTCGCCGCGGGATCGTCATCCCCGAGTACGAGGAGATTATAAACGAGCCTCCCGGCGGCGAGGGGGGATTGGTGAACCACGACCCGCAGGCGATGAAAGAGCTGGAACGGGAGGTCGAAAAATGGAAAAAGGAGGCCGGGACCCCTTCCCCCGATATAATCCCCAAGGCCAAGGGTGAGGCCGAGTAGGCCATAACGGATTGACACCGGGGATGGGGGATGTTAGAGAAAGACCAATATTTATCGGGACGGGGTTTGTCATGAAGGGAATCTACAAGGCCGTCAAGATCGCCGAGCGGGTCTACTGGGTGGGGGCCGTGGATTGGAACATCAGGGATTTTCACGGCTATCGCACGAAAAGGGGGAGCACTTACAACGCCTACCTGATCGTGGCGGATAAGATCACCCTCCTGGACACGGTTCGGGAGCCGTTCTACGAGGAGATGATGGCGAGGATCGCCTCGGTGGTGGATCCCGCCCGCATCGAGGTCGTCGTCTCCCATCACGCCGAGATGGATCATTCGGGGTCCTTGCCGCGGGCCCTCCAGGCCGTCCGCCCGAAGGAGGTTTACGCCTCCGTCATGGGCGCCAAGGCCTTGAAGGAGATCTTCCACGACGCCGTGGCCGTCAAGGCCGTCAGGGATGGGGAGAAGATGTCCCTGGGCGACATGTCCCTCACCTTTCTGGAGACGAGGATGCTCCACTGGCCCGACAGTATGATCTCCTACCTTGAAGAGGGGGGCGTCCTATTTTCCCAGGACGCCTTTGGGATGCACCTGGCGTCTTCGGCCCGGTTCGCCGACGAGATCGATCCCGCCGTCCTCGATTACGAGGGGGGCACGTATTTCGCCAACATCCTCCTTCCCTACGCCCCCCTTGTCGCCAAGCTCCTCGACCGCGTCAAGGCTTCCGGTTTCACCATCAACATGATCGCCCCCGATCACGGGCCCGTCTGGCGGCGCGACCTGGAAAGGCCCCTGGCAAACTACGCCCGCTGGGCGGCCCAGGAACCGGGGCCCAAGGGGGTTGTCGTTTACGGGACGATGTGGCACAGCACGGAAACCATGGCCAGGCACATCGGTGAGGGAATGGCCGATAAGGGCCTTGAGGTCAAGGTGATGTCCCTCGACACGAATCACCGCAGCGACGTGGCCTACGAGATTCTCGACGCCGGCGCCCTCGTCGTGGGCTCCTCCACCCTGAACAACCAGATGCTGCCGGCCGTGGCCGACGTCATGACCTATCTGAAAGGCCTCAGGCCCCGCAATCTCGTGGGCGCGGCCTTTGGGTCCTATGGCTGGAGCGGGGAAGCGGCGGTTCATCTGACGGAGATCATGAAGGAGATGAACGTGAGGGTCCTGGCCGATCCCCTCCGGGTGAGGCAGGTCCCCGATGAACGGGCCCTGGCCGAGTGTGTCGCCCTGGGGGCCAGGATAGGGGAGGAATGTCTGAAGACCATGGAGGGATCAGAGGGGGAACAGGGGGGGTGATCATGATGAAGGCAAGGATAGGCATGGCGATTTTCGCCGCCGTTGTTTTGGGCCTGACCTTGGGGGTCGGGGCCGTGCAAGCGGAGCGGTACGATCACGAGAAGCAGGTGGGGGCCGCCGTTAACTGGGGTAACGGAAAGGCCTACTTCTTCAAGGGGGGGCAATACCTCCGCTACACCGTCAGACCAGATCTGGACGACGAGGTCCTGGGAGACAGACCCGATCCGGGGTACCCGAAGCCGATCAATCAAGAGACCTGGCCGGGGCTCCCCTGGAAGGATGTGGATGCCGTCGTCAATTGGGGCGGTGGTATCGCCTGCTTCTTCAAAGGGGGGGAATTCATCAGGTACAATATGAAACTTGACAAGGCCGAGCCCGACACCCCCATGCCGATCAATGAATACACCTGGCCGGGGCTCCCCTGGACGGACGGTATCGACGCCGCCGTCAACCTGGGGAAGGGGAAGGTCTATTTCTTCAAGGGGGGTGAGTACCTACGCTACGATATCGAGGAGAACAAGGTCGATATGGGTTACCCCAAACCCATCAACGACGCGACCTGGCCCGGAATGATCTGGACGGACGGCATCGACGACGTGATCAACTGGGGCAACGGTAAGCTTTATTTCTTCCGTGGAGATCAGTACATCCGCTACGATATCGCCGACGACAGGGCCGACGGGGGCTATCCGAAGAAAATTAACAGCCAGACCTGGCCGGGGCTGGTCTGGTAAGGCCATGATATCTTTTGACAGGTTCAACGATGGTAAAAGGGGTTAACAATGGGTAAGTATGTATGCAACATCTGTGGTTATGAGTATGATCCCGAGAAGGGCGACCCCGACGGGGGTATACCCCCGGGTGTCCCTTTCGAGGATCTTCCCGAAGACTGGACGTGTCCCATATGTGGGTCGGGAAAGGAAGAATTTAGCCCGGCGTGACGCATAAGGTCGGACCTTTGGTTTTCGGCCGTATTTTTTGATGGAGGTCTTGGTGGATAAGATCAGAGAGGCCCTGCATCAGGCTTACACCGGTGAGGCGAAGGCGGCCCTGCGTCTGAAACTTTACGCGGACAAGGCCGAACAGGAAGGTTACCCCCAGATGGCCAAACTCTTTCGGGCCGTCTCCGTCTCGGAGGAGATCCACGGCGCCCGGGCCCTCCGGTTGTTGAAGGAGATCGGTACCACTGAGGAGAATCTGAAGGCCAGTTTCGAATCGGAGCAGCAGGTGGCCGAGGTGGCCTATGACTCATTCGTGAAATTGGCCGAGTCGGAGGGGAACCGGGCGGCGGTCCTCCATTTCAGCCAGAGCCGCGATGTCGAAGAGATCCATGCCAAGCTCTACAAGGAGGCCATGAATCACTTCATGGAGGAACGGGAGACGACCTATTACATCTGCAAGGTCTGTGGTTACGTATCCGACGGTCTCCTGCCCGACGAGTGTCCCATCTGCAATGCCAAGAAGGAACAGTTCATAAGCATGTAGAAAGGGATCATGAGGGGAATCCTTTTACGCTGGCTCATCCTGACGGCCGCCATCACGGCGGCGGCATACGTCATCGACGGGGTCAGGGTAAGCGGTTTCTCCGCGGCCTTCCTGGCGGCCGCCCTCTTGGGCTTGATGAACGCCCTCTTTCGACCCATCCTCCTCATCATCACCCTCCCTATCAACATCCTCACCCTGGGTCTCTTCACCTTCCTTATCAACGCCCTTCTCCTGAAGATGACCTCCGCCGTCATTCCCGGTTTTGAGGTGACGGGTTTCTGGCCGTCCGTTCTGGGGGCCCTGGTCATCAGTTTCGTCAGTTGGCTCCTGAGCGCCTTCGTCGGCGACCGAGGTCGGGTCGATTACATCGATTTGAAAAAGAGGCGGGGTCGATGGGAGTAGCCGACCTGACCCCGGCGATGAAACAGTTCCTGGCGCTGAAGTCCCGCTACCCCGATTGCATCCTCTTCTTCCGCATGGGTGATTTCTACGAGATGTTTTTCGACGACGCCGTGACGGCCTCACGGATCCTCGACATCACCCTCACCAGCCGGGACCGGAACAAGGAAAATGCCGTCCCCCTCTGCGGCGTTCCGTGGCACTCGGCCTCCGGCTACATCGCCCGCCTCGTCGAGAAGGGCTTCAAGGTGGCGATCTGCGAGCAGATGGAGGACCCCCGAAAGGCCAGGGGGATCGTGAAGAGGGAGGTGGTCCGGGTGGTGACGCCCGGGATGGTCCTCGACCAGGAAAACCTCCAAGCGAAGGAGAACAATTTCGTCGCCGCGGCCTGCGAGGTGGACGGAGTCGTGGGCCTGGCATTTTTGGACGTTTCGACGGGCGACTTTAGGGTCGGTGCGTGCGAAGACTATCAAGACCTCCTCTCCGAGGCGGTCCGGTGGGGCTTTCGGGAGATGATCATCCCCGAAAAGGGGGGTTGTGTCGCCGTCCTCGAGGACCTCGCGGGTGGTGAAGGCGGTCCCGTGAGGATCGACCGCCTGCCCCGTGAGTACTTCGACTGGAAGACGGCCGAGGAAAGGCTGGAACGGAGGTTCCCCCGAGCCGCCGGTGAAGACGGGGCTCTGCGTTCAAGGCCGGCGGTGCTGGCCGCCGCGGGGGCGGTTCTCCGTTACGCCGAAGAGACCCAGGGGGAAGGCCTCGTTCATCTGAAGGCCCCGGAAGACTACCGCCGGGGGAGGTACATGATCGTGGACGAGACGGCCAGGGAAAACCTGGAGATCCTTTCCTCGGCCGGCGAGAGGGGGCGGCGGGGTTCCCTCCTCGAGGTCCTCGACGAGACCGTGACGGCCATGGGGGGACGACGTCTCCGGTGGTGGCTCAACTATCCCCTGGCGGATCCGGAGAGGATCGAGTCGCGCCTTAAGGCGGTGGAGGTCCTGAAAAACGAACATCTGAGACGGGACGATCTCCGCCGCGCCTTGTCGGGAGTCTATGACCTGGAGAGGCTGGCGGCCCGCATCGCCATGGAGACGGCCAACGCCAGGGATCTGAATGCCCTGGCCGCGTCCCTGGAGGCCCTGCCCGGCATCAAGGCCCTCCTTGAGGGCCTAGGAAACCCCTTGTTGGATTCGATCCGTGACGGCATCGACGAGATGCCCGAGACCCTGTCCCTCATCCGGCGGGCCGTGGCCGCCGACCCGCCCCTTTCCCTGCGGGAGGGGGGAATCATCCGCGAGGGGTACGATCAAGAGGTGGACAGGCTTATCGCCCTCTCGAGGGACGGCAAGAAGAACATCGCCGCCCTGGAGGCGGCGGAGAGACAAAGGACGGGCATCGCCTCCCTCAAGGTCGGGTACAACAGCGTCTTCGGCTATTACATCGAGGTGACCAAGGCCAACACCCATCTCGTGCCAAGCGATTATGTACGGAAACAGACCCTCGTCAATGCCGAGCGGTACATCAACGAGTCCCTGAAAGAATACGAACAAGAGGTCCTCAGTGCCGACGAGAGGAGGATCCAGAGGGAGTACGACCTCTTTTGCGACGTGCGTTCCACCGTTTCCTCCCGGATCGGCCTCATACAGAAGACGGCCTCTTGTCTGGCCGACTTGGACGTCCTCTGCTCACTGGCGGAGGTGGCCCAGCGGTACGATTACTGCCGACCCGAGGTGGACGACGGCTACGTGATCGATATTCGCGACGGCCGCCATCCCGTGGTCGAGCGCATGGACCTGGAGGAACGTTTCGTCCCCAACGACGTCTATATGGACGACGAGAAGAATCGTTTCCTCATCATCACGGGGCCGAATATGGCGGGGAAGTCCACTTACATACGCCAGGTCGCCCTGATCTGCCTCATGGCCCAGGTGGGCGGCTTTGTCCCCGCGTCCCGGGCCCGCATCGGGGTCGTGGACCGCATCTTCACCCGCATCGGGGCCTCGGACCGCCTCTATCGGGGGCAGAGCACCTTCATGGTGGAGATGAGGGAGGTAGCCCACATCCTGAGAAACGCCACCAAGCGCAGCCTCATCGTCCTCGACGAGGTCGGCAGGGGCACGAGCACCTTCGACGGCCTCAGCATCGCCTGGGCCGTGGCGGAGTTCATCCATGACGAGGAGAGGTTGGGGAGCCGCACCCTCTTCGCCACCCATTACCATCAACTGACGGAACTGGCGGCGACGAGGGAGGGGGTGAAGAATTACAACATCGCCGTCCGGGAGTGGGGGGACAAGATCGTCTTCCTCAGGAAGATCATGGAGGGGGGTACGAGCCGAAGTTACGGCATCCAAGTGGCCAGTCTGGCCGGTGTCCCCGAGAAGGTGGTTCAGAGGGCGGGAGAGATCCTGAAGAACCTGGAGAGGGCGGAGCTCGACCTGGAGGGTAAACCCCGGTTCGCAGCGACGAGGGCGCGGGGCAGATCCAGGTTTCCGGAGCAGTTGAGCCTCTTCATGACGGAGGAGGAGGGGGTGCTGCGGGAGATACGGGATACGGACGTCCTTTCCCTGACGCCCCTCGAGGCCCTCACCCGCCTATCCGCCTGGAAGGAGAGACTCACGTGAGGGCAAAACTACTTGCGCTTATCGTCATCGCCCTTTCCATTCTTCCCGGGACGTCTTCTGCGACGGAATGGACGCCCCTCATCGAGCGTTTGAGAGGGGAGGCCTTCGACGAGGCCCGTCTGAAGGAGCTTTACTCCCATCCCGCCGTCCGCTTCGATCCCCGCCCCATGACGGCCAAGGTGAAGGCCTTCTTGAAAAAGCGTGACGTCCGGTCCCCCGAGGACCCCGTGAGGCCCCGGCGGGCGGCCCCCTACCGCCGCTGTCTCAAGGCCGGCGCCATCGCCGCGGCCAGGGACTTCAAGAGGAATAACAGAGAAGTTCTCGAAAAGATCAAGAAACGGTACTGTGTGCCCCCGGAGGTCGTCGTTTCCGTCCTTCTCGTCGAGACCCGTCTCGGTGAGAACGTTGGCCGGGAGAGGGCCTTCGTGACCCTTTCCAGCATGGCCTTGGCCTCCGACTTCGACCTGGTGAGGCCTCATTTGTCGGCGTCTCTCAGGGCACCCGATGATGAGGCCTACGCCCGGGCCCATTGCCGGGCGAAGGGTGAGTGGGCCTACAACGAGCTCGTCCACCTGTTGCGCTACGCCGAGGAAAGCGGCCGCGACCCCCTGAACATCCCCGGTTCTCCCTACGGAGCCATCGGACTCTGTCAGTTCATGCCATCGAATGTGGGGAAATACGGGGTCGATACTCAAGGGAAGGGCTACCCCGACCCCTTCGAGACCGCCGACGCCCTTCACAGTATCGCCAACTATTTGAGCCGCCGGGGCTGGACGTGCCGGGCCGATCATGGTCAGCGGTACAGGGCCGTCTGGGAATATAACCACAGTCACAGCTACGTGGCCACCGTCTTGGCCGTGGCGGAACGATTGCGGGACCGTGGGAAGGGATCGGGGAAGGTGGTCCAGGTACGGAAAAGGGAGAGGGGGGCTTCCTCTTGAAAGAGGCGCGTACAGCACGTTCTTTTTCCCTGGCCGTGAAGGAGAGGCGGTCTCAGGAGATCGAGCTTTCCGTGGGTGGAGAGTTGTGTCTGGAAAATGCCCACCTCTTTTCGGGGGAGATGGACCGTTTGGTGGGCGGCGCCCCTCAGGGGAAGGTCATTCTCGACTTGTCCCCCCTCGCCTACCTGGACAGTGCCGGCGCCTTGGCTGTTTACTCGTACCGGGAGGCGGCGGGCCACCGGGGTGTGGAGGTGGATGTTTACGGGGGGGCTGACCGGGTCCGGGGTGTCCTCGAGATGATCGATGTGGGGGCCCTGACAACGCCGCCCCTCCGTTCGGAAGAGGGCCGGACGCCTTTCTTCGTCCGGGCCGGTGAGGGTTTTGTCTCCCTCTGGCGGGACTTCGTAGAGGTCATGACCTTTTTGGGGGAATTGTTGACCGCCCTCGTCTACGTCGTGAGGCACCCTAAGGGCGCCCGCTGGGGGGACGTCCTCTTCTACATGAAGAGGGCGGGGGAGGAGGCCCTCCCCATCGTGGGTCTCATCAGCGGCCTCATCGGCCTGATCATGGCCTTCATGTCGTCCCTGCAGCTCAAGCAGTTCGGGGCCAACATCTTTGTCGCCTCCCTGGTGGGTATCGCCGTCGTCAAGGAGCTGGGTCCGATGATGACGGCCATTATCGTGGCCGGCCGTTCCGGCTCGGCCTTCGCCGCCGAGATCGGTACCATGCAGGTGAACGAGGAGGTGGACGCCCTGATCACCATGGGGTTCGAGCCTGTCAGGTTCCTCGCCGTACCCAAGGTCCTGGCCGCCGTCTTCGTTGTCCCCCTTTTGACCATCTATTCCATGTTCTTCGGGATTCTCGGCGGTCTGATCGTGGGGGTCGTCGGCCTCGATTTGACCTTTTACACCTACATCAAGCAAACGATGGACAGCATAAGGCTCTTCGATATCTTCTCCAGTCTGGTGAAATCCGCCGTTTTCGCCCTCCTCATCGCCGGGATAGGATGTCAGAGGGGGTTCAAGGTGGCGGGCGGCGCCGAGGCCGTAGGTGAGTCCACTACCTCTGCCGTAGTGTCGGCCATCTTTCTCATCATCCTGGCCGACTCGGCCTTTGCCGTCCTGTTGCACTACATAGATTGACGAATGGCAGGGACCATTATAGCGGTCGAGAATCTCACCGCCGCTTACGGCGACAATGTGATCCTGAAGGACGTCACCTTTTCCGTCAGGGAGGGTGAGATCTTTGCCATCGTCGGGGGGAGCGGATGCGGTAAGTCGACCCTTCTCAAGTACATGATCGGTCTTTACCGCCCTGAGAGGGGGAGGGTCCTTGTGAACGAGACGGACTTCTCTTCGGCCGATGAGGACGAAATCAACCGTGAGCGTCTCCGCCTCGGTGTCTTGTTCCAATCGGGGGCCCTCATCGGTTCCATGACCCTGGGGGAGAACGTGGCCCTCCCCCTGCGCGAGCATACCTCCCTCCCCCCTTCGCTCATCGACCGCATCGTCAAGATGAAGCTGGGGATGGTGAACCTGTCGGGATATGAGAACCACCTGCCGGCGGAGCTTTCCGGGGGGATGAAAAAGAGGGCCGGATTGGCGAGGGCCATGGTCATGGACCCCAAGATCCTGTTTTGCGACGAACCCTCGGCCGGTCTGGACCCGGTCACGTCGGCGGAGTTGTACCGAATGCTGGCAAAGATCAACGGTGACATGGGGACGACGATGATCATCGTCACCCACGACCTGGAATTGATCTTCCGTATCGTGCACCGCCTGGTCATGCTCGACGGCAGGGAAAAGGGGATCGTCGCCGAGGGCGAGCCGGAGACCCTCAGACGAAACGCTTCTGATCCGCGGGTCCGCCATTTCTTCACCCATGGAGGTGGTCTCCTATGACGGGAAGAAAGACTTCGAAATTCATGATCGGCCTTTTTGTGACCCTGGGGATCGTCATCGCCGTGGTCTTCGTGATCTGGGTGGGGGCCTCCCGCTATTTCGAGAAGGGCAAGGTGTACGCGACCTATTTCGACGAGTCCGTCCAGGGGCTCCAGGTCGATTCCACCGTCAAATACCGAGGGGTGGACGTGGGAAGGGTGATGAAGATCCGCGTCGCCCCCGACTTTCGTTTGGTGGAGGTGATCCTGAAGATCAAGGACAGTGGTGTCGTGGACAAGGATACCGTGGCGGAGTTGAAGGCGGCGGGGATCACGGGCATCGTCTTCATCGAACTGGACCGGAGGGATCAAAAAGAGGGAGTCGCGGGACCACAACTGACCTTCACCCCCGAATACCCCGTCATCCCCTCCCGCCCCTCCACGATCAAACAGATATACGCCGGTCTTGTCGAAATCTATGAAAAGGTCATGGCCGTGGATCTCGCGGGGGCGGCGGAAAGGTTCAAGGCGGCGGCTTCTTCCATCGACCGCCTCTTCGGCGGGCCGGCCGTGGCCAGGACCATCGCCTCCCTTGAGGAGACCAGCGCCTCCCTCAACGGGACCTTGAAGAAGCTGAACCGCATCGTGGAGGAGGGCAAGGTCGATGCCGTCCTGGTGGAGGCCCACCGGGGTCTGACGGAGACGAGAAAGATGGTGGAGGAGCTCCGGGCGGAGATCAGGGAGATGAAACTGGCCGAGAGGAGCGACCGCCTCGGGCGTCTTTCTGACAATCTGGAACAGCGCAGCCGGCGCATCGCCTCGGGTCTGGAGGCCTTGCTTCAAGGGGTACGCAGGAATTCCGAACAACTCAACAGACTCCTCGAACGGGTCAACGACAACCCTTCCGCGCTGATCTTCGGCGGCGGGGGTGGGGAGGAGGGCGAGAGATGAAGAATCATTTGGCCTTGGTCGAAAAGACCGTCGGATTTGCGACCACCCTCCTGGCGGTTTTCCTTTTCACGGCCTGTTTTGGCATCGGCCGGTCCGTCGTGAACATCGTCCATTATGCCCTCGAGTACCCACCGCCCCCGGCGGCGGGGACGGCGCCCGCGTCGTCAGCCATAAGGGTCGAGCGTTTTTCCGCCAACGCCGAGGTCGCTTTGACGGAGATGTCCCGGAGGGTAAGGCCCTACGTCAGGGATGTGTATCCAAGGGCCCGTTGGCGGGCCGCCCCGGCGGATATGATCACGGCCTTGATCGTTCGGGATCTGAGGGAGGCGGGGATTTACCAAGCCGTCCTCGGGCCGGAGGAGGGAGGAGAGGCCCGTTTTGACATCGAAGGCCGTGTCGAGGAGTTTATCCGGGACGGCGTCGGCGCGGAGAAACCCACGGCGTCACTGGTCGTCGCCGTCATTATTTGGGATCAAGGCGCGGAGGGGGAAAGACGGGTCGCACTCCAGAAGACCTACCGGCTCCGGGAAACCCTGGCCGCCGACGACCCCGCGGAATTCGCCCGGGCGATGAGCAAAGCCGTGGAGGCCTTTTCCCGGGATTTGTTGCGGGACCTGGCGGCCATGAAACGGACCCCCTGAGACTACTTGATACAGACCCTCCTGACCTGGGTTATATCCGTCAGGCCCTGGAATCCTTTGATGATACCGTCTTGAAGGAGGGTGGTCATCCCCTCCTCGATGGCGATCTCTCTGAGGACCTCGACGGGCTTCTTCTGCTGGATGGCCCTCTTGATGTTGTCCGAGGCGACGAGGAGCTCGTGGATCCCCATCCTTCCCTTGTACCCTGAATGGTCGCACATGTCGCAGCCCTTGGGTCGATAAAGGGTCAGATCGTCGGTGTAATTGATATTGAGTTTTTTAAAGTGCTCGGGGCCGTAGCTTTGGACGATATCGTCGAACTCCTCGCGGCTGGGGTGATAGGCCTCCTTGCAGTTCTTGCAGAGGGTCCTGACGAGGCGCTGGGCGAGGATCCCCAGGAGGGCGTCGGCGAAGTTGAGGGGATCGATGCCCATGTCGAGGAGACGGGTGATGGTCTCGGGGGCGCTGTTGGTATGGAGGGTGCTGAAGACCAAATGACCCGTCAGGGACGCCTCGACACCCGTCTTGGCCGTTTCGAAGTCGCGCATCTCGCCCACCATGATCACGTCCGGGTCCGCGCGGAGGAAGGCCCTCATGGCGGCGGCGAAGTCGAAACCGATCTTCGGCTGGACCTGGACCTGCCGCAGACCGTACTGGGTGATCTCCACAGGGTCTTCGGCCGTCCAGATCTTACGATCGGGGGTGTTGATGTGTCGGAGGACGGCATGGAGGGTCGTCGTCTTTCCCGAACCCGTAGGCCCCACGACCAGGATCATCCCGTAGGGCTTCTCGGCCAGATCCTTCAGGGCCTTGTAGTTGCGGGGCAGCATCCCCATGGCCTCGAGGGGTAGGGTCTCGCCCTTGGCGAGGATGCGCATGACCACGTCCTCCACGCCTCCTTGGGTGGGGATGGTGGCCACGCGGAGCTCGATTTCGTCACCCCCGGGGCGTTTGAACTTGATCTTCCCGTCTTGGGGCAGGCGCTTGACGGTGATGTCGAGATTGGACATGATCTTGATCCTCGAGACCAGGGCCGCCCGGTAACTGTAAGGGACGGTCTGGTAGAGGGTGCAGTCTCCGTCGATGCGGAAACGGATCTCGACATTCTTTTTGCCCACGTTGGGTTCGATGTGGATATCCGAGGTCCGACGGTTGTAGGCGTCGTTGATGATTTTGTTGACGAGCTGCATGATGACGCTGTCCGATTCCGTCACCACCTCGCCGCTCTCTTCCTCCTCCTCCCCATTCTCGGAATCGGCGTCCAGTTTCCCCAGGATGTCCGAGATGGAGGTCTCGTCCTCCGGCGATTGGTAGAAGTAGTTGATGAACTTGACTATGTCTTCGGAGAAGGCCACGTCGTACTTGATGTTTTTGGTCTTTAGGAGACTCTCGATCATGTCCCGTTTCAAGATGTTGTTGGGATCGTCAACGAGGACATGGATCGTTCCGTTCACCTTCTCGATGGGGACCCACAGCTCCCGTCGCAGATACTCCTTCTTCAGGTTCTTGAGGAGATCGCCGGGGATGGGGATCTTGTCGTTGAACTGGATGAACCGGCAGCGGTAGAACTCTTCCAAGGAGCGCCCGATCTCGTCCTTGGGTATCCCGTACCGGGTCATGAGGAAGGTCTCCATGGTCTGTTTCTGTTCCCGGGACTCCTCCCAGGCGCTCTCGAGCTGCTCTTCCTTGAGAAGGTCGCGGTTGATGAGGTAATCGAAGCGGGTCTTGCGCCTCCGGGCGTAGCGTTGCTGGTTGTAGAAGGCCACGCCCAAGACGTCGGCGATTTCCTTGACGAAATCCTTCTCGTCCTCGGAGAATTTTCCCAGGCCCGATTTCTTGTTCAGGATCTGGATGACCCCCATGAGCTTGCCCTCGTGGAAGATGGGGGTGCAGAGGATCTGCCTGGTCCGGAAACCCGATTTTTTGTCCCAGCTCGAGTCGAAGGTCAATTCCTTGTCGATCAGCTTCAGTTCCTTCTCGTCGTAGGCGTCGGCGATATTCACCGTTTTTCCCGTGTTGGCCACGTAGCCGGCGATGCTCTTGTTGCTGATGGGGACCCGGATCTCGTTGAGCTTGGTGCCGCTCATGACCATGGAATAGATCTCGTTGCGGGGTTTGTCCACGACGTAGATGGTGAGGGAATGGGCGTCGAAGAGGTTGAGGATTCCTTCCTTCAGGTCCACCAGGATCTGCTTGATATTCTGGGCGGAATGGATCCGGTTGGTGATATCCTGCACCTTTTTCTGGAGAAGGAGCTTCTCCTCCAGTTTGGTGATCTGAAGGTTCGACTGATCCATCGATGCCCTATCCTTCTGTGACGATCTTGGAGAAGTCCGCCACTTCCTTGAAGAGACCGGCGATCTCCCAAAGGAGGGACTGGCGGTTGTTCTTTATCCTTTCGTCCTTGTCCATGACCATGACGCCGTCGAAAAAGGCGTCCACGGGGCCGCGGAGGGCGGCCATCTCCCGCAGGGCCCCCTCCAGGTCTCCTTTTTCGAGGAACCCTTGCGCCTTTCTCCGGCAAGACAGGAAGGCCCCGTAAAGCCCCTTCTCGAGCTCCGTCGCGAACAGGCCCTCGTCAGCCGTACCCCCCGGAAAGTCCTTGATGATGTTGCCGACCCTTTTGAAGGTCACGGCCAGGGGCGCGAACTCGGGACCGGTGCGGAAGGACTCCACGGCGTGGATCTTCTTGAGGACCTGCCCGAGGTCGGCGAAACCGGTGGCGAGGACGGCGTCCACCACATCGTAGGGATGTCCCTGGGAGACGAGGAGATTTTCCAGGCGGGCCTTGATGAAGTCCAGGACCTCTCGGCACACCGTCTCGGCTGGTCTTTTCAGCTTGTCTCCCAGGATCTCGGCGCTTTTGGCGACGAGGTCATCCAGGCGGATGGGATAGGCCTTGGCCAGGATGATGTTGATGATGCCCAGGGCCTGGCGTCTCAGGGCGTAAGGATCCGCCGTGCCGGAGGGGACGAGGTTGACGCCGAAGAAGCCGACGATGGTATCCATTTTGTCGGCGATGCTCACGATGGCCCCCTCGTCCGTCTCGGGCAATTCACCCCCCGCCGCCGTGGGGAGGTAATGCTCGTAGATCGCCGTGGCCACCTTGGGGTCTTCTCCGGCGAGGAGGGCGTATTCACGGCCCATGACGCCCTGGAGCTCCGAGAACTCTCCCACCATCTGGGTGTCGAGGTCCGCCTTGGCCAGATAGGCCGCCCGGTCCACCGTCTCCCTAAGGCGGGGGTCGATCCGGTCGGCCATGTAAGCAGCCAGGGCGCGGAACCTCTGCACCTTCTCGTAAGAGGTGCCCAGCATGCTGTGATAGACGACCTTTTTGAGGTCCTCCACCCGTTTGTCCAGGGGGATCTTCTGATCCTCCTCGAAGAAGAACTTGGCGTCGGCGAGGCGGGCCCGGATGACCTTTTCGTTACCCCTGGCCACCACTTGGGGGTCCCTCGCCAGGGTGTTGTTGACGGTGATGAAGAACGGCATGAGTCTCCCTTCCCGGTCCGCGACGGGGAAGTATTTCTGGTGGGACATCATGGAGGTGACGAGGACCTCACGGGGCAGTTTCAGATAGGAGGGGTCATAGGCACCCCGGACCGCCGTCGGGTATTCCACGAGGAAGGTGACGGTCTCGAGGAGCTCCTCGTTCACGAGGGGGACGCCTCCGACCTCGTCGGCGGCCTCCCTGGCCTGGGCGATGATGATCTCCCGTCTTTCTTGCGGATCGGGGATCACGAAGGCCGCCCGGGCTTTTTCCAGGTAGTCCCCGAAATCACGGACCGCGAAGGGGCCGGGACTCATGAAGCGGTGGCCGTAACTGAGATTGCCGCTCTGGAGGTACTCGAGCTTGAAGGGGATGACCTCGGAACCGAAGAGGGCGAGGATCCAGTGGATCGGTCGGGCGAACCTGATCTCGAAAGAAGACCAGCGCATGGACTTTTTGAAGGGGATGGCCAGGATGAGATCCTTGAGGATACCGGGAAGGATGTCCCTGGTGGCCCCTCCCTTGATGGTCTTCCGCGCGCACAGATAATCCCCCTTCTCCGTCTTGACCGTCTCCAGCTGGGATACCTCCAGGCCCTGTCCCTTGGCGAAACCGACGGCGGCCTTCGTGGGGTTACCCTTTTCGTCGAAGGCGACCTTCGTCGCCGGCCCCAGCTTTTCCACGACCTGGTCCTCCTGGGTCTCCGCGACCTCTTCCACCCGCAGGACGAGGCGTCTGGGCGTCGCCAGGGCCTTGACCGTACCGTGGGCGATCCGATTTTCCCTGAAGGCCCTGCCTATCAGCTCTTCCATGTCCCCCATCGCCTTGGGCAAAAACGCGGCGGGTATCTCTTCCGTACCTATTTCAAGCAGCAATTCCTTTGCCATCTGTTGAGCTCCTGGGTTTTCTATCGGATGAGGGGATATGCCATCTTCTCCCTCTGTTTCAGATACAGCTCGGCGCTGAGGCGGGCCAGGTTGCGGACGCGGCCGATGTAACTCGTCCGTTCCGCCGTGCTGATGGCACCGCGGGCGTTCAAAAGGTTGAAGAGGTGGGAACACTTGAGGCAGCAGTCGTAGGTCGGCAGGACAAGGTCGTGCTCTGCCAGGCGGATGCCCTCCGCCTCGTGCATGTCGAAGAGGGACCTGAGCATGGGCACGTCCGCCAGTTCGAAGTTATAGATCGACCACTCCACCTCCCCTTGGTGGTGGACGTCGCCGTAGGTGATCTCGTCGTTCCACTTGAGGTCGTAGACGTTGTCGATACCCTGGATGTACATGGCGATGCGCTCGATCCCGTAAGTGATCTCGGCGCATACGGGATGGAGGTCGATCCCTCCCACCTGTTGGAAATAGGTAAACTGGGTGATCTCCATCCCGTCGAGCCACACCTCCCAGCCGAGGCCCCAGGCGCCGACGGTGGGGGACTCCCAGTCGTCCTCGACAAATCGGATGTCGTGATCGAGGGGGTCGATGCCGAAGCTCTTGAGGGAATTCAGGTAGAGTTCCTGGATGTCCAGGGGGGAAGGCTTCATGATCACCTGGTACTGGTAGTAGTGCTGGAGACGGTTGGGGTTTTCCCCGTACCGGCCGTCGGTGGGGCGACGGGAAGGCTCCACATAGGCTACCTTCCAAGGTTCCGGACCGAGGGACCTCAGGAAGGTGGCGGGATTGAAGGTCCCGGCCCCCACCTCAAGGTCGTAGGGCTGCTGGATGACACACCCCTGGTCGGCCCAGTACCGTTCGAGGGCGAAGATCAGGTCCTGAAAGGTCACTTTTTCCTCCTGTTTTTTTCGTAGATCATCGGGTCCCTCTCGGCAAGAGGCGGGCAATGATGTAAGTTTTTTACCTATTTGTTTTTACGGGACGTGTCAATAGAGAATTGGCGGATCTGACGTAGGACCTGCAGGGACAGGAGCTCCCTCCCCAGGAGGTGGTTGACGAAGACCCCCAGGATCTCCTCCGTTTCTCTGGCCGTCTGGGGCGTTAGGGAGAGGGATACCAGCCGGGGGATGGGCAGTCTCTTGGCGAGGAGAAGGGTCTTGGCGGCCCCCTGGGAGAGGGGGAGGCCCGGGGGACCGGCAGGGAGGCAGGCGGGGCACAGGACGCCGCCCTCCGCGGCATGGAAGACCAGGGAAGGGGCCGAGGCCATGGTCGTGCCGCAACGGGCGCAACGGTCCAGGGCGGGGTCGTAACCGCACGCGGCGAGAAGGCGGATCTCGTAGAAACGTGCCAGGTTGCCCATCGGCGCCCCCGCGTTGAGGAGGATCAAGAAACCCCTCAGGGTCTCGTAGAGTTCACGGTTGGGCTTGCCCTCGGGGGTGAAGGCGTCGAGGAGTTCCACCAGGTACGAGGCGAGGGCGGTCTTCTCGACGCACAGACGGATTTCGCCGAAGTGCTCCACGATATCGGAGCTTTCCAGAAAGACCAGAGAGCCTCGCCCCCGCTGGGAGAAGATGAGGTTGAGGCAGCAGAAGTCGTCAAGGGTGTTGGCGAAGCGCCGCCGGCTCCGCCTGGCCCCCTTGGCTATCCCCTTGATCTTGCCGAAATCCCGGGTGAAGAGGGTGACGATCCAGTCCGACTCGCCGTGGTCCGTCCTCCTCAGGACGATGGCCTCCGTCCGGAGATGGGTTCTTACTCCCATCTCGAAGGGTCGCGGTAGGTGATCCTCCCCCCCATGACGGTGAGGACGGTCTTACCCGTGAGCTCCCATCCCGCAAAGGGGGTATTGCGGCCCCGGGAGCGAAAAACCGTCGGGTCGACCCGCCAGGTCAGGTTCGTATCGATGACGGTCAGGTCCGCCGGCGACCCGGGGCGGAGGGTCCCCCCGGGGATCCCCAGGATGACGGCCGGGACGACGCTCATCTTCGCCACGAGCTGGCTCAAGGTGAGGACCCCCTCTGCGACGAGTCTCAGACTGAGTCCCAGGGAGGTCTCCAGGCCGACGATGCCGTTGGCGGCGTATTCGAACTCCACCTCCTTGTCTGTCACGGCGTGGGGGGCGTGGTCGGAGGCGATGACGTCGATGGTTCCGTCCCGGAGACCTTCCTTCACCGCCTCGACATCTTTTGGGCCCCGCAGGGGCGGGTTGACCTTGGCGTTCGTGTCGTAATCCTTCAGGACCTCTTGGGTAAGGGTGAAATAGTGGGGTGCCGTCTCCGCCGTAACCTTGACGCCCTTTTTCTTGGCCTCCCGGATGAGCTCCACGGAGCCGGCGGTGCTGACGTGGGCGATGTGGACGGGGGTGTCGGTGTATCGGGCCAGGAGTATGTCCCGGGCCACCATGATCTCTTCCGCCGCGGCGGGGATGCCGGGGAGACCCAGGTCGGTGGAGACGAAGGATTCGTTCATGACACCGTCCCCCGACAGGTCCGGATCTTCGCAGTGGGAGATGACGGTCATCTTGAGGGAGGCGGCATATTCGAGGGCCCGGCGCATGACGGCGCTGTTCTTCACCGGTCGGCCGTCGTCGGAGAGGGCCACGGCGCCGCCCCTCTTGAGGTCCCAGAACTCCGTGAGGGATTCCCCCTTCATACCCGCCGTCACGGCCGCCACGGGGTGCACGCGTACTAGACCGGCCTCGGCGGCCTTGCGGAGGATGAACTCCGTTACGGAGCGGTTGTCGTTGACCGGGTCGGTGTTGGCCATGGACGCCACGGCCGTGAATCCCCCCGCGCAGGCCGCCTCGCTCCCCGTGCGGATCGTTTCCTTGTATTCGAAGCCCGGTTCCCGGAGGTGGACGTGCATGTCGATGAGGCCCGGCGTGACGATAAGGCCGTGGAGGTCGATAACGATCCCCTTTGACGTCTTTGCGGCCGCCTCGGGGCCGACGGCGGCGATATGGCCGTCGTCGATGACGATATCGGCCGCCTCGTCGAGGTTTTGGGAGGGGTCCACCACCCGTCCCCCCCGCAGGATCAGTCTCTGGGCGGCGTTCTTTCTCATGGCATACCTCCCCCCAGGAGATACAGGATCGCCATCCTCACCGCCACGCCGTTGGTGACCTGTTCCAGGATGACGGACTGGGGACCGTCGGCGATGTCGGGGGCGATCTCGACCCCCCGGTTGATCGGTCCGGGGTGCATGACCAGGACATCCTTGGCGGCCAGGGCCAAGCTCTCCCCGGTGAGACAGAACCGGGCGGAGTATTCCCTCAGACTGGGAAAGAGGTGGGAATGTTGCCGTTCCTTCTGGATACGGAGCATCATGATCACGTCCTTGCCCCGGACGGCCTCCTCGAGGGTGTCGCACACGCGGACCCCGAAGGCGCCGACGTCCCTGGGCATCATGGTCGCGGGACCGGCCACGGTCACCTTGGCCCCCATCTTCCTGAGGCCGTAGATGTTGGACCTCGCCACGCGGCTGTGGGCGATGTCCCCCACGATGGCCACCTCGACGTCTTTCAGGGTGCCCAGGCGGGAGCGGATGGTCATCATGTCGAGGAGGGCCTGGGTGGGATGTTCGTGGGTCCCGTCCCCGGCGTTGATGATGGACTGCCTCACCAATCGGGCCAGGAGGTGGGGGGTCCCGGAGACGCTGTGACGGATGACGATGATGTCCGGGTTCATCGCCTCGAGGTTCCTGGCCGTGTCGATAAGGGTCTCGCCCTTGACGACGCTGCTCGTGGCGGCCGAGATGTTTATGGTGTCGGCACTGAGGCGTTTACCGGCGATCTCGAAGGAGGTCCTGGTCCTGGTGCTCGCCTCGTAGAAGAGGTTGATGATCGTCTTGCCCCGCAGGGTGGGGACTTTCTTGATCTCCCGTGAGGATACCTCGATGAAGGATTCGGCCGTGTCGAGGATGAGGGTGATCTCCTCCGCCGAGACGTCCTTCATGCCCAGGAGGTCCTTCCGTGCCAGACCCATGGATTTTCAGCCCTCTCTTTCGATGACCACCTCGTCGCGCCCCGTCTTTTCCGTGAGGTGGACCGTTACGTTCTCCCAGAGGGAAGAGGGAAGGTTCTTACCGACAAAGTCGGCGCGTATGGGTAGCTCCCGGTGACCCCGGTCGATGAGGACGGCCAGCTGGATCATCTTCGGGCGGCCGAAATCGATGAGGGCGTCCATGGCCGCCCGGATGGTCCGGCCGGTGAAGAGGACGTCGTCCACCAGGACCACCTTCTTGCCGTCGAGGGGGAAGGGAATGTCCGTTCTGCCCAGGGCCGGTTTCTTTTTCGTGATGAGGAGGTCGTCACGATAGAGGGTGATGTCCAGAATGCCCAGGGGCGGCTCTTTTCCCTCGATGGCGGCAATCTTCTTCCGGAGACGTTCGGCCAGGTAGATCCCCCCCGTGCGGATGCCGATGAGGACCAGGTCTTCGATCCCCTTGTTCTTCTCGAGGATCTCGTAGGCGATGCGGGAGAGGGAACGGTCGATCCCCTCGGCGTCCATGACCACCTTAGGCCTGTCCACGCGATCGAAGCCTCCGGGCCATAAAAAAACCTTCCCCGGGGGGAAGGTTCGGTACCTCTAAGGGACGTTTCATAAACTGCCCAGTCATGGTCTCTTCGCTCTCCTCGTGACCGGGGCGTCGTCACCCCTCTGCAATGGGCTTTAACTAATAGAATTCATCTTGGGTGTCAAGGTGAAAAGGATCCCGGCGGGGGCGGCCCGTGAGTGTTTTGCCTAATGGAGGAGGGTGCCGATCCTGCCCCAACGAACGCTGTGGTTTTCCCTGTCCCAGGACCAGTAGATGACGAAGGCCTTGCCCATGACGTCCTTCAGGTCCACGAACCCCCAGAAACGGCTGTCGTAGCTGTGGTCCCGGTTGTCCCCCATGGTGAAGACGGTGCCGGGTGGTACCTTGACGGGCCCGAAATTGTCCCGGGGGCTGACGGCGGAGGGGATGAGGAGGCTCTCCACGTGAACCCCGTATTTGTCTTCGTACGGCTTGCCGTTGAGGAAGATCTTCTTGTCCCTGATCTCCACCGTGTCCCCGGCCACGGCGATCACCCTCTTGATGAAATCCTTGGAGCGGTCCTCCGGGTAGATGAAGACCACGATGTCTCCCCGCTGCGGATCCCTGAAGGGGATGATGGTGTTGCGGAAGTAGGGGATCTTGACGCCGTAGATGAACTTGTTGACCAGGATGTGGTCGCCGATGAGCAGGGTGGGCTGCATGGATCCCGAAGGGATCTTGAAGGCCTGGACGATGAAGGTCCGGATGAAGAAGGCGATGAGGATGGCGATGATGATCGCCTCGGCATATTCCTGGACCTTCGATTTCTTCTTGGTCATTTTGCCTCTACGAATAGACGTTGATCAGGGTAAGGGAGATCATGATCATGGCGAGGGATCCCCGTACCATGGATAAGGCCATGCCCCCCAACAGGGAGGCGGGTCCCGCGCGGAAGGGGGCCTTCAGACGCCCCTGCCTTGCGGCCTCGACGAGGAACAGGCCCGACAAGGCGCCCCCGAAGAGGCCGATCAGGACCCCCGGCCCGAGGAGAAGGGGCGCCAGGGCGTAGATCCCCAGCGTTGAGCCGGCGAGGGCCGCCAAGAATCCCTTGCGGGACAGGGACGGCCGGAAGACCTTGGCGACCGTCGCCAGAAATTCCATGCCCTCGGCGGCGACGGCCAAGAGGAAAAGGATAAGGAGGGTTTTCCATCCCAGGTTCTCGAAACGCGTGACGGCGGCATAACCGAGGCCGGCCAGGAAGATGACCGCCGCGCCGGGGAGGCCGAGGGCGACGGCGAGGAGGCCGACGAGGAGGATAATGATAAAGGCCGTCAGACCGGCGATCTCTAAGGGAGACAAGCTACTTTTTCCTCTTTCGGCCCGTGGGTCGGTATCTTTCCCAGACGAGGACCAGGGGGCTGGCGATGAAGATGGAGGAATAGGTCCCGACGGTGACCCCCACCAGGAGGGCGAAGGCGAAATCGTGGATCACGGCTCCCCCGAAGAAGAAGAGCACAACTACGACCAGGATTACCGTCAAAGAGGTCAATATGGTCCGGCTCAAGGTCTGGTTGACGCTCTCATTGATGACGGCGGCCAGGTCTTTCTTGGGATCCTTGCGCATGTTCTCCCGGATCCGGTCGAAGACGACGATGGTGTCGTTGATGGAGTAACCGATGATGGTCAAAAGGGCGGCCACGATGGTCAAATCGAACTCCTTGTTGAGGATGGAGAAGGCGCCGACGGTGATGATCGTGTCGTGGACGAGGGCCAAGATCGCCCCCAGGCCGAAACGGAACTCGAAACGCCAGGCGATGTAAAGGAGCATCCCCACCCAGGAGAAGAAGATGGCCAGGAGGGCCTTTCTCGTCAGGTCCTGGCCCACCTTGGGTCCCACCATCTCCACCCTTCTCATCTCCACGGACTTTTCACCCAGGGCCCCCTTGAGGCTCTGGGCCACCCTATCCGAGAGCCCCGTCGGTTCTGAGGCCCCTGCGGCGATCCGGATAAGGATCTCACCCTGGCCGTATTCCTGGATGATGGCCCCCTGCAGTCCCAAGGGCCGCAGGGCCTCTCTGATCTTGTCGATGGTGAATGGGGTGCTGAACTTCACCTGGATGATGGTGCCCCCCGCGAAATCGATACCGTAGTTAAGCCCCCCGTGCCAGACGATGGAGGCGATGCTGATGACGATCATGGCCATGGAGATACCGAAGGCCACCTTCATCTTGCCGACGAAGTCGAAGTTTGTTCCCGGTTTGATGAACTCCATGGACGGACTCCTTATACGCTCACCGTCTGGATTCTGCGGTTCCAGACGAAGTAGTCGAAGATGATGCGGGTCACGAAGATGGCCGTGAACATGCTCGCCAGGATACCGATGGTCAAAGTGACGGCGAAGCCCTTGATGGGGCCCGTCCCGAAACCGAAGAGGAAGAGGGCGGCGATGAGGGTCGTGACGTTGGAGTCCAGAATGGTCAGGAAGACCTTGCCGTACCCCGCCTCGATGGCCGCCCGGGGCGTCTTGCCGGCCCGCAGCTCCTCCCTCACCCGTTCGAAGATGAGGACGTTGGCGTCGACGGCCATGCCGATGACGAGGACGATGCCGGCGATACCCGGGAGGGTGAGGGTGGCCCTGAAGGCCGCCAGAGCCCCGAAGATGATGACGATGTTCAAGATCAGGGCGAAATCGGCCACCAGGCCCGAGAGACGGTAATAGACGACCATGAAGACGGCCACGAGGAGGCCGCCGATGATGGTGGACCACAGACCCTGGTCGATGGAGTCCTGACCCAGGGAGGGCCCCACGGTCCTCTCCTCGAGGATGGTGACGGGGGCGGGCAGGGCGCCGGCCCTCAGGACGATGGCCAGGTCCCGGGCCTCATCCATGGTAAAGGAGCCCGTTATTTGGGCGTTCCCCCCGGAGATCCGCTCCTGGATCACCGGGGCCGAATGGACCACCCCGTCCAGGACGATGGCCAGACGTTTCTTGACGTTCTCGCCCGTGATCCTCTCGAAGTCCTGCGCCCCCTGGGCGTTGAACTTGAGGGCGACGTGCGGTTCCCCGAAACGGTCGCCGATGGAGACCTTGGCCGACTCGAGGGAAGCCCCCGTCAGGAGGGTCTTGCTCTTCACCAGGTAGGGGATCTGGGTGCGTCTCCCCGTCTCCCTGTCCACATGGGTCCCGTACAGTAAGACGCTCCCCTCGGGGATATTGCCCTTGAGGGCTTCCTCGACGCTGTGCTCCTCGTCCAGGAGCTTGAACTCCAAGAGGGCCGTTTTGCCGATGAGCTTCTTGGCCCGCTCCGTGTCCTTTATCCCCGGCAGTTGGACGATGATCCGGTCTTTACCCTGGGGGATGATCTCCGGTTCCGTCACCCCGAACTGGTCGACGCGGTTCCGGATCGTCTCCAGACTCTGCTCCACGGCGTGTTTCTTTAGCTCCTCCGCCCTTTTCTCCCGGATGCGGATCGTTAACGTTTCCCGGCCGTCTCGGACGGTCGAGGAGCCGATTTCCAGGTCGGGGTAGTCGTCCTTGAGGACCTTCTCGAAGGCCCCCCGCGAGGCCGCGTCGGGGAGCTCGAAGGCCACGGTGGCGGCGTCGGCCTTCCCCTCCAGGAGGAGGAAGCGGACCTTCTTCTCCATGAGGGTTTCTTTGAGATTCTCCGCCGCACGGTGAAGAATGGCGGCGATGGCCTTGTCCGTGTCCACCTCGAGGACCAGATGGGTGCCCCCCTGGAGGTCGAGGCCGAGGTGGATCTTGTCCATGGGGAGGTTCTTTTTCCAGAAATCGGGGAGTTGGGGGGCCAGGGAGGGGGTCAGGTAAAAGAGGGCGACGAGGATGACCACCAAGGCCAGGGCCGCCCTGATCCGGATGCTCTTGATCATGTCCTACTCCTTGCCCGCCTTCTGGAGGACGCCGCCGATGAAGTTGCGGGACACCTTGATGCGGACCTTGTCGGCGATCTCGAGGGTCACTACCGTGTCCGTGAGGGCCGTCACTTTCCCGTGGATGCCCCCCGTGGTGATGACGATGTCCCCGTGGGCGAGATTGTCCAGCATCTCTTTGAGTTCCTTCTGTTTCTTCTGCTGGGGCCTGATGAGGAGGAAATAGAAGATGGCGAACAGGATGGCCATCACGATCATGAAGCTGAAATCCGGACTGCCCCCGTTCCCCGGGGCCTTTCCCATGGCATAGGCGATGTCAATCAAGGTTCGTCCCTCCCGTTTCTTGCTCCCTTTTCAAAAAAGAGTCCTTAAAGACCCCGAAGCGGCCCGTTTCTATGGCCGCCCTGATCCGCTCCATCAGGTTCATGTAATACCTGATGTTGTGTATGGTGTTGAGGATCATGGCCAGGATCTCCCTGGACATGAAGAGGTGCCGCAGATAGGCTCTCGAGAAATTTCTGCAGGTGTAACAATCACATAGAGCATCTACGGGACCGAGGTCCTCCCGAAATCGGGCGTGCTTTATAACAAGCTTTCCCCCGTTTGTAAACAACAATCCGTTTCGGGCGCCACGGGTGGGCAGGACGCAGTCGAACATGTCGATGCCGCAGGCCACGGCCTCGACGATGTCTTCCGGCGTGCCCACCCCCATGAGGTAGCGGGGCCGCTCGGGGGGCATGAGGGGGGCCGTTTCGGCCACGATGCCCCGCATCTCTTCCTTGGGTTCGCCGACGCTCAGGCCCCCCAGGGCATAACCGTCGAAACCCGTCTCGACGAGGCCCTCCAGGGACTCCCTTCTGAGGGAAGGGTGAACGCCGCCCTGGACGATGCCGAACAGGGCCTTTTCTCGATCCCTCCTCGCCTCGAGGCTCCTGCGGGCCCACCGAAGCGTCCGCGCCATCGAGCGGCGCGCCTCTTCGAACGTGGCGGGGTAGGGGGTGCACTCGTCGAGACACATCATGATGTCCGAATCCAGGGCCTCCTGGATCTCCACGGCCCCCTCGGGCGTGAGGAGATGGCGGGACCCGTCGATGTGGGATCGGAAGGTCCATCCCTCCTCCGTGACCTTGCTCAGACCGCCGAGGCTGAAGACCTGATAGCCGCCGCTGTCGGTAAGGATCGGGCCCGGCCAGTTCATGAAGTCGTGGAGACCCCCCGCCTTTTCGATCAGGCGATGACCGGGTCGCAGATAGAGGTGGTAGGTGTTGGCCAGGATCACCCGGACGCCGAGTTCCCCGAGGACGGCGGGGGTCAGGGCCTTCACCGTCCCTTGGGTCCCCACGGGCATGAAGACGGGGGTGGCCACTTCGCCCCGGGCCGTCGCCATCCTGCCCAGGCGGGCCCCCGTGGAGGCATCGGTCTTGATGACGGTGAAAGACAGGGCCATGGCTTTATCAGAGGATCAACATGCAGTCGCCGTAACTGTAGAAACGGTAGCGCTTCTCGACGGCCCGGCGGTAGGCCTTCTCCATGAGTTCCTTGCCGGCGAAGGCGCAGACGAGGAGATAGAGGGAGGAGCGGGGGAGGTGGAAGTTCGTCAGGAGGGCCCCGACCCGCTTGAAACGGTAACCGGGAAAGATGTAGAGACTCGTGACCCCCGAGCGGGCCTCTATATGTCCCCTTTCGTCCGCCGCCGTCTCCAGGACGCGGCAAGAGGTCGTGCCCACGGCGACGACCCTTCGGGCCGCGTTGATCCTTTCGGCCGCGGCCGTCGGCATCTCGAAGGGTTCGGCGTCCATGACATGGTCTTCGATCTCTTCGACCTCGATGGGCGAGAAGGTCCCGTAGCCCACGTGGAGGGTGACGGAGACGACGGGAACGTTCCGGGCGGCTATTTCCTGGAGGACCGCCGGCGAGAAGTGGAGGCCCGCCGTCGGCGCCGCCACGGAACCGGGCCGCCGGGCATAGACGGTCTGGTACCGTACCAGGTCCTCTTCCTTTCCCGACGCCCCCTTCCTCTTTATATAAGGCGGCAGGGGGGGGAGTCCTCGTTCCTCCAGGAAGGTCGCCAAGGGCCTGTCCGTGGCGATACCCAGGCGCCACTTTTTGTCCGACAAGCGCTCCAGGATCCTGCCCTCGGCGCCGGCCCCGAAGGTCAGCCTCTCCCCCTCCCTAAGGCGCCGCGCCGGCTTGAGGAGGCATTCCCACACCTCCCCTTCATCCGTTATGCCCTCGCCGTCCGGCCGCCTCAGGAGGAGGACCTCGATCCTGGCGCCCGTCTCCCTCCTGGCCTCCAGACGGGCGGGGATCACGCGGGAGTCGTTGACGACGACGACGTCTCCCCGGTCCAAGAAAGAGGGGAAGTCCCGGAAGCATCGGTCTTCCATTTCCCCCGACGGGCGGTGGACGACCATCATCCGCGAGGCGTCCCTCTGAGGGAGGGGCGCCTGGGCGATGAGCCCCGGGGGCAGGTGATAATCGAAGTCGGAGACCCTCGTCATCAGGTCCTGCCGAAATAGAGGAGGACGAGGCCGGCGATCATGGAAACCAGCCCGATGAGCCTCAGGGTCCCGTCGGGGATCTCGGATATCTTGGCGAGGTAGGCCTTGATCTTTTCGGGGAAGGCGAAATAGGGGAGGCCCTCCACGATCAACACCATCCCCATGACACAGAGAAAGTACTTCATCGTCATCACCGCCGGGGCGGAAAGTATGGACAACACAAGGCCGGTCTTCGTATCATATTTCCTTTTCGCCCACAACAGGCGATGTCCCGGCCAATAAAAGACTTGACACCACCGTGGCTTTCATATAGGTAACCCTGGTTTCGCAGGCCAAGCGATGTTTCCACCCCATAGACTATACGGAGATTTCGACCGGGTCCAAACGAAAGCATCTTTTTGTTTTCCCACCGAGGTTCTTTTCGGGACCGTTGGGTTTAGGCAAGGGGTGTATGGATTCTTCGGGATCGGGTTTTTACCCATAAAGATCACAAGGAGGAGGTAGGTATGGCAGACGAAGAGAAGAAACCAAGGTTGACAAGGGCGGAAAGACTGGAGAGGGAAAGGGAGAAAAACCTCCAGCACTGGCTCGCGCAGGACGAGATTCTCTTCAAACATCGTGAGGAGGCCTACAACATAGGCGGTGATGAGCAGGTGGCGCGCCTGGCGAAGCAGGGTAAGAAACCCATGCGCCAGCTCATCTCTCAGCTCATCGATCCGGGCACGGAGTTCTTCGAGCTCGGTCTGGATGCCGGTTACGATATCGGCAAAAAACGTCTTTACGGCGGCGAGGTTTACGAGCAGGAGAAGCGCGGCCATATCCCCGGCGGCGGCCTCATCACGGGCGTCGGCGTGATCCACGGCAAGGACTGCATGATCTTCGCCAACGAGAACCGCTATGCCGCGGGGACCTATTTCCCCATCACCCTCAAGAAGCACATGAGGGCCCAGGCCATCGCCGAGGCCTGCCGCCTCCCCTGCATCTACATCGCCGACTCGGGCGGGATCAACCTCCCCCTCCAGGTTGGTTGTTTCGCCGACGACGGCCATTTCGGCAGCATGTTCTACAACATGTGCCGCATGTCCGCCATGGGGATCAAGCAGTACACCCTCTCCACGGGCGGGAACACGGCGGGCGGCGCCTACATCGTCTATCTCGCCACGGAATCGATCATGATCGAGAAGATGTCCTACGCCTTCCTGGCCGGTCCCCCCATGGTCAAGTCCGCCATCGGCGAGACCGTCTCCATGGAGGACCTGGGCGGCGCCTACGTCCACACCCAGCACTCCGGCGGTTGCGACCACTTCGTGAGGACCCAGGACGAGGGTATCCAGAAGCTCAGGGACATCATGGAGTTCGAGCCCTCCCAGAGCCTCTACATCGACCGGAGGGAGACGAGGGAGCCGCGCTACGACTACAAGGAGATGATGAGGTGCACCCCCGTTGACACCTACCAGTACATCAACATCAAAGACACGATCAAGTGCCTGGCCGACGACAGTTACTTCCATGAGTACAAACCCACCTACAGCCCCGGCCGCGGCGACGCCATCATCTGCGGCAAGATGTGGATGAAGGGTATCCCCGTGGGGGTCGTGGCCTCCAACGCCAGCGGCGTCATCTACATCGACGCGGCCCGCAAGGCGACGGAGTGGATGATCCGCTGCGGCAACTCCCATCTCCCCGTCCTGTTCCTCCAGGGTTCGCCGGGCTACATGGTGGGCAAGGCGGAAGAGTGGGGCGGCATCGGCAAGTACGGGTCCGACATGGTCCGGGCCTGCAGCTGCCTCATGACCCCCAAGATCACCTACGTCATCGGCCCCGACCACGGCGCGGCCAACTACGGCATGTGCGGTAGGGCCTTCAAGCCCCGTTTCGCCTTCACCAACATGCGCGGCCGCACGACCGTCATGTCCGGTGAGACGGCGGGCTTCATCGTGGAGACCGTCCGGCGGAAGAACATCATCGACAAGGGCGGCACGGTGGACGAGGAAGAGATGGCCAAGTTCCGCCAGATGATGCGCGACCGCTACGACGCCGAGGGTCATCCCTTCTACACGGGGTCCCTGCTGTTCCACGACGGCGTCGTCGCCTTCAGCGAGGCCCGCGACAAGATCGCCCGGGCCCTCGAGATCTCCCTCAGGGTACCCATCCAGCACTCCGATTGGGGTGATCTGAAGGTCTAAGAAAGCAACCAAGGAGGAAGGATATGTCGGACATTCTGCTTCAGGAAAGGACGGAAGAGGGGATACTGATTCTGACCCTGAATCGCCCCGATGCCATGAACTGCTTCAACTTCGACCTCCTGGCGGCGCTGAACAACGCCATCACGGAGGCCAATTTCGATATGAGCCTGCGCTGCATCATCATCACGGGCGCCAAGGCGGGTGACGATCCCAAGAAGTGGTCCTTCTCCACGGGCGCCGACCTGAAGGAGAGGCGGACCCTGACCCAGGACCAGGTGCGGCGTTTCATCTTCACCATCCGCAACACCTTCACCGCCGTGGAGCAGGTGCGGGTGCCGGTTATCGCCGCCATCAACGGTTTCGCCTTCGGCGGCGGCACGGAGCTGGCCCTGGCCTGCGATATCCGTATCGCCTCCTCCAACGTCCTGATGGGACTGACGGAGACCTCCCTCGCCATCATCCCCGGTGCCGGCGGGACCCAGCGTCTCCCCAGGATCATCGGCGTCGCCAAGGCGAAGGAGCTGATCTATACGGCCCGGCGTATCAACGCCCAGACGGCCCTGGAGATCGGTCTGGTAAGCAAGGTCGTCGAGCCCGACAAGCTCATGGACGCCGCCCTGGAACTGGCGAGGGAGATCGCCAAGAACGGCCCCATCGGCGTCGCCCAGGCCAAGTTCGCCCTCAACTACGGTACCGAGGCGAGCCTCGGCGTGGCCCTGCCCCTGGAGTCCAAGGCCTACGAGGTGACGATCCCCACCAAGGACCGTCTCGAGGCCTTGGCGGCCTTCGCGGAGAAACGGAAGCCCGTCTTCAAGGGTGAGTGATGATTTTTTTCCACCGGTCACCCTCCCCTTTCTGCCGCCAGGGGAGGGTGACCTTAAGAATGAACTCTAAATAAGAAGAAGGAGGACAATTGTATGGCGACAGAGTACGATCTTTGGAAAATCTTCCCCAGGATGCCTAAAAAGGTCACCATCGGGGACATAACCATCCGGGACGGGTTCCAGCACTGTGAGAAGTTCATCTCCACCAACGCGAAGATCTTCTACGCCCAGGAGATGATCCTGGCCGGGGCGCGGGAGATCGAGGTCACCAACCTCGGCAGCCCCGAGGGGATCCCCCAGTTCCGGGACGCGGAGCAGGTCCTGACCGCCCTGCGGAGCGACGCCTTCAAGAAGCGCTGCGAGCGGGCGGGCATCAAGTACGACGATATCGTCATGACGGCCGTGACCATCAGGGAGCCCGCCGTTGACCGGGCCATCGAGCTGAAGAAGAAGGGTATCGGTCCCGACCGGATCCTCATGATGGTCTCCACGGACCCGGAGCATCACTTCGCCAACTCCGGGACGACCCTGACGCAATACTGGCGCGAGGCGGAGCGCTGCATCAAGAAGGCCCGCGACGTGGGCATCAAGATGTGCGGCACCGTCAGCACCATTTGGGGCAGCCCCATCAGCGGCGCGACGAAGCTGGAGGACGCCGTCGAGTTCACCAAGCGCTGGTTCCAGATCGGCGCCCATGACATCGAGCACGCCGACCACGACGGTTCGGCCAACGCGGCGGACGTTTACCGTTACTGCTCCATGATCCTCGACGCCATGCCCAACCCCGAGGGCCATCTCCTCCACCTCCACGAGACGAAGCGCATCGCTTCTTCCTCGATCCTGGCGGCCCTCATGGCGGGCTTCACGAGGTTCGAGGCGACCCTGGGCGGCCTGGGCGGTCAGCCGGCCAACTTCCTCGACGACTGCCCCGTCCGCGGCACCGGCGAGTACTACTACGAAGACCCCCGCTACGTGGGCCTGATCTGCATGGAGGATCTCCTGGTGCAGATCGACGAGCTGGGCATCGAACACGGTTATAACGTGGACCGCGTCCTGTGGCTCGGCCGCAGGATGGAGAAGACCATCGGTCAGCGGCTCCGTTCCGAGGCCGTCATCAACGGCCGGACCCAGAAGGAGGGCCATATGAAGTTCGCCCGCCCGGGCCTGAAGAAGCTCATCGAGAAGCTCGGCGAGCAGCCCGGCCAGCGTGTCCCGCCCGATTGGACGGCAGAGGCGGTACTCCCCGAGAATTGGGGTCCCAACGATCCCATCTGGGCGAAGAAATAGGGTTTTGACGAAGACCTTGAGGGGGGAGCACCTGCTCCCCCCATCATTGTGTCATTGATCCAAAAGCGGCCTATGACCGCGTAAGTGCTAAGATAAACGTGAAGGAGGTTTAGGAGATGGCAGTAGAGGTTGTGGCCCCCATGCCGGGAACCATCGCGGAGATCATCGTTCAGGTCGGCGATGAGGTGAAGGCGGACGAGGAGTTGATCATCCTCGAGGCGATGAAGATGGAAAACCCCATCGTCGCCCCCACCAGCGGCAAGGTAGTGGAGATCAAGGTGGAAGAGAAGGATAAGGTGGATACCAACCAGGTCCTTCTCGTCATCGAGTGATCGTTTTTCCCCCGAGGGAAGAAAAAAGCGGAACCGGATTCATTTCCGGTCCGCTTTTTTTTTGGGTGGTTTTAGACGTTTTTCGGCTTACTTTATAGGCCACTCGCCCCTTTCCTTGAGGACCTCCCGGTAGACCTCCAAGGCCTCGTTCACCGCCGGCATCCCGGCGTAGGTGGCCACCTGGAAGAAGATCTCCGCCAGTTTCCTCGGGTCGCAGCCCACGTTGAGGGCGGCGTTGACGTGGAGCTTGAGTTCCCCCGTGGCCCTCAGGGCGGCGAGCATGGCGCAGGCCGCGTACTGCCTCTCCGGGAGGGTGAGGACGGTGCGGGAATAGAGATTGCCCGTGATGAACTTGGAGAATTCGTTCGCCAGGTTTTTGTCGAACTCCCGCCACATCAGGTAGGGGGGGTCCATCTTGATGCCCTTGCCGAAAAGGGTCTTCGCCGTTTCCTGTGTCCGTTTGACGATGTCGTCGCTCATAGCCGTTCCTTCTCCTTTTTGAGTTTTCCCTGGCGTCACCGGTCGTCGGTCCGCCTTTAGATCCTTGTCATTTCACGAGATAGACGTCACGGTCCCGGTCCTGGAAAAAGACCTGGTGATACTTGCCCTTGCCGATCTCCTCGAAGAACACCTCGCCCTCCTTCCGGCACCTCTCGCAGGCCATGCCGGGGACGATGACGGCGAAGATCCGCCGACCCGTGTCGGCCCGGGAATCGATGAGGATCAGGCCGCCGCAGTCGTCGCAGACCCGGACCGTCTCCTCCTGTTCCTCCGAGATCCCGTCCGTGTCGTAATAGATGTGGCGGCGTCTCTTGAGGTACCTCGCCTTGCCCCGGAAGGCCTCGGCGATCTCCCTGCGGTGGTACCAGCGCCTCATGATCTCGTCCACGGTACGGTGGATGTGGGTCGTGATGGCCTCGGACTGTTGCAGGGCCGCGGGGTTGTAATCCGGTTCCCTCACGGCGCTGTAGTCCAGGCCGGCCATGGCGAGGATGATACCCACGTTGACGTAGGGAAGGGCCTTCTCGATGGAATACCCACCCTCGAGGACGGCGATGTGGGGGGAGAGGCGGTCGTTGAGGACGGCGTAACCCTGGGCGCTGAAGCGCATGTTGGTGATGGGGTCCGAGTAGTGGTTGTCCTGGCCGGCGGAGTTGATGACCAATTCGGGTTTAAACTCTTCCAGGATGGGCAACACGACGTTCTCCAGGGCGTAGAGGAAGCCCTCGTCGGAGGTCCTGGGCGGCAGGGGGATGTTAACCGTCATGCCCACGGCGTTGGGCCCGCCGAACTCATCCACGAAGCCGGAACCGGGGTAGAGGGTGCGGCCGTCCTGGTGCATGGAGATGAAGAGGGTGTTGGGGTCATGCCAGTAGATGTCCTGGGTGCCGTCGCCGTGGTGACAGTCCGTGTCCACGATGGCGATCCTCTTGATGCCGTAGTGGCGACGGATGTACTCGATCATGATGGCCTCGATGTTGATATTGCAGAAGCCCCGCGCCCCGTGGACGATCCGCATGGCGTGATGCCCCGGGGGCCGGACGAGGGCGAAGGCGTTGTCCACCTCTCCCTCGAGGACCTTTTTGGCCGCCGTGATGGCGCCGCCCGCCGAGATCAGATGGGACTCCGTAATCACCCGCCGGGCGTCGGGGACGCATACGTGCACCCGGTTGATGTCCTCGACGGTCGCCAGGCCGGGTTTGTATTCCACGATGTTGTCGAAATCCATCAGACCCTCTTCGAAGACCTGATCCTGGGTGTACAGGAGCCGCTCCTCCCGCTCGGGGTGGGTGGGGGAGATGGCCCAGTCGAAGGCCGGAAAGAAGATCAGTCCCGTTTTTTTCCTTTTCTTCATCGGTCCCTCAACCTCCCAGCGGTGAGATCAGCCCCGGCTTGATCTGTACCTTCACGCGGATGTTCTTCCCGGCGGTGTAGAAATCCCTGACCATGTTGAATTCCTGTTCCTCCACCGTCTCCATCTCCAGCTCGTCCTCGGAGGCACCCATGGCCAAGGCCGTCTCTTTGAGCCTTTCCCTGCCGATCCTGATGGCGTCCTCTTTGCTGAACCGGCCGGGGATCTCCATCTGCAGGCCCATTTCACCCACCGTGAGGAACCGCCGTTCCGTGTCGGCCAGGATGGTGACCTCGGCGGTGGTCCTGGCCAGGGCGGCGCCGACGGCGTTGGCCACCTCGGCGTTTTCCGGGATGTGGTAGGGGCACTCGAGGGCCTTGCCCAGGGCGGGGGCGAGGCCTTGGGCCGGGCCGCCGACGACGTAGACGATCCGGGGTTCGATCTTCTTCCCCTCCAGCATCTCGTGGATGGTGTAGACGGGGCGGTTGTTGATCTCTTCCGTGAAAGACCTCACGGCCTCGGCGATCCTCCTCACCGTTTCCCCAAAGACGGCCCGGGCGGCCTCTTCTACCGCGCAGCCGAGGGCCGCGGCGAGGGGTTCCAGGGAATGACGGGCCTTCTGGCGATCGCCGATGTCCGTCAGGCCCAGGACGATCATGGCGTCCGTGGGGGTGGGGCAGGGGCCGCCCAGGGCCGCCGCCGGCCCCTCCCGCCGGGGACCGACCTCGAGGCGTCCCCCGTCAAGGCGGACCGCGCTGTCGCCGCCCACGCCGATGGATCGCGTCCGCAGGCCCCGGATCAGGGTCTTGTGCCCCTCGATGGTCACGCCGAGGGCCTCGAGAAGGGGGACGCCGTCGGCGAAGAGGGCGATGTCCGTGGTGGTGCCTCCGATGTCGAGGGCGACGGCGTCGTCTCGGCCCCCGGTCATGCTCAGGATGCCCATGATGCTCGCCGCCGGGCCCGAGAGGATGGTCTGGACGGGGTAATCGACGGAACGGCCGATCTCGATCGTTCCGCCGTCGGCCTTGAGGATGTAGATGGGTACTTTGATCCCCTGGCGTTCCACGAAGGCCGTGACGGCCCGGACGAAGTTTTCGTAGAGGCCCCAGATGGCGCTGTTGAGATAGGTCGTGGCCAGGCGGCGGGGGAAGTTGAGATGCCCAGACAGGCGGTGTCCGAGGGAGATGTGCCTGAAGCCGTCGGTGATGAGGTCGCGGATCTTGAGCTCGTGGGACGGGTTTCTCGTGGAGAACTTGCCGACGACGCCGGCGTAGGCGATGCCCCCTTCCTTGAACTCCCGGGCGCAGCGCCTGATTTCGCCCTCGTCGATGGGGGCCGCCTCGAGGCCCCGGTGGTTGATGTATCCCGAAACGAAACGTGTCTCCGCCCGGGGCGAGATCAGGGCCGGCGGGAGGCCGGGACCGGCGGCGGCGATGATGCCCACCGCTTCGGTCTTGCCCTGGACGATGGCGTTGGTGGAGATGGTGGTGCTCAGCACCACCCTCCTGAGGGCCGCGGGGTCGATGTCCCTCATGACGGCCTCGGTGGCCTCGATGAGGGAACCCATGATGTTGCCGGCGTCGGTTAAGACCTTCGCCTTGCTTTGGATTTGGTGGTCGCTGATTACGACGGCGTCCGTATGGGTCCCGCCAACGTCAATACCGAGGATCATCGAGGCCTCCCATTCCCGGGCGGATGGTTATTCCTCTCCCACGACGGCGGGAGGGGGCGTGACGGCTTTTGACGAGCCCTTCACGAGACGGCCTTATATACTGCAAAAATCATCTTGACAAGACGAAAAAAAGGCGTATGTTTCGGACGCCTTGATGATTGGATGTTAGGTAAGGCGACGAGAATCATGGAAAGGAGGTGACAAGTTGATGAAGAAGGCCTTCGCGATCATGCTTTCGCTTCTTTTGGTCGTAACCTTTTCGTTTGCGGTTGTCGGCTGCAAGAAGGCTGAAGAGCAGAAACCGGCCGAGCCGGCCAAGGCGGCGGCTCCCGCTCCCGCTCCGGCGGCTCCTGCGGCTCCCGCTCCCGGCGCTCCGGCCCCCGGCGCCCCCGCTGCTCCTGGCGCTCCGGCGGCTCCTGCGGCCCCCGCTGCTCCCGCGGCCAAGTAAAAGAGCCGAGATTTACCACCCAGAACCGGCCTTTCGTCATCCAGCGATGGGCCGGTTTTTTTTTGCCTTGACAAAGATTCAGGATTCCATAACATTCATTCATTATCCAATTTGCGATGATTTCCATATTGCAGCGAAGGAGGTGTGATCATGTCGGACAGAACGGGTGATTTTCTGAAGGGTCTGGCCATCGGCGCCCTGGTGGGGGCCGTCCTGGGCATCCTCTACGCCCCGAAGAGCGGCAAGGAGACCAGGGAGGAACTGGGCAGGAAGGCCGAGGAGATGATGGCGAAGGCCAAGGAGGAGTACGAGGAAGCCCTGGAACGCAGCCGCAGGACCTATGAGGCCGCCGTGGCCCGTCTCAAGAAGATCGAGGCGGCGGCTAAGGAGAAGGTAGGCGAGCTGGAGACCAAGGCGGGGGAGATGGTGGAGAAAGGCAAGGAGACCCTGGAGGACAGCAAATCCAGGCTCAAGAAGGCCATCGACGCCGGTGTCGAGGCCTATAAGGAAGAGAAGTCGGCGTAGGCCGGGTTATGTATCTCGAGCTCAGCCTCGTGTTTCTGAGCGGCGCGGTGCTCCTCATCGCCGTCTTCACCGTGCCCATGTTCATCCAGATCCAGCGTCTCGCCAGGGGACTGACGGAGATGCAGGCCGTCCTCCAGAGAAACCTGCCCGGCATCATCGCCAATCTCGAGGAGGCGGCCCTCAACGTCAAGAAGACCACCGCCACCGTAAACGATCAAGTAGAGAACATCGCCTTCGCCCTGGGACGGATCCAGGCCATCGCCGCCCTCCTGGCGGAGCTGGAGGGGATCGTCCGCGTCGGTCTTCACCATCCGGCGGTGAACCTTCTCCGTACCGCCTCGGCCGTCGCCAAGGGGGTGCGGGTCTTTTTGAGGGTCTACACCTCGGGGCGGCGTGAAATCGGCCATTGATGTGAAAGGGGAGGCGGGATCTTGGGGAAGATGACCTTCACCAAGCAGGGACGCCGGGTCCGCGCCCAGGTCCGCCGGGACCGCCCCCGGGAGACGCGTCCCGTCGAGGAGGTGGTACGGGCCCTCAAGACCGAGGAGAAAGGGGGGAGGGAAGATTACCGGGAGAGGTCCCTGGCCATTCACGGCCTGGTCTGCGCCCGTTGCGGCCGTTCCTTCGACGAGGGGAACCGTCATTTATTGACGGTCCACCACAAGGACGGCAACCATCATAACAACCCCCCCGACGGCAGCAATTGGGAGAACCTCTGTGTCTATTGCCACGAGGACGTCCACAGCCGGGGCCTCCTGGCGGACTACCTCGCGGGGGGGGCGGCGCGGGAAGAGGTCCTCGTCCATGCCGGAGAGGCCGGGGGAGGTGGGGCGACGGGCCTGTCGTCCCTGGGCGAGAAACTGAAAAAGGCCTTCGAAAAGAAATAGCCCAAGGAAATCAGTGATATACGATCGTGGAAGAAGGCGGTGGAATCCCTTGACCGCCGAAGGGTCCTATGGTATAGAGCCCGCCACGTTCGGCCAATGTTTCCAGACTCCTTGAACCGCATCCGTCTCCGGATTCGCGAACACGGCTTGGGGCCGTGGCGAGATGGCTTTGAGGGGTTCCAATACCAAGAGAGGAGGTAGATTTCAGTGGAAGTCCTAGATCAGGGAATTGGCGCGATCTTTACAGATCCGGATGCCGACAAGGCACGCGAGTTTTTCAGGAAAAAGAGCCGCGCACTGACACCCAAGGTGATGTCCGTCAAGGAGGCGGTCGAGAAATTCGTCCATGACGGCGATTACCTCTGCATCGGCGGTTTCGGGGCCAACAGGATCCCGACGGCCGTCTGTCACGAGATCGTGCGCCAGGGCCGGAAGAATATGGGGTTCGCCGGTCACACATCCACCCACGATTTTCAGATCCTCTGCGCCGGTGAGGTATTCGACAAGCTCGACGTCGCCTACATCGTCGGCCTCGAGGCCCGCGGCCTCTCGCCCAACGCCCGCCGCTACATGGAGAGCGGGAAGGTGAAGGTCTCGGAGTGGACCAACTACTCCCTGTCGGTGCGGTTCAAGGCGGCCGCCGCCGGCGTGTCCTTCTACCCCGCCCGTAACGTCATGGGGACGGACACCTTCAAGTACAGCGGAGCCAAGATCATCCAGTGCCCCTTCACGGGGACCAAGTACGCGGCCATGCCCGCCATCTGGCCCGATGTGGCGGCCATCCACGTCCACGAGGCGGACATCTACGGCAACTGCCGCATCCGCGGCATCACCGTGTCGGACCTCGATGTGGCCCGCGCGGCCAAGCGTCTCATCATCACTTGCGAACGCCTTATCCAGAACGACGAGATCCGCAGGGATCCCAGCTACACCGTCATCCCCTACTGGTGCGTCGACGCCGTCTGCGAGGTGCCCTACGGCAGCTACCCCGGCAACATGTACGGCGAGTACTTCTCCGATGAGGATCACCTCAGGGAGTGGCTCAAGGTCGAGCAGGATCCCGACGAGTTCAAGCGGTTCCTCGACAAGAACATCTACTCCTGCAAGGACCACTTCGAGTACATCGAGAAGAACGGTGGTATGCACAAGCTCCTGAAGCTGCGGGAGAAGGAATTCATGTTCACCAAGGCGAGAGATTAGAAAGGAGGATGACTGAGCGTATGGCTGACTACAATACGATGGAACTGATGATCTGCACCGCCGCGAGGGAGCTCGAGGACGGCGCCTCGGTCGGTGTGGGCACAGGCGCGCCCTGTGCGGCGGCGATGTTGGCGCAGAAGGCCCATTCGCCGAATCTGGTGATCCTTTTCGAGGCGGGCGGCGCGGCCCCCCTGATTCCGGAGATGCCCATCTCCGTCGGCGATTCCCGGACCACCTGGAAGGCCATCATGGCCAGCGGCATGTGCGAGATCATGGAGACGGCCTGCCGCGGCATGCTGGACTACACCTTCCTCGGCGGCGCCCAGATCGACATGTACGGTAACCTGAACTCCACCCGCATCGGGCCGGACCACCAGAAACCGAAGGTCCGTTTCCCCGGGAGCGGCGGCGCCAACGACTTCGCCTCCTTCTGCTGGCGCATGATGGTCATGACCCCCCAGGATCCCAAGCGGTTCGTGGAGAGGGTCAGCTACATCACCACCCCCGGCTGGCTCGAGGGCGGCGATTCCCGCGCCAAGAGCGGTCTGCCCCTGGGAGCGGGTCCCTACAAGATCATCACCAACATGGCCGTCATGGATTTCGAGCCGGAGAGCAAGAGGATGCGCATCATCGCCATCAACCCCGGTTACTCCGAGAAGGACGTCCAGGACAACTGCGGCTTCGAGCTCCTCAAGGCCCCCAAGATCGTCGAGAACCCCCCGCCCACGGCGGAGGAGCTGGCGATCCTCAGGGACCAGATCGACCCCTACCGCTACGTCATCGGCCGCTGAGAAAGGCCGTTCGACAAAACACCAAGGCCGGGGCACCCGCCCCGGCCATTTAAATTCGGGGACACAATACTTAATTCGTAACCTTCCGAAAGTGTTGATGAATTTTTTGCCAAAAACGGGTAAGGTGTCCCCGAATTTCCGCGTCACCCAAAAACGCTAAAATTCAAGACCTGACCCCGGGGGGGAGGGGCGGACGAGTTTGTCGCCCACGGAGGTGCCGCAGAAGGCGCAGGTGTAGTCGTATTTCTCGCCCTCGGGGAGGATGAGGAGGAGGCGCTTTCTCACCGGGACCGCCCGGCGGCAGCGGGGGCAGAAGAGCTCCGTGGCGTCGAAGTCCCGGTACTGAACGGTCTTGGCCCTCCTCGGCGTCCTGGTCGGTATCATTCCCCATCACCTCCTTTCCCGTACTCTTCTTCGGGGATCCCCTCGGCGTCGGCGAGCCACACGACCGCCTCGGAGTCGCTGGGGGCCCGCCAGTCCCCCCGGGGAGAGAGGGAGCCCCCGGAACCCACCTTCGGCCCGTTGGGGATGCAGGACCGCTTGAACTGGCTCGTCTGGAAGAACCGCCGCAGATACACCTTCAACCAGTGCTTGATCTCGGCCAAAGTGTACTCGTTGCGCTTTTCCTCCGGGACGTCCGGCCACTCCCCGACGTTGCGGTCGTGCCAGGCGCACCAGGCCAGGAAGGCCACCTTCCGGGGGAGATAACCGTAGCGGGTGATGTAGAAATTGTTGAAGTCCTGGAGCTCGTAGGGGCCGATGACCGCCTCTGTCCTCTGGGCCGGCTGATCGCCCCGGGTCCCCGGGATGAGCTCCGGGCTGATCTCCGTCTCCAGGATATCCCTCAGGACGGCGGAGACGCGGCGCGAGAAGATCTCCCGGTCCGCCACCCACCGGATCAGGTGCCTGATGAGGGTCTTGGGGACGCTGGCGTTGACGTTGTAGTGGGACATGTGGTCCCCGACGCCGTAGGTGCACCACCCCAGGGCCAGCTCGCTGAGGTCCCCCGTGCCGACGACGAGGGCGTCGCGCATGTTGGCGAGGCGGAAGAGATGGGAGGTCCGCTCCCCCGCCTGGACGTTCTCGAAGGTGATGTCGAAGACCTGTTCGCCCCGCGTGTAGGGGTGCCCCAGGTCCTTAAGCATGCGGCGGCAGCTCGGGCGGATGTCGAGGCGGTTGGCCTCCACCCCCAGGGCCTTCATGAGCCTCAGGGAATTGGTGTAGGTCTTGTCCGTCGTGGCGAAGCCGGGCATGGTGTAGGCCTTGATGTGGGAGCGGGGTCTCCCGAGGAGGTCCATGGTCCGGGCCGCCACGATCAGGGCGTGGGTCGAGTCCAGGCCCCCGGAGACGCCGATGACGACGTTGGAAACCCCCGAGGCCTCGATCCTCTTGGCCAGGCCGTGGACCTGGATGTTGTAGGCCTCGTAGCACCGCTGGTCCCGCTTCCTCGGGTCGGAGGGGATGTAGGGGAAGCGGGGGATTTCCCGCCGGGGAAGGAGGGCCTGCCCCCGGGGGGGAGCGGGGAGGGGGGCCTCGAAGGTGACGCGCCGGAAGGCGGTCCACTTGTCCCGGTGGTGACGGGCGTTCTGGCTGAAGGTCGTCAGGCGCATCCGGTCCTGGACGAGGCGGTCGAGGTCGATGTCGGAGAGGATCATCTGGGATTCCCGGGCGAAGCGCTCCGACTCGGCCAGGAGGTTGCCGTTTTCGTGGATCATGGCGTGGCCGTCCCAGGCCAGGTCCGTCGTCGATTCCCCCGTGCCCGCCGCCGCGTAGAGATAGGCGGCGATGCACCGGGCCGACTGGTTGGCCGCCAGGCCCTGGCGGTACTCCGACTTGGCGATGGTGACGTTGGAGGCGGAGAGGTTGGCGATCACCGTCGCCCCCGCCATGGCGGCGAAACTCGAAGGCGGGACGGGGACCCAGAGGTCTTCGCAGATCTCGACGAAGAAGGCGAAGTGGGGGATGTTTTCGGCCGCGAAGATCAAGTCGCCCCCGAAGGGTATCCCCCTCTGGCCGCAGAGGTCCACGGTCGCCGAAGAGACCTCCTCGGCGGGGCAGAACTGGCGCCGCTCGTAGAACTCCCGGTAGTTGGGGAGGTAGGACTTGACGGCCACCCCCAGGATCCTGCCCCGGGAGACGACGCAGGCGCAGTTGAAGAGGCGGTGGTCCACCCGCAGGGGGACGCCCACGATTAGGGTCGTCCTCATCCCCTCCGAGGCGGCGACGACATAAGCCAGGGCCTCTTTCGCCGCCGCGAGGAGGGCCTCCTGGTGGAAGAGGTCCTCGTTGGAGTACGCCGTCAACCCCAGCTCGGGGAACACGGCCAGGACCGCGTGGGCCTCCGCGGCCCGCCGGGCCAGGGTCACCGTCTCCTCGGCGTTGAAGGGGGCGTCGGCCACCCTCAGGCGGGGGACGCAGACGGCCACCCGGACGAAGCCGTGGCTGTAGAGGTTGAAGAAGTTTTCCATCACCCCTTCTCCTTTTCCAGATAGGCGTAGGCGCTGTGGTTGTGGATGCTCTCGAAGTTCTCCGCCTCGATGCTGTACCAGGGGAAATTGTCCAGGGCGTTGAGGCGCAGGGCCACGTTGCGCACCACGTCCTCCACGAACATGGGGTTCTCGTATCCCCTCTCCGTCACGAATTTCTCGTCGGGGCGCTTGAGGAGGGAATAGACCTCCCCGCTGGCCGACTCCTCCACGAGGCGGATGATGTCCTCGATCCAGAAGAACTTCTTGAACCTCACCTTCACCGTCACCAGGCCCCGCTGGTTGTGGGCGCCGGCGGCGCTGATCTCCTTGGAGCACGGGCAGACGGTGGTGACGGGCACGGTGACCCCCACCTGGAAGTCCGTCCGGTGCCCGTCGTTGGTCCCGCAGAAGAGGCACCGGTACTCCATGAGGCTCCTCGCCCCCGAGACGGGGGCCTTCTTCTCGATGAAGTAGGGGAAGAGGATCTCCATGTGGGCCGACTGGGCCTTGAGCTTCCCGCGGATCGTCTCGAGGATCTTATGGAAGGTCCTGATGTTGATCTCCCCCCGGTGCAGGTTGAGGACCTCGACGAAGCGGCTCATGTGGGTCCCCTTGAAGTGGTGGGGGAGATTGACGTACATGCTGATGGTGGCGTTCACGGGCTGGGTGCCGTTGGCCTTGTCCAGGACGGTGATGGGGTACTTGATGCCCTTGACGCCCACCTTGGTGATGGCGATCCGGCGATGGTCCTTCTGGCTCTGGATATCGATCATGACTTGGGGCCGTAGGAGACCCGGGCGTTGTCCGACTCCCAGACGGTGACCCGCCGGAGGAGCAGCCCCGCCCCGCTCGCCCGGGGCGCCAAGCGGTCGTAGATGTATTTCGCCACCCGCTCCGACGAGGGGTTCACACCCTCGAAACAGGCCAGATCGTTGAGGTACTTATGGTCGAGGCCCCCGAGGACCTCGTCCGTCCACCCCTTGAGATCGCGGAAATCGATGAGGAGATCCCGGTCGTCGAGGGTCTCGCCCCCCACCGTCACCTCCACGGTGAAGTTGTGGCCGTGGAGCTCCTCGCAGCGCCCACCGATCTCCTTGAGGACGTGGGCCGCGGCAAAGGACCGCTTGATCGTGACCTCGAACACCTCGCGCCTCCCGCGGCGGTCTGCCGGGTGAATGTAATTACCGATGGAAACTTACTATTCCCCTTCCGTCGTGTCAAGGACGACGGATAGCCCAAAAAGGGAGCCGTTCCGTGATTTTTACGGACAAAACCGTGATTTTCACGGATCAACGGGAGGCGTCAAAGGCATCCCCCCGCCGCCGCCGGCAAATCAATAGCCTTCACGTCTACTTACGAAAAGTCCGGAACGGGGCAAGGAGCCGCTTTCTGGCACGATGGTTGCACTTACCAAGACAGACAAAAACACACGAAAGGGGGGATGGACGGGAGAGATAAGAGGGCGGTCAGGGTTGGTTTATTGACCGTAAACATGGACGAACAAACTGAAGAAGGAGGTAAATAGATGAAGGTATTCAGGAAAAAGAGAGGCCAGAAGGGTTTCACCCTCATCGAGCTCATGATCGTCATCGCCATCATCTGCATCCTGGCGGCCATCGCCATCCCGCAGTTCCCGGCGCACCGGACCAGGGGCTACGAGGCGGCGGCCAGGGCGGACGTGAAGAACGCCTACACGGCGGCCCAGGCGCTCTTCTCCGATAGTCCCACGGCAACGGCAACTATGGGCACACTGTCCAGCTATGGTTTCAAATCTACCAACAACGTGACCACAACTATCGTAGACGGTACCCAATCGGCCCTCAGCATCACGGCGAGCCACGCCAACGGCGGGAGGACCTTCACCGTGGATTCGACGGGCAATATCTCACCGTAATGTAGGCACATCCTCAGCGAAAGGGGCGGGGCCTGCTCGCCCCTTTTTTTTGCATGGTCGTTGTTGAGGGATGGAGGCGTGAACATAAAGGCACGGAGAATAATTCCCCTCGTGGTCTTGACGACGGCCGTCCTCGCCGTTTTCTGGCAGGTTCAGGACTTCAAGTTCGTGTATTACGACGACGCCACCTACGTGGTGGAGAAACCCCAGGTCATGGCCGGCTTGACCTGGGACGGCGTCGCCTGGGCCCTGACGGCGACGGAAAACGGTTTCTGGCATCCCATGACCTGGTTATCCCTGATGATGGACCGTCAGCTGTATCGAAACAACCCCGGCGGCTTTCATTGGACCAACGTCCAGATCCATCTCCTCAACACCCTTTTGCTCTTCTTCTTCCTCAGGGCGGCGACGGGGCGTGAATTTCGGAGTGCCGCCGCGGCCTTTCTGTTCGCCGTCCACCCCCTCCATGTCGAACCCGTGGCCTGGGTGGCGCAACGCAAGGAACTCCTCTCCGCCCTCTTCGGTTTCTCCGCCCTTTGGGCCTATGTCCCCTACGCCCGTGATCCCCGCCCGAAAAGATATCTCGTCGTCTTGATGTTCTTCATCCTCGGCCTGATGAGCAAACCCATGATCGTGACCCTTCCCCTGATCATGTTGCTCCTCGATTTCTGGCCCCTGGAAAGGCACAAGGCGACGGTTCCTTTGCTGATCCCCGAGGGGTTGATCCCCGATAGAATCGCGGGAAAAACGAGGGTATGGGCGGGGCTGGCGCTCGAAAAGACACCGTTTTTGATCTTGTCCCTGATCGCGTCGATCGTCGTTCTCCACACGGAAGAGAAGGTCGGCGCCTTGAGCCTCTTGAAAGAACTGACCTTTTGGGATCGCTTCTCCAACGCCGCCGTGTCTTACGTGAAATACCTCTTTCTTACTTTTTGGCCGACGGATCTGGCCTTTCTCTATCTCCATCCCGGCTCTACCCCTTTGTTGTACACGGCGGGAGCCCTCATTTCCCTGGCGGCCGTGTCCGGCGGCGTCTGGTCCCTGAGGGGTGTCGCGCCCTTTCTGGTGACCGGGTGGTTTTGGTATCTCATCACCCTCTTGCCGGTCTGCGGCATCGTCCAGGTGGGGCCCCATGCCCTGGCCGACCGCTATACTTACGTGCCCCTGGTCGGCATCTTCGTGGCGGTGGTGTGGGGGTTGTCGGCCCTTGCCGCCAAAGGGCGTCTGCTGCGGTGGTTCATCCTGACGGCGGCGGCCTTCGGCGCCGCCGCCTTGATGCACGCCTCCTGGTTGCAGACCGCCACATGGAGAAACAGCGAGTCCCTCTTTCGCCAGGCCTTGAAGGTCGACCCCGACAATTACGTCGCCCTTCACAATTTCGGCCTCTACTTGGCCAACACGGGCAGATTCGAGGAAGGCGTTTCTTATCTGACGAGGGCCATCTTGGCGAAACCGGGCTATAACGTCCTCTATTACAGCACCGGAAACGTTCTTTACCAAAGAGGGGAGTGCACAAGGGCCTTGCCTTACCTGCTGAAGGCGGAGGAGATGGGGTTCGCAGACGACGGAAACAGGAGGATGATCGGTGACTGCTTGCGGAGGACGGGAAGACCGGGAGAGTCTCTGCCTTTCTATCACAAGGCGATCGCCGCCAATGAAAAAAACCCCGAGAATCATTACGGGCTGGCCTTGACCCTCCTGGAGCTGGGACGTCTTGACGACGCCTTGCGGCACCTGCGCGCGGCCTTGAATCTGGACGAAAAACATCTCAAGGCCCGAAAAACACTTATGGCCCTCGCTTTCGAGATGGGTGACACAAGGACCGTTTTGGAGGAGGGGCGGCGGGCCTTGGCAAACGGGGCGGCCGACGAGGAAATGCGTCACCTGATCGAAAGGGCCCGCCTAAAAGAAGAGGCGCGATAGGGTATTAAGACCTTTGAGTTTCGCAAGGTTATCTTCCATGTCCCTCGGAAAGCCGCATTGGGGCCGTTGTCTCAATGAAATAATGTCCCGTCGCCTCGCCGTCTATGCCGTTTTGACCGTCGTCGTCGGGCTGATCAACTTTCCCCTCTTCGGTGGTGATTTCGTCTCGGACGATGAGGTGTTGATAAAAGAGAACCGATATATAACCGAGACACAGAGGATAGGCTCTTATCTATCCCAGGAAGACGGCATCGTCGATCCTGAGGATAAAACGACCTTTCACACGGGTTATTACCGCCCTCTTCTGAACATTACTTATCACCTGGATTACCGCCTGTGGGGGATGCAGGCCGCGGGATTCCGCGCCACCAACGTTTTGCTTCACCTCTTGACCTGTCTGGTCCTCTACGAGGGGTTGAGGAGGTGTTTCGGTTTCAAGGAGGGCGCCTTCTGGGCCGTCCTCCTTTTTGCCGTTCATCCGGCACAGACCGAGGCCGTTGCCATTATCGTCTCCCGGAACAACCTCCTTGTTACCTTCTTCTCCCTTGTGTCTTTTTTTTCCTATGTGGTTTGGTGGAAAAAGAGGCTTCCCTTGGCCCTCGCCGTCAGCCTCCTTTCCTTTGCCCTTTCTTTGTTCTCCAAGGAGTTCGCCCTCGTGCAGGTCCCTTTGCTTTTTCTCTATCACCGCTTCCTCGGCCATGAGAAGGCGGCGGCGCGACGGGAAATCATCAGCTACCTGCCGTTTGCCGTCATCGTTTTGATCTATGTCGCCCTCAGACAAACGGTTGTTGGGTCATATTGGCAAATCCCCCCTGATCTTTTCAAACGCCTGCTTTTCGTTCCCTATCTCATCCTCTACAATTTCAAGATCGTTTTCTTTCCTTACGAGCTGCACAGCTTCTACGTGCGCTACCCCGCCTCCGTCTCGGCACCGGAAGTGCTTTTTCCCTTTTTGTTTTTGATAATTTTGTCTCTTCTTCTCTTCGTCAAGAGAAAAAAACGCCTCCTTCTTTTCGGCGTCGTCTCGTTTCTTGTCGGTCTGGTGCCGGTACTCAACCTTGTCAGCAAGAATTCCGTTTCTCTCATCGCCATGCGCTGGCTCTATTTTCCCCTTTCTTACTTAGCCCTCGCCTTGGCTGCCCTCCTGGAGTTCACGGGGGAAGACAAAAGACTGGTCGTCAAGCGGTCGATAATATCCTTGATCGCCCTTTTCTTCGCCTTTCTGTCCTATACCCTCAACGCCTATCTCTGGAAGGACCAGAAGACCTTCCTGAAACAGGAGGCCGAGCATTTCAGGAACTGTCTTTATGTCGGGGATTACGCCGAGATCCTCCTGAAGGGAAAAAAATACGGGGAGGCGGAGGCGTATTTCTCCCAAGCCCTCGCCTGTCCGATAGTGTGGTCCCGCCTTTATATCAACTACGGTGCCCTCCTGATCGAAACAGGCCGGGGAAGCGAGGCGCTCAATATCCTCGAATCGGCCAAGGACCGGCCTATGATCAATAAGGAGAGGGTAAGCTGGCACAACAATCTCGGGGCGGCCTGCCTGCTCCTGAAGCGGTATGACTGTGCCCGTGAACACTTTCTTGCCGGTTTGTCCCTCGATCGGGGGAATAAGATCATCCATAGGAACATGGCCTATCTGATGTCGCAGATGGGCGACAAGGAGGGGGCGTTACGGCACCTGTCGATCGCCGAAGGTAATCAAACCGCTGAGATAACCGGAGTCAAGGCCGCCCACGGCGGCGGGTCCCCCGGTAGAAGGGGCGGTTGGCAATCCCTTCGGTAGTCTGCCGGAGGATGTTGCGCGGAGACTGACGGCCGCCCATAGATAAGCATTCCAACCGAACGGACGAGGTGGATTTACCACCTGGGATATGGAAGCAGGGTCGCGACGATGGGAATAAAAGCCAAGATGTCGATTCTCCTTGTTGTTTTTACGGCTTCCCTGTTCCTTCTCACCTATCGTCTCGGCTATCACCCCCTCTGGGACGACGAGGCCCTCGTCGCCCTGGCGGCGAAGGGCATCCTCGAATCGGGGGACACGTCGGTCTATATCGACCATAACATCGTCGCCTATCGCGGCGGGATCCTCATAAGAGACGGTCACGACCGCTCGACCCCGCCTTTGGCCTCCTTTATCGCCGCCGCCGCCATGGCCGTCCTGGGCGGCGAGGCCTGGGCGCTGCGCCTGCCCTTCGCCCTCCTGGGCTGGATGACCGTCGCCCTCTTGTTCCTCTGGCTGTGGCGGGAGGACGCCCCGCCCATTGTCTGGTTCATGGCGGCGGTGGCCGTCTTGGGGAACGTGTCCCTGTTCCTCTTCTCCAGGCAATGCCGTTATTACAGCCCCGTCCTCTTTTTCTCCGTCGCCTCCGCCTATCTGTATTATGCCGCCCCCCGGGACTGGGGGAGGGTCGTCCTCCTGTCCCTGAGCCTGGCGATCCTCTTCGCGGCGAATTATCTCAATTACTTTGCCCTCGCGATCTGCCTTGGGGCCGACTATTTCCTGTGGGGAAGAAAAACTCATTCCTTCAGGAACCCGCAGATAGTTTTCCTTGTCCTTTCCCAGGTCGCCGTGTCCCTGGCGGTTTTGTCCGTATGGAATCCCTTGGCCACGGGAAGCGCCGCCGCCCTCAAATCGTCCGGGCTGTTGGATAAACTGACCCTCTTATGGCTCAACATCCACGACATGAGCGAGTGCGAGTTCGTGCCGTTCTTGTTTTTACTGCTCGTGCCCGTTGCCTATGTCCTCAAACGAGACGTTGCTCTCCTCAGGGGTGCTGTGGCATTTATTCTCTACCTTGTGGCCATTTCCCTCACGTCGCCGCAGCTCTCCGTTTCCCTGCGGACCTTGGCCGACATCAGGTACCTCCCGCCCCTTATCCCCTTGGGAATCTTTCTGGTCGTTTTCTCCCTCAACCATATTTTTTCTAAAAAGACGTGGCTCGTTGGTCTTTTCTCCATAGGGTTGTTCTGGACAAATGTCTTCTACGCCGGGGGGCCGTGGTATGCCGGGATCAGGTCCACACCGGTCTCTTACGTGATGGAACTTTTCCAACCCGTGGAGGATCCTTACAAACCGACCATAAGTTGGATAAATGAGAACGTACGACGGGGACAGAGCATCCTCGTCGTTCCGGATTTCAAGATTTACCCGCTGATGTATCACGCCCCCCATGCCGTTTATGCCTGGCAGTTGCCGAAGGGGAGCAGGGATAAATATCCGACCCTCCCACCCATCCATTTCAAGCGGGTCAGCGCCCCGGATTTCATGATAATTTTCGGGCCTTCAGTCAAGGAGGTGCAAAAGGCCTGGGCGGTGGAAGGGGTGGGAGTGGGGGATTTCGAACTCGTGACTGTTTTGCCTTATTACTGGCAGGATCTCTATCGTCCCGAGTTGTTTTCCCATGCCTTCAAGCCCATGGTCTATAATCCCCACGCCTGGGAGGAGATCTATATCTTCAAACGTAAAGGGGAAAATTACGGAAAAAGAAAATGAGCCTCGTTCGGGGCGACAGGAACGGCTAAGGAGGTCGGTATGAATACACGGCTCTTGAATTATCGGATACCCGGCGAGATAGTCTATAAGACCCTCTGTTACGTCATCTACGTTTACTTCTTTCTGCGCCTCCTTTTTTACGCCGTTAATATCTCACCTCATATCCCTCCCGATGAAATAGATCATTTCGGGAAGGCCAAGGCCTTCGCCCAGACCTGGCTTCTGCCCCAGGATTCTCCGGCGACCTATGAGTACGGTCTCATCAGTCATTACCCCTATCTTTATTATTACCTCATGGGGTTTTTCCTCAAATTCAACATCTCAGGCCTTGACGATCTGGTTTTCCTCCGCGTCGTCAACTGCCTCCTGACGATGCTTTTCGTCCTGTACGCCCACCTCTGGCTGCGCTTGATCTCGGAAAACCGTTTGCTCCATGTCCTGGTTTTGCTCCTCTTGACCAACACCCCCATGTTCACCTTTATCGGGGCGGCGGTGAGCTACGACAATTTATCCAACCTCACGGCCCTCATGTCACTCTATTACATGCACAAGTTCTTCGAGGAAAAACGACCCCGTCCTTTGATCCTGTTCGGGATCGCCCTGGCGGCGGGGTGGCTGACGAAGTACACATCGGGGATAATAGTCCTTCTCATGCTCATTATTTTTCTCAACCGCTATCGAAAAGAGCGCTTCAAAGTGGAGTTGCCCCGTAGAGATTACGGTGTTTTTGCCCTCCTGGCGGTTTTTTTGCTCCTTGTGGGTCTGAACGTCTCCCTCTACGGTGGCAACTTGTGGAAATTCGGCGGCATGGGCGCCGATGCGAAGGCGGTTATGGGTGGCGAAGAGAATTTCATGAAGTCCCCCAATTATGCAGAAGGGGCCATTCTTTCCGATTTCAACCTCGGTAAAATCAGTTACGAACAGGCCGTGGAAAAGGCAAGGAAGTACATAAAAAGAGAAACAAATCTTATGAGAACATTATACTACCTTAGTCTCGTGAAGGACCGAGACAAAAAAAGAGCCGCTGTCTTGGATCCAATATCTTACACCGAGGTGTGGTTTTTTGTGATGATGAATGCCACCTTGGGGATCTTGGGGCACGAAAGCCTGTACAAAGCCCCCCAGGAGATGGGATATTATCATTTGGCCTTCTTCGCGGGATTGTTGATGACCGTGCGTTATTGGCGCCGCGACGATGCCAGGGGATACCTGACCGATGGTATTTTGATGATCATTCTCTACATGCTCATCGTGCTTTACGGTAATTACAACGACTACCTTCAGCACCTTTCGGCCGTGTCGGGGATCCAGGGCCGCTACGTCTTTCGGGTCATCGTGCCCCTGTACGGGGTTTTCTGCTATTACCTCCTGAAACCCCTGGCCCGCCCCTGGCAGCTGGCCCTGGCCGCCGCCTTGGGATTTTTCTTCGTTTACGGTGATTTGCCCTTTTTCCTCGCCCGGGCGACGCCCGAATGGTTTATGCGGTGAGGTGAGGACGAACAGCCGGACAGAAAAAGGGGGGCATCAACCCTCGGTGTCCGACCTTTCCCTCCTTGGCGTTTTCAAGATCGAGACCAGTATCATCACCCCGAACACCGCCCACGCCGCCGCCGAGAGGTAGAGGCCGAGGGTGAATTCCCGGGGGCGGTAGGCCAGTTCGAGGCGGTGTTCACCCGCCGGCAGGGGGACGGCCATGAGGGTGTGGTTGGCCCTCAGGATCTCGTAGGTCCTCTCGTCCCTCGCCCCCAGGGGCCGGGCCTGCCAGCCCCCGTCGTAGTTGTCCGTGACGAGGAGGAGCCCCGGGCAGGCGAGGCGGGCCTCGAGGGTGAGGCGACCGGTCTCGGAGGACAAAATACGGGCCTCACCGCCGCCGGGGCAGGGGCGCCTCTCGAAGGGGGGAGCCTTGGGGAGGATCGCCAGGCGCGCCGGGTCGAAGGCCCGGTCCGCCAGGGCCTTCAGGGCCCCCTCGTCGGTCGCCTCGACCCGCCAGTCGTAGAGGACCGTCAGGCGCCCCAGGCCCGGGGGGAACTGCCGGACCGTGAGCCCCGTCGGCGTGGGGATGATGACGTAGCGCAGCCTCAGCATCCCCAAGAGGGGGTGGTAGCGCTCGAAACGGACATACTGGGAGGCCTCCTTCGGGTCCAGGCCCTGGGTGAGGGCGATGAGCTCGGCGTAGCGCCTGGGGACGAGGGGGTCGTGGCCCCAGATGTCGTAGGCACCGGCGGCCAGGGCGCCGTTGGGGTGCCAGAGGTTGAGGATCCGCGCCTCCCCGTCGATGCCCTTCAGGAATTTCGTCAAGGCGGGGACCTCCCTCGCCGCGGGGTCGAAGGAGACCCTCGTCCAGAGGGAGAAGAGGAAGACCTCCCCGGCGGCCAGGATCACCAGGAGCCAAACCGTCACGGCGGGCCTGCGCCGGGGGAGGCGCAGGGCGGCGGCGAGGAGGACGAGGGTGACGAGGCAGACCGTCATCCCCAAGGCGGCGTTCTTGGCCGTGAAACGGGCGAAGTCCTCCCGGAGGAAGAGTTTCTGCGGCAGGTAGGACTCCCCGGAGAGGGCGACCGACCGCAGGAGGCCGTCCCAGGGGGAGAGGGAGAAGGTCCCCGCGGCGGCGAGGTGCAGCCACGAGGCGGCCAGGGCGGCGGCGAGGGCGAGGGCGAGGATGACGATCCCCCCGACGGCCCCGCCGCGGCCGGGGTGCGACGTCGCTTCTCCCCCGGCGGCGGCCTTCGCGCGCCCGATGAGGCCGTCCAGGCCGTAGGCGGCGAGGGCGCCGGTGAGGAGGGCGAAGTAGAAGATGAACTTCGCCGTGCCCCGGAAGCGGTCGAAGCCGGGGAGGTAGTGGTAGAGGGCCCCGAAGAGGGGGGTGTGTTTCCCCAGGGCGAGGAGGAGGCAGAGGAGGGCCGCCAGTCCCAGGGCCTTCGCCGGCCCCCCGCCGGTGACGACGCCCCTGGCGGCGAGGTAGAGGGCCGTCAGGCCCACAAAGAGCTCCATCTCCCAGAGGTAGCCCCGGCCCCAGTAGGGGGTGTGGATCATGTCCCCGAAGAGGTACGGGGAGACCAGGGTCAGGAGGTTCTCGGGGGGGAGGGAGAACATGGCGGCGAAGGAGAAGGGGACGCCCCCCGCCCGGACGGCCTCGCGGGCCGCGGCGAGACCGGGGAGGACCTGGGCGGCCGCCAGGAGGAGGCCGAAGGCGAAGACCCCGGCCGCGGCCAGGGAGACGGCGGCGAAGGCCGCCAGGGCCCTTTTCCGTCGGGCCGCAGCCCCTTCGTCCGCCCGCCGGTCCATGGCGAAGGGGAAGGAGACGGCGAGGTAGAGGGCGCAGAAGAGGGCGGTGTAATAGGCGTACTGGGGGTGTCCCGCGAGGACGAGCATGGCGAAGGCGAAGGCCCCCGGCAGGGCGGTCCTTGGGGTCCGTTTTTTCACCAGGCCGTCCAGGGACAGGAGGATGAGGGGGACCCAGGCCATGGCGCAGAGATTGGGGAGGTGGCCCGCGTAGATGTGGAGGAAGTGGGGTCCCGAGAACATGACCACGATCCCCGCCGTGAGGGCCGCCAGGGGGTGGAGGCCCCTGCGGCGGACCCACAGGAAGGTGAAGAGGCCCAGGAGAAAGACGTGGAGGGCGATGCCGACGTTGACGGCCGTGTTGAGGGGCAGAAGGAGATAGGGGAGGTTGAGGGGGTAGAGGAGGGCGGACTGGAAACCCGCCAGGAAGGGCGCCCCGGAGAAGAGGTGGGGGTTCCAGAGGGGGAGGTGGCCCTTCTTGATCTCGCTGACGGCGAAGGCCCGCCAGGGGAGGAACTGCTGGAAGAGGTCCGTCTCGGGGGCGGAGAGGACCTCCGTCTTCGAGACGAGGACGTCGCCGAACATGAGGAGGGTCAGGGCCGCCAGGACGACGGCCGCCGCGGCCGCCGACGGCGCCGGGATCCCGGACCGGCCAGGTTGACGTATCTGTTCCCCCTCCATGATCCCCCTTTCCCCGCCCCGCAGGCGGGCCGTCCCGCCCGTTCTCAAGACCCTCCGTATCACAGAACGCCGCCTTTGGCTAAGGATCTTTGGACACGAGGACCCGCCACTTTACCCCTTGAAAATCCCAGGATTATTGTTAATATATCCTGAGTAATTTGATCATCAACCCTCAACACCGAGGGAAAGGAGGTAAATGACGAGATGACACCCAACATAGGCGGATTCGACCGGTGGACCCTGTATCAGCTGCCCCTCCAGCTCCTCAAGACGGACCCGGACCAGCCCCGGAAGCACATCGACCCCGAGGGCCTCGAGGAGCTGGTGGAATCGATCAAGACCCACGGCGTCCTCCAGCCCATCCTCTTCCGCTGGGGGGACGACAACAACCTCTACGTCGTCGCCGGTGAGCGGCGCCTGGAGGCGGCGCGTCGGGCGGGCCTCATCCAGATACCGGCCCTCTACGTCGAGGGGGGTCACGAGGAGAAGGCCCTCGTGGAGAACCTCATGCGTGAGGACCTGACGGCCGTGGAAGAGGCGGAGGCCCTGATGCGCCTCAAGACGGCCCACAACTACACCGACGAGGAGCTCAGCGCCGTCATCGGCAAGGCCCGGAACACCGTCTCCGAGACCCTCCTCATCAACCGCCTCCCCGCCGCGATCCGCGACGAGTGCCGGTCGGACCGTCAGGTCCCCAAGAGGGTCCTCATCGACATCGCCCGCCGCCGGCAGGAGCGTTCCATGATGACGGCCTACCGGGCCTACCGCGAGAAACTCGCCAAGGCCCAGGCGGGGAAGAAGGCGGCCTCCCCGGCGACACCGGCGGGGCGCTTCGTCGCCGCCATGGACCAGGCGCGGGCGCGCCTGACGGGGACGGACACCTCCGCCTGGAGCGAGGAGGAGCTCCAGGAGGCCCGGGGGGCCGTCGAGGCCCTGAGGGAGGCCGCCGAGGTCTTTCTCAATCCTGCCGATAGGAGTCTTGCCTGAGGGTATTGGGGGAGACGTTTTTCCCCTTTTGGGGGGCGGGGAGGGAAAATTCGAGGGGGAAAATTTTTTGTCGATCGCCGATTTCTCAATGATTTCAGGTAGTCTACCTACGTCGGCGCGCCGACATACCCCCGCGGTCGCCCGGTTTTGATCTAATACAGCATAGATAATAACCTCACAAAAAAGGCCGAAATTTGCCCCCCAAACGGCCGTTTTCGCCCCGTTTTTCGGGGACCGAAAAAAAATGGGCCAAAATGGCCCGTTTTTTTCCGCCGGGAAGGAGAAATGGGCCAAAAAGGCCCGTTTTCGAAAAACGCCCCCGGCGGGGCGCTGCGATCAGCAAATTACCCCTTTGTCATCCCTGCTTTCGGTTCTTAGGCGACGCCCCAAGGCCGGCAAGGCAATTTCCCGTTGACAGGCATCCCCAAATGAGGAATCAAGGGGGGGATCGAAATAAAACGGGAGGGAAGGTAGATGCTGGCAGGAAAGAGGATCTGTGTCATCGGGGGCGGGAAGATGGGCGGCGCCCTCGTCGGCGGCATGATATCCCGGGGCATCAAGGAGGCCGGGGAGATCACCGTGACCGATGTGGATGCCCGTCGCCTGAAGGAGTTGGGGGATCTCTACGGGGCCCTCGTCACCACGGAGGACAACAGGAAGGCCGTCAGGGATGCTCAGATCATCATCCTCGCCGTCAAACCCCAGAACATGGCGGAGGTCCTGGAGGAGATCGGCCCGGAGATCGGGGAATCCCACCTGGTCATCTCCATCGCCGCCGGTATCCCCATCCGCTTCATCACCGACCGTCTCAAAAAAGGGGTCCGCGTGATCCGGACCATGCCCAACACACCGGCCCTCATCGGCGAGGGCATGGCGGCCCTGGCCGCCGGCGAGGGGGTCACGGCTCAGGACATGACCCTGGCCGCGGACATCTTCAACGCCGTCGGCAGATCGGTGATCGTCAAGGAAGACCTCATGGACGCCGTCACGGGGTTGAGCGGCAGCGGGCCCGCCTACGGTTTTCTCGTCATGGAGGCCCTGGCCGATGGGGGGGTGCAGATGGGCATCCCGAAGGACACGGCCATCATCCTCGCCGCCCAAACCATGCTGGGGGCGGCGAAGCTGGTGCTTAAGGGGGACCGACACCCGGGTCAACTCAAGGACATGGTGACGTCACCCGGGGGGACGACCATCGCGGGGCTCCGCCTCCTCGAGGAGAGGGGCGTCAGGGGCGCCTTGATGGCCGCCGTCGAGGCGGCCACCCTCCGTTCCAAGGCCCTGGGGAAATAGTCTATACCTCTTCCCCCGCCCTGACCTCAGCTTTTTTCCTCGCCCCCGATCTCCTCGAGCGGCCGCGACGGGGCTTCTCGGTCGCGGTCTCGGGGGGTGTCGGCGCCGGCCCCTCCCCCTTCGCCGTTTCCGGCGGCGGGTTCTCCTGCTCCTGCGCCGAGGGCTCCACTGCGGCCGTCTTTTTGCGGCGGTGGCGGGAGCGGCGCCGGCCCTTCTTCTTGGCCGCCTCGGGGGGCGGGGCGTCCGTCTCCTCCCCCGGAGCCGGTTTGGCTTCCTGGACGTGCCTCGGCGCCTCGAGGGCCCCGGGGCCCTTATCAACCTGACCCTTCGGGGCGGGGATCTGCTCGCCCTCTTTCTCCCCTTCCGGGGCCGAATCCCGGATCACCTCCCGTTTCCGGCTCTCGATACGCGTCTCGTCCCAGGGCATGTCGGCCGCGCCGGTGATATGGATGGTCATCTCGTAGTCATACTCGAGGCGACCCAGCTCCTGCCTTTTCTGATTCAGCAGGTAGTCCGCCACCTCGTAGGGCAAGGTGACCTTCAGGTGGGAGTAGTCGCCCTTCACCGCCTGGGACTCGATCTTCCTGAAGGCGCTCAGGGCCGTGTATTCCAGCGACGGCCGCAACCCCGCCCCCTTGCAGTAGGGGCACGTCGTGTAGCTGATCTCCTGGATCGTGGACTGCTTCTTCTGCCTCGACAGCTCGAGGATCCCGAACTTCGAGATCCTCGACATCTGAACCCGGGCCCGGTCGACGCTCATGGCCTTCTTGAAGGTCTTCTCCACCTCGAGCTGGTGCTGCCGGTCCACCATGTCGATGAAATCGATGACGATCAACCCGCCGAGGTCCCGGAGCCTCAGCTGGCGCGCGATCTCTTCCGCCGCCTCGAGATTGGTCCGAAAGGCCGTCTCCTCCACGTTTCTCTTGTTCGAGGCCCGCCCCGAGTTGACGTCGATGGTGATCATGGCCTCCGTGGGGTTGATGATCAGGTAGCCGCCCGATTTCAGGTCCACCCTCTCCTGATAGATGACCCTGATTTGGTCCTCGAGGTTGTACCTGTCGAAAAGGGGCGTTTTTTCCTTGTAATGCTTGATGATCTTGAGATTTCTCGGGCTGACGGTCTTGCAGTAGGCCCGCATCTTCCGGAAGGTCTCGAGGTCGTCGACCCAGACCTCCTCGATATCCGTCGTGAAATAATCCCTCAGGGAGCAGACGCCGAAATCGCTCTCCTGGTACACCAGGGCCGGGGCCGGAACGGTCTGGATCTCTTTCTTGATCTCCTTCCACAGGCGAAAGAGGTGTTGGTAGTCCCGGTTCAACTCCTGCTTCGTCCGGTTGAGGCCCGCCGTCCGAATGATAAAACCCATCCCCTCTTCCACGCGGATCTGGCCCATGATTTCCTTCAGACGGCGGCGGTCCTCCTCGTCTTCGATCTTGCGGGAGATGCCGCAACCGCTCTTGTTGGGCATCAGCACCAGGTAACGCCCCGGCAGGGAGATGTAGGTCGTCAGGAGGGCCCCCTTCCTCTCGCTCACCTCCCTCAGTACCTGGACCACCACCTCCTGGCCCACCTTCAGGGAAGGTCGCGTTCTTTTCTCCCCCGGCGAGGACCCGCCCTCGTCGTGGCCTTCGGCGTAGTATTCCGGGCTCACGTCCCTCAGGGGCAAGAAACCGTCCTTCTTGCCCCCGTAATTGACGAAGGCGGCCTGGAGGCCCCTTTCGACCTTCATCACGACCCCTTTGTAGATGTTGCCCGTGATGGGGTCCCGCATGGCCATCCTGATGTTGTACTCGACGAGCTTGCCGTTCTCCACGATGGCCATCCGTTTCTGCTCGGGGTGAACGGCGTTGATCAGCATCACTTTGTTCATGTCTTGTCCTGTTCGTTCATGAAAAGGCGCTTACGTCCCCCTTGCCCACCCTGATGACCTCCACGCGATCGTCCACGAGACTGATGACGCTGGAAGGGGCCGCGGGGATGATACCGCCGTCGATGATTATGTCCACACAGTGTCCGAACTGTTCCTTGATGAGGGCCGGGTCGTTCATCAGCTCCCCCTCCCGGTTCTTGACACTGGTGCTGATGATCGGCTGCCCCAGTTCGCCGACGATGGCCAGGCAGGTGGGATGATCGGGGACGCGTATCCCCGTGGTCGCCCTCTTGGGGAGGATGATCTTCGGTACCAGTCGCGAGGCCTGGAGGATGAAGGTATAGGGCCCGGGGAGGAAACGGCGCATGGTCTTGTACGCGAAATCCGTCACCTGGGCGTAGCGGCTGATGTCCTTGAGGTCGGCGCAGACGAAACTCAGGGGCTGTTTCTTGCTGCGCCTCTTGATCTCGTAGATCCGTTCGATGCCCTTCTTGTTGAAGAGGTCGCATCCCAGGCCGTAGACGGTGTCCGTCGGGTAGATGATGACGCCGCCGTCACGGAGGCATTCCACGACCTTCCTCACGAGGCGCGCCTGGGGGTTCTGACTGTTGATGGAGATCAGCATCTCCGGCTCAGTATCAGAAAACGCCCCCTTTGGCAACAGGCGTCAACCTTGTTCCGCCGTCCGCTGGTCTTTGTCCAGCTTGTAATTGATGCTGTCCACCAGGGCCAGCCAGCTGGCCTCGATGACGTTTTCCGAGACGCCGATGGTGTTCCACGAGCAATCACCGTCCCGGGATTCTATGGCCACCTGGACCTTAGCCGCCGTCCCCTCGCTCCCCTCCACGATTCTTACCTTGAAGTCCGTCAGGTGCATCTCCTTGATCTTCGGATAGAATTTCAGCAAGGCCTTCCTGAGGGCGTTGTCGAGGGCGTTGATGGGGCCGTTGCCCTCCGCCGCCGTGACCTCCTCCTCCCCCGCCACGGAGACCTTGATAATGGCCTGGGCCTGGGAGGGGTGATGGGCCGTCTTGGAGGAGATGACCTGGAAGCATTCCAGAACGAAGGGGTCCCTGAAGACACCGGCCCCCTTGCGGATCAACAGCTCCAGGGAACCCTCGGCGGCGTCGAAGGTATATCCCTCGTCCTCCATCCTCTTGATCTCCGAGACGATCCGGCGGCTGATCCCATTGTCGTCGCCCAGGGGGATACCCAATTCCTGGGCCTTGTACTCGATATTGCTCTTGCCGGCCAGGTCCGAAACGACCACCCGCTGCTTGTTCCCCACCAGGTTCGGGTCTATGTGCTCGTAGGCCCGGGAGTTTTTCAACACGGCGCTGACGTGCACCCCCCCCTTGTGGGTGAAGGCGCTCCTCCCCACGAAGGGCCGGGAATTGATGGGGGGCATATTGGCCACGTCAGCGACGTAATTGGAGAGATTGGTGAGATGGGTCAGGGCCTCGGGGGAAAGACAATTGATCCCCATCTTCAGCTGGAGGTTGGCGATGACGGGAACGAGGTCGGCATTCCCGCAGCGCTCACCGTAACCGTTGACCGTCCCCTGGACCATGCGCACGCCTTCCATGACGGCGCAAAGGGTGTTGGCGACCCCCAGGCCCCCGTCGTTATGGGCGTGAATGCCCAATTTCTCCGCGGGGATGAACCTCTTCACCTCCGCGACGATACCCTGGACCTCGTGGGGCAGGGTCCCGCCGTTCGTGTCGCACAGGACGATCATGTCCGCCCCCGCCGCCAGGGCCTCCCGGAGCGTTTTCCCGGCGTAGGAGGGATCGGCCTTGTAGCCGTCGAAGAAGTGCTCGGCGTCGTAGATCACCTCCCTGCCCTTGCTTTTGAGGTAGGACACGGTTTCCCCTACCATGGCCAGGTTTTCCTCGAGGGATACCTGGAGGATCTCCGTCACGTGGAGATCCCAGGTCTTACCGAAGACGGTCACCACGGGCGTTTCGGCATCGAGGAGGGCCTTGATGTTATGACTCCCCTCCACCGTCTCGTCGGCCCGGCGGGTGCTCCCGAAGGCCGCCAGCTTCGCCCTCTTGAAATCGATCTTTCTGGCCATTTCGAAGAATCTGACGTCCTTGGGGTTCGAGCCGGGCCAGCCCCCCTCTATGTAGTGGAACCCCATCTCGTCCAGACGGCGGGCGATCCTTATCTTGTCCTCGGCGGTGAAATTGATCAGTTCCCCCTGGGCGCCGTCCCTGAGGGTCGTGTCGTAGATCAGGATCTCACGGCTCATCTCATCCTCCAAAAAAAATCCGCTGCCAGGAAGGCCTGACAGCGGATCCGGTTTTACTTGCAAAAACGATATTTCCCCACCCCAGGCCCCTATGTGACGGGCCTGATAATTATCCCCCTCCCGATAATGATGCCGGTGTTTCGGGTCATGAGCTTTTCTCCTCGTGGGTTCATAGAACGATTCCGCCCTTTTGTCAACAGAAACTTCAGTGCCCCCGCGACGGTTCGTCGTTTCGTCGGCCGTTCGCATTGCCCCCGGGCCCGGCGACGGCGGGCGGGGGTTTTGCCTCTTGCTTTCCCGTCCCAAAATGACCTTGACTTCGGGTCCGATTCCTGATGAATTCCGCGGCGGATACGGGTTATGGCACACGCAGGCGGCGCGGACAAACCGATGAAAGGGATGAGGATTCTTTGTTTGTTCCTGGTCTCCCTATGGGCCCTGGGGGCGCTCTCCTGCTCCCGAACCGTCGAGAAGGAAGGGAGACCTTCCTCGGCGGACGTCCCGGCCTACGGGGACATCATCGTCGAGGGCTCCATCGGCGACGCCAGCAACCTCATCCCCCTCCTCGCCTCCGACAGCACCTCTCACCTCATCGCCTCTCTCGTGTACAACGGCCTCGTTAAATACGACAAGAATCTCCAGCTGGTGGGTGACCTGGCGGAGAAATGGAACATATCCAAAGACGGCCTCACGATCACCTTCCACCTGAGAAAGAATGTCCGCTGGCACGACGGCCGGCCCTTTTCGGCCCATGACTGCCTGTACACCTACCGGGTCACCGTCGACCCCAAGACACCCACCCCCTATTCCGGGGATTTTCTCAAGATCAAGAAGGCGGAGGTAGTGGACGACCATACCTTCCGCGTGACCTACGGGGCCCCCTTCGCCCCCGCCCTCTCCAGCTGGACCAGCGCCATCCTGCCCCGTCACCTCCTGGAGGGCAGGGACATCACCACCTCGCCCCTCGCCCGTCATCCCGTCGGCACGGGCCCCTATCGTTTCCGGGAGTGGGTTACGGGCCAGAAGATCGTCCTTGCGGCCAATCCCGACTATTTCGAGGGTCCCCCCTACATCAGCGGTTACGTAATGAGGATCATACCCGATGCGGCCACCATGTTTCTCGAACTCCGGGCGGGGGGGATAGACCAGATGGGCCTGACCCCCCTCCAGTACCGTCGTCAGACGGAAAACAACCTCTTCCGGAAGAATTTCAGAAAATACCGTTATCTATCCTTCTCTTACGTCTATCTCGGCTACAACCTCACGAAACCCCTCTTCGCGGACCGGCGGGTCCGCCAGGCCATCGCCTACGCCGTCGACAAGAACGAGATCCTCGAGGGCGTCTTGATGGGCCTCGGGAAAGAGGCCACCGGTCCCTATAAACCGGGGACGTGGGCCTACAATCCCGACGTCCGCAGGTACCCCTACGACCCCGCCCAAGCCAGGCGGCTCCTGGCGGAGGCCGGGTGGCGGGACACGAACGGGGACGGCATCCTCGACAAGGACGGACAACCCTTCGCCTTCGAGATCATCACCAACCAGGGCAACGAGGTTAGGGCCAGGTGCGCCGAGATCATTCAAAGACGCCTGGCGGAGGTGGGCATCAAGGTCAAGATCCGCATCGTCGAGTGGGCGGCCTTCGTCAACGACTTCATAAACAAGCGGAGGTTCGACGCCACGATCCTCGGGTGGTCCATACCCCAGGATCCGGATATTTTCGATGTGTGGCATTCGAGCAAGACGGGACCCGAGGAACTGAATTTCATCTCTTTTCGCAACGCCGAGGTGGACGCCCTCCTGGAGAGGGCCAGGGCCACCTTCGACCAAAACGAGCGCCGGCGCTGTTACCATCGCGTGCAGGAGATCCTCGCCGAGGAGCAGCCCTATCTCTTCCTCTACGTCCCTGACGCCCTTCCCATCATCCACGCCCGTTTCCGGGGCGTGGAGCCGGCCCCGCAGGGTATCAGCCATAATTTTATCAAGTGGTACGTGCCGAGGGAGGAGCAACGATTCGTCATGACCCAATAAGAGAAGGGAAGGTCAAAATCATGCCGAAAACGGGATTATATTTTGCCTACGGGCGGGACCTGAACGAGAACGACCTGGCGGGATGGTGCGAACGAAAGGGCCTGGCCTACCCCCTGGCGGGGAAGGCGATGAACGCCTACCTGGCCGACCGGCGCCTGCGATGGCTGACCTACGGGACGGCCGGGGGCGGGGGCGTCTTCGACATCGACTTCTGCCTGGGCCAGGCGTTACCGGGGGTTGTTTACCGTGTGAGGGAGGGGGGATGGGCCGTCCTCGACCAGCGGCAGGGCGTCCCCGGGCGGCGCCGAGACGAGGAGGTGACCGTTCTCAGCCCCGACGGCCGTTTTCACCGGGCCCGGACGTACCGGTGGCGGGGCGAACTGAGGGATGTCCCCGACGGGACCGCCCTTAGGGACGACATGGATCTCATCGAGGAGGGACTCCGCCGCCACGGCCTCGACAGGCGGATGCACCACGCCGTCGCGGCGGGAGGTACACCCCCCTGGACCATCGACCAGCTCTTCGTCTACGGCACCCTCATGGAGGGGGAACCCCGACACGGCCTGCTGCGAAACTGGACCAACGGCTTCGGCAGGGGCAAGGCCAAAACCCAGGGCATCCTCTACGACAGCGGCCGCGGCTACCCCTGCCTGGTCATCGTGGAGGGCGGGATGCAATGGGTCCACGGCGAACTGTACACCCTGATCGATCCCGGCCGGGCCTTCGCGGACCTCGACCCGGAGGAGGGGTATCTCCCCCTTCAACCCGAGCGCTCGGCCTTCCGGCGCGCCGTCATAAAAGTGGCGACGGAAGACCACCGGACGGTCACGGCCTGGACCTACCTCTACCGGGGTTACACGGCCCCCCTGAAGATCATCCCCTCGGGGGACTGGCGACACGGGGGTTAGCGAGGAGGAAGGCCCTGAAGGCTTCGTAATCGGCCGGCAACTCGATACAGCTCCCCTCCCGCGTGTCTATGTCCGCCATGCTGGGGGGCAGATCGGGGTCGAATCCCAATAACTCCTTGATTTCATTGGGGAATTTTGCAGGATGGGCCGTCTCCAGACAGACGGACAGGGACTCGTCCCCCGTCCGCTCCCGGAAGATCTCCAGACCCCGCCAGCCCACGGCGCCGTGGGGTTCGAGGAGGGTGCCGTGATCCCTGTACACCCGGACGATGGTCTCTTTCGTCTCCTCGTCGGAGACGCTCACGGAGAAGATGCGCCTCTTCATCTCCTCCCGGTCGGGATAGCGGTGAACCACCCCGTTGCGGTCCACCGTCCCCCCGTAGAGATCGAAAAACCTCGCCAGGTTGCTGGGGTGTCCCACGTTCATGGCGTTGGAGAGGCAGGGGCGCGAGGGGGAGATCTTTTCGTAGATCCCCGTCTCGAGGTAACGGGGGAACTCGTCGTTCTCGTTGGTCGGCATGACGAGCCTCCTCACCGGCAACCCCATCCTCCGGGCGTACTCGCAGCCGAGGGCGTCGCCGAAGTTCCCCGACGGCACGGAGAAGCATATCTCCTCCCCCTCCCGCGCCAGTTGGGCGTAGGCATAGACGTAATAGACGATCTGCGGCAGGATCCGCCCGAAATTGATGGAATTGGCCGAGGTCAGGTTGAGCCCCCCCAGGGACGGGTCGGCGAAGGCGGCCTTCACCAGGTTCTGGCAGTCGTCGAACTTGCCGACGACGGAAATGGACCTGACGTTCAACCCGATGGCGTCCAGCTGTCTCTTTTGACGTTCGCTCACCTCGTCCCGGGGATACAGGATGGTCACGTCGATGCCGGGGACGGCCCGATAGGCCTCGCCCACGGCGCTCCCCGTGTCGCCGCTCGTGGCGACCAGGACGTGGAGCCTCTCGCCGGGTTTCAGGAAAACGCTCATCAGGCGGGCCATCATCCGTGCCGCGAAATCCTTGAAAGACGCCGTGGGCCCCTGATCCAGACGCATGACGTACCAGTCGTCCCTCACCCTCTCCAGGGGGACGGGAAAGTCGTAGGCGTCCTCCACGACCCTGCGGAGGGTCTCGTCGGGGAGTTCCTGAGCCAAGAACGCCCTCCCCACCAGCAGGGCCGCCTCGGCGTAAGGTCTGGACCGGAGGGAGCGAATATCCTTCATTTCCAGGGTCGGGATCCTGTCGGGCATGAAGAGACCCTCGTCGGGCGCCTGGCCCATGAGCAGGGCCTCGCGGAAGGTCGCCAAACCGGTGAAGGGCTTCAGGCCCCCGACGTCTTTCAGGTCCCGGTTGGTACTGTAATAACGGATCATTTGCTTCCACTTTCCTCCTTCGCTGCCCCCACGCTAACGCCGGGTGAGGCTCTTGTCAAGGACGACGGCCTTGACTTTGCCGCGGGCGTTGGTTTAACCTGCCGTCCACCAACAAAGCGAGGATAGAGAGGAATGCCCGAAGAGGGGATCCGCCTCACCGAACTCGTCCACGGGGCCGGTTGAGCCTGCAAGATAGGTCCGGAGGACCTGCGGGAGATCTTGAAGGACCTGCCTTTCGCCGTCCATCCCAATCTCATCGTCGGAATGGAACACAGCGAGGACGCGGGCGTCTACAAGCTCAGGGAAGATCTGGCGATCATCCAGACAGTGGATTTCTTTACCCCCATCGTCGACGACCCCTACGATTTCGGCAGGATCGCCGTGGCCAACGCCCTCAGCGACGTCTACGCCATGGGCGGAGTGCCGTTGACGGCCATGAACATCGTCTGTTTCCCCATCCAGACCCTGGGGGCCGCCGTCCTGCGCGACATCCTCCGGGGCGGCCTGGACAAGATGAGGGAGGCCGAGGTCCTGTTGGTGGGGGGACACAGCGTCGAGGACAAGGAACCGAAATACGGCCTCTCCGTCACCGGCGTCGTCCATCCCGAACGGGTCGTCATGAACAGGGGTGCGCGGCCGGGGGACGTGCTGATCCTGACGAAACCCATCGGAACGGGCGTGGTGAGCACGGCCGCCAAGGCCGGCGAGGCCCCCCCGCTGATCCTGGCGGAGATCGTCGCCTCCATGGCCTCACTGAACCGCGCGGCCGCCGACATCATGGTCAAGACACCGGGCGTCCACGCCTGCACCGACGTCACGGGCTTCGGCCTCATCGGCCATGCCTGCGAGATGATCGAGGGCGAGGAAGAGGGCATCTTCATCTCTTTCCGCGACGTGCCCCTTTTCGCCGGCGTTCTCGATCTCCTGGAGGGGGGTTTCGCCCCGGGCGGTCTTTACAGAAACAAGCGGTTTAGGATCGACAGGGTCGACGTCTCAGTCGATTGTCCCGAGGCGGTCCTCGATATCCTCTTCGATCCCCAAACCTCCGGCGGTCTCCTCATCTCCGTGTCACAGGAGCACGCGGACGGGATGCTCGGGGAGATGCACCGCTTAGGCCTGGCCGCGGCCGCGCGGGTGGGCCGTGTCCTGGGGGGTGCCAAAGGAAAGGTGGTCATCGGATGAAGCGCATCGAATCCCTCCTTACCCACAAGGAAGAGACCCTCTTCAACCTCTTCAAGTTGAAATCCATGGCCAGACCGAACGACTCCCTGGCCGTCCTCATGTACGGGAGCCCCGACCCGGACGCCGTCGCCTCGGCCATGGCCCTCCAGGAGATCTTGAACCAGACCGTGGGTTTGGAAAAGACCGTCATCGCCGCCACGGAACCGACCCTCCGTCAGCAGAACATCGATTTCATCAAGGCCATGAAGGTCAACATCCAACTCCTGAACAAGGTCAACATCCAGAACTACCGCCTCGTCGCCATCGTGGACGCCCAGCCCACCTTCTTCGGGAACGCCCTGGGCGAGACCCAGCCCCAGATCGTCCTGGACCACCACCCCGTGTCCACGGTCTGGCACGCCGAGTTGAGCGACGTCCGGCAGCACTACGGCGCCCTCTCCACCATCATGGTCGAGTACCTCCTGGCGGCGAAGGTCCGCATACCGTGGCTCCTCTACACGGCCCTGTTGTACGGGATAAAGACGGACACGAACAATTTCGAGCGGGACGCGAGCCTCGAGGACATCGGGGCGTACTACCTGTGCTACGCCCGGGCCAACCGCCCCCTTATCAGGCGCATCGAGCTCAACCAGATCCCGGAACGCTACCTGCGCTATTTCGAACACGCCTATTTTCACCGGCGCCGCTACCGGGAGAGGATCATAAGCTTCCTCGGGCGGGTCGAGAGCCCCGACGTATGCGTTCAGGTGGCGGACTTCTACCTGCGCGTCGTCAACATCTACTACGTGATTATCGCCGGTATCATCAAAGACAGGATGGTGATCATCCTCAGGGGCGACGGCTACCGCCACGATTGCGGATCCATCGCCAAGAGATCCTTCGGCAAGTACGGGAACGCCGGCGGTCACCGCAGCGCCGCCAGGGTGGAGATACCCCTCGAAAACCTGCGGGAAATCCTCAGCGAGGACTTCCCGCAGGAACAGGTGGAGCAATTTCTCGTCCAGCGCCTGAGGAGACGCAAAGGGACCAACAGCAGGAACAAGTAGGCACTATGGCCCCGTCATTCCTTTGAGGCTCCGCCCTCCTGCTTCGCGCCTCCTCCTTCTTCCTTTTTGCCCTCCGAGTAAGGGGCCTTCTTTCCGCCGTAGTCCGTCACGTACCAGCCGCTCCCCTTGAGATGGAACGAGGACAGAGACATCAGCTTGTCCACGGGGCCCCGACAGAAACCGCACTCGCTGACCGCCGGCTCCGTGATCTTTTGAAAAACCTCGAACTCCTTACCGCATTTCCTGCACCGATACTCGTAAATGGGCATCCGACAAACCTCCCTCTGTTATCTTTTAATCCCGAGATCTCCGATATGGTAACGATCGCTGAAACAATCGAGGACCAGTTTGAGATCCGGGGACATGCAAAGCTGCAACATCTCGCCGGTGATGCGGTGCACCCGCTCCTCCTCCCTGACCCGTTCCTCCTCCGTGCCGTCGAAGTCGGCCTCCCCCGTGTCGAACCTGATCACGTGGACCAACTCATGGGCGGCGATATACGTCAGGAGGGGTTCGAGCTTGATGAAGGAATGGGCCCGCTCGACGGCATCGAGGATCCGGTGGTCCTGGAGACAGACACGATAGAAATGTCCGTTTATGTACTCATATTTGCAGAGATGGGCGAAGGCCCCCTCCCGCACCTCGTTTTCGTTCAGAAAGGCCAGGGTGCGAACGTCGTAGCGGAAGGCGGCCATCCCGGCGGGGGGAATGCGGAAATGCCTCCCCGCCACCGCCTCGGCCCGGCGGAACGCCCGCGTGGCCAGCTCCGTCTCCCTGGCGTTGAAAAAACGACCCATCCGGATCCACCTCCTCCGGCGGGTCAAATATATACACCGGCCTTTGCCTGTCAAGGGGGGACAGGGGCTACTTGGGAACGGGGACGGAGCCCATGAGGTACTTCAGATCCTCGTCCTCGAAGCGGATGGAGATGCCCACGTAGGGGGAGCTGTTCCCCTGGTCGCTGATGAAGTCGTCCCAACCGGCGTTGAGATAGATGTTCTTGAAGATCCTCAGTTCCCCTCCCGTCTTGAGGTGGGTCTTGCGATCCCGAGAGAAGTCGAAGGCCTCGAAGGTCAGTTTCAACCGATCCTTGAAGGTCAGGAAATCAACGCCCACGCCTCCCGAAGACTCCATGATACCCCCCCTCACGACGAAATCCTTGAAACGTTTACCCAGCTGGGCGTTGAAAAGGAGGCCTTGCTTGTCCCATTCCTCCGTGCGGGTCGTGACGTTGTTGGTCGTCGACTCGCGCTCCGTCCTCCTCCCCCGGGGGTCCACGGCCAGGCCCAGGAGGTAGAAGTAATCCTGGCGCGACTGGATGCGAAGATCCACGTAGCTCTTGGCGTCGCTCTTGTCGAGGAGGTATTCCCCCCGATAGCCGATGTAGGTCCGGAACTGTTCCGTCTTGTTTATGTAACGGTTGAGGCCGGAGAGGCTCTGGTTGAGGTTGTTGACCGTCTCCTCGTCGTTCACCAGCTTGCCGATGGTCCCCCGCCCCGAATTGATCTTGTCCGAAACCTCCTGGAGGGAGGCCATGGTCTTGCTGAGCCGCTCGGCCATCTGCCGATCCTTGATCAGCTGTCCCAGGGTCCCCTCCCCGCCTTTGACGGTCGCCGTGATCTCGCTGAGGGCGGCGAAGGTCTTCTCCATCTCCTTGGAGGCCGTCTTGAGGTTGTCTATCACCTGGCCCACCTTCTCGTCGTTCTGGACGACGATGCGGTTGAGATTGCCCGTGAGCTCCCGGGTGTTCTCGAGCATGGCCCGTAGGTTGGCCTCGTTGCTCTTCACCACCATGTTGAGATTCCTCGTCAGCTGGCGGGTGTTCTCGAGGATGGCGCCCAGGGTGTCGACACCCTCTTTACCCCCCATCACCTTGCTCAGGGAACCCGTGACGGCCTTGACGTCCTCGGCGATGGCGGCCAATTGGTTGAGAAGCCGGTCGACATCCGCCTGGCGCTCGACCCTCTCGATCCTCTCGCCGGGCTGCAAGGCCTCCTTGCCGGCCGTCCCCGGGATGATCTCGACGTACTTGTCCCCCAGGATGCCGTGGGTCTTGATGGCCGCCGTCACGTCCTTCTCCAGCTTGATCTCCCGCGGCAGGCGGAGGGTGACCAGGGCCTTGCCGTCCTTGAGCCTGATGGCTTCCACACGGCCCACCTCGACGCCCGCGATCTGAACGGAGGCGTCGGGGGCCAGGCCCGAGGCGTTGTCGAATTGAACCTCGACGAGGTATCCCTTCTTGAAGGTGAAACCCCTTTGACCCACCTGAAAGGACATATAGGCCAGGATGATCATGCCGATGAGGACGAACAACCCGACCTTGGCCTCCGAACTTATGGAAAACATATCGATACCCCCGCCGGGCCCCGTTCAGATAATCTTTATGGGCCCCTCGATGCTACCGGAAAGAAACTGCCTTACCACCGGATTCTGAGACGCCCTGATCTCGTCGGGCGTCCCCGAAGCCACGATCTTGCCCTCGTAGAGCATGGCGATCCTGTGACCTATCCGGAATATGGACTGGATGTCGTGACTGATGACGACGCAGGTGAGGTCGTAATTCCTCTGGGTGTCGATGATCAACTGATTGATGGCCTCCGTCATCACCGGGTCGAGACCCGTCGTCGGCTCGTCGAAGAGGACGATCCGGGGTCTCATGGCGATGGCCCGGGCGAGACCGACACGTTTGCGCATGCCCCCGCTCAGCTCGGAAGGCATCTTCGCCTCCACTCCCGACAGACCCACGGCCCGCAGCCGGTCGGCCACGATTTCCCTTATCTCCGCCTCGGACATCCGGGCGTGCTCCCGCAGGGGGAAGGCCACGTTATCACCCACCGTCATGGAGTCGAACAGGGCCGCCTCCTGGAAGAGCATCCCGAACTTCTTGCGGATCTCGTTCAGGTCCCGGTCGTTTAGTTTCGTTATGTCCACCCCTTCCACGAGGATCTGGCCCCTGTCCGGCTTCAGGAGGCCTATGATGTGCTTCAACAAGACGCTCTTGCCGCCGCCGCTCCTGCCGATGATGACCGTCGTCTTGCCGGCCTCGATGTCGAGGTCGACGCCGTCGAGGACCTTTTGCCGCCCGAAGGATTTATGTATGTCTATAATCTGTATCATCGCCGCCGTTAAAACATCAAGGCCGTCAGGAAATAGTCGCTGATGAGGATCATGACGGACGCCAGGACGACGGCCTCCGTCGTCGCCCTGCCCACGCCCTCGGCGCCCCCCGTGGTGTTGAAGCCCTTGTAACAGCCGATCAAGGAGAGGATGAGGCCGAAGAAGGCGGCCTTGATGAGGCCGTTGAAGATATCGTCCAACTCCACGATCTTGGTGATGTTCTTCATGAAGATACCGGAGTTGATCCTCAAGAGGTGGACGCCCACGAAATAGCCCCCCACCACGCCGACGAAATCGGAGACGATGGTCAAGAAGGGGAGCATGACCACCGAGGCGACCATCCGGGGGACGATGAGGTATTTCACCGGATTGGCCGCCATGACGTAAAGGGCGTCGATCTGTTCCGTGACCCTCATCGTGCCCAGTTCGGCGGCCATGGCCGATCCCGCCCTCGCCGTCACCATGAGGGCCGTCAGGACGGGCCCCAGCTCCCTGGTCATACTCAGGGCGACGGTGGCCCCCACCATGCTCTCGGCGCTGAACATCCTGAAGCCGTGGTAGGTCTGGAGGGCCAGGACCATGCCCGTGAAGGTCCCCGTCAGGACCACGACGAAGATCGAGCGGACGCCGACGAACTCCATCTGCTTGAAGATGGGACGGAGCCTCAAAGGAGGGCGGACGAGCCAGGCCAGGACGGAAAGGAAGAGCTGAAAGATCCTCCCCGCCTCCTCCACGGAGTGGAGGACGGCCCTCCCTACGTAATCGACGGCGCCCAGGACGAAGTTCATAGACTCACAGGGGCCCCTTCTTTTCCCTGTGGGCCTTCATCGCCGCCTCGATCACCCGGGTGATCAACTCCGTCTGGGTGATGCCTAAGGCGGCGGCCTGGTGAAACAGGACCGTCGAAGGCGTCATGCCCGGCAGGGTGTTGGGTTCCAGAACGGCCACCCGGCCGTCGGCCCGGACGAACATGTCGATCCGGGCGTAGCCCTTCAGGTCGAGGGCCGAAAAAGTGGCCAGGGCCGTCTCCTGGATCCTCTTGAGGACCTCCGGCGGCACCCGCGCCGGTGTCTTGTTTTCCCCCTGGCCGTAGAGGAACTTGTCCTCCAGGGACAGGATGTCCTGCGTGGGGATCGTCTCGGAGGGCACGAGGGGGACGGGGGGATCGTCTCCCAGGATACCGCAGGTCACCTCGACGCCCTCTATGAACTCCTCCACGAGGGCCATCTCGTCCCAGACGAAGGCCCCCTCGAGGGCCGCGGGCAGACCCGCCGGGGACACCACCTTCTTCACGGCGGTGCTGCATCCCTCCCTGATGGGTTTCACCACGCAGGGATACGAGATCTCCGCCGCGATCCTCTCCAGGATCTCCTCCCTTCCCCCGCCGGCCCACTCCTTCTCCCTCACCGCCACCGTCCTCGGGACGTCGATCCCGTTGATCGTCAGGATACGGCGGGTCGTGTACTTGTCCATGCCGATGGCCGAGGCCAAGACCCCCGAGCCGGTATAGGGGACCCCGAGGAGCTCCAGGAGGCCCTGGACGCAGCCGTCCTCGCCGTATTTGCCGTGGAGACCGAGATAGACCACCTCCACCCTCTCCCTCAGGGACTCGTAGGGCAGGCGGACGGCCTCGTTCTCCAGGTCCTCTTCTATGTCTTTCGTGGAATTCCTCATGAGGAGCTTGAGGGGTATCTCCCACAGGCGCGCCCGGCTGTCCATGAAGATGGGAAGGGGATCGTAACGCCGGCGGTCCATCTTGCTGAAGATATTTCTGCCGCTCTCGAGGGAGACCTCCTTCTCCGAGGACATGCCCCCCATGATGACACCGACCCTTATCCTTTCCTTCGTTTCTCCCACGGCCGCCCCTCTCAGAAGCCGACCGTCAAGGCCACGTAAGGACCGGTGAGGAACTGATCCATCACGTAGTCATTGACGTCCATCTTCAGCTTGACCGCCTTGTACCCGGCGTTGATATCCACGAAGGGGAAGGGGGTGACGGAGATATCGGCGAGGGCCTCCACGGCGTAGTTGCCGCCGCCGTAACCGCCGCCCGTCACCTGGGCCCGGGCCTCCAAGAGGTTGGCGATGAGGCCGACGTGGGCCCCCACGCCCACCATGGGCAGGATGGAGGAGAAGGATTTTTTCTGCTCCGTGCCCCCCGCCGCGTTCAACTTCGTCTCCCCCGTGGAGAACTTGACCTGGGCCATGGGACCGAAAGAGAAACCGGCGAGGATGTTCTCCATGTTGACGATGTCGTACTGGTACTTGAAATCGAGCATGGCGTAGCCGATCTCCGTCTTCACGGAACTGTTACGGGTGAAGGTGACGCCGTTGAAGGTAATGTCCGTCGGGATGATCTTGTCGTCCGAGTAGCCGACGGGGGTATAGGTGAAACTGCCGTGGTGCTTCCCCAGGCCGCCGTAGATCTCACCGATGAAGAGGGCCTTGTTGCCGACACCCAAGACGTCCTTGGCGTCGATCTTCGTCCCCTCGGCGGCGTTCTGGATCGTCTGGATCTCCGAGGTCTTGAGGTCGGGGAACCAGGCGTAGGCCCGGACACCCAACTCGAAGGCCCCCGCCGTTCCCGCGGCGGCGAAAAGAACAAAAAGCGCCGTCAAACATCCATGGAGCCACTTTACCGACCGTTTTGTCTTCATGATTCCGTCTCTCCTTTCAGACCGGATTTTATCCCCTGCCCCTCAGCACAGGGGGCCTTTTTTACCCCGATGGATCGCCAGGGCGTTTTCTATAAGCCTCGAGATGATCATGGACGGCAGCATGCCGGCGCTGGCCGCCTGTTCAAAGAAGAAGGAAGAAGGGGCCATGCCCGACGACGAGTTGGGATCGGTGATGAGGATGCGCCCGTCCTTCAGGACGAAACCGTCTATCCGCCCGTAAGACCTGAAACCCAAGGCCTTGAAGGCCCTTACGGCCATCTCCCCGATCTTTGACGTCATCTCGGGCGGGATGTTTTTCGGGGGCGTGAACTTGCGGCAGCGACCGGGCATGTATTTGTCGTCATAGGTGTAGAAATCGCTCTGGGGGTGGATCTCCGTCACGTCGAGATACCGTACCTCCCCCTCGTCCTCGAGGACGATGCAAGAGAACTCTATGCCGTCGAGGTACTCCTCCACCAGGGCCTTGAGATCCCACCGGAAGGCCTCTTCGAGGGCCGTCTCTATATCCCCCTCTTCACGGACGGCCCGGACCCCGACGCTCGAACCCTCCCGGGTGGGCTTGACGAAAAAGGGCGGGGGGAAGAGGGTCAACAGATTATTTTTCACCGCCCGGGAGTCCCTCCGCCAATCCTCGATGGTGACAACGTGACTCCGGGGGACGTCGAGGCCCTCGGCCTTCAGGATGCTCTGCTGGATGTGCTTGTCCATACCGAGGGCCGAGGCCAGGACACCCGGGCCCGTGTAGGGGATCCCCAGGAGTTCCAGCAACCCCTGGATGCACCCGTCGTCCCCGTACTTCCCGTGGAGGGAGATGAAGGCGAAATCGATCTCCTCCTTCAGGTCCTCGTACCCGATGGGGCGGGCCTCACCCGCCAATCGTTCGGAGATATCCGTAGTCGTGTTCTGGGAGATGAGCTGCCAGGGTATGATCCACAGGTTCCCCTTCAGGTCCATGAAGACGGGGACGGCCTCGTAGGCCTCCCGATCGAGGTTGTCGTAAACATTCCTGCCGCTGTTCAGGGACACCTCCCGCTCCGATGACATACCGCCCAGGATGATCCCGACTCTCAGACGCGCCATGAACAAACCTTCCTAATTATCCCAGATAAAGGTCACACCGCTCGTGGGGAAGATCCAGTTCTCGGCGGGGATCTTCAGGGTAATGCCCTTGCCCTTCACCCGTTCGATCTCGGGTTTGGGGTGCTTGCCGGCAAAAAAGCTGACCTCCCGCACGTTTTTCAATCCCGCCTTCCCGTAGTCGAAGGTGATCTCGAGCCCCCGGGTCGGGTAGACGAGATAGACGGAGAAGATGTTATTGCGCCGTGATTTCCTCGTGACGATCTCGATGGAGAAATTGACCGGCTTATTGAGTTTTCCCTCCAACTCACCGTTGCCGCAGGTGATCTCGTAACCCCTTCCGGTGCAGAGGGCCTCGAGGACGGGGACCTCCAGGCCGTCCACGGCGACCCTCGCCACCCGGAAGTCCCGCTCCATCACGGGGTCCTCGCCCCTGTTCATGAGCCAGCGATACTCGCATCGGGGTTCGTCGAAGAGGGCGTCCAGCTGCTCGTTGTCCAGGGCGCAGGCGATGATGAAGCGGCTGTGGCGGAGGATCTTGCGGTACTCGACGCGGGTCGTCACCCCCAGGTTGTCCTTGTCGTGCCAGCCCCTTCTCCCCTCCTGCGGCGCGACGGCCTCCACTTCAATGTGATAGCGAAAGTCCTCACGCAGCTCCAGTTGACGGCCCTCCCTGCCGAAGAGGGTCTCGAACATCTCGTAGTAGATGGCGTCGCCCAGCTCCTCGCTCCTGGTCCGGGCCTGGAGACACCGGCGGATGATGTTATCGATCCTGGCGATGGATTTCTCCTCGTCGGGGATGTAGATGCGCCGGAGCCGCGGCAGGACGGCGTCGGCCCTCCCCTTCTGGATGAAGACCCGCGGCGCCCTCTTCCCCAGGGCGCAGAGGATCTCGTAGGTGATGGTCTTGACCCGGTCCGCCACGTCGTTGGCCGTTATCTCCTCGCCGCCCTGGGCGCCCATGAGGACCACCTCGTCGCCCAGGGCACACTCGGGGATCCGGGAGACATCGACGGTGCACATGTCCATGGAAACCCTCCCCACGACGGGGGCCCGCCGACCCCTGATGAGGACCTCGCCGGAATTGGACAGGATGACGCCGTAGCCGTCGCCGTAACCGATGGGGATGGTGGCGATGCGCGTCGGCCGCTCGGTGATGTAGGTTCGGTTGTAACCGATGCTGTACCCCCGGGGAAAGTCCTTCAGGAGGACGACGCGGGTCTTGAAGGACATGACGGGGGAAAGAGCGGCCCGCTCCCTCGTCTCGAGGGAGGGGTAGATGCCGTAGGTCATGAGACCGGGCCGGACCATGTCGAGGTTGAAGGCGGGGTAGTTGAGGATGGCGCCGCTGTTGGACATGTGCCTCATGGGCACCCTGATCCCCGCCGCCTCGAGGCCGTCGAGGAGGTCACGGAAGAGCTTCCACTGGATGTCGTTGTAATCGACGCGGATCTCGCTGGAGGAGAGGTGGGTGAACACCCCCTGGAGGACCAGGTTGGGCATGGCGGCCACCTCCCGGATACTGTTCATGGCCTCGTAGTAGAGGATACCGCCTCTCCCCATGCCCGTGTCCACCTCGACGTGGATCGGCAGGCGGATGGCCGCCTTGCGGCACGCCGCCTGTAGTTCCCCGGCGAAGGCGAGGTCCGAAACGGAAGGGGTCAGGTTGTACTTGATGATCTCGCCGATCTCCCCCCCGGGGGAAGGGCTCAAGATGACGATGGGCTCCTGAATGCCCCCCACCCGGAGTTGGACCCCCTCGTCGGCGTTGGCCACGCCGAGACAGCAAGCCCCGTTCTGTACGGCCTTCTGGGCGATCTCAAGGGACCCGTGCCCGTAGGCGTCGGCCTTGACCACCTGCATGATCTTGACGCCGGGCGCCACGAGGCGCTTCAGTTCCTCCCAGTTCTTCGAGAAACTGTCCAGGTCCACCTCGACCCAGCTGCGGTAGTTGTGTCCTTCTCCCACCGACGGCACCTATTTCCTCGTCATGGTATAGACACCGTCCCACGGTTGGGGCGGCGGATCGTTCTTGAGGTCGAGGCACCTCTGGATATAGATCTCCGAGGTGGGGTCGCCGCCGGGACGGGTCTCCATGACCCTCCGGAACATGGCGATCGCCTCGTCCCACCGACATTGCCTGTAGAGGGAGAGGGCCTCCTCGAAGAGCTTCACGTACGGTTCGTGTTCGTGGGCCTTTTCCTTCTCGCAGATGAGTTCGTAGATCTTCACGGGCAGCTTCTTCCCCTTGACCCTCACCGAGTCCAGCTCGCGGCAGTACATGAAATCCTTCACCCTCTCGTAGGTGTACTCGCTGATGACGATATGGGTGCCGTACTCCTTGTTGATCCCCTCCAGGCGGGAGCTGAGGTTGACGTTGTCGCCCATGACGGTGTAATCGAAGCGCATGTCGGATCCCATGTTGCCCACCACCATGTCGCCGCTGTTGATCCCGACGCCGATGTCGATCCTGGGCCACCCCTCCTGCTCCCATTTCACCTGGAGACGCCTGAGCTCCTCCATCATGTCGAGGGCCGTCCGGCAGGCCCGCAAGGCGTGGTCCGGCTGGTCGATGGGGGCGCCGAAGACGGCCATGATGGCGTCGCCGATATACTTGTCCAGGAGGCCGTCGTACTTGAACACCTTCTCCGTCATGGCCGTGAGGTACTCGTTGAGGAGGCTGACCAGCTGCTCCGGTGTCAGCTTCTCCGAGATGGTGGTGAACCCCCGGATATCGGAAAACATGACGGAGAGGTCTTTCTTGTCCCCGCCGAGCTTCAGCTTCGACGGGTCCTGGAGGACCTCGTTGATGACCGCCGGGGTGAGGTAGTACTGGAAGGCCCCGCGGATCTTCTTCTTCTCCCTCTCTTCCGTGACGTAACGATAGACGGTGATCATGAGGTAGACGGTCATCATGGTCAGGACGGGGTAAACCACGTTCATCCAGACCCGGTAGTGGGCGAAGACCAGGGCGTTGGCCGTCACGAAGACGCCGATGACGAGCAGGCTGGCCAAGACGCCGTAAAGCGCCCTCAGGCGGGGGACGGCCAGCCCCATGACGAGGCCGAAGACCACGATGGAACAGACGTCCAGGAAGGTGGTCCAACCGGAATGTTCGAGAAAGTTGCCGCTGAGGATGTTGTCGATGACGTTGGCGTGGATCTCGATCCCCGGGTAGACGTTGCTGAAGGGCGTGACCCGCAAGTCGTAGATACCCGTCGCCGTGGCGCCGACGATGACGATGCGGTCCCTGAAGGTCCCCGGGGGGAGGCGACCCTTCAGGATGTCGGCGATGGAGTAGTGGGGGAAGGTCTTGGCCGGGCCCAGGTAGTTGATGAGGATCCGGCCGCTCTCGTCGACGGGTATCATGACATCCCCGACGACGACGGATTCCACCCCGAAGTCAGTGAGCCGGACCCCCGACATGGGCATGTCGGTGAACTGGAGGAGGGCCCCCATGGCGAGGGAGTAGTGGTAACTGTCCCCGAACTTCACCACTAAAGGGGACCAGCGGATCACGCCGTCCGTGTCGGGAAAGGCGTTGAAATAACCGCTATTCACGGCGGCTTCGGAGATCACCTTCAGGTTGGGCACGGCGGCGTAGGCATGGATCAGGTTGCCCTCGTCCACCTTACCCCTGGCCTGCACCATGGGATAGCGGGAATTGGCCACCAACTCCCGGCCCTCCTCGATCTTCTCCTTGGTGAAGTGGGCGACCTCCCTGGGGGTCGTATAGAAAAAGAAGCCCGCCGTGACGTTCTGGGCCCTGGCGATGGCCTGGGCGAGGATGCTGTCCGTGTCCGCCTGGGCTTTCTTTTCCTGCAGGAGCTTCTCGAGGCGCGGGTCCCCGATCCCCTTCCGTTTCAGCTCAGACGTCAACTCCCTGATCGTCTTCAGGCTGGCGTTGTCGTCCGGTTCGGAGAACACGATATCGAAGGCGATGGATTTGGCCCCGTCCTCCTTCAGGATATCCACCAGGCGGGCGATGACGTTGCGCGACCAGGGCCAACGCCCGATCTCGCTGAGGCTCTTCTCGTCCACCGTGGCTATGACCACGGCCCCCGTCGTGGGCATCTGGCCCCGGAAGACCATCCGCAGATCCAGGGCCTTCAACTCCATGAAACGCAGGAAGGGGGGGTCGAGAAAAAAGAGAAACACGGCCAAGCCAATGATGATCAGGGTTATCTTCAACGGTGACAAGGCCGCGATCTTTTTCAATCGCTCTTTCATCGATCCCCCCTTCTCCGGCATGACAAAACGACAAATTCATAAGTTAAGCGGCCCCGCTTGTCAAGGCCGACCCTGAAATGCCGCGCGGATACCTCGTATGCGCGATTCATCTTGACAAGAAAACGCCCCTGATATAGTAATCAACAGCCCAGGCCGATGTAGCTCAGCCGGTAGAGCAAGTGATTCGTAATCACTAGGCCGGCGGTTCGAGTCCGCCCATCGGCTCCAGAGACTTGACGGGCGGGCCGCCCCAGGAGCGGTCCGCCCTTTCCTTTCCCGGCGCCTATTTGGAATCCATCACCCAGACGCCGTCCCAACCATCAACCGGGGGGTGCTCCTTCAGGTAGCGACACCGGTCGATGTACATGCGACAGAGTTTGTCCCCCGGCGTCTGTCGCAATACCTCGCCGAAGGCCGCGATGGCCTGGTCCCATTCGCCGCGGCGATAGTGGTTGAGACCCTCGTGGGTGTAGTTGACGGCGGCCATGACGTTGGGGAAGGCCTCCTCGTCGTAGTGATCCAGGACTTCGTAAACACCCACGGTTTGCGTCTTGCCCTTGACGACGACCCTGTCCACCTCCCGGATCCGGTAGGTCCCCTTGAGGCGCCCGTAGGTGAACTCGCTGATCAAGATGCTCGCGTGGTACCGCTTGCATAGACCCTCGAGGCGGGACGCCAGGTTTACGCCGTCGCCGATGAGGGTGTAATCCATGCGCTTCGGGGAGCCGATGTTGCCCGAAACGATCGTGTCCGTGTTCAGGCCGATACCCATCCCCACCGGTTTCTTGCCCTCGGCCTGACGTTTCGCGTTCCAACGGTTCAGGGCCTTGATCATGGCGACGGCGGCCCTCACCGCCCGGTCCTCGTCGTCGTCGTGGGGGACGGGGACGCCGAAGGCGGCCATGATGGCGTCACCGATGAACTTGTCGAGCATCCCCCCCTCCTTCTGGATAGACTCGACCATGATGGTGAAATACTCGTTGAGGAGGGCCACGGTGCCCTGGGCGCCGAGCTCTTCCGTGAGGGTGGTGAAACCGCGGATGTCCGAGAAGAGGATGGTGGCCACGGCGCTCCTGCCGCCCAAGATATCGTCGCCCCCCGCCAGGAGCCGGTCGGCCAGATCCGGGTCCATGTAGCGCGACATGGTCGATTTCATTCTCTTCTCGCCGCTGATGTCGTCGATGATGATCATCGTCCCCAGGTGACGCCCGTCGATGTTCTTCAGGGGAAGGACGGTGACGTTGGCGAATATGTCCGTCCCGCCCAACCTCAGACCGACGTCCATGACGACCTCCGTCTTGGCCGACCCCTCGATACGGTTTATCCTTTCGAGGAGCCAGGCATTGTCCCCGGAGAAGAACTCCGCCGCCGGCTTGCCGATCACCTGGTCGGCCTCCATGGCCATTATCCTCAGCCCCGCCGTGTTGCACGTCACGATCCTCCCCGCGTCGTCCAGGGTGATCACGCCGTTGGACATGCTCTCCAGCATGCTCTCGCTGTAGTTCTTCATGTTCTGGACGTCGTCGAAGAACTTGGCGTTTTCCAGGGCGATGGATATCTGGGCCGTGAAGGCCCTCAGGCGGGACTCGTCCTCCTTGGTGAACTGCCCCCCCTTCTTGTTGAGGACCTGGGTCACCCCGATGATCTTGCCGTTCTTGTTCACGACGGGGACACAGAGGATGGAACGGGTGAAGAAACCCGTCTGTCGGTCTAAGGCGGGGTTGAAGCGGAGATCGGCGTAAGCGTAGGGGATGTTGATCGTCTCCCCCGACTGGAAGACGGCCCCCGCGATCCCCAGATGATTGGGGAAACGGATCACCGTGGCCCCCAGGCCCTCACCGATCTTGGAGAAGAGTTCCCCCTTCCGCTCGTCGTTGAGAAAGAGGGTGGAGCGCTCGGCGTTGAGCATCTTGGTGGCCTCGGCCATCACCTTCCTCAGGAGGACGGCCAGGTCGATCTCGGCGGTGACGTCGGAGACGATGTCGAAAAACTCCATCTCCCGCTTCCGGACCCTGGTCATGCGCTCGACGATGTCGAACCCCTGGAGGGTGATCGCCGCCTGGGTGGTCATGCCGCTCAGCAGGTTCATATCCTTCTTGGTGAAGCGACCTCGCGCCTTGTTCAGCATCTGGGCGACGCCGATGATCTCCCCCCTCATGGTCTTGACGGGCACGCAGAGGATGCTCTTCGTCCTGAAGCCCGTGGAGTCGTCGACGGAACGGTTGAAACGACCGTCTCTATAGGCGTCGTGAACGATCAGGCCTTCCCCGTTTTTGAACACGTAACCGGCGATGCCGCTGTCGTTGGGTATACGGATCTCCCTCTTGAGGTCCCCCATGGCGACGCGGGAGTAAAGCTCCCCCGTTTCGGCGTCGTTGAGGAAGATGGTCCCCCTCTCCGCACCGATCTCCCGCGTCGTGGCCGACACGAGGAACTCCAGCATCTCGTCGAGGCGTTCGAAGGTCGCCATGGTCCGCGAGACGTTGAGGAGAAGTTCCGCCTGGTGGAGTCGGACCTCCTTGTCCGTCGCCGCGGCGTTGCGATCGTCGTTGTCCGTCTTCTCCACCACCTTACCTGTTTTAACCTTCATGGGCCTCCAGCTTTTCCCTCAACACCCTAATCTGTTCCCGCAGCTGCCTCACCTCGGCGGCCTGTTCCCTCTTGAGTTCGTCCATCCTGCGCAGGTATTCGCCCCTCTCCCTCTCCATCTCCGTCCGCAGGGCGTCCACCATGGCCCTCAGCTGCAAGACCTCGCCATGGGCCTCGGAAAGGGCCTGTCGTTTTTGACTTTCCTTCTCCTCCGCCTCCCTCTCCATGGCCTCCCTCATGGCCTGTATCTGCTCCCTCAACAGCCTCGTCTCGTCCCTCGCCGACGCCGTCGCCTCGGCCACCGCCTCGTCGCGCCGCTGCCTCTCCCGTTCCAACTCCCGGCGGAGCCTCAAAACCGTTTCCTTGAGATGATTTTCCCCGTCCCTGGACATGCGCTCCCTTTATCCTTCCAAAGTCATCCTGAAGCTTAAAATACCCTCAATCTTTTGTCAAACATTACTAGGTATGATGCGGCGCACCTTTACCCGCTCTTGGCAAGGTTTTCTTTTCGTGTTACGGGGACATGAGAACGCCGACGTCGAGGGAACGGGGTGCGGGTGCCTAACTTCAGGGAAATCGAGGCCGTAACCGCCGTCAGGGGGTCATGAAGAAGAGGGGGCGCGGTTTCCTTCAGCTCTTGGCGTCCCCCCGGCTGGCCCATGTCCTGTTGGTCATGATAACCGTCGCGGCCCTCCTGGGCACGGTGATCCCCCAGGGAGAAGAGTCCCGCCCGATCGCCGCCCGCCTTTCCCCACCCCTGCCCTCCCTCTGCCAAGCCCTCGGTCTCTTCGATATCTACCGGGCCCCCTGGTTCGTCGCCCTGATCCTGCTTTTGATGCTCAACCTAACGGCCTGTTACGTCAAGCGTCTCCCCGCCCAGTGGAGACGCCTGCGGCGCGACGGCGATCCGGCAAGGTCCGCCCCTTTTAAGGACGGCACTATCCTTTTCTTCCCGGGTGATCCGGCGGCGGCGGAGACGGCGGTGGAATCGATCCTGAAGAAACGTTACGGCCGCTTCCGAAAGGCCTCCAGCCCCTCGGGCGCTTTTTTCCTGGCCCGACGGGGGGTTTCGCCGCTGTTCGGCCTCCCCGTGGTTCACCTGGGCATCTTGATCCTCCTCACCGGCGGCCTCGTCGGGGGGGTCTGGGGGGTCAAGGGGTACGTCCACATCCCCGAGGGGGAAACGGCGGTGGCCATGACCATCGCCGGCACGGGAGACGAACGCCCCCTGGGTTTTCTGGTCCGCTGTGACCGCTTTCTCGTCGAGTACTACCCGAACGGCGCCCCCAAGCTCTTCCGTTCCGACCTCTCCTTTCTCGTCGACGGCCGCGAGGCCGCAAGGGGTTCCCTCCTCGTCAACCACCCCCTAGAGTTCGGGGGGTTCCGTTTCTACCAGTCGGGCTTCGGCCTTCTCCCCGGCGGCCGTCTCCTCCTGAGGTGGTCGAAGGACGGAGGCGGGGGCGGAACAAGGGAAATCGCCGTCGGCGACCGTTTTCCCCTGGCGGAGGGGAGCGCCGTGGTGGAGGTCCTGCGGATTGAGGACGACCTGATGGGTCTGGGTCCGGCGGTGAAATTGGCCGTCGCGGACCGGGGGGGGGAGACGCCCCTCTGGGTCTTCGTAAACATCGACCGGATCCTGGCGGCCAACCCCGGTCTTTTGGAACAGATGCCCATCGTCAATCCCCGTTCTTACAAGCCCTGGGTCTTCTCCCTCGCCCGGGGCGGGGAGCGATACTACACGGTCCTTCAGGTGGGTCGCGATCCCGGCGTCCCCCTGGCGGCCCTGGGGGCCGTCCTGATCCTCGGGGGTCTCATCGTCAACTATCTCTTCCCCGATCGCGCCATCGGGATAGAAGTGCGGGCCGCCGAGGGGGGTTCTTCGATCACCGCCGCGGCCCGTTCCGAACGGGACCCGACCGGCGCGGAGAGAGAGGCGCGGGACCTGGTGAGCGGCCTTAGGGAAATCGTGGGGGAGAAATGACCGACACGAAACTCGCCGGTCTCGTGACCTTCATCTACCTGGGCGCCTTCTTTTTCTACCTGGCGGCCCTGCTCCGCGGCACGAGGCCCTGGGCGACGGCGGCCGCCTGGCTCGCCCGGGGGGGTTTCTTACTCCACAGCGCCTCCCTCCTCCTGCGTTGGAGGCTCTCCTTCGCCCTGGGATTCGGCCATCCGCCCCTCTCCAACTTTTACGAGTCTCTCGTCTTTTTCTCCTGGAGCATCGTTTTTGTCCACCTCATCGTCGAGACACGTTCCAAGACCTCGAGTCTGGGCGTCTTCCTCATCCCCCTCGCCTTTCTGGTCCTGGCCTACGCGGGCATCTCGCCGACGGCGGACGGGCGTATCCAACCTCTCATCCCGGCCCTGCAGTCAGACTGGCTCACGATCCACGTCCTGACCTGCTTTCTCGGATACGCCTTCTTCAGCGCCTCCTTCGCCTTGGGGCTTTTGATCCTCATGAAGGGGCAAGAGGGATCCGGGGGCCTGAAAAAGTCTTTGGCGGCCATGATCCCGGCCCCCCGGGCCCTCGAGGAACTCCTCTTTCAGACGGCGTTCATGGGCCTGGTCTTCCTCGGCCTGGGGATCCTGACGGGGGCCGTCTGGGCCCATTACGCCTGGGGATCCTACTGGAGCTGGGATCCGAAGGAGACCTGGTCCCTCATCACCTGGCTCATCTTCGCCCTCCTCCTCCACCTCCGCCGCCTCCGGGGTTGGGAAGGCAGGCGCCTGGCCTGGCTGGCCGTCCTGGGTTTCGCCGCCGTCCTCTTCACCTATCTCGGCGTGAACTATCTCCCGAGTCTCCACAGTTACCTATGAGGGCCGAAAAAGGCGCCTATAGACGCGATACGGGTCTCCATGTCACATTCCGATTGACAAAGGAAAGAAGGCGACTATGATAGGCCATCATCTTCCGTGGGGGGAGACATGAGCTACATCAAGATCAAGTTCCATAAAGAACGGGCCGCCCTCGAACAAGAGGTCTTCGACGCCGTGGACGGTATGCTCTCCATGGCCGGGTCCTCCCTTTTCGCCATCGGGGAGAACACCTGGCGGCCCCACGCGGACATGTACGAGACACCGGAGGAGATACTCCTCATCATCGATCTCGCCGGCGTCAGGCGCGAGGACATCCACCTCGAGGTGAGCCGCAGGACCATCAAGATCTTCGGCAAGCGCGACCAAATGATGATCCCGGGGACGACGCGCTACCGCCTTGCCGAGATACCCTACGGGTATTTCGAGCGGCACCTCTCCCTCCCGGCGGCGGTGGACACGGACCGCGTCGAGGCCACGCACCGCAACGGCCTCCTCGAGGTACGAATGACCAAGCTCCCGCCCGGCGGTGAGGTCAGGAAGAAGATACCCGTGAGCCGGGAGTAACGGCGGAATAGAACCGCAGCCGCAGGGCCAAAGCGAGATAAAGAGAGGAGACCATGCCCGATCAGAAACCCCCGGAGGAACTCAAGGTCATCCAGATACCCGAGATCCTCCCCATCCTGCCCCTTTTCAATATCCTCGTCTTTCCCAAGATGATGCTCCCCATGGAGGTGTTCGGGGAACAGTCCATCAACCTCGTCGACGAGGCCATGGCCAAGGATCGCATCATCGGCCTCATCCTCGCCAAAAAGTCGCCCTTGGAGACGAATTATCGCGCCGAGGATTTCCATTCCGTGGGGACCACGGCGGTGATCCTCAAGATGGCCAAGGTGTCGGATAAAAAGGCCCAGCTCCTCGTGCAGGGGATCGGCCGTTTCCGGATCGTCGAGTTTCTCGACTCCCAGCCCTACCTCCACGCCCGCATCGAGCCCCTGGAAGACACAGAGATCAAGGACATCGAGGTCGAGGCCCTGATGGTCAACCTGACGACCCTCTTCGAGCGGGTGGTCAAACTGACGCCCTTTCTGCCCCAGGAATTCGGCGCCATGGCCAAGAGCGTCACGGACCCCGGCGTCTTGGCCGACCTCATCGCCTCCATCATCAACGTCAGCGTCGAGGAGAAACAGACCATCCTCGAGACCCTCGACGTGAAGGAACGCCTGAGGGAGGTGACGCGTCTGGTCAACCACCAGGTGGAAATCCTGGAGTTGGGCAACAAGATCCAGTCCCAGGTCAAGGACGACATGGAGAAGAGCCAGAGGGAGTACTATCTCCGCCAGCAGCTCAACGCCATCCGCAAGGAACTCGGGGAGAGCGACGAGACGAGGGTGGAGATCGAGGAGTACCGGGCGAAACTGGCGGCCAAGGACCTCCCCGAGGAGGCCCGCAAGGAGGCGGAGAGGGAACTGGCGCGCCTGGAGAGGATGCACCCCTCGTCGGCCGAGTATACCGTCTCTTCCACCTACCTCGATTGGATCCTCGCCCTCCCCTGGCGGGAGGGGACGGAGGACAACCTGGACATCAAGAAGGCCAGGCGGGTCCTGGACGAGGACCACTGGGGCCTGGAAAAACCGAAAAAGCGCATCATCGAATATCTGGCCGTCAGGAAGCTGAAACCCGACACCCGGGGTCCCATCCTCTGCTTCGTGGGCCCCCCGGGGACGGGCAAGACCTCCCTGGGCCAGTCCATCGCCCGGGCCCTGGGACGCAAGTTCGTGCGCATCGCCCTGGGGGGCGTGAGGGACGAGGCCGAGATCAGGGGACACCGGCGTACCTACATCGGGGCCCTCCCGGGAAGGATCATCCAGGGCATCCGCCGGGCCGAGTCCAACAATCCCGTCTTCATGCTCGACGAGATCGACAAGGTGGGCAGCGATTTCCGGGGCGACCCCTCCTCGGCCCTCCTGGAGGTCCTCGACCCCGCCCAGAACAACTCCTTCGTGGACCACTACCTCGATCTGGCCTTCGACCTGTCCCACGTCATGTTCATCACCACGGCCAACATCCTCGACACCATCCCCCCCGCCCTGCGGGACCGTCTGGAGATCATCGAGCTGGTGAGCTACACGAGCGAGGAGAAACTGCACATCGCCCGCCGCTACCTCATCCCCAGGCAGATCGCCGAAAACGGCCTGACGCCGGACCTCATATCCTTCACGAAGGGGGCGGTACAGGCGATCATCTCGGGCTATACCAGGGAGGCGGGGGTGAGGAACCTGGAGCGGGAGATAGCGGCCGTCTGCCGGGGCGTGGCCAGCGCCGTGGCCGAGGGGGCCAGGGGCAAACACGTCATCCGCCGGAAGGATATCCCCCGCTACCTGGGACCCGTGCGCACCTTCCAGGAGACGGCCGCCCGGACCTCCAAGCCGGGCGTCGTCATGGGCCTGGCCTGGACGCCCACGGGGGGTGACCTCCTCTTCATCGAGGCCACGGCCATGCCGGGCAAGAAGGGCCTCACCCTCACGGGTCAACTGGGGGACGTGATGAAGGAGTCGGCCTCGGCGGCCCTGAGCTTCATCAGGGCCAACACGGAGGCCCTGGGGCTGGCGGCGGATTTCTTCGAGAACCTCGACATACACATCCACGTCCCCTCCGGGGCCATACCGAAGGACGGCCCCTCGGCGGGCGTGACGATCCTGGCGGCCCTCACCTCCCTCCTCAAGAACAAACCCGTCAAGAAGGACCTGGCCATGACGGGGGAGATCACCCTCCGGGGCCTGGTCCTCCCCGTCGGCGGGATAAAGGAAAAGGTCCTGGCCGCCCACCGGGCCGGGATCAAGACGGTCATCCTCCCCCGCTGGAACCGGAAGGACATGGAAGACATACCCCCCAAGATCAGAAAGGACATCGAGTTCATCTTCGTGGATGAGATGATGGAGGTCCTAAAAGGGTCCGGTCTTCTTTAGGGGGTGACGGGACCTTGAAAAAGAGACTCATCCTGGGGGCCTTCTTCATCCTCCTGATCGCCGTCGGCGCCTTCGTCTACCTGGGGCAGTGGTGGTCCCGGCAGGGCGATCTCTCCTACTCGGGGACCCTCGAGGCCGTGGAGGCGCGCCTGGCCTTCCAGGCGGGCGGCAGGGTGGCGGCGGTGCACGTCAGGGAGGGCCAGGAGGTAAAGGCGGGCCAGGTCCTGGCGGAACTGGAAACGGCGGAGTTCACGGCCCGCCTCGATCAGGCCCGGGCCAACCTTGAGCGGTCCCAAAAGACCCTGGAGCAGCTCCAGACCATGGCGGAGATATACCGCGCCACCCTCCCGGCGGACGTGGTACGGACGGAGGCCGCCCTCCGGGCGGCCCGCCAGGCGGCGGAAGACGCCCGGCGCAACCGGGATCGTTACGAGGCCCTCTACAAGGAGCAGATCGTCACGGAGAAGGACCGGGACGCATTACGGCTCCACGCCGACACGGCCGCCTCGCGCCTGACGGAGGCCGAGACGGCCCTCTCCCAGGCCCGGAGCAACCTCAAGAGGATCGAGGCCGTCGGCAGGGAGGTGGAGGCGGCCCGGGCCCAGGTCCTCCAGGCCAGGGCCGGCGTGGAACAGGCGGCCCTCCAGGCGGGCTACACGAAACTTCTGGCCCCCTTCGACGGGATCATCACCAGCCGCAACGTCGAACCCGGCGAGGTCGTTTCCCCTTCCCGGGAGGTCCTGACCCTGGCCGACCTGAGGAGGATCGACCTGAAGATCTTCGTGGGCGAGACGGAGATCGGCAAGGTGAAACCGTCCCAGGAGGCCGAGGTCCGGATCGACACCTTCCCGGGCAAGACCTACCGGGGCGTCGTGACCTTCGTCTCCCCCGTGGGCGAGTTCACGCCCAAGATCATCCAGACGAAGAAGGAGCGGGTCAAGCTGGTGTACCTCGTGAAGATCTCCATCCCCAACCCCGATCTGGAGCTGAAGACGGGCATGCCCGCCGACGCCAGGCTCAAGTAGGGGCTTGACCTTGACGGGCTACGGGTCATCCGCCGCCCCCCTGGTGACCGTGGAGGGCGTGACGAGACGCTTCGGCGAACTCACGGCCGTCGGCCGCCTCTCCCTGACGGTGGAGGCGGGGACGGTGGTGGGGCTCATCGGATCCGACGGGGCGGGAAAATCGACCCTCCTGAGGATGATGGCCACCATGCTCCCCCCGACGGAGGGCAGGATCACCATCGCCGGGATGGACGTCACGACCCGCAAGGACCTCATCAAACCCCTCATCGGTTACATGCCCCAGCGCTTCGGCCTCTACGAGGACCTGACGGTGGACGAGAACCTCCGTTTCTTCATGGACGTCTTCGATATCCCCCCCGCCGACCGCCCCCGGCGCCGGGAGACATACCTGGGCTTCTCCAACCTCCTACCGTTCCACGACCGCCCCGCCGGCGCCCTCTCCGGGGGGATGAAGCAGAAGCTGGCCCTCGCCTGCGTCCTCGTCCACGAACCCTCCCTCCTCATCCTCGACGAACCCACCAACGGCGTCGACCCCGTCTCGCGGCGGGAGTTCTGGGAGATCCTCCTTTCCCGGCGCCGGGAGGGGATGACGATCGTCGTCTCCACGGCCTATCTCGACGAGGGGTCCCTGTGCGACACCGTGGTCCTTATGCACCGGGGGGAGATCCTTGCCTGGGACACCCCCGAGGCCGTGAAGGGCCCCCACGGCGACCTGGAGGAGGCCATGATCGCCCGCATCGAGGCGGCGGACCCCCGGACGGCCGGCGAATCTTTCCTTCGGACCGGGGGCGTCCCGGGGCGTTGAGGTTTTCGTGTCCATGACTACGGACAACGGGGCGGTCATAAGGGTCCGGGACCTGGTCAAACGCTTCGGGTCCTTCGCCGCCGTCGACGGCGTCACCTTTTCCGTGCGGAGGGGTGAGATCTTCGGCTTCCTCGGCTCCAACGGCTCGGGGAAATCGACGACCATCCGCATGCTCTGCGGGATCCTCACCCCCACGGCCGGCGAGGGGGTCGTGGCGGGTCACGACATCTATACGGAAACGGAGGCCATCAAGGCCTCCATCGGCTACATGTCCCAGCGTTTTTCCCTCTACGAGGACCTGACGCCCCGGGAGAACATCCGCTTCTATTTGGGTGTTTACGCCGTGCCTCCCGGGCTGTGGGAGGAGAGGATGGACTGGGTCCTGACGATGACGCGCCTCTGGGACGTGAAGGACCGTCTCACCCGCGACCTGCCCCAGGGGTGGCGGCAGCGCCTCGCCCTGGGCTGCGCCCTCCTCCATAGGCCCGAGATCCTCTTCCTCGACGAGCCGACCTCCGGTGTGGACCCCGTCACGAGGCGCCACTTCTGGAACTTCATCAGGGAACTGACCCGGGAGGGGATCACCGTCTTCGTCACGACCCACTACATGGACGAGGCGACGAACTGCGACCGCCTCGTCATGATCAACCAGGGGCGCATCGTCGCCCAGGGTCCCCCCGGCGGGATAATCAGAAACGCCTGCCCCGAAAGGGAAAACGCGGACCTCAACGACGCCTTCATCGCCCTCATGGGCAGGGGGGCGGCGTGATGAAGGGGGTCCTTTCCTCCCTCAGGAAGGTCCAGGCCGTGGCCCGCAAGGAGTTCTACCATATCATCCGCGACTACCGGAGCCTCTACCTCGCCTTCGCCCTCCCCATCATCCTCATCCTCCTCTTCGGGTACGCCCTGAGTCTCGATGTGGACAACATCACCACCGTCGTCGTGGACCACGACGGCTCCGCGGAGAGCCGCGACCTCGCCCGGCGCCTCGACGCCTCGGCCTACTTCCACGTGGCCGCCTACCCGGCGGACACGAAGGGCGCCGCCGCCTGGCTCGATGCGGGGAAGGCCTCCCTCGCCGTCATCATCCCCCCCGACTGGGGACGCAACCTGAGGGCCGACCGGGAGGCCCCCCTCCAGGTCATCGTCGACGGCAGCGACCCCAATTTCGGGTGGATGACCGTCGGCTACGTGAACGCCTTCATCGAGGGGGAAAACTCGCGGCGCCTGAAGGAATACCTGAACCGCCTGGGCGAGGGGGAGAGGAAGCCGCCCCTGGAGGGCCGCATCAGGATCTGGTTCAACGAGGACCTCGAGAGCCGCAACCTCATCGTCCCGGGGATCATCGGCGTCATCATCATGATCGTGGGCGCCATGCTCACCTCCCTCGTCATCGCCCGGGAGTACGAGAACGGGACGATGGAGACCCTCAAGTCCCTCCCCCTCGGGGCGGGGGAGTTTCTCGTGGGCAAGGCCCTGCCCTATCTCCTCATCACCATGGCCGACGTCCTCACCGCCGTCCTCCTGGGGCAGCTCCTGTTCGGCATCGTCATGAAGGCGGACTTTCTCGTCCTCCTCGGCGCCGTCACCCTCTACCTCTGCGTCGCCGTATCTTTAGGCCTTTTCATCTCCGCCGCCACCCGCTCCCAGATCATCGCCAACCAGATCGCCCCCCTGGTGACCTTTCTGCCCTCCATGCTCCTGTCCGATTTCGTCTTCCCCATCATCAACATGCCCGCGGCCATCCGCCCCGTGACCTACATCGTCCCCGCCACCTACTTCATCAACGTCCTCAAGGGGGTCTATCTCAAGAACCTGGGCCTGGCCCTCCTCTGGCCCAACTTCCTCGTCCTGGCCGCGATGGCGTTGCTGCTCAGTCTTTTGACCTTCCTGACCCTCAGAAGGGAGGGCATGTGACGTGAACTGGATCCGCCTGAGGGAACTGATCCGCAAGGAGTTCCTCCAGCTCTTCCGGGACCGCCGCAACCGGGGCATCATCGTCATCGCCCCCGTGGTCCAGATCCTCGTCTTCGGCTACGTGATCAATTTCGACATCGAGACCATCCGCGTGGCCCTCCTCGACTTGTCCCAGACGAGGGAGAGCCGGACCGTGGAGCGGGCCTTCACGGCGGGCGGCACCTTCCGCATCGAGCGGTACGCCCGGGACCAGAGGGAGGTGGACGATCTCCTCCTCAGGGGCAAGGTGGACATGGCCATAAAGATACCCCCCGATCTCGCCGTCCTGATCCACAGGGGTGAGACGGCCCCCATCCAGATCCTTGTGGACGGCACGGTAAGCAACATGGCCGCCGTCCGCGTCGCCTACACCATGACGGTCCTCCAGCAGCTGAACCGGAGGTTCATGGCGGAGCTGTACCCCTTCCGCCTGTCCTACGGGAACATCGACAACCGCCTGCGCACGTGGTACAACCCCAATCTCTACAGCCGCCGTTTCTTCGTCCCCGGCATCGTGGCCTTCGTCGTCATGCTCATCTCCCTCCTGTTCACCTCCATGGCCGTGATCAGGGAGAAGGAGAGGGGAACGATGGAACAGCTCATCGTCACGCCCATCAAGCCCTACGAGCTCATCCTGGGCAAGACCGTCCCCTTCGTGATCATCTCCCTGATCCAGATGTCGGTGGTCCTCCTCCTGGCCGTCTTCTGGTTCGAGGTCCCCTTCGCGGGCAGCAGGTTGCTCTTTCTCTTGGGCATCTCGCTGTTCCTGATATGCTCCTTGGGGATCGGCCTCTTCATCTCCACCATCTCCCGCACCCAGCAGCAGGCCATGATGACCACCTTTTTCTTCGTCCAGCCCGCCTTCCTCCTCTCCGGTTTCGTCTTCCCCATCGCCAACATGCCGACCCTCGTCCAGTGGCTCACCTACCTAAACCCCTTCCGTTACATCCTCGTCATCATCCGCGGGATCTTTCTCAAGGGGGTGGGGATGGAGGTCCTCTGGCCCCAGTACCTGGCCCTGACCGTACTGTCGACGGCGGTCTTCGCCGGCGCCGTCAGGCGTTTCCACAAACGGCTCGATTGAGAGGGCACTTATCGAAATTCCCTTTTGGCCCCGGCGGGTTGATGTGTTAAACAGCCAAAACATGTTGAAGATCATCACCGACAGGCGCCTGGTGGCCCGTTGCCGGGGGCGGTTTCTCGCCGGCCTAAGACCCTTCTGGGACCGGCGCGTCCCCGTTTGCATCGGCCATCCCGGGGGTCGTTTCCCCGCCCGGGTCCACTGGTCGGAGAGACTCGGCCTGTGGATGTGTCACCGGCGGACGGAGGAGGGCCAGATCTGGACCCTCCTCGGGACGGAGAGGCCGGAGGAGGGCGCCGTGGTTTCCATAACCTGTGAGCTGAACGTCCCCGCCGAGGGGAGGGACCGCCGCGTGGGGGCCGCCTTCGGGCGCGACGCCAGGGGGAGGGTCTTCCTCGTCCACCGGGGCCGCCTCGGCGGGGGCCAGCGGGGCATGGGCAAGAAGATCTTCCTCGAGAGGTTCCGCGGCGTCTGGACGGACCTCGACGAGGGTGACGGGGTCGCGGAGGTGGCCGTCGTCTGTTGCCTGGGCAGCCGGTCCCTCGCCGACCAGGTCTCCCTCTTCGTCCACAAGGTGGCTGCCGTCAAGGCCGAGGTCCGGGACGAGCGTTCCCCCCAACTGGCCATACCCCTCGAGGCGGGAGGTTTCCAGATCCGGCGGATAGGCGGATCCGGTGCCGAGGAAGGGTTCGACCTGGCCGGCCGGTGCGATCACGGCCCCCTGGTCCTGGCCCTGGCGGGGGCCCTGCGGGGGCGGGGATACAGGCCGGCGAACGACGACGGGGGCGATCTCTACCTATCGTCGGCCGGGGGGGACAAGGGGGCGGTCTTTCGCGTCGTCACGGGAGGGGGGGGTGACACCGTCCGCCGGGAGGCGGCCCTGCTCCTCTGGGAAGGGGCCGGTCGGACCGATCATCCCCTTCTGGTCCTCGTCCTGCCCCGTTCCCCGACGCCCGAAGAGGCCGCCGAGCTGCGGGCGCGGGGCATCGAGACCCTCGCCTACGGATGGGAAGGTTCGGATGCCGTCTTCCCCCAGCTGGACGACCTCTTCCCGCCCCGACCCCCCCGGGAGGCGTCACCAAAGAAAAAGAGATAGGACCACGGCGTCCCCGCCCGTAAGGTCGATTAACAGGGGCGGCTCGGGTGTGATCTTGCCCTTCGCGATTTCCTCCCGCCGCTCAATTCGTAGGAAACGACCCGGGTAGGAGGCGTCCCTCGGGGAAGAGGCCCGCCTCGAAGGCCTGTCGGCAGTACCAGAAGGGGGCCCAGAGGTCTTTCGTCGTCCCGTAATTGACGGCGATGCAGCCCCCGAGGCAGACCCCCTTGAGGAGACAGGAGGCGCACACGCCCTTGAGACCCCGGGGCAGGTTTTCCCTGATCCCCCTCAGAACCTCGTTGTGGCGCCAGACCTCCGCCAGGGGGTCCCGGCCGGCCCGGCCGAAGACCAGCTCGGGCACGGTGACGCCGATACCGCACAGGGCGTAGGAACCGTCGGCCAGGATCCCTAGGATGCCCTTGATACCGCAGTTGTGACAACCGTCGCCCCCGGGGCCGAACATCCGGCTCAGGGATAAGAAGGCGGGGGGGTGATGAAAAATGACGGGGATGTCCAGGGACGGCGCCAGTTCCCTGTCCACCCACCGGCCCAGGGCGACCAGCTCCGGGACCGTCGGCATGTCGCCCCGTTCGTGTATACCCCTCCCCCGGGCCGTGGGCTGGACGATGTTGAATTTCACCGACGAGGCCCCCAGGTCCCGGGCCAGAAAGGCCAGGCCCTCCAGGTCCCGGCGGTCCCTCCCCATGACGGTCATGATCACCTGGGGCCTCAGGCCCGCCGCGACGAGGTTCTCGATCCCCCTGACGGCCGCCGCGAAACATCCCTCCACGCCCCGGATCGCCTCGTGGACGGCGGGGTCGGCGGAATCGAGGCTCACGGAGACGAAGGCGCCACCCCGGGAGGCCATCAGACGGGCCGCGTCGGCCGTGACGAGGGTGCCGTTCGTCTCCACGGACAAACCCAGCTCCCTCTCCCGGACGGCCTCCAAGAGGCGGTCGAAGCGGGGGTGGCAGAGGGGCTCTCCCCCCGTCAGCTTCACGGCCGTCAGGCCCAGGGGCAGGGCCTCGTCGAGGACGGAGGCGAAAAGGTCGGCGTCGATCCCGTCCTCCCCCCCGGGGGCCGCCGTGTAGCGCGGGGCGATCCAGCAGTGGCGGCAGCGGAGGTTGCAGGTGTCCGTCACGTAGGCGTAGAGCTGGTTGAGGGGGTAATCCACCTTCTCGACCTCCCGTCAGTGTCCCCCCACGCCCGCCCGGGCCCGGGGGAGCCTCCCGCCCCGCTCCAGGAAGAGACGCAGACAGGCGTCGGGACTTGGCTGATCCGTCTCCCCCGTCAGGTTGTAGGCCAAGGCGGGGCAGTTCCCCGTGCAGTAGGGGACATAGGGACAACCCCGGCAGAAGGCGAGCCCCTCAAGGGGTATAAAGACCCGCCGGCGCAGGCGCTGCAATTCCGGGTGGGTCCGCCAGACCGTGAGGAGATCGTCCCGGCCGATGTAGCCCAAGACGAGGTGGCCGAGCTGGCTGCAGGGGACGTAGGCCCCGTCGGCCCGGACGGCGAGGGACTGGTAGGGTCCCCCGCAGCCCGTGAGGTAGCCCCGCCCGGGGAGGGTGTCGAGACCCTCGAGGCGCGCCCGTTCCATCTCCGACCAGAGGCGGCCGTCGGCCAGGGGGCCGGCCTGGGCGTCGATCCTGCCCTCGTAGCGTTCCGCGAGGTCCATGAGGATGTCCATGGCCTCGCTGTGTTCCTCGGGGGTGAGCTGGATCATGGCGGCGTTCTTCCGGCACAGGCCCATGTGACTCGCGGAGTTGGTGGAGAAGGAGGGAAGACCCAGGTCTTCGAGGAGAAAACGGGCGATCTCGGGGAGGCTGCGGACGTTGCGGCGGTGGACGGTGACCCTAACCGTCACGGGTAGGCCGTGCTCCCTCAGGATCCGGACACCCTCCACGGCCAAACCGAAGGAGCCGCGCCCCCTGAAGGCGTCGTGGGTGAAGGGGTCGGCGCCGTCGATGGAGATCTGGATGGAGTCACATCGACCCGTGGCGGCGATGTGGGCGGCCCCTTCTTCAGTGATACAGGTGCCGTTGGTGAGGATGGAGAAACGCAGGCGGTTGGCGCAGACGGCCTCGATGATCGCGAGGAGGTCGGGCCGCACGAAGGGTTCCCCCCCCGAGAGGGTGACGGACATCACCGCCGCCCTCCCCAATTCCGCGAAAAAATCCCGCCACGTCTCGAGGGACAGATCCTCCCCCACGTCGCCGGGGCTCGTGAAATGACTGCAATAGGCACAGCGGAGGTTGCAGGCCGTGGTGATCTCCACGTCCACCTGGCGCGGGGTGGCCATCACCCGCAAGGGTTCCTCTTCCCTAGGAGACCTCATAACCCGCCAGACCGAGCCTCACGGCCGCCTCCATGAAGGTCCTGATATGCTCCTCCACGTCCTCGGGCACCCCCTCCGCCTCCTCGCGGATGCGCCGGGCGATCGCCGCCACCGATCCCTTACCGTCCAGGGACTTCCAAACCATCACCCCGATGGGGTTGAGGCCGAAGGCCTGGCCCGTGTCGGGGTCGAAGACGATGGCCCAGTCGTCGAACTCCTCCCTCAGGACCACGGCGGGGTTGGCGATGGGGATCCTCTCGTTCACGTCGTCCACCTCGGCACCTCCTTCATATCCAGCCTCTGTTTCACGAATTAGATGAAAGCCATACGCCTGTCAACGGGCAACATCCGTCTCCGGCGTCCCGAATGCCATTTCCCTCTTAGGGCCTTATCCCCCCATCCACTGCAAGCCGGGGGGGAGGAAAAGAATTTCGTTTTTGGTCTGACACAGAATGCATAATCCATTCATAAAAATGGACGATTTTCAAAAAAACGACCCGGCGCGGGCCGCCGGTCCCTCAAAAAACGGCCCCTTCAGGGCAAAAAAAAGGGGGCGGCCCCCAGGCTGCCCCCCATGGAGAAGAGTTTACCTTCAGGCCTTCTCGAAGAGCATGCCGCTGGTGTGGACCAGGCGGTCCCCGAGGATCTTGGCGAGATTGAGGAACAGCTTGCCGCCGATGCGGGGGTAGATACGATGGATACGCTTGAGGCCTTCCCAGTCGATCTCCAGGTATTTTATAGGCTCGAGGGCCCGGACGTCGGCGGAACGGGGACCAGGATTGACCAGGGCGATCTCGCCGAAGATCTCCCCGGGGTGGATGACGGCAAAGACAATCTCCTTGCCCGTCTTGGGATCGACGCCCACCGCCTCGGCCTTGCCCTCCAGCAGGAGGTACATGCTCTTGCCGAACTCTCCCTGGACCACGGCCTTTTCCCCGGCGTTCTTCTCCACCATCCGGCCCAGGAGACAGACCTTCCGCCGCGACCAGGGGCGCAGACCCTCAAAAAAGGGCGAGGTCTTGACCACCGCATCCTGGAGTTTCAAGCCGATCATATCCCACAGAGTGATGAGCTGCGTGGACTGGAGGAGGATGGGGGTGATGAGGAGCTCGCTGAAGATGGCGATGATCATAACCACCGAGGAGAGGATGCCGAACTGGATGACGGGGATGAACTGGGAAACGGCGCAGATGGCAAAGCCGCCGGCCAGGGCGATGGAGCTGCAGACCACGGGCCGGACCTCGTCGTGGAGCGCCTCCGCCACGGCGGCCTCCCGGTCCTGGAGCTCCCGCATGGCCAGGTTGTAACGGCTCATGAAGTGGATGGTGTCATCCACGGCGATGCCGATGGCGATGTCGGCCACCATGGCGGTGCCGACGTTCAGCGGCACATCGAAGATCCCCATGATCCCGAAGATGCCGATAATGGGGAAGACATTCGGAACCAGGGAGATAAGCCCCGCCTTCATGGACCAGAAGAGGAAATAGATGCACGCGAAAACCATGCCCAGAGTCATCGCCAGAGAGGTGACGGAGTTCATGACCAGACTCTCCGCCGCCTTGTTGATGAGGATGTATTCCCCGGTGAAATCAAACTTGAAGTTCGGGTTGATGTTCTTGCGCATGTACTGCCGCAGCTCTTCGAGGATCTGCTGGGTTTCATAGCTCGAGGTGACGTTGTGGCGGACCATGATACTCACCTCGCTGAAATCGGGCGTCACGAAGCGGGAGATCTCGTCGCGTTGGAAGAAGAGGAGATACTGGGATATCAGATTGGAATCCGCCGGAATGGCATAGAACTTCTTGTCGCCGTTGTTCATTTCCCGATGGATCAGGGCCACCCGGTCCGCCAGGGACTCCGTCTTGTCGAACCAGCCCTTCTGGGCCATGTACTGCTGGAGGGCCGCCACCTGGGAGAGGTACTCGGCCTGCTTGAAGGTCTCGGGCATGCCGCTGGAGATGCGGATGAAGAAGGTCTGGGCGCCCGCCAGCTCCTTGTGGAGGGTATCGCTCCGTTTTCTGATCTCCGAATCCGCCTTGAAGTAGGCCATGAAGTCGTTGTTCACCTTGACGAGGAAGGTGGCGCCGAACATCGCCAGGGTCAGGATGGACATGACAACGGTGATGATGATCTTATTCTTCTTGGGCGTGACGAGCTTCAGGGTCCCCACGGCAATGCCGTGGAAGAAGGCGTCGATGAAGTGCTTCTTCTCCCGGTGTTTCTGGACCTTCACGGGGCCGAACATGTGGAGAAGCGCGGGACCGAAGGTGAAGGTGGACAGCGAGTTGGCCGTCAGGGCGAAGGTCGACACCGCGCCGAACTGGATCAACATGAGGATGTCGTTGTACATGATGGAGGCGAAGCCGACGATCGTCGTGATCGAGGTCATCAGGACCGCCAGGCCCAGCTTGCTCGCCATGAGCTTGACGGAGCCGTCCCGGTTGCCGTTGGTCTCTTCGATCCCCTCCAGGTACTCGTGCATCATATGGAGATCTTCGGCGGACCCGATAACCAGGAGGATCGAGGGGATAATCACGGTGATGACATTCAGGGGGATGCCCATCACGACCATGAAGCCGAAGGTCCAGATAACGCTTGTCCCGGCGGTGATCATGGGCATAAGACCCGCCCTGATGTTGCGGAGGGCGATGATGATCGTCCCGATGAGAACCGCACAGGCCAGGGGAACGATCTGGGCCTGATCCTTGATGATGTTCTCGCCGATGTTCCGGCGGCCGTAGGAATTGCCGAACTGGAAAACCCGGTCGAAGAGCTTTTCGTATTTCCCGGAAACCTCATCGACCTTCCGGGAGAAAAAGGTGTGGAATTCCGGTTCTGTGGGATCGGCTTCCACATAGAGGTTGATGGCCGTCATCTGGCCGTCCCTGTCGATCAGGCTGTTCATGAACAGCGGGCTCTTCAGGGCGTCGGCCTTGATCCGGTCGGCGTCTTCCTGGGTGTCGGGGGCGCGGTCCATCAGGGGGTTCGTCTCCAGACCCCCGCCCACGCCCTTGAAGTTCGTTACGGAGAAGAGGCTTTCACAGCGCCCCACGCCGGGCTTCCCGATCCTCTCCACCGCCTCGAGAAACTGCTGCTTCAACTCCTGCGGGGATGGTTGGGTCTTGCCCTTGAGGAGTTCCTTGTAGTTATCAGGAAATTTATGTTTCAGATAGGTTTCGGGATCATAGACCAGCTTGTTGTATTCTTCGCGGTTGTTGACCAGCTTGGCATATTCATCAGACTTGGCGGAGAGTTTGGCATAGACCGCGGGATATCTGATCTTCAGATATTCCTCGGGATCCTTGGCCCGAACGTATTCCTCAGGGTCCTTCGGCTCGAACTTGATATCTTTCAGCTCGTAGTAGAGTTTCTCCACATCCTTGAGCTTTTCCGGGGTAAAGAGCTTTTTGTCCCGGACAAAGACGACGGTGATGTTGTCGCTGCCGAACTTCCGCACCGTGTCCTGGTGGTAATCCTTGGCCGGGTCGCCGCTGATCATCATCCCTTCCGTGGATGAATCCACCTTAATCTGCAGGGCATAGTAGCCGAAAATAATCGTAATTATGACGTTGATGATAATGACGAGCTTCGCGTTGCGCAGGCTCCAGAGCATTAATTTGGTCATACCGCCTCCTCCCTATGCTTATCGCTGTTGAGACAACGGCAATGCATTCCTATACATTTCTTTTCGCCCATCATGTTAACCACGCAATGAACATGCTTTTGTGATCGACTATTCATAAGGTGCAACCCCCTATCGGTTTTGGAAGTGCCGCTGTTGTTTTAAAAATGTCGATCTTGAGAAAGGGTCATTAGACAGGGAGGGGAGGGTCGCGGTTGGATTGCGAATCGAAACAACGGTAAATCTTCGGCAAACAAACCTGGATAAGGCAGCAATACCTGACCGGATCCTCTCTCTCCATAGAGAAGCTTGCCTTGATTGCCGGCAGGGAACGTTTGAAAGTGACTTGAACAGATTCTTCGACCTTGATGATCTCAAAACGGACTTCCGTTTCATTGGGACTCGAGCCAAAAAATAATCGCCTGTGCCCTCCAGACCCTGCCACAGGGAAAGCAGCAGCATGAAGAGGCCTAAAACGGCTACCTTGCCACTGATCTTTCTGGACAGTATGAGCATTGAATCTAAAATATCAGGCACTTAAAGGGCAATATCAGCACACCAAAATAATCATGGTGTCCATTTTGGATCCACCTTACAATTAACAGGAAAAAAAGGGCAACTGTTATAATGCATCCTCAAATCAAGTCTTCCCGAAGAGCATCTCGTTGGTGTGGACCAGGCGCTCCCCGAGGATCTTGGCGAGATTGAGGAACAGCTTGCCGCCGATGCGGGGGTAGATACGATGGATACGCTTGAGGCCGTCCCAGTCGATCTCGAGCATTCTGACGGGTTCCCGGGCCACGACGTTGGCCGACCGGGGACCCGCCTTGATGAGGGCGATCTCGCCGAATACGTCGCCGGGCTTGAGGGTGGCGAAGGTGATGTCCCTGCCCGTCTTCTCGTCATGACCGACCACGTCGGCTACGCCGTCGAGGAGGAGAAACATGCTCCTGCCCATCTCGCCCTGGACGACGACGTAGTCGCCGGCGTTCTTCTCCACCATCCTCCCCAGGAGGCAGACCTTCTTACGCTGCCAGGCCTTGAGGCCCTCGAAGAAGGGGGACTGCTTGATGACCTCCTCCCGGAGTTTCAAACCCACCAGATCCCACAGGGTGATGAGCTGGGTCGTCGACAGGAGGATGGGGGTGATGATCAGGTCCGCCAGGAGGGCCACAACCATGACCACCGCCGAGAGGATCCCGAACTGGATGACGGGGACGAAGTTCGAGGCGGCGCAGACGGCGAACCCCAGGGTGAGGGCCACGGAGGTGGAGATGACGGGTCTGATCTCGTCGTGGAGGACCGCCGCCAGGGCCTCGGGTCCGTTCTGGCGCTGGCGCATCTCGGCGTTATACCGCGTCATGAGGTGCATCGTGTCGTCCACGGCGATGCCGATGGAGATACAGGCCACCATGGCCGTCCCCACGTTGAGGGGGATATCGAAGAGTCCCATGACGCCGAAGATCATGATGATGGGGAAGACGTTGGGGATCAGGGAGATGAGGCCGGCCTTCACGGACCAGAAGAGGATGTACATGCAGACGAAGACGATGAAGAGGAGGAGCCCCAGGGAGGTGACGGAATTGACGGCCAGGGTCTCGGCGGCCTTGTTGACGAGGATGTACTCCCCCGTGAACTCGAACTTGAAGGCCGGGTTGATGGTCTCCTTGATGTATTTACGCAGCTCGGCGAGGATGGCGTTGATCTCGTAGCTGGCGCTCACGTTGTGGCGCACCATGATGCAGGCCTCGCTGTAATCGGGGGTGACGAACCGGGAGAGGTCGTCGCGCTGGAAAAACAGGAGGTACTGGGAAACGAGGTTGGAATCCTCGGGGATGCGGAAATAGCTGCGGTCCCCGTCGTGCATCTCCATGTTGATGAGGGCCACCCGGTCCGCCAGGGACTCCGTCTTGTCGAACCAGCCCTTCCGCTGCATGAACTGTTGGATGGCCGCCAGCTGGGAGAGGTACTCCGACTGTTTGAAGGTGTCGGGGGCGTTGCCCGTGATGCGGATGAAGAAGGTCTGGGCCCCCGAGAGCTCCTTGTGGAGGACGGCGCTGCGCTGGCGCAGCTCCGAGCTCTCCTTGAAATAGGCGATGAAGTCGTTGTTGACCTTGACGAAGTACGTCGCACCGAGGGCGCCGGCGGCGAAGAGGGCGAAGACGACCGAGGCGGCGATCTTGCGCTTCGGGTGGTTGACGAGGTTGATGATGCCGTGGCGGACCCAGTTGAAGATCCGGTCCGTGTAGTGGACCTTCTCCTCGTGTTTCCTCACCTTCCGGGGGCCGAAGAAGTGGAGATAGGCCGGGCCGAGGGTAAAGGTGATGCAGGGGTTGATGAAGAGGGCGAAGGAGGAGACGATACCGAACTGGACCAGCATGGAGATGTCGTTGTAGACGATGGACAGAAACCCGAGGAAGGTCGTCAGGGCCGTCATGAGGACGGCGAGGCCCAGCTTGCTGCTCATGAGCTCGATGGACTTGTCGGCGTCGCCGTTGGTCTCCTCGATACCCATCATGTACTCCGAGAGCATGTGGAGGTCCTCCGTGGAACCCACGACGATCATGATGGACGGGACGATGACCGTCAGGACGTTGATGGGGATCCCGACGAGGACCATGAAGGCGAAGGTCCAAAGGACGGACGTCCCCGCCGTGAGCATGGGCATCATGCCGGCGCTGAAGTTTCTCAGGGCCAGGATGAGGGTGATCACCAAGACGGAGACGGCCATGGGGGCGATCCGCATCTGGTCGCTGATGATGTTCTCGGCGATGGCCCGACGGCTGAAGGAGTTGCCGAACTGGAAGAGACGGTCGAAGCTCTTTTCGTACTTGGCCGCCACCTCGTCGACCTTCTTGGAGAACTTCGTATGGAAATCTGGGTCGTTACGATCCACGTCGACGTAGAGGTTGACGGCCGTCATCTGGCCGTCCGCCGACACGAGGCTGTTGATGAACAGGGGCGAGCGCATGGCGTCGGCCTTGATCCGGTCGGCCTCTTCCTGGGTGTCGGGGGCGCGGTCCATGAGGGGGTTCGTCTCGAGGGCCCCGCCCACCCCCTTGAAGTTCGTGACGGAGAAGAGGCTCTCGGCCCGCTCGACGCCGGGGAGGTCCTTCAGGTCGTAGTAGAGGGATTCGAGGATCTTGAGCTTCTCCGGCGTGAAGAGCCTCTTGTCACGGACGAAGACGACGGTGACGTTGTCGCTGCCGAACCTCTCCACCGTTTCCCGGTGGTATGCCTTCGCCGGATCGCCCTCGATCATCATCCCCTCGGTGCTCGAGTCGATGCGGACCTTGACGGCTAAAAAGGCGGCAACGAGGGACACGGCCACGATCACCGCGACGACGAGTTTCGCGTGCCGGGCGCTCCAGAGCATTACCTTACCCATAACCTACCTCTCCTTGCTGTTTTTCTTGAAGATCCGTTCCAAGACCCGATCCATCAACAACGGACGAAACCCGGAGGCAGAAAGGGGGCGGTGTCATTTACCGCTCCCTCTCCATGTGCCTCCCTGTTAAACCAACGGCTAAGGGATGTCAATAAAATAATAAACATTGTTCAGGACTATCTATGGGCGAGGAAGATGGACCATCCGGCGCGCAACGACCCCGGGTGAAGGGCGACGGCGGCCGAGGCCTCGGCCACGGGGGTGAAACCGCAGGCCCGACAGTCGATCCGGCCCCTTCTCCTCGCGTAGCAGCCCTCCGTGACCGTCCCGTCGGGGTCCACGTTGACCAGGATGTCGTCGCGGCACTTCCAGGTGTTCTCCACCATGGCCCGCAGGCGTCCTTGGGAATTGAGGATGGGGAAGCCCCGGGCCTTCAGGGCCGCCACCTCCTCGACGACGGCCCCTCTCTCAAAGGACGAGAGGGTCAGGTCCTCCTCCCCCCCGCCGTAGGGATAGAAGAACTGGACGGTCATCCCCCCGAACCCCCTCACCTCCCGGAGGCGCTCCAGGAGGGGACCGATATCCCGGCGGTTGATCCTGTTGACGGTGAAGTGGACCATAAAGGGCCGGCCGCAGGAGACGATATGGGACCACACCGTATCGAAGGAGGCGGAGCGCAGGCGGTCGTGGGTCTCCTTGAGGCCGTCGATGCTGACCCAGAGGCGGTCCGCCGGCACGTCCAGGGGCTGTGTCCCGTTCGTCGTCACGGCCACGACGGGGAAGAGCCCCCTGGCGTAGTCCATAAGTTCCCTGATCGTATAGTCCCCGTCCCGCCACAGGAGGGGTTCCCCGCCCTCGAAGACGACGATGGGCACCCCCGTCCCCCTGAGGGTCGTCAGGGCCTTCCGGGCCGTGTCGCGGTCCATGTGACCCTTCCGGGAAGGGGGGAGACGGTGGAAGGGACAGGGGGCGCAGGCGAGGTTGCAGTGGTGGGTGACCTTGAAACTGGCGATGAGGGGCATCCGCCTCCGCAAGACGAGGCGGCGGAGGAAGAAGAGCAGCAAAGAGGCCAGACGCCGGCGCCGTTTCATCGGCAGTCTGTCACATGACCACGCCCCGGCAGCGAGTCCCTCGCAACCTTGGCTCCGACGCCGATCACGCCCCTCCCCCGAGGACCTTGTAGAGGTTGACCCGGTTGGTCGACCTGAGGAGCCGGAGGGAGATGAGACCCTTGCGGGCGCCGTACCATGACCTCTGGGCGTCGAGGACGCTCAGGTAACCGTCCATCCCTTTCTCGTACCTCACCCTCGCCAGGCGGTGGGCCTCGGCGAGGGCCGCGACCAAGGACTCCTGGGCCTGGAGCTGGCCCCTCACGGACCCCTCCACGGCGAGGGCGTCGGCCACCTCCCTGAAGGCCGTCTGGATCGTCTTCTCGTACTGGGCGACCATGATCTCCCTCTCCACCTTCGTCACCTTGTAGGCCGACCAGGTCCGGGCGTCGAAGATGGGCAGGACGATCTGGGGGGCGAAGTTCCACGTGCTGGACCCGTCGCGGAACAGGCCGGAAAGCTCGGCGCTGGCCGTGCCGAAGGTGGCCGTCAGGGCGATGCGGGGGAACAAGGCCGCCCGGGCGGCGCCGACATTGGCGTTGGCCCCTTTCAGACGGTGTTCCGCCATCATGACGTCCGGCCGTTTGAGGAGGGTCTCGGAGGGCAGACCCGGCGACAGTTCCCCGAGGGGTCGGCAGGCGCTCAGGGATGTCGGCAGGGTCTCCCGCGGCAGGGGGGACCCGACGAGGAGCTGGAGGGCGTTCTCGTCCTGGGCCGTAAGCTGGGTGTAGCGGGCCACGTCCGCCCTCGCCGCCTCCACCTGGCTGAGGGAGCGCTGGACATCGAGGGCGGAGGCGAAACCCACGTCGTAGCGCCTCTTGATGAGGCGGTGGGTCTCCTCCTGGGCCTCCAGGACCGCCCGGGACAGTTCCAAGGCCTCGCGGTCCGCGGCGAGATTCAGGTAGGCCGAGGCCACGGCGGCGACGAGGAGGGTCCGGGCGCTGCGGCGGGCCATCTCCGTGGCCATGTACTCCTCCCAGGCCCGGTCCTTGAGGCTCCTGATCCTTCCGAAGAAATCGACCTCCCACGCCGTGACGCCGAGGTTGACACTGTACTGTTCCGCCGTCGTCTCCTTCCCCGTGTAGGAGAGATCGGCGGGGACCCGGCCCTTGCTCATGGCGCCCACGGCGTTCAAGGCCGGAAAGAGCTCCGAGCGCTGGACGCCGTAGAGGGCCATGGCACGCTCGACGTTGAGAACCGCCAGGCGCAGGTCGCGGTTGTTCTTGAGGGCCTCCGCGATCAGGGTCTTGAGGGCCGGGTCGGTGAAATACTCCTCCCAGGCCGTGTCGGCCCCTTTCTTCGCGTCGGGGGCGACCTTTTCCGGGTATGCCGCTCCCGTGGGCCAATCCCCGGGGACGGGCGCGGCGGGGCGTTCGTACTTGGGGGCGAGGCTGCAGCCGCCCACGATCAGGGAGACGGCGAGGAAAACGGCCGCCCAGGGGCGCCAAACGATCAGCCGCTTCCCGAAAATCCTACGCTTGGAAAGAGACCCCTTCTCCATCTCACCTTCCCTCCTTGACATCACCCCCCGTGGTCCCCTCGGCCCGCCGGCGCCGGAGGCGCCCCGTCAGGGCGGCCCAGGCCGATCCCCCGCCCTCAGAGCGGGATCTCCTGCCGAAAAACCTCTCGATGAGGACGTAGAACAGGGGGGCGAAGAGGACCACCAAAAAGGTGCCCGTGACCATCCCCCCCAGGACCCCGGTGCCGATGGCCGTCATGGCGCCGGCACCGGCCCCGGTGGCGACGGCCAGGGGCAGGACGCCGAAACCGAAGGCCAAGGAAGTCATCATGATGGGCCGGAAACGCAGCTTCGCCCCCTCGAGGGTGGCGGCGAGGAGGTCCATCCCCTCGTCGTACCGCGCCTTGGCGAACTGGACGATGAGGATGGCGTTCTTCGTCGTCAGGCCCAGGGTGGTCAGGAGGCCGATCTGGAAATAGACGTCGTTGTGCATCCCCCGCGCGCTCGAGGCGATGACGCCCCCGATGGCCCCCAGGGGCAGGGCCAGGAGGATGGAGATGGGGATGGGCCAGCTCTCGTAGAGGGCGGCGAGGCAGAGGAAGATGACCAGGACGGAGAAGGCGTAGAGGAGCGGCGCCTGGCTCTTGGCCATCCGTTCCTGGTAGGAGAGGCCCGACCAGTCGAAACCGATCCCCTGGGGCAGCCGGGCCGTGATCTCCTCCATGGCCTGCATGGCGTCGCCGGTGCTCTTCCCCGGCGCCGGCTCACCCCAGATGTTGAGGGAGGGGAAACCGTTGAACCTCTCCAGGCGGGGCGATCCGGTGGTCCAGCGGGTCTTGGCGATGGCGGAGAAGGGCGTCATCTGACCGGCCCCGTTGCGGACATAGAGCTTGTCCAGGTGATGGGGGAGCATGCGGTAAGGGGCGTCCGCCTGAACGTAGACCTTCTTCACCCGCCCGGCGCGGATGAAGTTGTTGACGTAGGCCCCGCCGAAGGAGGCGGAGATGGTGTTGTGGATCGACGGCAGGGGCACGCCGAGGGATCCGGCCTTCTCCCAATCGACGTCGATGCGGAACTGAGGGACGTCCTCCATCCCGTTGGGACGGACGTTGACGAGGCGCGGGTCCTTGGCGGCCATGCCCAGGAGCTGGTTGCGGGCCGCCATGAGGGCCTCGTGTCCCAAGCCGCCACGATCAAGGAGCTGGAAATCCACCCCCCGGGCGTTGCCCATCTCCACCACGGGCGGGGGCGGGAAGGCGAAGACCAACCCCCCCTTGATGCGGGCGAAGGCCCGCGTGGCCCGCGCCGCGACGGCCTTGACCCTGAGATCGGCCCGGTCCCGCAGTTCCCAGTCCTTCATCCTCACGAAGACCATGCCATTGTTCTGGGCGCGGCCCGAGTAACCGATCCCCACGACGTACATGCAGGACTCCACCGCCTCCTTTTCCTTCTCCTCAAAATACTTCTGGACCTGGTCGGCCACCGCCTGGGTCTGCTCGAGGGTGGCCCCCGTGGGCATGAGGATCTGGCACAGGAGGATCCCCTGGTCCTCGTCGGGCAGGTAGCTGGTGGGCATCCGGTAGAACAGGACGGCCAAGAGGGCCAGAAGGAGACAGAAAACGGCGAGGAAACGCCGCTTGCGGGAAAGGATGCCGGCCAGATAGGAGACGTAGCGGTCCCGCAGTCCGAAGAAGGTCCGGTCGAACCAGGCGAAGAAGGGGCGGAGGAAGGAGACGGCGTTTTCCGAGGGTTGGTGACCGGCCGGAACGGATCTGAGAAGTGAGGCGCACAGGACGGGCGTCAGGATCAAGGCGACCACCACGGACAGGAGCATGGAGGTGGCCACGGTCAGGGAGAACTGGCGGTAGATCACCCCCGTGGAACCGGGGAAGAAGGCCATGGGGCCGAAGACGGCCGCCAGGACGAGGCCGATGCCGATCAGGGCGGGGGTGATCTGCTCCATCGACTTGGCCGTCGCCTCCCGGGGGGGGAGACCCTCCTCGCTCATGATCCGCTCGACGTTCTCGACGACGACGATGGCGTCGTCCACCAAGAGACCGATGGCCAGGACCATGGCGAACATGGTGAGCATGTTGATGGAGAAACCGAAGGCCCACAGGACGGCGAAGGTCCCCAGGATCACCACGGGGACGGCGATGGTGGGGATGAGGGTGGCCCGGATGTTGCCCAAGAAGAGCCACATGACCAAGAACACCAGGAAAACGGCCTCGAAGAGGGTCTTCACCACCTCGCCGATGGCGACGCGGATGAAGGGGGTCGTGTCGTAGGGGTAGACGACCTTCATCCCCTTGGGGAAGAAACGGCTCATCTCGGCGAGCTTTTTCTTCACGGCGTCCGCCACGTCGAGGGCGTTGGCCCCGGGGCTCTGACGGATGGCCATGCCCGCCGAGGGCTTACCGTTGTAAGCGCTCTGGATGTCGTAGAACTCCGTGCCCAGCTCCGCCCGCCCCACGTCGCGGATTCGCACGACGGCCCCGTCGGGTCGGATCCGGATGGGGATGGCCTCGAACTCCTCCGGGGTCTTCAGGAGGTTCTGGACGATGATGGAGGCGTTGAGGCGCTGGCCCGGCACGGCGGGGGCGCCGCCGAACTGCCCCGCCGAGACCTCGACGTTGTAGGTCTTCAGGGCCTGGATGACGTCCTCGATGGTGAGGCGGTAATCGTTGAGGCGGTCGGGGTTGAGCCAGATCCTCATGGCGTACTCGCCGCCGAAGTTCTGGACCTCCCCCACGCCGGGGATGCGGGCGAGGACCTTCTCGAGGTTGGATTGGGCGAAGTCCCTCAGGTCGTTGCCGTCCATGCTCCCGTCCTCGGAGATGAGGCCCACGATGATGAGGTAGTTACTCGTCGACTTGCTGACGGTGACCCCGGCCCGCTGCACCGCCTCGGGAAGACCCGTCAGGGCCAGCTGGAGCTTGTTCTGCACCTTGGCCCAGGCGATGTCGGGGTCCGTCCCGGGTTTGAAGGTCAGCTCGATCCGGGAAGTTCCCGACGAGTCGCTCGTGCCGGAGATGTAGATCATGTCGTCCAGACCCGTCATCTTCTGTTCGATGATCTGGGTCACGCTGTTCTCCACCGTCTCCGCCGAGGCCCCGGCGTAGTAGGCCTGGATGGCGATGGACGGGGGGGCGATGGGGGGGTACTGGGAGATGGGGAGATTGTAGATGGCCAATCCCCCCAGGACCATCATCACGATGGCGATGACCCAGGCGAAGACGGGGCGGTCGAGGAAAAACTTGGAAAGCATCGTCCCCCCCTCAACGGGCCGGGGCCGCCGGGGCGGTCGCCGGGGCCCGCCCCCCCTGGCCGGCGGCGGGGGTGAAGGGGACTGTCTTCACCGTCATCCCCGGTCTTATCTTCTGGACCCCTTCCATGACGACCTTCTCCCCGGGAGAAAGACCTGAGGAGACGAGCCACTGGTCCTCCCAGGTCCGCTCGAGGACGAGGTATCTCATCTCCACCTTGCCCTGGGGGTCCACCACGAGGGTGTAGGGGTTGCCCTTGGGGTCGCGCATGACGGCCTGCTGGGGGACGAGGATCGCCCGGGGATTAAGCCCCTCCTCGACGAGGGCCCGGACGAACATGCCCGGCAGCAGGGTCCCCGCCGGGTTGGGGACGAGGACCCTCAGGTTTACGGAACCCGTCGTCGGGTCCACCGTCACGTCCCGGAACTCCAGGGTCCCGGGGAGGGGATAGACACTGCCGTCCTCGAGGACGATCCTGACCTTGTCGCGGATCCGGCCGTCCCGGTGGAGTCGCCCCTCCTTCAGGCGCCTCTTGAGCTGAAGCAGTTCCGTCGTGGACTGGGGGACATCGACATACACGGGGTTGAGCTGCTGGATCGTCGCCAGGGGCTGGGGCTGCATGGCCGTCACGAGGGCCCCTTCCGTCACGTTGGACTTTCCGATCCTCCCCGAGATGGGGGCCTTGACGGCCGTGTAACCGAGATTGATCTTCGCCGCCTCGACGGCCGCCTGCCAATAGCGGATATCCGCCTCCGCCTGCCTCACGGCCGCCGCCGCGTCGTCCGCCTCCTGCTGGCTCACCGCCCGGTCCGCCAGGAGTTCCTTCGCCCTCTGGGCCCGGGACCTGATGGCGGGCAGGTTGGCCTCGGCCCGCTCCTTGGCCGCCCGGGCGTTCTCTAGGGCCGTCTCGAAAGGCACCGGGTCGATCTGGAAGAGGACCTGTCCCTCCTTCACCTCCGAACCCTCGGTGAAGAGGCGTTTCTTGACGATACCGCTCACCTGGGGCCTCACCTCGGCCACCAGGAAGGCCGAGGTCCGTCCCGTCAGTTCCGTCGTCACGACGATCTGTCTCGTCTCGATGGTCGTGACGGAAACCTCGGGCATCATCAGGCCCTGCCCCCCCTTGCCGCCGGGGGGTGCCTGGCCGCAGCCGGTCAAGGCCAAGGATAGAACCAAAGCGGTCGCGGCGGCTTTCGCAAACCATGGGGCGAAGATCTTCATAAAAGGGCTCCCTTTATTTCCTGATGGCGTCCCAGCAGGCCTCGGCGGTCTGCCGGACCGTCGTGTCGTCGAGGTGGATGAAACCGAGGACATGGTCCCTGAGGAGGAAGACCACAGGGGCGATGGCGAGGGAGAAGACGACGTTTAAGGGCAGGTCCTTGATCATCCCCTCCTTCTTGGCCTCGGCGAACAGGGTCCGGAAAACGTCTTTACGGCTGGGTTTGTCCAGCAGCTTGTCCCTCCTGACGGATATGCCGTAGGGGGAATTGAAGAACTGTTCCATGTAGCTGAAATGAAGCGGGTTTTCGATGAAGTAGCGGCACAGGCGCCCCGCGAGGAACAGGAACCTCCCCGCACGGGGGCCCCTTCGGGGTATCCCTCCCTCAGGTGTTCGACGATCCTCCCCTCGAGGTCCCGGAAAAGCTCCTCGATCAGGGCGTCCTTCGAGGGGAAATAGAGGTAGATGGTCCCCACGGCCACCTGGGCCCGTTCGGCGATCATGGACATGGGGACCCGGTAGAACCCCATCTGGGCCAGAAGACCCACCGCCACGTCCATGATCTCCCTCTTTTTGTCCACTCCCCCGGCCCCGGATACATGAATGAACGTTCATTCGTGGGTCGGGCATAATGCAGGCTTCCGCCCCTTGTCAAGCTGTTTTTTGGCACCCCTCACCCCCGGCCCCCAAAGGGGAAACTAGGTCAGCGACCGAGGCCGACGAGCTGGAAGGGGGCCCAGAAATAGGGGTGGGTGTATCTCGCCCGGACGGAGGCCTGGGCCTCTTTCAGGGCCTCGGCCTTGTCCTTCTTTTTGAGGGAGGTGTAAAAGGCCTTCATGAACTCCGCCGTCGCCTCGTCGTCCACGGGCCAGAGGCTGGCGATGACGGAGTGGGCCCCGGCGTAGAGGAACCCCCTCGTCAGGCCCAGGACGTCGTCCCCGGCGCCGACACGGCCCAGGGCGGTCTCGCAGGCGCTCAGAACGACGAGATCGGCGTCGAGGCGGAGGCCGTAGATGTCCTTGACCCTCAACAGCCCGTCGTCCCCCTCACGGCCCGCCAGCATGAGACCAGAGTTCAGGGGCCTCTCCGGCAGGAAGACGCCGTGGGCCGCCACGTGGATGTAACCGTAGCGTCCCGCCTCCCTGAGGAAGGCCCCCTTGCTCGCCTCTTTGCCCACCAGTTTCCGCGATCGGCCGAACAGGGACGCCACGTCCTCCCCCTCCCGCTCGGCGAAGCGGAGGGCCAACCGCTCGTCGCCCAGGTCGGGGTTGGCCAGGATGAGGATCTCGTCGTTCTTCACCTTCTTCCTCGCCTTGAGGTAGGTCAGAACCCCCCCGCTGGGCAGGAGGGACAGGGTGAAACGCTCGCCGAGATACCCCTCCGGTCCCTTCAGGGAGGCGAAGGGCAGGTAGTGGAGGATCCCGTGGGGGACGACGAGGAGACGCCCCGTCCGCAGGTGGGGCCGGAGGGGGTCGATCAGCCTCCCCCAGAGCTCCCCCGAAGCGGCGGCGTAACGCTCCGTCTTGAGATCCTTGAGTTCCTCACGGTACCTCCTCACCAGTTGATCCAGGCCCCGGCCGTCGAGTTTGACGGCCCTGATGCCGTCCTTCGTCACCAAGAAAGCGAAGAGATCGTTCCCCTGGAGGAAATACTCCAGCAGGGTCTCTTCCCGGTCCAGGGCGGCGCGTATCTCCGCCGGCGCCGGGGGATCCACGGAGACCAGGGAGGCGAGTTCGGGGTCCCGTTCCTTGATCTTCTGCCGGATCTCGATGCCCCGCCGCCCCTGGGACGCATCGGCGGCCAGGGTGAACGCGGCCGCCTTCTCCTCCCTCTCCGCCTCCGTCATGACCGCCACGAGGCTGTTTCCCCCCAGGGGGTCCCGGCCGTCGGCCAGGGCGGAGGCCGCCAGGAGATCGACGAGGGCCCGGGCCTTGGCCCGCTCCGTGTAGGCGAAGGCCCCCTCGAAATCCCCCTCGGCGTAAGACAGATCGACGACACGGTGGTAGAGGCCCTGCTTGTCTCCCACGAAACCGATCTTGCTCGCCTCGTTGTTGATGGTCGACCGCTGTCTCTCCACGACCTCCACGGCCTGGCGGTACCGCTCCAGGGCCTTCTTCCTCTCCCCCTGCCTCTCGTGGATCCTGCCCCGGTCGTAGAGGATGGGCCAGTAGAGCTCGCCGTTGTCCCTCGTCTCCGGCCGCCTCAGGAGGCGGTCGTAACCCTCCTTCGCCTCGCCGATCCGCCCCGTCTCGAAGAGGGCCTTGTATCTCACGAATTCCTTGGGCAGCTCCACGTAGGCGTAATTGGTTCCCTCCACGGCCTTCATGATCCCCAGGGTGAAGACGTGGGCGAAGGCGAGGAGGAAATCGCCGCCCAACTCGAGGACCTTGTCGTAGCGGCCCTGGGCCATGTAGGCCCGGCCGAGGGCCAGGGTCTTCTCCTTCTCCACGAAGTAGCGGGCCGAAAAACCCATGCCCTCCTCCTCCAGCTTGTCGGAGTAATACCGCGAACGCTCCATGTCGCCCCGAAAGGCGTGGGCCATCGCCAAGAGACCCAGGGCCCGGATGCGGCAGATCCTCTCCCAGTTGATCTGGATGTCCGCGAAGGGCCAATTTATGGCCAAGGCCTTGTCGTAGGCCAACTGGGCCTGCCTCGCCGCCCCGTCGTAATCCGCCGTCTCGATGAGGGCCTCGGCCCTGATCAGGTGGGGGATGACGGTGAGGTCGTGGGGGAAGCTCCGCATCGTCCCCAGGAGGGAGTTGATGTCGCCCCTGAGGTACCTGTCGCCGCCGGCGATCTTCCTCTCCAGCTCGTCGAGACAGGAGAAGAGGGGGGCGTATTTCTTGAGCTTGTATCGGGCCTGGCAAAGCCAGACCAGTTCGCTGCTCCCCGCCTTGGCCGTGTCGGGGATCCTCGTCTCGATGACCCTCTCCGCCTCGTCGTACTGACCCTTCGTGAAGAGCTCCTCCGTCTTCGTGTGGGCGCATCCACCCAGGAGAAAAACGAGAATGGACAAGACGACCGTCAGGGACGGGCCGCGGAAAAAAACACCGGAGGCCATGCGCGTGTTCCTCCCAAAAGACCTGTTTTCTCGAGACGCCCTTTTACATCGGCGGCGGGGGCTTTGCAACGCCCCTTCTGAGCCCCTGTCCTCCCGTTTCCCTTTGTGCTAAGGGTAAGGGACAATCTTTCCCGGAAAGGAGCCAGCGAGATGTACGATTACCCGTTTTTCGAGGTGGAAAAGTACCCCGAGAAGAAGACGGCGGTTCTGTACCTCAACCGCCCGGACAAGATGAACGCCATGAACTGGCCGTTCTGGCGCGACCTCCCCCTCGTCGTCGCGGACCTGGAGGGTGACGACGAGGTCCGGGCCGTGGTCATCGCGGGGAGGGGCAGGTCCTTCAGCGTCGGCATCGACGTCTTCGATTTCTTCACCCAGCACCTGGAGACGGTCAACGCCGCGACCCCCGAGGCGAGGGAAAAGCTCCACCGCCTCATCATCGAGATGCAGAGGGGTTTCAACCTCATGCACCGGGGCGAGAAGATCTACATCGCCGCCGTCCATCGTCACTGCATCGGCGGCGCCCTCGACCTCGCCGCCGCCTGTGACATCCGCCTCGCTTCCCGCGACGCCGTCTTCTCCCTGCGGGAAACCAAGATCGCCATCGTGGCCGACATGGGCAGTCTCAACCGCCTCCCCAGGATCATCGGCCAGGGCCACACGCGGATGATGGCCTTCACGGGCCGCGACTTCACCGCCGAAGAGGCCCTGTCCATGGGCCTCGTCAGCGCCGTCTACGACGATCGGGAGACCTTGATGGAGGCGGCCCTCAAGCTCGCCGCGGAGATCGCCGACAACGCCGTCCCCGCCGTCGTGGGGACGAAGAGGATCCTAAACTACATGGAGGATCACAGCGTCGAGGACGGCTTGAACTATGTCGCCGCCTGGAACGCCGCCTTCCTAAACACCCGCCTCATCCAGGAGACCTTCCTGAAGGCCATGGAGAGGCAGAAGAAGAAAGACTGACGGAGTCTCTCAGACGTCTTCGAGGCGCCTCGCCCCGAGGCGCAGGGGCAGCACCACGGCCAGGGCGCAGAGGACGACGACGAGGGCCAGAGAGGCCGTCAGGCCGAGGATCTCCACCCATGAGGGCTCCAGGCCCCGGACGGTCGTCATGAAGAGGGAGTAGACGGGTCCCGCCTCGACGACCGCCACGAGGGCGATGAAGGCCGCCGAGAGCATCATGTAGAGGAGACCCCCGAAACTGGTGACGGACTGGGCCGGGTTCTCGGAGGCGAAGTCGGGATAGGCGGCCCCGAGGCCGACGGCCATGGCCACGACCCCCGGGACCATGAAGAGGATCGTGCCGGCGCTTAGGGCCATCATGAAGGGCGTCACCCCCAGGAGGATGTTGGTGACCACGACGAGGACCTCCGTGAGGAGAAGGAGGGGGACGAGGTAGACGAGGAACTTGATCCACAGGAGGGCCTCCAGGGACACGGGGGAGGCCCGGACGATCCAGAAGGCCGTCCCCTCCATGCTCACGGCGGGGAAGCAGAAACGGGCCGCCACGGCCGTGGTCACGAAGGCGGCCAGGCCCATGTTGAGAAAGGAAAAGAGGTTCTGCAGGTAAACGGTCCTGATGGGGGTCTTGTCGAGGGGCAGGACGGAGAAGTTGTAGAGGTAGATCACCACGAGGCCCAGGATGAGGAAGATCTGGGACCACTGGGACGAATCCCTGAAGAAGGTCCTGATCTCCTTCACCACGAAGGCCCTCAGGGGCCGGGGCAGGAAGGGGATCGGCGGGAAGCGTCCCTCCCCCCGCCTCAGGGGGGCGAAGAGCCTCAGGGAGGTCGTCTGGGCCCTCGAGAACCCCGGGAAGTAGAGGACCGAAGCAACCCAGAAGTTCACGAAGGCCAGGCTCAGGGCGAGGCTCCCCGTCAGGGCGGTGTTGAAGAGGGCGTCCCCGAGGTCACCCGTCAGGGCGCCGTGGACGGCGTCGTAGACCCAGGTGGTCGGCAAGAAGGGCGACCCGACGGCCTCCATGGACCTCAGGTAGAAGGCTACGGATAGAAAATACTCGGGGTTCACGAGCTGCTCCGGCCTCAGGACCCGCACGACCACGACGAGGACGAGGAGCAGGAGGACCCCCAGGACGACGACGGCGTTCCTGATCCGGCCCGCCGGGAGAGCCACGGCCAGGGCGACGACGACGAGGGCGCCGATCCCCGAGGCGGCCAGGCACATGGCGGCCACGGCGAGGAGGGTGACGACGTAGAAGGAGACCTGGGCCTTGTAGATCACCCCGTAGGCCAAAAAGACGGGAAAACCGAAGAGGACCACCATCCACGACCCGTCCACGACGCTCTCGCCCCAGCGGGCGAGGAAGACCTCCCCCGGCGGAACGGGGAGGGAATGGACGAGATCGAGGTCGCGGCTCAGGTAGATCTTCCCCAAGACGGTGACGACGTGGCTGAAGACGAGGAGGGAGAAGAAGGTCATGATCGTCATGGCCAGGAGGCGGGCCGCCAGGATGTCCCCGAAACCCTCCACCCCCTGGAAGTAGGTCAGGACGCGGTGAAAAACGCCGTAGGTCCCCAGCCAGAAGACGAACCCCACGAGGGAGAAGAGGTAAAGCCTCGCCCGCCGGTCCCGGGCGGTCCGGGAAAGGCGGCCGTTGCGGAAGGACAGCAGGCGGGGCCGCCAGAGGATCGCCAGGGTCCTCACCGGGTCTCCTCCTCCGTGAGGCGCATGAACACCTCCTCCAGATCCCCCTCGCCCACGCCGGCACTCCTCCTGAGGTCCCCCACCGTCCCCAGGGCGATGAGGGAACCGCCGTGGATGATGCCGATGCGGTCGCAGATGTCCTCGGCGACGGAGAGGGTGTGGGTGGACATGAAGATCGTCTTGCCCCGCCGGGCGAGGTCCCGGAAGATGTCCTTGACCATCTTCACCGCCGTCGGGTCGAGGCCCACCATGGGTTCGTCGACGACGATCGCCGCCGGGTCGTGGAGGAGGGCGGCGGCGATGATGAGGCGCTGCCTCATCCCGTGGGAGTAGGCCTCGATGAGCTCGTGCCGCCGGTTGAGAAGATCGAAGCGTTCGAGGAGGCCCATGGCCTTGCCCTCCACGTCGCCGTCCACACCGTAGAGATCGGCGGTGAAGGTCATGAACTCCATCCCCGTGAGCTTCTCGTAGAGATAGGGGCGGTCCGGTATGAAACCGATCATCCTCTTGGCCTCCACGGGCCGCTCCAGGAGGGACACCCCGCCGATCTCGATGGCGCCCGCCGTCGGTTTCAGGACACCCCCCAGCATGCGGATCGTCGTCGTCTTTCCGGCGCCGTTGGGCCCGATGAAGCCGAAGATCTCCCCCGCCTCGAGACGGAGGCTGAGACGGTCCACGGCCAGGACGCGGTCGTAGCGTTTCGTCAGTTCCTTGAGGACGATCATCGGGCCTCCCTGATCTTCAACCGCAACCGCCCCATGAGGGCGGCGATCTCGAGGTGATCCTCCGCCTCCCCCCTCTGGAAACGGAGATGGGTCACGTCGGCGGGCATCTGGTCCATGACGGCGTCGGCGGTGACCCACGTACCCCTGGAGGCGAGGTAGAAGCTGTTCCAGGCATGGTAGTAGAAGCGCCCGCCCTGGTGGACGAGACCCGTCTCCACCGCCGTGGGGATGCCCGCGGCCCGGCCCAGGGCGGCGACGAGGACGGCGTGCTCCGTGCAGTCCCCCATGCGGCGGTGGAGGGTCTCCACGGCGTTGGAGAGGGACAGGACGGGCCTCTTGGCGACGTTCTCGAAGACCCAGCGGACGATCTGGCGGGCCTTTTCCTCCTCGCCGTCGGCCGCCTTCGTGATCCGGCCCACGGCGGCGACGATGTCGGGGTGCTCGGCCTGGATGAAGGGGGTGTCCCTGAGGAAACGTTTCGCCTCCCAGGCCTCTCCCCGGGCGGGAAGGGGCGGAGCGCCGTCCTCGCGGCGCACCGTCAAAAGCCCCCCCTGCCAGGACTGACGGCCGCCGCCGAGAAGGAAGTTCCCCGAGCTGACGCCCTCGACGGCGACGGTCAAGACGGTCAGGCGGGCCGGATCGGGGAGCGCCCCGTCCACGGGCACGGAGGCCGCCAAGGTGAGATCCGCCGCCGGGGCCTCCGGCAGGGGCCTGAGGGCCTCCTCCCGCGTCGTCCTCACGAGGGCCAGGCCCAGGGCGCCCTCCTCCCTGTATATCTCCCCGTCCCGATCGACCCAGGCGTACTGGGGACTCCCCATGAAATCGACGGCCACCTTCGTGAGTCGCAGGGGCTTTCCCCCGATCTGGAGGGTCTCCTCGCCCAGGATCTTGATCTTCACGGGCCTCACGCCGAGGGTGGCGGGATCGAAGACGGACAGGGAGGCACTCCCCTTCCCCCTCGCCGCCCCCCAGGCCGCGGGGAGGACGCTGACGCCCAGGTAGGGGGCCTCCTTCAGGACGAGGTCGTACCGCCTCATCTCCCCCGGGGGGCCCGCCCAGAGGACGAGGCGGCGGCCCCTCACCTCGCCGCGGGCGGCGAAGCGGAAGAGGTTCGAGGACAGGTCCATGGCGAAGGAAGAGAGGGTCAGATCGGCCTTGAGACGGCCCCGGGACGAGATCGCGAGGCCCTGGACGACGCCCATGGTGTTGACGCGCATGACCATGGTGTCGACGAAGCGCCAGGCCCCGTCTTCGCGGAAGAGGGACCGGTGGGTGTAACCGATCTTGCGCCCCCCCTGGAGGATGTCCATCCAGACCTCGCGGCCCTCTCCCCCCGGGACGGCCGGTGCCTCGGGACCCGTCGGCCCGATGAGGAGGGTCTCCTGACCCCCGACCCGCATGTACAGGAGGAAGAAGAACACCCCCAGGACCAAGGCCCCCGCCACGTGGTGCCACTTCAACGCCCGTATCGTCACCTTCGCCGTCCCTCCCATGGAAGACCCCATATAATCCGACGGACGGTGATCTTGTCAACACGTTCGGCAAAAACACCTTGCGGGAGGTGACCTTTTTTGATAGGCCACAGCGCCATGGAAAAGGACCCCTCTCTCAACCAGGCGAAGGACGTCTTGAAGATCGAGGCGGAGAGCATCCTGCGCCTCATCGACAAGCTGGACGATCAGTTCGTCCGGGCCGTCGAGACCATCTACGCCTCCAAGGGGCGGGTCATCGTGACGGGCATCGGCAAATCGGGCCTGGTGGGCAAGAAGATCGTCGCCACCCTGACCAGCACGGGGACGCCCGCCATCTTCCTCCACCCCGTGGAGGGGATGCACGGCGATCTGGGGATCGTGACGAAAGACGACGTGATCCTCGCCATCTCCAACAGCGGCGAGACCCAGGAGCTGAACGCCATCCTGGGGAGTCTCCGCGACCTGGGGGCTTCCGTCATCGCCCTGACGGGCCGTCCCGACTCGACCCTGGGCCTCGCCAGCGATATCGTCATCGACGTGGGCGTGGAGAGGGAGGCCTGCCCCTTCGGCCTCGCCCCCACCTCCAGCTCGACGGCGGCCCTGGCCATGGGCGACGCCCTGGCCGTCGCCCTCATCCAGAAGCGGAACTTCAACGAGAAGGACTTCTTCAAGCTCCACCCCGGGGGTAACCTCGGCGCCCGCCTGAGGGCCCGGGTGCGGGACATCATGATCCGGGGGAATCAGATCCCGAAGGTCCAGACCCAGACGGCCATGAAAGAGGCCATCGAGGAGATGGACAGGAAGAACAAGGGCTTCGTCCTCGTCGTGGATCGGGCCGGCACCCTCCTGGGGATCCTCACGGACGGCGACGTCCGGCGTCTCGTGAGGCGGGGGGCCGATTTCCTCGACCGTCCCATCGACGACTACATGACCAAATCACCCAAGACCATCGACGAGAACGCCTCCCTCGCCGAGACCATCGAGGTCATGCAGAGGATGGAGATCACCACCTTGGTCGTCATCAACGGCAGGAACCGTCTCAAGGGGTACATCCACCTCCACGACATCCTCGGCCGGGGTGGCACCCTGAAGATAGCCCTCTGAAACGGCCGGGGATCCCCAGGGCCCCCTTATCCCCCCGAGGAACACCCCAAGACCCCGGGCGGCCCATGGAGGGCCCTCACCTCCCTCGTGGACAAACACCCCCCGGCGTGGTAGATACTCCCATCCCATGGTGACGAAAGGAGGAAAAGGTGATGAAGAGTCTTTACATCCAAGTCTTCGGCGTCGCGTCCTTGGGCCTCTTTTTTCTCCTGACCGCCTCTTTCTCCGACGGGGCGGGGGCGGCCGAAAAGGCGGCGGGGGGTGACCTCAAGAAACTCGTCTCCAACATCCACTGGCTGGGCCACGACGCCTTCCGCATCGACGGCGACGGCGTCCGTATCTACATCGATCCCCTCATGCTCAGGGACGGCCTGCCCAAGGCGGACCTGATCCTCGTCACCCACGACCACGGAGACCACAACAGCCCCGGGGACGTGGCGAAGATCATGAAGGCCGACACGGTCATCGTCACGGTGGCCAAGGGGGCGGACAAGCTTAAGGGGGACGTCAGGATCGTCAAGCCGGGGGACGAGACGACCGTCAAGGGAGTCCGGATCAAGGCCGTCCCCGCCTACAACACCAACAAGTTCCGCAGCCCCGGCGTGCCCTTTCACCCCCAGGGAGCGGGTTACGTGGGTTTCGTCGTCACGGTGAAGGGCGTGACGATCTACCATGCCGGCGATTCCGATTTCATCCCCGAGATGAAGGGCCTAAAACCGGATGTGGCCCTTCTGCCCGTGAGCGGCATCTACGTCATGACGGCCGAGGAAGCGGCGGCGGCGGCCTCCGCCATCGCCCCCCGGGTGGCGGTCCCCATGCACGTGGGGGGTCCCGTGGGCGACTTAAAGTCCGTCGATGTCTTCAAGGCCAAGGCGAAGGTGCCGGTGATCGTCCTCCCCCTGGAGAAATAGGGGGATAAAAAAGGCCCGGGGGTGAGCCCCCCGGGCCGTTCCTTTCATGGTAGGCGGTACTGGATTTGAACCAGTGACTTCTACCGTGTGAAGGTAGCACTCTCCCGCTGAGTTAACCGCCCGTGGTCTTCGTCCTTACCCCATGGGGGCGTCTTTTTCAAGCAAAAATTCTTCCTACCTCCGGGGCGCCGTTAGGAAATAGATCAGGAACATGGCGGCGAGGATGAGGATGGTCACGATGCGGGGGACGATCTTCCTCAGCTCCTTGGGGAACAGTTCGGTCAGATCGGGCACGCCGTCCTTCAGGGGCAGGGGGATCCTCTCCCGCCGCGGCTCCTCGGCCGTCTCCCCATGGAGGGCCTGCGAGCGGGCCTCCATGGCCCTCGCCTCCCTCCGGAAGGCGTCCATGTCTTTCTTGAACGTCCCCATGACCCCCCTCGCAAAAGTATCCGACTGGATTTTTTTAAGCACAAATCCCCGCCGATGGGAAGGGGAAAATCGGAGGCAGAAGGTGGGAGGTCCCCTCCCGCGCCGGGGAGGGGACCTTTAAGGGGGGGTAGACTATGGTGACTCTCAGATCATCTCGAAGATGCCCGCCGCGCCCATGCCGCCGCCGATGCACATGGAGACGATACCTCTCTTGGCGTTGCGGCGCTTGAGCTCATGGAGGAGCTGGGCCGTCAGTTTGGCGCCCGTGCATCCCAGGGGGTGGCCCAGGGCGATGGCGCCGCCGTTGGGGTTGATGTCGCCGGCCCAGTAGCGGTCCTCGATGCCGATGGCGCGGCAGGAATAGATCGCCTGGGAGGCGAAGGCCTCGTTGATCTCGAAGACGTCGATATCCTTCGTCGTGAGGCCCGCCATCTTCAGGACCTTGGGGATGGCGTAGGCGGGGCCGACACCCATCTCCTCGGCCTTGCAGCCCGCCACGGCGTAGTGGGTGAGCCTCGCCAGGGGCTTGAGTCCCAGCTCCTCGGCCTTCCTCGCCGTCATGAGGAGGGAGAAGGCGGCCCCGTCCGTCATCTGGGAGGCGTTGCCCGCCGTCACGGACCCACCGGCCTTGAAGGGGGATTTCAGCTTCGCCAGATCCTCGAGGGTCGTGGGCCAGCGGATCCCGTCGTCGTAATCGAAGACGAAGGTCTCGCGGACCCGGCGGCCGTTCTTCAGGGTCTTGTACCTGAAGGCCGTGATGGGGATGATCTCGTCCTTGAACTTCCCCGCCTTCTGGGCCTCGTAGGCCCGCCGGTTGCTCTCCACACCGAACTTGTCCTGGTCCTCCCGGGAGATGTTGTAGTTGGCGGCCACGTTCTCCGCCGTGACGCCCATGGACACGTAGACGTTCGGCATGGAGCCGTCGAATTTCCAGTCGGGGTTGGGGCGGAAGATGGAGCCCCCCATGGGGATGTGGGTCATGGTCTCGCAGCCGCCGGCGATGATCACCTCGGACCAGCCCGCCCGGATCTTCGCCGTGGCGTCGGCGATGGACTGGAGGCCGGAAGAGCAGAACCGGTTGATGGTCATGCCGCTGGTGGTGATGGGGAGACCGGCGCCGATGGCGAGGACCCGGCCGAGGTTCATCCCCGTCTCTCCCTCGGGGAAGGAGCAACCGACGATGAGGTCGTCCACGTCCTCGGGTTTGAGCTGGGGGACCCGGGCCAGCAGGCCCTTGATCACCTGAATCCCTATCTCGTCGGCCCTCGTCGCGGCGAGACCGCCTCTCCTGTACCTCCCGCCCGGGCTCCTCACGGCTTCAACAATGACAGCATCTATCATGACTTTCCTCCTTATCGTTTCTCGAAGGGGGCGGGGCCGTCAACGACGCCCCCGCCCGGTTTTCATCAGTTGCGCAGGGGCTTGCCCGTCGTCAACATGTGCATGATCCGGTCCTGGGTCCGCTTCTCGCCGCAGAGGCTCAAAAAGGCCTCCCGCTCCAGGTCGAGGATCTCCTGTTCCGTCACGAAGGTCCCCTCGGCGCAGTCGCCCCCCGAGAGGATGTAGGCCAGCTTGCGGCCGATATGGACGTCGTAGTCCGTGGCGAAGTTGCCGTGGCGCATGTTGTAGAGGATCGCCTCGGCCATGCCCCGGAAGTTCTCCCCCATGACGGGGATCATGACGGGCCTGGGCTTCTTGTAGAACTTGGCGAGACCGAGGACGACCTGCTTGGCGTCCCAGATCTGGTGATCCCTGTTGAGGGAGATCCCGTCGGTCTTTCTGATGAAGCCCAGCTCCATGGCCTCCATGGCGCTCGTGGCCACCTTGGCCGTCCCGATGTTCTCGAAGGCCTTGCCGTAGAAGGTCTGGAGGTTGAGACCGGCCTCGACGGCGCCGTCGGGGATGCCCTCCGTCACGCGGACCATCATCTCCTTGCAGCCGCCGCCGGCGGGGATGACGCCCACGCCCACCTCGACGAGACCGATGTAGGTCTCACCGCAGGGCTGGCACTTCGCCCCGTGCATGGCCATCTCGCAACCGCCGCCCAGGGCCAGGCCGGCCGGGGCCGTGACGACGGGTTTGGAGAGGTACTTCATGCGCATGTTGGCGTTCTGGAAGTCCGCCACCATCTTCTCGAGGATGTCCCAGTCACCGAGCTGGATGAGGGTGAGGACCTTGAAGATGTTGGCCCCCGCCGAGAAGTTGGGGGCGTGGTTGCCCACGACCATGCCGACGAAATCCTTCTCCACGATATCGCAGCTCTTCTCGATCATGGTCACGATGTTGTCGTCCACGGCGTTCATCTTCGTGTGGAACTCCAGGCAGACGACGCCGTCGCCGATGTCCACGAGGGTGGCGCCGGGGTTGGAGGCCACGACCTTGTTGCGCTCCTTGAGGCTGGGCAGGAGGATGATGCGGGGGTTCTCACCGATCTTCACGTAGTCCTTGGTGTCGAAATCGTAGTAGTAGAGGCCGTCCTCCTTCTTGAGGTAGAAGGAGTTGAAACCCTTCTTCAGCATCTCCTCCACCTTCTTGGGGACCTTCTTCTTGAGCTTCTTCATGACCTCGACGGCCTCTTTCACCCCGACGGCGTCCCACGTCTCGAAGGGGCCCAGGGCGTGGTTGTAGCCCCACTTCATAGCGTTGTCGATGGCCACGATGTTGTCGCAGATCTCGGGTATGCGGTTGGCGGCGTAGATGAAGTTGTTGCAGAGGTACTCACGGACGAGTTCCGCCGCCTTGTCTTCGCCGAAGAAGACGGCCTTGATGGTGGCCGCCGGTCCGAGGTCCGACAATTTCTTCGCCGCGGCGATGGAGTCGAACTTGGGCTTCCCGGCGGGGACGTACTCCATCTTCTCGTAGTCGAGCATCAGCTTGACCTTCTTGCCCTTGGCGTCCTTCGTCTTCTTGTAGAAGCCCTGCTTGGTCTTGTTGCCCAGCCACTTGAGCTCCATCATCTTGTCCATGAAGGGGGCGGGGACGAACATGTCCCGGGCCTCGTCATCGGGGACGGCCTCGTAGAGGTTCTTCATGACGTGGTAGCCCGTGTCCAGACCGACGAGGTCCAGGGTCCCGTAGATGGCCGAGCCGGGACGGCCGATGGCCTTGCTGATAATGGCGTCCACCTCGTCGATCTTGAGGCCCTTCTCCATGGTGAGGCGCACGGCGTTGGAGATGTCGTAGACGCCGATGCGGTTGCCGACGAAGTTGGGGACGTCCTTGCAGACGACGACGCCCTTGCCGAGGACCCGCTCGCCGAACTCGACCATGAAGTCCACGACCTCCTTGTCCGTCTCCTTACCGGGGATGATCTCCAAGAGCTTCATGTAGCGGGGGGGGTTGAAGAAATGGGTCCCCAGGAAGCGCTTCTTCAGGGAGGCGCCGAACTTGGCGCTGATGTCCTTGATGGGGATGCCCGAGGTGTTCGTCGAGACGATGCAGGTCGGTTTCACCACCTTTTCCACCTTGGCCAGGAGGTCCTGCTTGATTTTGAGGTTCTCCACCACGACCTCGATGACCCAATCGACGTCGGCGAGGAGCCCGAGGTCGTCCTCGAAGTTGCCGATGGTGATCATGGAGGCGTTCTTCTTGGAATAGAAAGCCGCCGGCTTGGCCTTCGTCACGCCGGCCAGGCCGTTGGCGGCGAAACGGTTCCGCCACTCCTTGCTCTGTTCCGTGAGGCCCTTCTTCTTGTCCGCCTCCGTCAGCTCGAAGGGCACGATGTCCAAAAGGTAGCAGGGGATGCCCGCGTTGGTGAGGTGAGCGGCGATGGTGGCGCCCATGACGCCCGCCCCGAGGACGGCCGCCTTCTTTATCTCATAAGCCATGATTCTCCTCCTTGTAATGTCTCTTCTGCGGCGGGTACTCCATGCATGCACAAGGGTCTCATGTTTCCCCGCCTCCGCTGTCGTTAAACCGCCCCGTCACGCCTAGAACGACTCGATGGCCATCTCGATGGGGATCTTCTCGCCCTGCTTGATGACCTCGCAACGGGCCTTGACCGTGGGAAGCACCTCGGCGGCGAAGAACTTGGCCGCCGCCACCTTGCCCTCGTAGTAGGCCACCTCCGGGTCTTCGTGGACCAGGGCCCGCCGCTTGCCGATCGTGTCGGCCCCCTTGGCCTCGAAGATCTCCTCCAGCCTCTTCTGGGCGATCTCGGCGCCCCACAGGAGGAAATGCCCCACCAGGACGTCGCCGAAGAGCTCGAGGTAGGGAGAGGCGTTCAGGATGGGGATGAGGAAGCTGGAGCTCTTGCCCAGACTGGCGAAGGTCATGGTGAGATCGACGAAGGCGAAGTAGGCCTCCTCCAGCTTGGCGGCGTACTGCTTGAGACCCGCAACCGCCTTGGCCCTGTTGATGGTGTTCTGGACCTCCGCGGCCATGTTCATGACGTTCTTGCCCTGGTTCTGGCCCAGCTTCCGCCCCACGAGGTCCAGGGCCTGGATGCCGTTGGTCCCCTCGTAGATGCAGGCGATCTTCACGTCCCGCATGTACTGCTCCACGGGGTACTCCTGGCAGTAGCCGTAGCCGCCGTAGACGTCGATGGCCTTCGAGGTGACCAGGCAGGCCATGTCGGAGGAGTAGGCCTTGCAGATGGGGGTCATCAGCTCGGCGAACCCCAGGTATTTGGCCCTATCCTCGGGCGTCTGGGCGAACTTGGCCATGTCGAGGGCGTAGGCGGCGAAGAAGTTGATCGCCCTGATGCCTTCCACCATGGCCTTCATCCACAGGAGGTCCCGCCGGACGTCGGGGTGCATGATGATGGGCACCGCCTTGGCGTCGGGGTTCTTCATCTCCCAGACGGGGGTGCTCTGGATCCTCTCCTTGGCGTACTGGACGGCGTGCTCGTAAGCGGCGGAGGCGTGTCCCAGGGCCTGCATGCCCACCTCGAGACGGGCCTCGTTCATCATGTTGAACATGATCCGCATGCCTTCCCGCTCCTTGCCCAGGAGCTCGCCGACGCACTTGCCGTCCTCGCCGAAGATGAGGGTGCACGTGGCGGAACCCTTGATGCCCATCTTGTGTTCCACGTTGCCCACCTTGACGTCGTTGGGCTCGCCGAGGGTGCCGTCGTCATTGACCCGGATCTTGGGGACGATGAAGATGGAGATGCCCGCCGTCCCGGGGGGATCCCCCTCGATGCGGGCCAGGACGGGGTGGATGATATTCGTCGTCAGGTCCTGGTCACCCGAGGAGATGAAACACTTGGTCCCCGTGATCAGGAACTTCCCGTCGGGGAGGCGTTTCGCCGTCGTCTTGAGGGCCCCGACGTCGCTGCCCGCCCCGGGCTCGGTGAGGCACATGGTCCCTCCCCACTCGCCGGAGTACATGCGGTACATGTACTTGTTCTTCATCTCCTCCGTCCCGTAGAGCTCGATGAGGTGGGCGGCGCCGCTGGTCAGGCCGGAGTACATGAGGAAGGCGAAGTTGGCCGCCCCGAAGAACTCCGAACAGGCCGTGTACAACGAAACGGGCATGCCCTGTCCCCCCACCTCGGGCGAGCGGACGGCGGCCAGCCAGCCGCCCTCGCAGAACTTCTTGAAGGCGTCGTGGAAGCACTTCGGCACCCGGACCTGGCCCGTCTTGTCCAGGTGGCACCCCTCCCTGTCACCCTCGGCGTAGGTGGGGAGGATGACGTTGACGGCCATCTTCTCCGCCTCGCTCATCATCATGAGGGCGATGTCCTTGGAGAAGTCCGAGTAGGGCTCCCGCTCGAAGAGCCCGTCGATCTTGAACTGCTCGAAAAGCAAAAACTGTTGATCCCTCGTGTTTACCAAACCGTTGCTCATACCGACCTCCTCTTTTTCGTCCAGTCGTCCGTCGTCACCAAACGAACCCTCGGCCCGTCCCCCGCCCTAATCCTCCCGGGGGGCCTTGAGACCCCGGATGAAGATCTCGAGGGTGGCCGTGATCGTTGACCTTATCCTCTCCTCCCGTTTCTGCTCCCGGCCGGTGAACAGGTGGAGAGAGATGATTCCGTTGAGAAATCCCCAGACGGCGTTGCGCTTGAGACGGAGATCCATCCCCGGGGGGAACTCGCCCGTCTCCATGCCCTTCTTGAAGATATCCTCAATAATTTCCATTGTTTTATTCGTAGCCCCGACGATCTGGGAGTCGATCTCCGACCGGAGGCTCATATTGTTCGTGTGGAGCATGTAGGTCATGAGGATGCGGAAGAGCTCCCGCTCCTTGAGGAAGAAATCGACGTAGACCTGGGAGAAGCGCAGGAGATTGTCCGCGGCGCTCCGGCCGTTGGCCAGCTGGTCCGTGACGGCCTGGTGGAACTTCGCCACGTCGTTGAGGAGGATCTGGGCGTACATCTCCTCCTTGCTCTTGAAATGGAGATAGACGGCCCCCTTGCTGATCTCCGCCTTCTTGGCGATGTCGTCGACGGTGACGGCCCTGAAGCCCCGCTCGAGGAAGAGTTTGCGGGCGGCCTTCAGGATGGCCCCCCGGCGGCTTTCCTTCTCTCTTCTCCTGCGCTCTTCAAGTCCCATGGTTGAGGGGCCCTTCCTTGAGAATGACGTGACCGCTGTTCAGATTATGAATTGTGGTCAAATTCTGACCGACGGTCAGAACGTGGATAAACGAAACACGTCTCCGTGTCAAGCTATTTTTTCCGTCGGAGACGTCGTTCAGGAAAACAGCTTTTCGCGAAGGGATTCCTTAGGATGGGTGACCGCGGTGAGTAAGGTCTCGAATCAGGACGACACGAGGCCGTGATAGGGACGCCGGCCCGTCCCGTAAAAGAGGGGGGAGCGGAGGACCCCCATCCTGTTGAGGCGGAAGAGGAGGGCCGTCCGGAGGCAGCCGAAGCCGTACTTCACGCTCCTGGGGAGGTTGATGGAGGAGGCCTCGGGGAAGTACTTGGTGGGGCAGCTCACCTCGGCGATGGTGTAGCCCAGCCAGAGGATCTGGGCCAGCATCTGGTTGTCGAAGACGAAGTCGTCGGAGTTCTCCTCCAGGGGGAGGGCCAGGAGGAGCTCCCGGGAGAAGGCCCGATAGCCCGTGTGGTATTCCGAGAGCTTGGCCCCCATCAGGAGGTTCTCGACGAAGGTCAAGAAACGGTTGGCCGCGTACTTCCACGGGGGCATGCCCCCCTTCAGGGCGTACCCCCCGAGGATCCGCGACCCCAACACGCAGTGGTAGAGGCCGCAGGCGATCAGGTCGGCCATGGCGGGGATGAGCTTCGGCGTGTACTGGTAGTCGGGGTGGCACATGACGACGATGTCGGCCCCCTCCTCCAGGGCGAGGCGGTAACAGGTCTTCTGGTTGGCCCCGTAGCCCCTGTTGCGCTCGTGGACGTGGACCTTCGTCCGGGGGAGGGTCCGCCCGATGGCGACGGTCTCGTCGGCGCTCGCGTCGTCCACCAGGATGACGAGATCCACGACCCCCTGGGCCATCACCTCCTCGTAGGTCCGCCTCAGGGTCCGGGCGGCGTTGTAGGCGGGCATGACGACGACGACCTTTTTCCCGGCGATCATAAGGGACCTTTCCCCTCCAACATCCTTTGCGCGAAGGCACCTTTGATGCTACAATCGCCCCATGAAAAGCAAGGGGAAAAAGGGGAGCTTCACCGCGGCCCCGCCGGGTGAGCCCTCCCGCTCCGACCTCATCCCCCTCTCCCGGCCCCATGTCCCCAAGGGGACCCTCAGGGGCCTGGGGGCGATCCTCCGGGGGCGCCACCTCGCGGCGGGCCCCGTCACGGCGGCGTTCGAGGCGGCCCTCGAGGGCCTCACGGCGCCTGAGGTCGTGACGGTCAACTCGGGGACCACGGCCCTGATGCTCCTCCTGAGGGCCCTCAAGGATCACCGGGGGCGCGGCGAAGAGGTCGTCGTCCCCGCCTACTGCTGCCCTTCCGTCTTTTGGGCCGTCCGGTCCGCGGATTTGAGACCCGTCGTGGCCGACACGGACCCCGCCACCTTCGCCTACGACGCAGGGGACCTGAAGAGACGCCTCACGAAAAAGACCCTGGCCGTCGTCGTCGTCCACACCTTCGGGACCGTGAACCCCCAGGCCCTGTGGGACCTCCCCTTCCCCATCGAGGACTGTGCCCACACCGTCGGCTGCCGCCGGGGGGGGAGGCCCGTGGGCGCCCTCGCGGAGGCCGCCTTCTTCTCCTTCTACGCCACCAAGCTCCTCCACACGGCCTACGGCGGGGCCGCCAGGGCGCCGTCGGCGATCGCGGCCCGCATCAGGGACTACAAGCTGACCGACTCCGTCTCCAAAGGGACGCCCCGCGGCTACAACGTCTCCCTTTCGGATCTCCTCGCCTTCCTCGGCCTCGCGCAGCTGGCCGAGATCGACGCCGTCGTCGCCAAGAGGAGGAGGATCGCCCGGGCCTACGACGCCGCCCTCGCCGGGTCCGGTCTTCTCGTCCCGCGGGACTACGGGAGCGACGCCTGTTACCGCTACGTCGTCCGTCTGGCCGGCACCCCCATTGAGGAGGCCCGGGCCTTCTTCCGGTCCCGGGGGATCACCGCCAACCGCCCCTACGAGACCCCCCTCTTTCTCCTCGGGGACGCCGGGGCCTACCCGGGGGCCCGGGAGATCTACGACCGCGTCCTGGCCCTGCCCCTCTTCTACGACCTCACCCGCGACGAGGTGCTCAAGGTGAAGGGAGCCCTCAGGGACTTCGCCGCGGGCCTCTGAGACGGCCCGTCAGTCCCCCTTCGGGGTCTTCGCCCCCCTCTTCGCTTCCAGCTCTTTCAGGGCCGTCTCCAGGTTCCTCCTCGCCGCGCCGTAAGTGGGGTCGAGGCGCAGGGCCTCCTGGAAACGGCCGACGGCGGCGGCGGGGTCGCCCCCCTCGGCCAGGGCGATCCCCAGGTTGTTGTGGGCCTCCGGCCAGTCCGGGCGGAGGGACAGGGCCCCTTCGTAGTAACGGCGGGCCTCGTCGAAGAGGCCCTGCTGGGCGAGGGCGACACCCATGTTGAAGAGGGCGTCGGCGTAGGCGGGACGCAGGCGCAGGGCCTCCGCCAGGTGGGGTACCGCCTCGGCGGGCCGACCCCGGCGGGAAAGGGCGGCGCCGAGGTTGTTGCGGGCGACCCAGTTATCCTGGGTCACCTCCACGGCGTGCCTGAAGAGGGTCTCGGCGTCCCGCCAGTAACCCGTCTGGACGAAGGACAAAACGGCGAAGAGGACCATGGCCCCCGCGGCGGCGACGGCGAGGGTCCCGGGGGCGACGGGGGGCCCGTCGGCCTTGAGGGAGGCGGCGACGCACCGCCCCACCCCCGTCCTCTCCCAGCTCAAATCGTCGTAGGCGCCCGTCGTTCCTTCCGCCTCCGGGGTCCTCTCCACCCCCTCCCGCCGTTCCCCCAGGGATGCCCCTCCCCAGACGACGGCGATGAAGATCCCCGTGAGGGGCAGATAGGAGTACCGGTCGGCGAAGGCGTGGCTCCCGATCTGGACGAGGCCCGTGACGGGCAGGAGGGTGACGAGGTACCAGAGCCACCCCACGAGGAGATAAGGCCTCCGGCGGTAGTTCCTGAGGGCGCCGTAGGTCAAGAGAAGGACGACGGCCAGGGAGACGGCCACGTAGGGGAGGGGCCAGTGCCCCGGGTGGGGGTAGGGGACGGCGAGGTCGAAGGGGAGGAGGGTCTTGCCGAGATAGAAGGCGAGGGCGCAGGCGGCGTTCCCCAGGCGGGCCGCGAGGGGGTACTCCCCCAGGCCCTTGAGGGCCCCCGCCTGTTCCTCCGCCGCCACGGTCGCCAGGCCGACGGCGAGACCGACGATAAGGAAGGGCGCCTTTTCCAGGACGAGCCTCTTCCACCCCCGCCTCCCGAGGCGCCCGAGGGGCCACACGTCGAGGAGGAGCAATACGGCGGGCAGGGTGACGACCATGGCCTTGGAGGCCAGGCCCAGGACGTAGGCCCCAAGGACGGCCAGGTAGCTCCCCTTCCCCTCTTTCTCCCCGTAGGCGCCCCAGAGGAGGAGGGCGAAAGACCAGAAGACCCCGGCCAGGACGTCCTTGCGGGCGGCGATCCAGGCCACGGGCTCCACGTGGAGGGGATGAACGGCGAAGAGGGCGGCGACGAGAAAGCTCTTGGCCGTCTCGCCCGTCAGGCGGTCCAGGGCGGCGAAGAGGAGGAGGACCGAGGCGAGGTGCAGCAGGAGGTTCGTCAGGTGGTAGCCGCCGGGGTTCATGCCCCAGATCTCCCGGTCCAGGAGTAAGGAGATCCAGGTCAGGGGCTGCCAGAAACCCGCCTCCAGGGCCGTGAGGGCCCAGCGGAGGGAATCGGCCGTCAGGCCCGCCCGGATATGGGCGTTGGCGACGACGTAGGCCTGGTCGTCGTAGAAGACGAAATCGAAGGAGACCATGCGCCCGAAGACGACAAGGACCGCCGCGGCGAGGATCAGCGCCGGAAGGCGGCGGTTCTTGAAGAAGGGGGAGCCCATGGTTCGACACCTGCCCGGTCGTTTTGGGTGAGGGACGGGGCAAGGCCCCGCCTCGCCCATCTCTCCCCCCAAAAGGGGCAAAATGTCAACACCCGGAAGGCCCGGGGCCCCTCAAAGACTCAGAACCCCGCCGCCGGGCCCCCGGGGTTTTTCAGGAAAACGCATCTTCTTGTCCCTCTCGCGGCCGGGCCGGGGGTGAGAAGGCAAGGCGACGAAGAAATTCGGGGACACGATAACGCCTTCCCCTGAAAACAACGGCAATAAATACGGCGGCTTACGAATTAAGTATTGTGTCGGCGTATTTTGCGGAGGGCCTCCAGGCCCCGGTCGATCTCCTCGTCGGTGTTGAAGTACCCGAAACCGAAGCGGACGGTCCCCGCCGGGAAGGTGCCGATGGTCCTATGGGCCGAGGGGGCGCAGTGGAGGCCCGGGCGGCACAGGATCCCGAACTCCTCCTCCAGGGTCATAGCGGCCTCCGAGGGCGAGACCCCCTCCAGGGTGAACGAGACGACGGCCGTCCGGGAGGAGGCGTCCTGGGGACCGTGGACCCTGACCCCCGGGATCGCCGCGAGACCGGCGAGGAAACGCCCCGTCAGCTCCTCCTCCCTCTCCCTGATCCGCCGGATCCCCTCGGAGAGGACGAAGCGCACCCCCGCCCCCAGACCGGCGATGCCGATCGTGTTGGGCGTCCCCGACTCGTACTTGTCGGGGAGGAAATCGGGCTGGGCCTCGAACTCCGAGCGGCTCCCCGTCCCCCCGTAAATCAGGGGCCGGAGGCGCTCCTCGACCCCCTCGCCGATGTAGAGACCCCCCGTCCCCTGGGGCCCGAAGAGGGACTTGTGGCCGGAGAAGGCCATGAGGTCCACCCTGGCCTCCCTGACGTCGATGGGGACGGCGCCCGCCGTCTGGGCGGCGTCGAGGAGGAAGAGGACGCCCCGGCGGCGGGCGATCTCGCCCACCGACGCCGCGGGCTGGATCTGGCCCGTCACGTTCGAGGCGTGGGTGAGGCAGATGAGGCGCGTGTCGGCCCCCAGGGCGTCCTCGATCCGGTCGGGCTCTACGACCCCGTCGGGCCCCGGCGGCACCACGGTGAGCCTCAGTCCCCTCTTCTCGAGGTGGCGCAGGGGCCGCATGACGGAGTTGTGCTCCAACGAGGAGACGACGACGTGGTCCCCGGGTTCCAGAAGGCCCAGGATGGCCGTGTTAATGGCCTCCGTGGCGTTCTTGGCGAAGACGATCCGGAAGGGGTCGTCGCAGCCGAAGATCTCCGCCAGGGCCTCCCGGGCCTCGAAGATGATCCGGCCCGCCATGACGGCCCGGCGGTGGCCCGAGCGCCCCGGCGAGCCCCCGACCTCCTCGGCGTAGGCCACCATGGCCCTGATCGTCTCCTTCGGCTTGGGCCACGTCGTGGCGGCGTTGTCGAAATAGATCACCCGGCCCTCTGTATCCTTCTCCATCGCTCTTTCCCCCCTTCCTCAAGACCCCTCGAGGGGCGCCTCGCCTTCCCAGGTGACCCGGCCCCGGAGGCGGGCGACGACCTCGTCCCTGAGCGGCGCCTCGACTCTGAGGCACACCCCGCAGTCGGAGCTGATGTGACGGGGCACGGGGATCAGCTTGTGGGTCACGCCGGCCTCCTTGAGGATCTTCTCCGCCTTCAGGGCGTGGCTGACGGAGGGGAAGAGAAAGACGACATGACCCCCCTTGGTCGTCACGGCCTGACGATCCTCCCCGCCGCCGTCAGGGTCTCGGCGATCTCGTACATGTTGGAGACGCGCCCCACGGCCAGTTTCTCCGTCAGGCCGTAGTAATTGAGACAGGTCCCGCAGACGAGGATCTCCGTCCCGCCCTCGGCGAGGGCCCGGAGGTCCGCCGCCGTCTGGGCCCCCTCCACGGCCAGCCTGACCCCGCCGTTGTAACAGACGACGACGTCGGGCCGGGGTTTCACCTCCAGGAGGGTGTGGACGAAGGCCCGCAGGAGGATGTCACCGAGGGTGTCGTCCCCGCCGCCCATGCGGTCATGGGCAAAGACGATCACCGTGGGCCCCGCGGCGCGGGGGGCCTTCGTGCCGCGGGTCTCGGGCGAGGCCTCGGCGGGGGCCTCCGCCAGGGGGCCCTCCCGGGTGATGACGATCTCCCAACACCCCCCTTCCCCACCCTCGACGGCGAAACCGCAGGCGTTCCTCAGGGCCAGGCGGCGCAAGTTCTCCACGGCCGTCTCGTTGTCCACCAGGACCTTCACCCGCGCGCTCCCCTCGAGGGCCTTCTTGGCCAGGACCACCGGCCCGGGACAGGCCAGGCCCCGGGCGTCTATCGTCTCTTCCATGATCGGGTCCTCCTCGACCTTCGTTATTCTCTCTTTCGCCCCCTGGGCCGCGACGTGTTAATGGTGGAGATGACCTCCGACTCGGCGAGGGAAGCCTCCCTGATGAAATCGGCCAGGGAGAGGCCCAGGGCCGCGGCCATGATCTCCAGGAAGCGGCCCGTCCCGGCGGCGCATTTATCGTTCATGTGAAATCTTTCGATGCGGCCGTCCTCGCCCAGGGCG